>DASRDO010000107.1:0-56437 GCA_035652555.1 Steroidobacteraceae bacterium | reverse complement strand
CGCCGCCATAAACGCTGCGGACGATCGGAATGTGCTGCAGCAGCTCCTCGCCCCACACCAGCAGGCGCCGGCCGATCAGGTTGGTACCCAGGAGCCCGGTGAGGACCAGCACCATGAAGACAAATACGGCGCCGAGCGCCGGCAGCGCGAGGCTCATGAGCCCCTCGGGCCGGTACGCGATGGGCAAGGGGAAGAGCAGCAGCGTCCGGTCTGCGAGGCGGAAGAGGAAGGTCACCACCCACAGGGTGGCGATGATCGGCAGCCAGACGAGCACGCCCGCGACCAGATAGCGGCGCAGCGGCGAGCCCCTCTTCTTCGGAGTCGCCTGGCCGGGTGGAAGCGGCTGGCCTGGCTTGTCGATGACGGGCGCGCTCAACGCCTCACCGCCTCGAGCCGCGCTTCTTGGCCTTCGGCCGCGCTGCCGGCTTCGCTTTGGCCTTCGATGCCGCGGGCCGCGGGCTCGCCTTGGCCGCGGCTGGCTGGGGGCGCTTGCGTGCGGGCGCAGCGGCGCGCGGCTTGGAAGCTGCCGCGGAGGTGCTGACGCTCGGCGTCCCGGGCTCGGACGGCTTGGAAGCGCTTTCCGCGGCCGGGGCCTTCGCCTCCGGCTTCGATTCTTCGGCGGCCGGCTTCGGCTCCTCGCGCTCGACGGCGAGATTGCGCTTGTCTTCCTTGTCGGACTTGAAGTCGGTCTCGTACCAGCCGCTGCCCTTGAGGCGGAACACCGGCGCGGATATCAGCTTCTGCATCGTGCGCTTGCCGCACGAAGGACACTTGGTGAGCGGCGGATCGCTGATCTTCTGCATCACCTCGGCGTAGAACTTGCAGCTCTGGCACTCGTATTCGTAGAACGGCATGGCTTTGAGTTGTAGGTGTGGGGAAGTCCCCGCTGCGCCCATTATAGCCGCCGGGCGCGCGTCCTCCGGGCCAACGCTCAAGGCGCCTTGCTGAAGGAGATCTGCCCGTCCCGCGCGGCCGCGCGGATACGGTCGCCCGGGACGAACTCGCCCTTGAGGATCCGCTGCGCGAGCGGATTCTCGATCTGCTGCTGGATGGCGCGCTTCAGCGGCCGCGCGCCGTACACCGGGTCGAACCCGGCCTCGCCCAGCAGGTCGCGGGCGGAGTCATCGAGCGTCAGGTCCATGTTCCGCTCCTGCAGGCGCTTGCGCAGGTAGACGAGCTGGATATCCACGATGGCGCGGATCTGGCCGGCGCCGAGCGGATGGAATACGACGATGTCATCGATGCGGTTGATGAACTCCGGCCGGAAGCTCTGCTGCACGATCTCCATCACGGCGCTCTTCATGCGCGTGTAGTTCTTCTCCCCGGCGTACTCCTGGATCACCTGCGAGCCGAGGTTCGAAGTCATGATGATGACCGTGTTGCGAAAGTCCACCGTGCGGCCCTGGCCGTCGGTCAGACGGCCATCATCCAACACCTGCAGCAGGACATTGAAAACGTCCGGATGGGCCTTCTCGATCTCATCGAGCAGGATCACGGCATAGGGACGCCGGCGGATGGCCTCGGTGAGATAACCGCCTTCCTCATAGCCGACGTAGCCCGGCGGGGCGCCGATGAGCCGCGCCACGGAGTGCCTCTCCATGAATTCCGACATGTCGATGCGAACCAGCGCATCCTCGGTGTCGAAGAGAAATTCCGCGAGCGCCTTGCAGAGCTCGGTCTTGCCGACGCCGGTCGGCCCGAGGAAGAGGAACGAGCCGTTGGGGCGGCGCGGATCGGCGAGGCCGGCCCGCGAGCGGCGGATGGCGTTGGAAACGATCTTCAACGCCTCGTCCTGGCCGACGACGCGCCTGCCGAGCGCCTCTTCCATTCTGAGGAGCTTCTCCTTCTCGCCCTCCAACATCTTCGAGACCGGGATCCCCGTCCACTTGGCAACGACTTCGGCGATCTCCTCCTCGGTCACTTTGTTGCGCACGAGCTGCGGAGCCTTGTCCTCGGCGGCCGCGGCCGCGGCGAGCCGCTTCTCGAGCTCAGGGATCTTGCCGTATTGCAGCTCCGCCATGCGGCCGAGGTCGCCGGCGCGGCGCGCCGCATCGAGCTCGAGGCGCACCCGATCGAGCTCCTCGCGGATCTGCGCGGCGCCCTGGAGAGTGGCCTTCTCGGATTTCCAGATTTCCTCGAGATCGGAGTACTCCTTCTCCAACCCGCGGAGGGTCTCCTGGAGTGTGGCCAGGCGCTTGCGCGAGGCCTCGTCCTGCTCTTTCTTCAGCGCCTCCTGCTCGATCTTGAGCTGGATGATGCGCCGCTCGAGGCGATCGAGCGCCTCGGGCTTGGAGTCGATCTCCATGCGGATGCGCGCCGCGGCCTCATCGATGAGGTCGATCGCCTTGTCGGGGAGCTGCCGGTCGGTGATGTAGCGGTGCGACAGGGTGGCCGCGGCAACGATCGCCGGGTCGGTGATATCGACCCCGTGGTGGACCTCGTAGCGCTCCTGCAGGCCGCGCAGGATCGCGATGGTATCCTCGACCGAGGGCTCATCGACCAACACCTTCTGGAAGCGCCGCTCCAGGGCGGCGTCCTTCTCGATGTACTTTCGATACTCATCGAGCGTCGTGGCGCCGACGCAATGCAACTCGCCGCGCGCGAGCGCTGGCTTCAACATGTTACCTGCATCCATGGCGCCTTCGGCCTTGCCGGCGCCCACCATGGTATGCAGCTCGTCGATGAAGAGGATGATCTGACCTTCCTGCTTGGCGAGGTCGTTGAGCACAGCCTTCAGGCGCTCCTCGAATTCGCCGCGGAATTTTGCGCCTGCGATGAGCGAGCCCATGTCGAGTGCCAGGATGCGCTTCTCCTTGAGGCCCTCGGGGACTTCACCGTTGATGATGCGCTGCGCCAGGCCCTCCACGATGGCGGTCTTGCCGACTCCAGGCTCGCCGATGAGCACCGGATTGTTCTTGGTGCGCCGCTGCAGCACCTGGATGGTGCGGCGGATCTCATCGTCGCGGCCGATGACCGGATCGAGCTTGCCCGAGGAGGCGCGCGCCGTCAGGTCGATCGTGTACTTCTCCAGAGCCTGGCGGCTTTCCTCCGCATTGGGGTCGGCGACCTTCTCGCCACCCCGTACCTCTTCGATCGCCTTCTCCACCGCCCCGCGTACGACGCCTGCCTCGCGGAAGAGGCGCGTGAGATTGCGGTCCTCGAAGGCGGCGAGCACGAAGAGCTCACTCGAGATGAACTGGTCGCCCCGCTGCTGCGCGAGCTTGTCGGTGACGTTGAGGATCCGGTTGAGCTCATTGGAGACGTGGACTTCCCCCGGGGTCCCCTCCACCTTGGGCAGCCGGTCGAGGCTGGCGCCGAGCTCCGAGCGCAGCCGGTTGACGTCGGCACCGGCCTTGATGAGGAGCGGCCGCACCGTCCCGCCCTGGCTGTCGAGGAGCGCCAGCAGCACGTGGGCGGGCTCGAGGAACTGATGGTCGCGGCCGACGGCAAGCGACTGGGCGTCGGCCAGCGCCTGCTGGAATCGGCTCGTGAGCTTGTCCATCCGCATCGGGGAAGACCTTCAAATAGGGTTCGGTTGGCGGAAATTTGGGGGTGAATGGGTGCCGTTCAAGCCCGTTTTAGCCCTGGGAATCCCGCCAGATCAATGCCGCCATCCGGCCACAGCGGCCGTCCCGGCGATAGGAGAAAAACCGTGCCGCATCAGCGTAGGTGCACCAGCCGCCGCCGTAAACGGCGGTCACGCCCATTGCGGCGAGCCGGCGCGTGGCCAATGCGTAGAGGTCACACTGCCACCGCCCCCTCCGGTTGGCAGTGAACGCGGCCGAAGCCCCGCTGTCCGCCGCCAGGAAGGCGGCGCGCACCTCCTCACCGACCTCGAAATGCGCTGGCCCGATCGCCGGTCCCATCCAGGCAATGAGGTCCCCGGCGGGCGCCTTCATCGCGCGCGCGGTGGATTCCAACACGCCGCCGGCCAGTCCGCGCCAGCCGGCGTGCGCGGCGCCGATCACCGAGCCGTCCGCCGCGGCAAACAACACCGGCATGCAGTCGGCCACCTGGATCGCACAGACTCTGCCGGGGCTGCGCGCGATTGCGGCATCGGCAGGCCCGAGTGACGCGCGCGAGGTCTGGCTGTCGAGATCGACGACCCGGTGGCCGTGCACCTGCTCGAGCCATACAGGCTCCGCGGGCAACGCGAGACTCTCTCGCAGGCGCGCCCGATTCCCGGCGATTGCATTGGAGTCATCTCCTACGTGCGCGGCGATGTTGAAGGTGTCGAATGGCGGAGCGCTCACTCCGCCTGCGCGCAGAGTGAAGGCCGCGCGAATGCCCGCGGGCGAAGGCCAGTCGGGGACGATGAAGTCAGGTTTGCTGGTCGTCATCGAGCGCCTTCAGCAGCCCCTGCAGGTCATCCGGGAGCGGCGCCTCCCATTGCAGCGCGCGTCCGGTCATCGGATGGGCCAGGGCGAGCCGCGCAGCGTGCAGCGCCTGTCGTGGAAACGCTCCGAGTGCCGCGACCAGCGCGGGGCTGCAGCCGGCAGGCAATCGTCGGCGCCCCAGGTATACGGGATCGCCGACGATGGGATATCCGATGTGCGCCAGGTGCACGCGGATCTGGTGGGTCCGTCCAGTCTCGAGTTGCACGCGCACGAGGGTGTGGGCGCGATAACGCTTCACGATGCGATAGTGCGTAACGGCCTCGCGCCCATCGCTTCGCACTGCCATACGCGTGCGCTGCGCGCGATGGCGGCCTATTGGTGCATCCACGGTGCCCCCGCCTGTCATCGCTCCAGTGCAGATTGCGAGGTAGCTGCGCTCTATCTCCCGCTCTGCGAGCGCCTCGACGAGCCGGGCATGCGCTTCGGGCGTGCGCGCGACGACCAGCAGGCCGCTCGTATCCTTGTCCAGCCGGTGCACCAGACCGGCGCGCGGCACCACGGCAAGTTTCGGATCGAGCGCGAGCAACGCATTCTGCAGCGTGTGGCGGGGATTGCCGGCGCCCGGGTGCACCACCATGCCAGCCGGCTTGTTGATGACGAAGAGCGCGCGGTCCTGGTGGACTACCGCCAGAGGCTGTGCCTCGGGGGCGACCCGTCGGTCGGCCTCGAGCCGCGCCGCAACTTCCACCTGCTCACCGCCGAGAACCTTGTCCTTCGTCCGCGGCTGGCGGCCGTCCACGCGGACGGCACCCGCCTCGATCCACCCCTGAAGGCGGGCGCGGGAGTACTGCGGCAGAGCGCGCGCAAGCGCCTGATCGAGCCTCAGGCCCGCCGCGCTTGCCGGCAGCACCAGGGAATGGCTGCGGAACTCCACCGCCGCCTCGGGGTCCGAAGGGCTGCCGGCGGATTCGCTATACTCTCGCGCCATGCCCAATACCGCTTTCCCGCTGCGCGGCGTCATCGCCGCGCTCTGCATCAGTGTCTTCGCCCTGACGGGCTGCGCCCACAAGAAGCCCGCGCAGTCGAGCCCTCAGAAGCTGTATACGGACGCGAAGCATGATCTGGAGACTTACAATTACAACTCGGCGATCAAGGCTTACGAGCAGCTGACGGCGGTCTATCCCTTCACCGACCAGGCCCGTCAGGCGCAGCTCGATCTCATCTACGCATATTACCGCGCAGGGGAGACCGATTCCGCCATCGATGCCTGCGACACCTTCATCCGCGAGAATCCCACCCATCCGCGGGTGGACTATGCCTATTACATGAAGGGACTGGTGAACTTCGAGAAGCAGCCGAACGCCATCGAGCACCTGTTCCGCGTCGACCTCTCGAAGCGGCCGCCGACGACCGCGAACAAGTCCTTTGCAGCCTTCCGCACGGTGGTGCAGCAGTACCCGAAGAGCGCGTACGCCTATGATGCCCGGCAGCGGATGATCTATCTGCGGGACCGCCTGGCTGCCTACAACGTCGATATCGCCAGGTACTACCTGAAGCGCGGCGCCTACATCGGGGCAGTCCGTCGGGCAAAGTACGTCATCGACAACTACGAGGGCGCGCCAGCCACGAAGGACGCGCTAGCCATCATGATCGTCGCCGACGACCGGCTGGGCCTGAAGCCTCTGGCCGATGAGGCCCGCCAGGTCTATGCCGCCAATTTCACCGGTCAGGCGACGCAGGTGGCCGCATCGGTCGAGCCGCGCCACTGGTGGCACTTCTGGTAGCCGCTACCTCCGATACCCGTTCGTGATCGGATAGCGCCAGTCGCGGCCGAAGGCGCGGCGGCTCACCCTGACTCCAGGCGGCGCCTGCCGGCGCTTGTACTCGTTGCGCTTGACGAGGTCGAGCACCCTTCCCACGGTGGCGCGGTCGAACCCCCGTGCCTCGAGCTCATCGACCGAGAGGTCCTCCTCGATGAAGGCCTCGAGGATCGGATCCAGGATCTCGTAGGGTGGGAGTGAGTCGGAATCCTTCTGCTCGTGGCGCAGCTCCGCCGACGGCGGGCGGTCGATCACCCGTTGCGGGATGACCCGGCCGAGACCGTTGCGGTAGGCCGCGAGGCGGTAGACCAGCAGCTTGCTGCAATCCTTGATCGGTGCGAAGCCGCCGGCCATATCGCCATAGAGCGTGGCGTAGCCGACCGCCATCTCGCTCTTGTTGCCCGTGGTGAGCAACATGCGGCCCGTCTTGTTGGAGATGCCCATGAGCAGCAGCATGCGGCAGCGCGACTGGATGTTCTCTTCCGTCGTGTCCGGCGGTCGTCCGGCGAATTCTTCCTTCAGCGTGCCGAGGGTCGCCTCGAACATGCCTTCGATCGAGAGCTCGCTGTACTTGACACCGAGGAGGCGCGCCTCCTCAGCCGCATCCTGCAGGCTCATCGACGCCGTGAACCGCGAAGGCATCATGACGGCATGCACGCGGTCCGCACCGAGCGCATCGACCGCAATCGCAAGAGTCAGCGCTGAGTCGACCCCTCCTGAGAGGCCCATCACGACGCCCGGGAAGCCGTGCTTGTTCACATAGTCGCGTACACCGAGAACCAACGCACTGTAGACGGTGGCCTCGTCGCTCAATTCCGGGGCCATATCGCCCGGCAGCGGCACAACGGTGCCACGGCCACGGCGCTCGAAGTCGATGAGGTAAGTGCCCTGCTGGAAGGCCGGCGCCCGCATGACCACTTTGCCCTCCGCATCCATGACGAAGGAGTTGCCGTCGAAGACCAGCTCGTCCTGTCCTCCCACCATGTTGACGTACGCGATGGGCAGGGCAACATCGGCCACGCGCGCACGGACCACTGACTCACGCTCGCGTTGCTTGTCGCGCTCGTAAGGTGAGGCATTGATGACGACGAGCAGCTCCGCGCGATCCGACCGCGCCAGCTGTGCCGGCTCAGGCTCCCAGATGTCCTCGCAGACGAGGAGTCCCACCCGGAAGCCCTTGCAGTCCACCACCGTCGGCTGCGCACCGGCATGGAAGTAGCGCTTCTCGTCGAACACCTTGTAGTTGGGCAGCTCCGCCTTGCGGTGTATGGCTGCAACCGCCCCATCGGCGATGAACGCTGCGGAGTTGTAAATCGTCGAGCGGGTGTATTCCGGGTAGCCGACCATCACGCAGGGGCCCGCCACCTGGCGGCAGACCTCCTCCAGTCCCGACTCGATCTGCCGCCTGAAGCCGCGATGGAAGAGCAGGTCCTCCGGAGGGTAGCCGGAGAGCGCGAGCTCCGGGAAAGCCACCAGATCGGCCTGATGCGCGCGATGCGCGGCGCGTGCGAATTCGATGACGCGCGCCGCATTTCCCTGCACGTCACCGACCAGCAGGTCGAGCTGCGCGAGTGCGATGCGGAGCGACTCGCTCATGCGCCTAGCTGCGCTTGCCCTTTCGCGCGACCGCCGGCTTCTTCTTGCCGGCGCTGGAGGCTGCGCGCCGCGCGCCTGCGCGGCCTGCCGACTGACTACGGCCAGCGGCCGCGGACCGTGCGCCGGCCGTTCGCCGTCCGACCTTGCGGCTGCCTTTGCTGCGCGGCGATGCCGGCGCCGCCGCAGCAGGTTTGGCGACACGCTTCGACGGGCTTGTCGCGGTCTTTTTCGCCCGCTTCTGGGCGGCCTCTCCTGCCAGCCGAGGTGCGGGCTGTGCGCCGGCGACAGGACGCACGGCCTTTGCAGCGGCGCTCGCGCGGCGTCGCCGCAGGAGATCGTTCATTGCGCTGCCCAGCTCTGCAGGCGACTTGACGGTGCGCACGCCCGCGGCCTCGAACGCCGCATATTTGTCGGCGGCCGTGCCCTTGCCGCCGGCGACGATGGCGCCGGCATGTCCCATCCGCTTGCCCGGGGGCGCGGTGACACCTGCGATGTAGGCGACCACGGGCTTGGTCACGAAGTGGCGGATGAAGTGGGCGGCTGCCTCCTCGTCACTGCCCCCGATCTCGCCCACGAGCACGATGCCTTCTGTGCCCGGGTCGCGCTCGAAGAGCTCCAGCACGTCGACGAAGTTGAGACCGCGCACCGGATCGCCGCCGATGCCGACACAGGTGCTCTGGCCGAGGCCGATGTTGGTAGTCTGAAAGACCGCCTCGTAGGTCAGGGTCCCGGAGCGCGACACGATGCCCACGGTGCCCTTCTTGTGAATGAAGCCGGGCATGATGCCGATCTTGCATTCGTCCGGGGTGATGACGCCCGGGCAATTGGGTCCGACGAGGCGCGTGCCGGAGCCGGCCAGCACCGACTTCACGCGCACCATGTCATTGACGGGCACGCCCTCCGTGATGCAGACCACGAGCTCGATGCCGGCATCGGCTGCCTCGAGAATCGAGTCGGCAGCGCCCGCGGCCGGCACGTAGATCATGCTGGCTGTGGCGCCTGTCTCCTTCACTGCGTCCTTCACGGTGTCGAATACGGGAAGGCCCAGGTGTTTCTGACCACCTCGACCAGGCGTCACGCCACCGACGAGCCGGGTGCCGTAGGCAATCGCCTGCTCCGAGTGAAACGTGCCCTGCTTACCGGTGAAGCCCTGGCAGATCACCTTGGTGTACTTGTTGACCAGTATGCTCATGCTCGAACCCTTACTTGCCCGCCGCCAGCGCGACGACCTTGCGCGCGGCATCTGTCAGATCGGTGGCCGGAGTGATGGTGAGACCGCTGTCGGCCAGCGTCGTGCGCGCCTTCTCCGCGTTGGTCCCTTCGAGGCGGACGACAACGGGCACCTTGACGCCCACGTTCTTCACGGCATTGATCACGCCGTCGGCGATGAGATCGCAGCGGACGATCCCGCCGAAGATATTGACCAGCACCGCCCGAACTTTCGGGTTGGACAGGATGAGCTGGAATGCGGCGGTCACCCGCTCGCTGGTCGCACCGCCGCCGACGTCGAGGAAGTTGGCGGGCTGGCCACCATGCAACTTGATCAGGTCCATGGTCGCCATCGCGAGCCCCGCGCCATTGACCATGCACGCGATATCACCGTCCAGGGAAACATAGTTGAGCTCGTGCTCACTCGCGCGGCGCTCCATCGGATCCTCCTGGTTGGCATCGCGGAGCTTCGCGAGATCGGGATGCCGGAAGACCGCGTTGGCATCGACGTTGATCTTTGCATCGAGAGCCACGAGCTTCCCGGCCTTGGTGACGATCAAAGGATTCACCTCGAGCAGGCTCGCGTCCTGCTCCAGGTAGAGTCGATACAACGCCGCAACGATCGCCTGGAACTCGGCGATCTGCGCGCCCTTGAGGCCGAGACCGAAGCCGATCTGGCGCGCCTGGTACGGCTGCAGGCCCGCCGACGGATGCACCGTCACAGCCAGAATCTGCTCGGGCTTCTTCTGCGCAACCTCCTCGATGTCCATGCCGCCCGCGGCGGAGGCGATGAGGGCGATGCGGCCCTTCTCCCGGTTGAGTGTCAGGGAGAGATAGATCTCCCGCTCGATCTCCGAGCCCGACTCGACGTAGACCCGCTCGACCGGCAGACCTTCGGGCCCGGTCTGTTTGGTCTTGAGGCGTGTGCCGAGCATCGCGGCCGCAGCGCTGCGGACTGCCTCTGCATCGCGCGCCAGTTTGACGCCCCCCGCCTTGCCGCGGCCGCCGGCATGGACCTGGGCCTTCACGACCCAGACCGGTCCGCCGAGAGCGTTGGCGGCGGCGACGGCCTCATCCGCGCTGGCCGCCACGCGGCCGGCGGGCACCGGAATTCCGTAGTTCCTGAATATCTCTTTGGCCTGATATTCGTGCAGATTCATGGGGTGATCCTGGACACTCGATCTGAGACGTGACGTGAATTTCCCATTGTGTCCAAAAAGGCGGCCCGCCGCCAGCGCGAGGCGGTCCTTCGGGCAATAGCGACCTGGATCGCGAACCGCTGTCCTATGAAGATGGTAGAGTCGCACGCGCCTGTTTTTCCGCCTCGAGCGCCTCCCACCCGAATCGTCCATGCCGGCTACCGCCGCGACATCACCTGCCGCTTCCGCAGCTCACGCCGACCTCGCCTGGCGGGTCGTCGGCCTGCTGAATCTCTACCGGCTCCTGGTGCCGGTCGTGCTGCTGTGCGCGTTGTGGCTTTCCGGCCAGCGCCTGACGCTCGTGCCGCGGCCCGGACTGTTCATCTCAGTGTGCGTCGTGTACTTCACGGCGGCAGTGCTGCTCGTCATCGCACGGCGGCTGCGCTGGTCGACGCTGCGGCTGGTAGCGCTCGTCAACGCCAGTGTGGATTCCGCAGCAATTGGCGTCCTCCTTTACGCGAGCGGCGGCGTATCCAGCGGGTTCGGCATCCTGCTCGTCCTGCCGGTGCTGGCCATGGCTACCCTGGCGAAGCATCGCGACGCGCTCCTCATCGCTGCCGTGGCGGTACTCGCGGTCCTGGTGCAGCAGTTCTTCGTCGGCCTGGAATCGTCGATGCGATTCACCGACTTCACCACGGCGGGGGTGCTCGGCGTGGTGTTGTTCGCGATCGCAGTGCTCGCCTGGCCGCTCGCTAACCGCATCCGCGAGAGCGAGGCGATGATGCGGCGGCAGGAGGTCGATCTCGCGAACCTGGCGCAGCTCTCGCAATACATCGTCCAGCACTTGCGTGAAAGCATCCTCGTCGTCGACCCGCAAGCGCGCATCCGCCTCATCAACGAGTCGGCGGCGCGCATGCTGGGCGATGACAGGGCCTACCCGGATGCATTGCTCGGAGAAGCCTCACCCCGGCTGCTGTACCTTCTCGAGCGTTGGCGGCAGAGCACCGGCGATACCGGCCTCTTTCCTGCGGTCGAGCAGACTTTCGTCGGTGCAGACGGTGCACAGGTCATCCGGGCGCACTTCGCACCGCTGGGCACCTCGACGCCCACGCCCGTGCTGGTTTTCCTCGAGGACACCGGCCTGATCACCGAGAAGGTGCAGCAATCCAAGCTCGCTGCGCTGGGCCGCCTGAGCGCCAGCATCGCGCACGAGATCCGCAATCCCGTCGGCGCCATGAGCCACGCAGGCCAGCTCCTCGCCGAGTCGCCGCGCCTGGACCCGGAGGATCAGCGCCTCACCGAGATCATCCGCAACAACGCCGAGCGGGTGAGTGGCATCATCGATAGCGTCCTCAGGCTCTCACGGCGCGAGGAGTCACACGTAGAGCGCCTGCCGCTGCAGGTCTGGAGCGAGGAGTTCTACGAGGAGTTCTGCGAGACCATGCAATGGCCGCGGGAGCGGTTGCGGATCACCGGCCCCTCGATCGAGATCGAGGTCCGCTTCGACCCGAGCCAGTTGCGGCAGATCGTGTGGAATCTCTGCGAGAATGCCATGCGTCATGCCTTCGGCGAGCGGCGGAGCGACGCCCGCGGTGGCGCCATAGAGATGCGCTGCGGACGGCTGCAGTCGAATAACCGGCCCTTCCTCGAGGTGGCTGACCGGGGCCCTGGGGTCCCAAAGGAGCACATGGAGCGCATATTCGAGCCCTTCTTCAGCGGCGGCCGGGGAACGGGCCTCGGGCTCTTTCTGGCCCGGGAGCTCGCCCAGAGCAATGGCGCGACGCTGCTCTATGAGCCGCGTCACGGCGGCGGCAGCGTTTTTAGGCTGGTATTCGCGGATCCTCGACGATGGGAGGTCGGGTCTTGAACGCATCTTTGACGGGCAGCCGCACCGAGCCGGCAAGGCCGGCCGTGCTGATCGTGGACGATGAGCCCGACCTGCTCGAGCTCGTCAGCCTGACCCTGAGCCGCATGAATCTGCGGACCCGGACGGCACCCGACGTCAGCACGGCGCGCAAGCTCCTGAAGAGCGAGGCGTTCGATCTTTGCCTCACGGACATGCGCCTGCCCGACGGTGATGGGCTCGATCTGGTTGCCTGGATCCAGGAGAACCGCTCGACGCTGCCCGTCGCGGTAATCACCGCTCATGGCAACGTCGAATCCGCTGTCCGGGCCCTGAAGCTCGGCGCCTTCGACTTCGTCTCGAAACCCCTCGACCTCGGCGTGCTGCGCAAACTCGTCGGCAGCGCCATACGCCTCGGCAGCAGCGGCGCGCCTGATGCCTCCGCCGATCCCAGCGGCGCGCGACTCATCGGCCACTCTGGAGTGATGGAGCAGCTGCGCGAGATGATCTCGCGGGTCTCGCGCAGTCAGGCCCCGGTACATATCTTCGGTGAGTCCGGCACCGGCAAGGAGCTGGTCGCGCGCATGATTCACGAGTCTGGCGCCCGCCGCGAAGGCCCCTTCGTCGCCGTCAACTGCGGCGCCATCCCTACGGAGCTCATGGAGAGTGAGCTCTTCGGCCACAAGCGCGGCAGCTTCACGGGCGCAGTCGCTGACAAGAAGGGACTGGTGCAGGCAGCCGAGGGCGGCACCCTGTTCCTCGATGAGGTGGCGGACCTGCCGCTGCACATGCAGGTGAAGCTGCTCCGCGTCGTACAGGAGAAGACCGTACGGCCTGTTGGCGAGTCACGCGAAGAGACCGTCGATGTCCGCATTCTCTCCGCCACGCACAAGAACCTTTCCGAGCTGGTCGCCCAGGGCCTGTTCCGCGAGGACCTCTTCTATCGCATCAACGTCATCGAGCTGCGCGTGCCCGCTCTGCGCGAGCGGCCGGAGGATGTCCCGGAGATCGCACGGGCGATCCTGGAAAGACTCGGCCGGCGCACCGGAATGCAGCCGCCCCGCCTGGGTGACGATGCCCTGGAACAGCTCAACTCGTATCCGTTCCCCGGCAACGTGCGCGAGCTGGAGAACGTTCTCGAGCGCGCCCTCACCCTCTGCGTGGGCGGCGTGATTACTGGCGAGCACATTAGGCTACGCGCGATGCCGCGGCCGACAGCACCTGTATCACTGCCGGCGGCAGCAGCAGCGAGTGGTGGTGCCGCGCTGGGCGAGCACCTCGAGGAGATCGAGCGCGACGCCATCGTCAAGGCCTTGGAGAAGACGCGCTACAACAAAACGGCGGCAGCGAAGCTGCTCGGGATGAGCTTCCGGGCGCTGCGGTATCGTATCAAGAAGTTGGGAATAGAATAAGCCCTGCTCCGAAAATCGCGGCTAAACTCGGGGCTCAGTGATGCAACTCACGAAGCTTGAGCAGGGGACCTATGAATTTCTCGTAGTTCCGCCACCGCTCCACTGAACCTGAATAGATTCGCTGCCGCACCTGCCAATTGCTGGCGGTGAGTACTCGTCGCTCCGTCTTGTAAAACTCGAGGCAGCGAGGGTCCCACTCGAGACCGATGAACTCGACGATTTTGCGAGTCCATCGCTCAGGGTCACCAACCAGCTCGGCATATGGCACTTCCAGCAGGGACCCGCCCGGAAGTACCGCGCGCCAATGGGCGACCAGACGATGGTGCTCGCTGTAATAGTGGGCGAGGTCTGACAGGTCCATCGTGAAGCTCGCGGTGTTGGCAAAGTCCTGAAAGTAGCACGAGAGACAAGTATCGACCGGGTCACGCCGTACGTAGATGAGCCGTGCGCGAGGAAATACCGAATGTATTAGCCCTAGATGATCGGTATTGAAGGTCGACTTGTCGACGACGCGCGCCGCATCGGCGGAGTGCCGCTCCAATTTCTTGAGATACGAATGCGTCAGCTTTCTCGTGAGCGTCCCCTCCTGCAACTCCCGCTGCAGAATCTCCCGTCCGCGCCGCGCCGTCGTGCTCCAGAAATCCAGCTCACCCGCGCCCGACGCCTGCGGGTGGGAAGCGATGATCTGCTCCACCAGGGAAGTCCCGGAACGCATCATCCCTGTGACGATGACCGGTCGTTCCGATTCCGAGGCACTACGTACGCGCTGTGCGAGATACTGCGCGGGATAGCCGACTATGACGTCGTCGACGAGCTTCGTGCGCTCAGTCCGATCGTACGGTACCGCCAACAGCTTCTGTAACCCGTTGGCGCGCTGGTATTGCTCGAAGGCCTTGGGGTAATTGCCGACGTCGTCGAAGTATTTGCCGATCGAGAAGCGCAACTTCGCTTCCTCGGCGGGCCCCACGCCGTTCGCGAGCGCGCGCTCTGCGCCTGTGAGCCAATCCTTGTCCGCAATGGTCATCCGCTTCAAGCCGGCGAGGAATGCCCAGGCTCCCGGCTGCGTGGGATCAGCCTCGAGAGCGGCGCGATAATACTTCTCCGCCTCCTCGAAATGCCCCTCGATACTCACAACCCACCCGAGGCCGCAGAGTGCTGCGGCATCACGCGGCTTCAGCCGGAGGGCCTTGTCCATGCATTCTCTCGCCTCACCGAGGCGGGCACACATCCCGAAAGTCATGCCGAGGCTTACCATCGCGGAGGTATTTGTGGGGTCCTGTTTCACCGCCTGCTGCAGTGCAGTTTCCGACGCAGCGAACTGACCCCTATTACGGAGCAGAGTGCCTAGATTCAAGAGCGCAGCGGGATGCTTCGGCTTGATCTCGACGGCGGCGCGCAACGCTTGCTCGGCTTCACCAAATCGGCCGACGCGATAGAGCGCTGCACCGAGATTGGCATGTGCGTCGGCGTTGCGGTGGTCTATCGCAAGTGCTTGCTCGAGCAGCAGCACGGCTTCGTCATATTTGCCGTCCGCGAACCGCGCCTCAGCTTCATCCAGTAGCATCGGTGTGCGTCTTGCCGATCGCACAGTGTCCGTGTTTGCGGCGCCCTCGGTCTGCGGAATTGTGGTGCCCGCTCCTTTGACGCACAGCTGCATCAGAACCAGCTCGGTCAGCTCGTCAGCCGCTTTCGGATCGAACCCCAGCTCCAATAGTCTCCACTTGAACGAATTCAGCAGCTTGGCACGCTTGAACAGGTTCAACTTCAGGGGACCGGCCTCCCGGGTCACCCGCTGGCGAAAGCGCGGAACGTTCGCGCGCCAATCCTTCGCCGGAATGTCTTTTTTCCGCCCCGCTGCCGAAGAATTCGATTCGGGGAGGAAGTGATCCGCCAGGGTGACACCGACGGCGACGGCATCACGCGCATCGAACCAGTCGAGGAGCATAGCTAAAGACTGCCCGATATATGGCTAATCGGCCATGTCCGGCAACCTAGCCGAATTGGCAACACATGGCTAGCTGTCCCTCGGAGATTTGGTGAGCGAAGTCACGCTTTGCGCCGGGGCGGCGCGCAGCAGGGCCCCCGGCCGTGCAGGCCGATTCACCCGGCCGCCCCGGCCCCTTCGGTGAACGGTGGCGACCGTCACGCGCAGTGCAGAGATTCCGTGGATAATCTCTTGACTGGATCCCACGAACGTGTGCCATTGGATATCGGTCCCAAGACCGCTCCGACTGTTGAAGACGCGTTGCACTACTCGAGAACATCATGAAGATACCAAGCAACCGGTTTGCACCCCTGGTGGCCTTCGTGAGGCGCTGCAAGGCCAAGTTGCTGGGTTTCGCGTATCTCGGGGAATTGCGGGATCTCGTCGTCGGTCACCAAGCCCTGTCGCTGAGGCTTGCGCATCCAAACCCACTGAGCAGGTGCGGAATGAAGTGCTTCTCGCAAACCGATGAGGATGGCATCACCCTTGAAATCCTCAGACGGATCGCTTCGGTCGAAAGCGGAACGTTCGCAGAGTTCGGGGTAGGAAACGGCACTGAAAATAACACCCTCATCCTGAAGGCGCTGGGATGGAAGGGATTCTGGGTGGGAGGCGAGAAGCTTGCGTACCCGATCGGGCAACCAACCGCGACCTTCTCTTATAGAAGGGCATGGATTACCCGCGAGAACATCGTCGCGTTGGCGGAGGAAGGGCGTCGAAACTTGGACAATCGGCCCGTGGACGTGATCTCACTCGACCTCGACGGAAATGACCTTTACCTGGTCGAGAAGCTTCTCGAGAACGGCTTTCATCCCAAACTTTTCATAGTGGAATACAACGCCAAATTTCCGCCGCCGGTTCGCTGGCAGATGGATTACGACGCTACGCACAGGTGGCCCGGCGATGACTACTTCGGAGCATCCCTATGCAGCTTCGTGGATCTCTTCTCCAGATTCGGGTTTTTCCTTGCGTGCTGCAACGCGCATTCTGGGGCCAACGCCTTTTTTCTGCGGGAGGAGTTCAAGGGAGCATTCCCAGACATACCGCAGGACCTGAATGAGATATACGTGCCACCGCGGTACTACCTTTACAGCTCCCACGGTCACCCGCGTTCCGTCAGGACGATCGCCAAGATGTTCTCCTGAGCGGCCACCCGCCGCATGAAGATCTGCATCATTTATGATTGTCTCTATCCCTGGAGCATCGGCGGCGCCGAGCGATGGTATCGCTCACTCGCCGAGGCGCTCGCGGCGCGAGGACACCAAGTCACGTTTCTGACTCTCACCCAGTGGAACAGGGAAGAACCTCCCCGAATTGCCGGCATCAAGATCGTGCCGGTTGGCCCAAGGATGGCGCTCTATCGTCGCGGTCAACGGCGGATATTTCCCCCTCTCCGATTCGGCTGGGGAGTATTCCTTCACCTGCTCCGCTTCGGTAACCGCTACGACGTGGTTCACACGGCATCGTTCCCATACTTCTCGCTGCTCGCCGTCGGCGCAACTCGCTTGCTCCATGGCTTTCGGATCAACTGCGATTGGCACGAAGTCTGGAGTCGTGACTATTGGCGCACGTACCTTGGAAAAGCGGGCGGGGAGATCGGCTGGCTCATCCAGCGCCTCTGCGCCCACGTTCCCCAGGGGGCGTATACGTTCAGTCGTTTGCACGCCTCCCGCCTCGCAGCCATAGGGGTTTGCGGTTCCGTCGGCATCCTCACGGGCGAATATGCCGCCAGACTTATGGCGCCGACCTGTGCTCGGGCCGCAGAACCGCCGGTGGTGATGTACGCCGGGCGCATGATCCCGGAAAAGCGGGTACCTCTCCTGGTAGAGGCAGTCGCGGTAGCCCGCAGAACCATCCCGCACCTTCGCGCTGTCATCTTTGGCGATGGGCCTGAGCGCGAGCGGATCCGGGAGAGAATCGATGCCCTCGCGCTGCGGGACATCGTCGAGCTTCCGGGTGTCGTACCAGAAGAACAATTGGCAGATACCATGGCACGCGCGCTGTGCGTCGTGCAGCCCTCGAGCCGCGAAGGCTACGGAATGGTCGTCGTCGAGGCATCGGCGGCTGGAGTCCCGGCCATCGTGGTCGCGGGCGCCGACAACGCTGCCGTCGAACTGATAGAGCCCGGCCGCAATGGTTTCGTGGCATCGCTCCCCGACGCCTGCGCCGTGTCTGCTGCAATAGTTCAATGCTGGCGTTCCGGTGCCGCATTGCGTACGGCGACCCGGGAGTGGTTCGCAGAGAACGTGACTCGACTGTCACTACAACATTCACTCGATCAGGTCATCGATGGATATGGATCGGCCTGATGAGCTCAGCCGTGGAAACGCTCGCATGACATCGGATTCGGAGGACCCATGCCATACGCCAGGATGGTGTCCGGTCGCACACGAGGATCGATGCAATTTCGGTCCTCCGATGCCGCACTTCGACCGTCATCGACCTGGCGCAGCGAGTGTCATCCGGTGCCATCGGTGCGGCGTCGGAATTTCCCGTCCTCCGCTATCCGACGTGGCATTTCTGTACGAAGATCGCACCAGCCAGGACTTCCAGCAGTCGCGCAGCCGACTGACGCGCGCTATCAAGAGCATCGCTTTTCGCCGCCAGGCCCGCTTGCTGCTGGAGCAAATCCGCTCCCGGCCGGACCGGGTCGTGGACTTCGGCTGTGGTAGCGGCCTGTTCACGCGAGAGCTCGCAGGACTGCTGCCCGGCTCGGTCGTGATCGGAACCGATTTCCACCCCGCTCCACCCGCCGAATTGGGCAATGTTCCTTACGAACCCCTGGACGCGACGGCCGATCTGGCAGGACAGAACGATCTCGTGCTCGCCCTGCACGTTCTCGAGCATGACGATGATCCAGCAGCGCTCCTTGCCCGGATCATTCGCTTCGCCAAGTCCGGCGGACGCCTCGTGATCGAAGTACCCAACGTGGATTGCATCTGGGCTGGCGTGTTCGGTCGATACTGGGACGCGTGGTATCTCCCGTACCATCGAGTGCACTTCAGCCGCGAGAGCTTGTGCAGGCTCGTCCGGCAGTCCGGCCTGACTATCGAACTGCAGGCCGACACCTGCATACCGACGATGGGCCGCACCGTCGCCAATCTCCTGGGCCGACGCATTTCGGTCATCTTCTTGCTGCTCGGGATTGCACTGCATCCCTTCCAGTGGCTCGGGGAGCGTCTTTCCAAGCGGCCCTCCGCTCTGCGAGTCATAGCTCGAGTTTCCTCTCGGTAGAGCCCTGGCCCGCGCGCCGCCGGTTCACGCATGACCTCCAGTCGATCAGCGCGCAACCGCCGACGGCCAGGACGGACGCGATGCACACCTGCAGCGTCCGATTGAGGAGCGCAAAGGCCGCAGCAACGGGCACCGGCGTGCCCGCCGATCCAAGCAGCCCGACGAACGTCAGCTCGTTGACGCCAAGGCCCGCCGGAATGAAGCTGAGGACTGATGCCAACACCACGGCGGGAACCGCGGTAGCAAGCTCCCAGGGGGGAATGTTCAGCGCGAACGCGCGGCCGATCATTGCCGTCACGGTCATCAGCACGACGATGCGCATCAGCGACACACGCCAAAGGAACTTGGACAGACTGGGCGTGGCCAAATTTGCGTTCAGGCGCGCAAGTCGTACCATCAATCGGGCCGCCCCGACGCAACATGTCTCTCCGGCGAGCAGTGCAGCGGCCGAAGCGGCCAGGGCAAGTCGGATGTGGCCAAACACCAAAGCAGCGACGCTTGGCCCCACAAGTAGACCCGCTACCGCGAGATCGAACAACTGCTCCCAACCTGAGGCGATGGCACCATACCGCGCGCTGCGCCTCACCGCCCGATTGCCAAGACCGCGCACCAGGGCGCTCGAGACTACCGTCGGCAGGAGCTGTCCGACGCCCATCCCAATCGCCGTTGCCGCGCACGCATGAACAAACGTGTGCGATGAGCCGGACAGGCTCGCTTCCACCCGCTGCCACTTCTTCGCTCCCAACATGTAGTTCATGGCCATCGCCAGACCGGCTGCCACCGCGAGCTTCGGGTCCACGCGCCGCAGTCCGGCCATCACATAATCGATGCCGTGACCGCTCAAGTGGAGCAAGGCGACACACAGGGCGAGCCCGATTGCGATGCCGATTCCACCCAATACAAGCCGCCACCGCACATCGCGCCGGATTTCCGTGCGTGATCCTGACGTGTCCATAGGCTCGGGGCGCTTAACGTCCTGACTGATCTATTCGCAGAAAATCGCCATCATCCGTTCGACCGCATTCGACCGATAAGGGCGACCTTGCCCAGGCCGGCACAGAGCCGGCATCCTGCACGCGACCTCCACCGATCATCCTCTGGAGTTCGACCCTGCCACGATGCACCCATGCGACTACGTCCGTGTTTGGATACCGGCGGACCCAGAAATAGCTGCCTGCGTCGCTGCCAGTGAGGTAAGTTGCCGGTCGCCTCGGCTGAAAGAGGCTGGGACAGGCGTCTTCGAGTCGATCGAGGACCAGGTCAGCGGTGCGCTTCAGTGGAGCCAACGCCGCTTCCTGCCCGGCGTCGGCTACGAGCCGGCAGGTTACCAGGTAATGCGTGTACCACGCGGACTGCGGCAGTCTCGGCAGCGCTCCCCCTACCGCCACCACGTCGACAGTCGGAGCGGCCCGCACCCGAATCCTGAAACAGCTGCCGGGGTCGATGCGCAGCCCGAAAACCGCTATCGCATCATCTTGGTTCGACAGACGTGGGACGTCATTGTCGCGTGCGGCGTCCACTCGCGAGTCCTCGACGAGGACACGAAGATGTGGCGAGAATCTCGTGATCAGCTTGCGGATATGGGCGCCGTTCGCACCCTCGGGACCGAGCACATAGTCTCCTTCGAGATTGACGAAACCCGAGCCCGCCGGCAAATACGGTACGACGAAGGAATTTGATTGCACCCCGATACTGAAATACAGAGAGGGCTGCGTAGCGAGCAGATGCGGTATCGAGACGTCGAACCACGGCTCTCCCTGCCACGGATAGGGTGGACGGAACGCCGTGCCAACCTGAACCTGGTGGAACTGTACAAGAAGTATCGACGCAAGGACGCAGGCGAGCACTCTGGGCCAGACCATGAGGAGGCGGCAGGTCAAAGCCACGACTAACACTGCAGCCACACAGGCCATGGGAATGAAGTAGCGGCTGTTACCGGATTCGGCCAGCCATATCACCCAGTCGATGGCAAACGCGGAGCCGAGCGCAAGCAGCGCGCGGCCTTCGACCGCCCCCGACTTCCCGGCGGAGGCCTGTGCGCCTCTCGAGCGACTCGCCCGGCTTACGAGCAGGAGCAGCAATGCGAGCACGATCAGAAGCGCATAACGCAAATCGGGCGCAGGCCTCTCGAAGTGCACCAGCCCGACCGGCGACATCATTGCAAAGGGGCGCCAAATCGCCGCGGCGAGCGAGGTAGGAATGAATCGAAAGTCCATGATCCCTGTAGTCGGGTACTGCGGCGAGCGAAAGATGCCATTGAAGAAGGGAAAGAACGGGTTGCCGAAATGCCGTTGCAGCTGAATGGACCACGGGAGGGAGACCAACGCGAAGCTGAGTCCAATGCTCAGTCCATAGACAGCCGCAGAGCCCAGTCGCCTCGGCCATCTGGCCGGCAGGAACAGCGGCACGATCGCCAGAGAGACGGCGGGCAGCGCATTGCTTAGCTTGAGGGCGCTCGCTGCGCCGAGCAGGAAGCCGGCGACCGCCACACGCCACGCGCTCGGGGTGCGAATCGCCCCAACGAGGACCAGTGAGCCCGCGAGGACCAGCTCAGCTGTCGTGATGTCTGCGAAACTCGACCCGAACTGCTCCAGCAGCACCGGATTGGCGAAAGCCAACAGCGCCCCGCAGACGCCTACGCCAATGCGTATGCCAGGGCGACCCGCCGGAGCAAGCGCGGTCGCCAGCTCATACGTCAACCACAGGATTGCACTCTGGATGACTGCAAGGATGCCGGCCACTTCGAGTGCGCTCAGTCCGGAGGTGGCCAAGAGGTAAAATGGCGCGTACGCGTAGGGATTCAGATATGACCGCTCAGCCGCCGCGAAGTAATCAAGGCCGAAACGATCGTGGATCGCGCTGAATCCTGCATAGAAATGATAGTCCAGCGTGTCCCATTGCATGTCCTTGCCCAGACGATAGCTGGTCACCAGTGCCAACAACGTGCATGAGACATAGACCAGCAACCGCGGCGATGCGACTGCCCGCTGCAACACCGCAGCTACGCGAGGCACGCGTCGCGGCAAATGCACGGGATATTCCGCGGAGCTCATGAACTCTCGCTCAGTGCGATTTGATCACTCGCAGAAAATACCCATCCGTTCCGCGACCGCAGCTGACGGGCAATGGTCCCTTTTCCCAATCGCTCTCCCGGCCCGCGCTACCCTCCTTGGTGCCATCGATGAACCTCTGGAAATGCACCCAACCATGCGACACCCATGCTGTCATGTCAGTGTTCGCGTATCGTCGCACCCAAAGATATCCGTGCGTGCTGTCTCCGACATGGAACGTCGCCTGCCGCCGCGGCTGGAACAGTGCGGGACACGCATCTTCCAGGTGGTTGAGCGCGATATTGGCGGATGCTTCGTCTGCCACCACCGCAGGTTCACGCTTTGTCTCAGGCACGACCCGGCAGGAGCTGAAGTAGCCGATTCCGGCTTCGGCCGGCGACAGCCTGGGCTTGGGTGGCTCCTTACCGGTATACACCGGAGTGACCGGCGTGGTCGTCCCACGAACGATGATCCTGGCGCAATGTCCGATGTCGACCTGTAAGCCGAAGGGCTCGAGCGCATCGTTCACCGTGACGACGGCGCTCTGCATGCCAGCATACTGCCTCGGGTCGTGCCGCTCGTCGGGGATCACGACTCCAAGGTGCGGCGAATAGCGCCGGATCATTGACTGGATGCGCCTTCCGTTCGCCCCCTCAGGCCCAAGCGTGTAATCGCCCTCCAAGTTGATAAACCCGGAGCCCTGCGCGAGATGCAGTGCAATGAAGGAGTTTGATTGGATGCCGACACTGAAATAGAGGCCAGGCTCAGTGGCCAGACTCTGCGGCACGTAGACCTGCAGCCACGGTTCGCCCGTCCACGCAGCCCTCCCGGGATACTCCGCGCCGAAACCGAGCTGGAAGAACTGCACCGCGAAGATCACGATCAGAAGGTAGTTGCGCAGCTTGGGACGCTCGGCGCACAGCTGGAAGATCAGAACGATCGCCAGAACCGCGGCGACGCAGCCCATAGGAATGAAATAGCGGCTGTTGCCGGATGCGGTGAGCCAGAATGACCAGTCGAAGAGAAAGGCGACCCCGAGCGCAACGAGCGCGCGCGCCGCGCCGTCGCGGGTGCGCTCTTCCGCGCTCACGCCGTTCCCGTAAAAGCGCTTCCACGCCCATGCCGCAACGGAAAGCGCCGCCACCAGCAACAGCAGCGCGTACCGCATATCCGGTGCGGCCCATTCCGCATGGATCAGCACACGCGGCACGATCATTGCAAATGGGCGCCACAGCGCATCCAGGAGGGACACCGGAATGAAGCGGTAACTGATGGCCGGCCCTGCCGTGTACTCCGGCGCACGGAAGATGCCGTTCAGCAGCGGAAAGAATGGATTACCGAAGCGTTCCTCGAGACGAAGCGCCCAAGGCGCGGCAACCGCCCCAAATCCCACTACCCCGCTCAGGGAGAATACGGCTGCGTAACGCAATCTGCTTCGCCAATTACCCGGTACGAAGAGCACCAGCACAGCAGCCGAGACGGCATGCAGGGCGTTAGTCAGTTTCAGCGCACTTGCGCCGCCCAGCAGCAGCGCGGCGAATACGATGCGCATGGCACTGGGCGTGCGGATGGACCTGACCAATAACAGCCAGCCCGCGACGACTATTTCTGCGGTGAGAAGATCGGCAAAACTCGACCCAAGCTCGTTGATGAGGACGGGATTGGCGAATGCGAGCGCGACCGCACAGACTCCCACCGCCAGACGGGTTCGCGGTTTGATCGGCGGTGCGACAGTTAGGGCGAGCTCATAAACCAGCCACAGAATTACGGCTTGCACTGCTGTCAGGATCAATGCGACCTGGAGCGCCGTCAAACCGGAAGTGACCAGCAGATAAAACGGCGCGTAGATGTAGGGATTGAGATAACTCTGCGGGCCTGCCGGGAAGTAGTCCTGGCCAAAGCGATCGTGCAGCGCGCTGAATCCTGCATAGAAGTGGTAGTCGAGCGTATCCCAGCCCATGTCCTTGCCAAGGTGATAACACGTCAACAAAGCGGCCAGGATGCAGCAGGAATAAACGAAAAACCGGGGCGCGGTAATTAGACCGGTCAGGACCTGAAGAAAGGAACGCCGCCGCGCAAGAGTCGACGTCTCCTCCACCGCGCTCATGGGGTAGTCTCGTCCGGCGGACGAGCATCGATCAGCCCCAATAGAAACGAGGCGAAGACGATCTCTGCCCCGCCCAGGATGAAGGTCACGGAGGGGATTGCAACACGCATCATCGCCACCGGATCCAGCGCGCCCAGGCGAGCACGGGCCCAGCTGTCGACGGAGTACACCGCGAGTGCCAAGCCGCTTATGCCCAGGGAAGTACCCAGCAGAACGCCTCGCTCCAAGGTGAACAGCCGCAGGAACCGTGCAAGGTTGTGCGTCATCGGCAGGAGATTCTTGACCACGCCGACGGTGCGTGCGACCAGCGAAAACAGTACCAGCTGCAGCCCGAGAATCGTGGCGCCTGCCGCGTAAAGCATGGTGTGGATGTCGAACCCCACACCGTGAACGACGACCGGCCCGCGCAGGATCGCCAGCTCACCGGCAACTCCCGTGAAAATCAGGCCAGCGCCGGGATAGAGGAGCAGCCACCGCGGACTCATCATGAGGAGGAACCGGAGGTGCCGCCAGCCGTCCCGCCAGCTGCGAAGATGAGGCGGCCGTGATCGTCCGGCCGGCGAGAGCACCGTGGGGACTTCGGCAATTCGCCATCGCGCCAGCGCTGCCTTGACGATCATCTCACTCGCGAACTCCATTCCGGGGGCGATGAGTCCGAGCCGCAAAGCCGCAGCGCGATCCAGGCCGCGCAGCCCGCAGTGGAAATCGCCGATGCTGCAAGAAAAGAACAGCCGACCCAGAAAGCTGAGTATCGGGTTCCCCAGATAGCGGTGCAGCCATGGCATCGCGCCCGGGCGTATGCCACCGCGAAAACGGTGGCCGATGACCATGGTATGGCCAGCACGCAACGAATCCAAAAAGGCGTCCAACCGGGAGAAGTCGTAGCTGTCGTCTGCATCGCCCATGATCACGAAGCGGCCTCGCGCCGCTTGTAGGCCGCCGAGGAGGGCACTGCCGTATCCCTTCGCAGAGACCGGAATCACGCGTGCCCCAGCTTCCCGGGCGAGGGCAGGCGAGCCATCCGTCGATCCATTGTCGGCTACCAAAACTTCCCCTGCAGTACCGCTGCGATGGAGGAAGCTGCGCGCTTTGCGCACGCAGGTCGCAACCGTCTCAGCCTCATTGAGGCAAGGCATGAGAATCGTCAATTCGAGCGGATGTGCCTCTGATGCATCGATCCCGTCTTCCAGGAACGTCCCTGCCATGGTTGCAACCATCTCGAACCTCGTTTGCGCGGCACTCGTTCTCGGCGCGCTCAGCGCGAAAGTGTAGTTCGGCGCGCGCCACGGGTAGCAGAAACAATCCGCGAGATTATGTCTTTCGGCAAAGACGAGCAGGCGTGACTTGCTCGTCAGATTTGCCGGGTTAGAACCTACCCGGACTGCCAAATAGTGGCAGGCGGACACTACCGCCGATCGATACACGCAGGGCGATCGGAAGATACGACTACTGGTAGCTTCGACCGTCCGAGGTGCGAAGGGGCAGAACAACCTGACAATCTACGTCAGTTTGTGACGCCCGTCCCGAGCGTCGCAGGTCAGCGACCCCTAACTAAGTCAAGTCGTGGGCTCGTTGTTTTTTCAGATTTTCTTTTGAGTTTCAAAGGCTTGTGCGGCACCGCATCCTTTGGCATAGCCCTTGCTTTCACTTGAGCAGCAGGCGCTCCTTCGCGCCTCTGCGTCTCTCAACAATCGAGGAGCCTTGCTCATGAAGTCTGCACAAAAGGGTTTCACCCTGATCGAGTTGATGATCGTCGTGGCGATCATCGGAATTCTGGCGGCCATCGCCATCCCCGCCTACCAGGACTACATCGTCCGCGCGCGCGTCACTGAGGGCTTGAACCTCGCGTCCGCCGCGGAGACCACCGTTGCCGAGAACGCGGAAAACGGTGCATCCAGCCTCGTGCTTGGCTGGACTTCGCCCGCGAGCACCACGAACGTGAAGAGCGTCACTGTTGCTGCCGCCACGGGGATCATCACGGTGACTTACTCATCGTTGGCCAAAGACGTTGTGCTAACACTGACGCCGTCCGCCTCGGGCTCTCCTCTTGCGGTCAATACCGTCCCCTCGGACGCGATCACCTGGAAGTGCCAGGTCACCGACCCGACCCAAGACCGGTACGTCCCGTCGAACTGCCGTCAGTAATCCTCGCGACGGATAAGATCCAAAAGGACCCGAAGCCCCTCTCCGGAGGGGCTTCCTCTTTTGGGAAGCCAGTCACGCTGGGGGTCACTGCCCTGTGCCACCATGCGCGAGATTTGACAATTGCCTGAGCCCCCGGCTTCGGTAGACTTGAGCACCACGGGCTTGATCCGCTTGCCGTAAGTCCATGAATGAGAACGCTTCTGCAGCGCTCGGAGGCGCGCGCTCCGGTCTGGGGGGCCTGCCCCAGCGGCTGGTCCAGGATGGAGTCGTCGACGAGGCCGCCATGCACGAGGCGATGAACGCCGCGCGCGAGCGCCACGTCAATATCGTCACGCAGCTCGTCTCGAGCGGAGCCGCCAGCGCCAGGGACATCGCCGTAGCGGCATCGAACGAGTTCGGTGTCCCGCTTTTCGATCTCGATTCCGTCAACCTGGACGTCGAGACGGTGCGGCTGGCGAACGACAAGCTTCTCGCCAAGCACCGCGTCCTCCCGGTTTTCCGCCGCGGACGGCGCCTCTTCCTCGCGGTCGCAGACCCCACGAATCAACACGCGATCGATGAGATCAAGTTTCAGACCAGCCTCAGCATCGAGGTAGTCCTCGTCGAGGAGGACAAGCTCCAGAAGGCCATCGACAAGGCCATCGAGCAGGCGGAGGCACAGATCACGCCCCTTGCGGGCGACGACGACGTCGATCTCGACTCGCTGGAGGTCACGGGCGGCGAAGACGAGGTCGACGACAAGATCAGTCGCGACGATGTCGAAGACGCACCGATCGTCCGGTTCGTCAACAAGGTGATGCTCGATGCCATCCGCCGCGGCGCTTCGGACATCCATTTCGAGCCCTACGAAAAGACCTACCGGGTGCGCTTTCGAATGGACGGTGTGCTGAAGGAGATCGCACAGCCACCGGTGGCCCTGGCGATGAAGCTTTCGGCGCGCCTGAAGGTCATGTCGCGACTCGATATCGCGGAGCGCCGGGTGCCCCAGGACGGGCGCATCAAGATGAAGCTCTCGAAGAACCGAGCCATCGACTTCCGCGTGAGCACCTGTCCGACGCTCTTCGGCGAGAAGATCGTCATGCGTATTCTCGATCCCTCGCAGGCCATGCTGGGGATCGAATCGCTGGGTTACGAGCCGTTTCAGAAGGCGCTCTACGAGCGCTATCTTGCCAAGCCTCAGGGCATGATCCTGGTGACCGGCCCTACCGGTAGCGGTAAGACCGTGTCCCTTTATACGGGGCTCAACATCCTCAACCGCGAAGACACCAACATTTCCACTGCCGAGGATCCGGCGGAAATAAATCTACCGGGCGTCAATCAGGTCAACGTCAATCCGAAGGTTGGCCTCACGTTCGCTGCGGCCATGCGCGCGTTCCTGCGCCAGGACCCTGACGTCATCATGGTCGGTGAGATCCGTGACCTGGAAACGGCAGAAATAGCAATCAAAGCGGCTCAGACCGGCCACCTCGTCCTCTCGACGCTGCACACCAATGACGCCCCGCAGACCCTGACGCGACTCGTCGATATGGGCGTGAAGCCTTATGCCATCGCCACTTCGGTCAGCCTCATCATTGCGCAACGACTCGCGCGACGGTTGTGTTCCCAGTGCAAGCAGCCGCTGGACGTCCCGGAAGAAGCCCTCCTCAAGGAGGGCTTCACCCATGAGGATGTAAAGGGCGGACTCAGGATATTCACTCCCAAAGGGTGTGGGAGCTGTACTGACGGATACAAGGGACGAGTAGGCATATATCAGGTGTTGCCCATAACCGATACCATTGCCCGGCTCATTCTCGCCGGCGGCAGCGCACCGGAGATCGGTGATCAGGCGGCCAAGGAAGGGGTGTGGGACCTGCGCCGCTCGGGCCTCGAGAAGGTCAAGGCGGGCCTCACCAGTCTCGAGGAAATCAACAGCGTCACCATCGATTGATGTAGGACGAAGCATATATGGCACCTGCAGCAACTGCGACCGTCAAGGCGATCAAACGCGACGTCTCCTTCGCGTGGGAGGGCCGCGACAAGCGTGGCCAGCGCATAAAGGGCAAGAGCCTCGCACCCGACGAATCCGCGCTTCGGATAGAGCTGCGTCGCCAAGGTATTGCGCCATCCCGCATTCGCAAGCAGGCTCAGAAGCTGAAGGGCGGCAAAGTTACTCCGGGCGACGTTGCAGTATTCAGCCGTCAGCTCGCAACGATGCTCGCCTCGGGCATCCCCATGGTGCAGGCGTTTGAAATCGTAGGAAGCGGCAGCGAAAAGCCGGCCATGCAGAAACTGATTCTCGACATCAAAGCGGACGTCGAAGCAGGGACCTCGCTGCATGAGGCCCTGGCCAAGCATCCGCTGTACTTCGACGATCTGTTCGTGAATCTCGTCGAAGCGGGTGAACAGGCCGGCGCCCTCGAGACTCTGCTCGACAAGGTAGCGACCTACAAGGAAAAGTCCGAGGCTCTCAAAAAGAAGGTCAAGAAGGCGCTCTTCTACCCGGCAGCGGTCCTCGTCGTGGCGTTCATCGTCACGATCATCCTCCTGATCTTCGTGATTCCGGAATTCCAACAGCTCTTCCAGGGCTTCGGCGCGAACCTGCCGGCATTTACCCAATTCGTCATCAATTTGTCCGAGCTGGTGCAGCACGACGGCATAATCCTTGCCCTCATCGGCGGCGCCCTCGTATATACCTTTTTCTACTTCAAAAAACGCTCGCGCAAGATGCGGGAAGTCCTCGACAGGATCACCCTCAAGGTTCCCATCATCGGACCCATCGTCAACAAGGCGGCCATTGCCCGCTACGCCCGCACGCTCTCGACGATGTTCGCCGCCGGCGTGCCACTCGTCGAAGCGCTGGAATCCGTGGCCGGCGCATGCGGCAACATCGTCTACGAGGATGCCGTCATGAAGATGAAGGACGAGGTTGCCACCGGCCAACGCCTGCAGCGCGCAATGGAAGCGAGAGGCATCTTCCCGAACATGGTCGTGCAGATGATCGCGGTCGGCGAGGAGTCGGGCTCCCTGGACACCATGTCAGCCAAGGTCGCGACGTTCTTCGAGGCCGAAGTCGACAACGCCGTGGATGCCATGTCGAGCCTGATGGAGCCGCTGATCATGGTGGTGCTCGGCGTGCTCGTCGGCGGGCTCGTCATCGCGATGTATCTGCCCATATTCAAGATGGGATCGGTCGTCGGCTGACGGCGTAATCGTCAATCTTCACCCCAGAACGCCGCGCCTCGCGCGGCGTTTTGATTGAAAGACTCAGATGTCCGCGCTCGCGCTCCTCGCCGCCTCACCTGCCCTTTTCATCGGCGTCTGCCTGGTGCTCGGCCTCGTGGTGGGCAGCTTCCTCAATGTGGTCATCCACCGTCTGCCCATCATGATGGAGCGGCAATGGCGCGAGCAGTGCGCGGAGCTCGAGCATCCCGACCTCGCGGCCACGGTCCCTGGGACCGCGCGGGCCGCCAAGGAGCGTTTCAACCTGGTGGTGCCCCGCTCCGCCTGCCCGGCCTGCAAGGCACCGATCACGACCCTGCAGAACGTCCCGCTCCTGAGCTACGCCTTCCTCCGCGGCCGCTGTGCCAACTGCGGCGCCCGCATCAGCTTGCGCTATCCCGTCGTCGAGGCACTCACGGGCATCCTCTGCGCAGCGGTCGCTTGGAAGCTGGGCTTCGGCTGGCCGGCGGCAGCCGGCCTGGTGCTCACCTGGTTCCTGGTGGCGCTCGCCTTCATCGACATCGACCATCAATTGCTGCCTGACAGCCTGACGCTTCCACTCGCCTGGCTCGGACTCTTTCTCAGCCTCTACGCTCCGGCGCCGGGCGGAGCCCCGGTGCCGGTGGACATGCGCTCGAGCATCATCGGAGCGATTGCCGGTTACGTCAGTCTCTGGAGCGTCTATCATCTGTTCCGCCTCCTGACCGGCAAGGAAGGCATGGGGTACGGTGACTTCAAGCTCCTGGCTGCGCTCGGCGCCTGGCTCGGATGGCAGATGCTGCTACCGACGGTGCTGATAGCCGCAGCCGTGGGGGCGGTGGCGGGTATAGCGCTGCTGGCCGCCCGGGGGCAGAACCGCGCGACCCCGATCGCCTTCGGGCCGTTTCTCGCCGCCGCGGGCTGGCTGATGCTGATGTTCGGCCACGGACTGGTGGCGGGCTATCTGGGGCTGTTCGCGCATTGATTGAGACATGGCCAACTCCAAAATCTTTCGTGTCGGGCTGACGGGCGGCATCGCGAGCGGCAAGTCCACCGCGGTGAAGTTCTTCGCCGCGCTCGGCATCCCGATCATCGACACGGATCAGGTGGCGCGCGAGGTGGTCGAGCCCGGACAGCCGCCGCTCGAGCGGCTGGTGGAGCGGTTCGGCCGCGCCATCCTCACGCCGGACGGCCATCTCGACCGGCCGAAGCTGCGTGAGATCGTCTTTTCGGACCCCAGGGCGCGGGCGGACCTCGAGGCGCTCACGCATCCGGCGATCGGGACTGCCGTGCAGGCCTGGTCGGCCGCCGCCGGGGGCCCATACCAGATACTCGTCATTCCCCTGCTGGTGGAGAAAGGGCTCGCCGCTCAGGTCGATCGCGTGCTCGTGGTCGATTGCGACGAGGAGCTGCAGGTCCGGCGCCTGCAGGCAAGAGACGGCTCGACGCCTGAGCAGGCGCGCGCGATCCTGAATGCGCAGACCTCGCGCGCCGCACGGCTCAAGGCGGCGCATGACGTGATTCAGAACGATGGCGACCTCAGCGCGGTGCGGGATCAGGTGTCGGCGCTGCACGGCCGCTACATGGAGCTTGCGGGGCAATAAGAGCGTGGCCGCCAGCATCACCGGCACGCCACCCAGCAGCCGGACGCACTGACTTCCTGCCGACCGTTTACGTCCGCCGCGCATGTCGAGCACAATAGCTCGCATGACGAACGACGCCGACGCCCCCGAGGCCGCCGAGCCTCTCCAAGCCGCGCCCGAAGCGCAAGAGAACGATCGCACTCTGGTCTTCGAGCAGCCGCTCAACGAGCGTATGCGCACGTTCCTGCGCCTCGACTTCCTCTACAGCCAGGCGCTCTACCACAACGAGATGGGAAGTGAGTGGGGCACCCGTGCTGCCGTCACCAGCCTGATCGACATCCTGGCCATCATCACCCGCAGCGACGTGCGCTCGGATGCGCTCAAGGAGCTCGAGCGGCAGCTCACCGCGCTCGGGGAGTTCCAGTCGAAGCCCGGGGTCGACACCAATCGCCTGAAGAGCCTGATCGGCAATGTGACCCGGTTGCGCGGGGAACTGCTCAACGCCGGGGTCGCCAATCTTCAGCCATTGAAGGAGTCGGACTTCCTCAATGCCATCAAGCATCGCAGCAGCATCCCCGGCGGCACCTGCGAATTCGACCTGCCGGATTACCTGTTCTGGCTGTCACAGCCGGACGAAGCACGCGCGCGCGCCTTCAACCAGTGGCTGGCCGTGCTGCGCCCACTGTGCGACGCCGTCTCCGAGCTCATCTGGCTCACACGCCAGAACGGCCGAACCCGGCAGGAAACCGCCCCGGGCGGCAGCTTCACCATCACCTTCGAGCGCGAGAATCCCCTGCAGCTCCTGCGAATCGCTCTGCCGGCCTCTACGGGCCTTTACCCGGAAGTCAGCGGCAGTCACCACCGCTGCAACGTACGCTTCCTGAGCTGGAAGGGTCTCACGGAGCGGCCCGCTCAGGCCGCGGCGGACGTCAAGTTCCTGTTGACCTGCTGCTCCTGATGCCCGCCCAGCGCGTCAAGTGCCCCACCTGTCACCGCGAGATCGACTGGTCGCAGTCCCCCTTTCGGCCCTTCTGCAGCGAGCGCTGCCGGCTGATCGATCTCGGCGCCTGGTTGACCGAGAAGCACGCCATCCCGGGTGAGCCTGTGGAGGATGAGTCCGGTCCGGGTGGCCGCGGCCCCGAGGACGATGACCCAACGCCACACGGCAGGCCCTCGTAAGCTACGACTACCCGGGTGGCTGTGCTCCGAGCCACTTTGCCGCGAACGCCAGCTCGTCTGCCGTGCGCTCCCGTCTCCCCGTCAGCGCCTCGCGTTGCGCCTCGTCGCTGTCGATCCGGATCAGGATGGGACGGCCGCAGACCTGCTCCGCCTGGAGGACCGCAGCGAGCTCATAGCCCTCCCACGGTCTGATGTTGCCGCCGTGCTCGGCCGTGACGATGAGGGTTGGCGGAAAGCAGTTGCCGGAAGCGATCCGTCGGTACCGCGCCCAGGTGCCGGTCGGCAGCGCCGCGCCGAAGAAATCCGGCCGTAGAATCACCGCGGCACCGGCCAACAGGCCGCCGAATCCCCGGCCATAAATGCCGAGCCGCGCGCGACGCGTGTACCGCTGGTCGATCAGCGACTGCGCAGCCGCGAACAGATCGCTCAGCGCAGGCGATCCCGCCGGCAGCGCCTTGCCACCGGCGCCTGATGTCGGCACGGGCGCCACCCCACCACGCACCTGTGCGCGCGCATACACACCGCCCATGGCTGCCCAGGCCAACACGAACGGCTGCAGCAGCGCAGTTTGTGGCTCATTGGCCGCGGGATACACGGACAGGAGCGTGGGTTGGTTGCCGTCCCGAGGCGAGCCGCGCCGGTGTGCAATCTCCATCGGCAGGCGGGTGCCGTCCGGACCGAGATAGAGGACATGCTCCACGATGACATCGTGGGAAGCGCCGTCCCCTCCTGCAGCCTGGAGCTGCTCGAGGCGACTCGCGATCCAGGCGCGCTGCGGGATTTCCGCCAGGGCCCGCGCCGTCTTCTGATTCTCGGCGGCGATCCAATGCCGGGTCCGCTTCGAATGTACGTTCTCGAGCCAGTCGTAGGGATTCTCGCTGCCGCGCCCGCCCAACGGCCGCACTTGCGTCGCAAACGGATTCATCCGCGGTGCCGACGGTGAGGGATTGGCGCCCACGCCAATCTGTGTGGCCGTCGGCTGCGGCACCCCCAGAGGTCCTCTGCCCGGAACCGGAGTCGGCGCACCCGCCATGAATCCTGCGCATCCCGCAAGTAGTCCTGCCGTGCCAGCCGCAAGAGCCAGCCCGCGGAGTCGTCTGCATCTACCCATGGCCCACTCCGGTCTTTCGTGCCGCACCGATTATCACAAAAAGGAGCTCTTTCGGTATGGCGCGCATCAGCGCCAACAGCGCCAGGTAGAGTGCGCCACCCGCCGCCAGCGCCAACAGCCAGGGGGCACCGAAACCGGCGAGGTACTTCATGGTGAGCGCCGCCAGCGCGCCGGCAACGACCGCCTTGGCGGGATTGGCGAGTGAGGGAAGAGCACGCCCGGCGTGCTTCAGGCCCACGATCATGCCCACCAGTGCCGTGGCCTCCGCGATGACGGTGCCAACGGCAGCCCCGGTTAGCGAGAACCTCGGGATCAATCCAAAATACGCCACGAACGCGCACGTGCACGCCACCATATCTCCGATCAGCACGAGACGTGGCTGCTCGCAGGCCACCAACGTGAACCGCAGCACATGCGTGAGCCCCGCCAAGGCCACCGCAAACGAGATCACGATGAGCGCCGGTGCACCCGCAGCGAACCGCTCGCCGGAGATGAGCGCCAGCAGCCGGTCGGCGAACGGCGCGAACGCGATCACGATGCCTACCCCGTAGACGGCCGCCGCATCGACTACCCTGCCGAGCTGGCGCGAGAACTCCGCGCGGTCGCGCGCGGCGCTCAGCGTGAGCGCCGGCATCATGAGTCCAGCGAAGATGTAGGGGACGGAAGTCGTGACTTCGAACAGCTTGGACGACACGCCGTAGAGGCCTACTGCCGCCGCCGGCTGAAACAGTGACAGCAGGAGCGAGTCTCCCCGCAGCATGGCCATGCCGAGAATCTGCGAGCCGGCGAGCGGCAGGCCGGCGATCAGATACTGCCTCCATACCGGCAGATCGAAACTCACGCGGAACGGCACCAGACGACGGGCCAGCCGGATGGAAATGGCAAGCGCGGTGATCGCACCCAACAGCGTCGCAGCGAGCATCGGCAGCGCACCGACGTGCGTCAGCGTCAGTATGGAGACTGCCGCCAGGGTCACTACGGCTCCCGCGACCTCCGCAACCGCATTGCGGGCCTGCTTGAGGACGCTCTGGAAAGCGGCGATGAGAAAGTCGCTCGCCTGCAGACAGGTGTAGATCGCTGCTCCTATCAACGTGCCCCATTTGACGGGCGGATCGTATGGCGTCAGCCACGCGACCGCCGCCGCGGCCAGGAGAACACTACCCGTGGTGAGAATCCGCAACGGCAGAGTGTTTCCGAGAACACGGGCAGCATTGGCGGAATCCTGCGACATCCGCCGCAGCGTCACCATGTAGAGGCCGGAATCCCCCAGTACGGCAGCAAAGGCCGAGTAGGTGAGCACCGTCCGGTAGTAGCCAAACTCCGTGGGACCCAGATGACGCGTCAGCGCGACCACCGTCAGCAGCCCGGCCACGCCCGTGGCGGCCTTGCCGGTGACGACTGCGGCCATGTTCGCGGCCAGAGCGCGCAGCCGGCTCATATCCCGGGCACGCAAATTGCGAGCTGTAGCCGAGACAGAGCATCCGCGGCGTCCCGGCGCCCCGGGCCCCGACCGCGCAGAACAATCGAGTACTTGGTGGGCACCACGGCTAGCATCGCATGAAAGTAGGCATCCTCGCAGGCGGTGTCGGCTCACGGCTCGCGGAGGAGACCGTCGTGCGGCCGAAGCCCATGATCGAGATCGGCGGCCGCCCGATCCTCTGGCACATCATGATGCATTACTCGACCTACGGCTTTAAGGAGTTCGTGGTCGCGCTCGGCTACAAGGGCGAATACATCAAGCGCTACATGGCCGACTACTGCTCGCTCGCTCCGGATCTGCGCGTATCGCTCAAGAGCGGCAGAGTCGAGCGGCGCGGCAACGGCGGCAATGGCGAGCACGGCTCGGAGGACTGGGTCGTCGATCTCATCGACACTGGCCAGGGAACCAACACCGGCGGACGCATCAAGCGGCTGGCGCCTCATCTCGGACAGGGTACCTTCATGTTGACGTGGGGGGATGGTGTCTCCAACGTCAACTTGACAGACCTTCTGAAGTTCCACCGCAGCCACGGTCGCATCGCAACGGTAACCGCCGTGCGCCCGCCGGCGCGCTTCGGCCGCCTGGAGCTCGACGGCAACCGCGTGGCGCGCTTCGACGAGAAGCCGCTCTCGGGTGAGGCATGGATCAACGGTGCCTTCTTCGTTCTCGAGCCGCGCGTCTTCGATTACATCGACGGCGATGCCACGCTGTTCGAGCGCGAGCCGCTGGAACGCCTGGCGCGCGACGGCGAGCTCATGGCCTACCAGCACAACGGCTTCTGGCAATGCATGGACACCATGCGTGACAAGGTGCGCCTCGAGTCGCTCTGGGCGAGCGGCGATGCGCCCTGGAAGATTTGGTAGTGAAAGGCACCACAGCACACATGCAACCCCTGCGAGTACTCCTGACCGGTCACGATGGCTACATCGGCCACGTCCTCCTGCCGATGTTGCTCGATCACGGCCACCACGTGACGGGCCTCGACAGCTTCCTTTATGAGGACTGTGGCTTCGCGACCGAAGAGGCGGTGCCCGGCGCCGTCGTGCGCAAGGACATCCGCGAAGTGGCGCTCGAGGATCTGCGCGGCATCGATGCGGTTCTGCACCTTGCCGGCATCTCCAACGATCCCCTGGGCGATCTCGAGCCGGCCGCCACCTATGCCATCAATCACGAGGCATCGGTGCGCCTGGCGAGGCTCGCGAAGGCGGCCGGCGTCTCCCGCTATGTCTTCTCCTCCTCCTGCAGCAACTACGGCGCCGCCGGGGACGCGTTCCTCGACGAGACGGCGGCCTTCAATCCAGTGACGCCGTACGCCGAGAGCAAAGTCTGGGTGGAGCGCGACGTCGCGAAGCTCGCGGATGACACCTTCAGCCCTACTTTCCTGCGAAGCGCGACAGCGTTCGGGGTCTCCTCGCGGCTGCGCGGCGACCTGGTGGTCAATAACCTCGTGGGCTATGCCTGCACCACCGGTGAGGTGCTCATCAAGAGTGATGGGATGCCGTGGCGCCCGCTCGTGCACATCGAAGACATTGCCAAAGCGTTCCTCGCCGTTCTCGAGGCGCCACGCGAGCTCGTCCACAACGAGGCGTTCAACGTCGGAATCACTTCCGAAAACTATCGGGTCCGCGAGGTCGCGGATATGGTCGCTCAGATCGTTCCGAATTCGCGCGTTACCTACGCAGGAGACGCGAGCCCGGACGCGCGCAACTACCGTGTCGACTGCAACAAGATACGCGCGCGCCTGCCTGCATTTCAGCCCGGCTGGACCGTGCGTCAGGGCATCGAGCAGGTGTATGAGGCGTTCTGTCACCACGGCACCAGCGCGGAGGAGTTCCTCAGCTCGCAGTTCATCCGTCTGAAGCGCATCCGGGAGCTGCAGACAGCCGGCGCCCTGGACGAGATGTTGCGGTGGCGGGAGCCGGCGCAACCGAGCCGCACGCCGCATTGCTCCGCCGCATGACGGAGTCTCGCATCAAGTCACCGGGCACGACCCGCTGCCGAAGCTGTGAGGGGACGGACCTCAGCGTCTTCCTGTCGCTCGGCGACCTGCCTCTCTCGGACGGCCTGCTGGCAGCCGATGACCTCGAGCGGGAGGAGCCCCGCTACCCTCTGGACGTCGCCTTCTGTCCGAATTGCGCCCTGGTGCAGATTCTGGAGACGGTGCCGCCGGAACAGCTCTTCGGCGCGGATTATCCTTACTTCTCCTCGTTCACCGACACCCTGCTCGAGCATTCGGCGGCGAATGTCCGGGCGCGCATCGAGGAGCAGCAGCTCGACGGCAGCTCACTCGTGGTCGAGCTCGCCAGCAATGACGGCTATTTGCTGCAGTATTATCAGGCCCGCGGCATTCCGGTGCTCGGCATCGATCCGGCGCCCGGCCCGGTTGCGGCAGCGCGCGGGCGCGGCATCGAGACACTGCAGGCATTCTTCGGTCGTGATCTTGCGGCCCGGCTCGCCGCCGACGGACGGCGCGCTGATGTCATCCACGCCAACAACGTACTTGCGCATGTTGCGGACACGAACGGATTCGTCGCGGGGATGGGCATGCTGCTGAAGGAGGATGGGGTGGCCGTCATCGAGGCCCCTTACGTGAAGGAGCTCATCGACCGCGGCGAGTTCGACACCATCTATCACGAGCACCTCTGCTATTTCTCGGTGACTGCCCTGGCGCAGCTCTTTCGCCGACACGGGCTGTCGCTGAATCGCGTGGAGCCGCTCGAGATTCACGGCGGGTCATTGCGGCTCTTCGTGGGCCGGCAGAGCCAGGCGGACGGGTCGGTGGGCGAGTACCTGCGGGCGGAGCATGCATCGGGGATGGATCGCCTCGATTACTACTCGGACTTCTCCTCCCGGGTGGAGCGGATCCGCAGTGATCTCAAGGCGCTGCTCGAGCGATTGCGGCGCGGCGGTGCGCGTATCGCCGGCTATGGGGCGGCGGCCAAGGGGACCATCCTGCTCAACTTTTCGGGAATAGGGCACGAGGTGTTGGGATTCGTGGCGGACCGGAACGTGCACAAGCAGGGGCGTTACATACCGGGGGTGCGGCTGCCGATCGCCTCGCCGGCGCGGATTCTCGAGGATCAGCCGGATTATCTGTTGATTCTGCCTTGGAACTTCAAGGAGGAGATCATGCAGCAGCAGTCGGAATATCGGCGACGAGGGGGGCGGTTCATCGTTCCTGTGCCTGAGCCTGTCATTCTTTGACCGCGGATGCTTCAACATGAATCATGATTCGGGGTACGGCGCCTCACTCGAGATGGGATTCCCCGGGGACGCCGTCAATCCGGTTGCGCGGGCTCACGCCCGCCTGTTGGTCCATTGGGCCAAAGTCGCCTACGGCGCTTTGGCCGGCCACCCAAATGACAGAGCTTAATCCCGCGGCCCAGGGGACGGCCCTGGGCCGCTCAATCAGTTGCTTTCGGACGACGCAAGAGCTGGGTCCGCAGGGGAGCTCTGTGCGAAGCGAGGTTCCGTTGAGCTGTAACGCGTGCGGCAGCAATGACGTTCACATTTTCTATCGAGTCAGGGGTGTGCCGGCGCATAGCTGCCTGATGCTGTCATCTAGAGAAGAGGCGCTCGCATTTCCTAAAGGAGATATCGAGCTCGGGTTTTGCAGGGGGTGCGGGTTCATCGGCAATGTCAGGTTCGATGCGGGGCTGAATCGCTACTCGGCGGCTTATGAGGAGACGCAGGCTTACTCGCCGCGGTTCCTCCAGTTTCTCGATGAGGTGTGGGACGATCAGATCGCTAGATTCGAGCTCGGGCCGAGGATGACGGCGCTCGAGATCGGGTGCGGCAAGGGAGAGTTCCTGGTAGGGCTCTGCGAGCGCAGCGGCTGCGCCGGCATCGGGCTCGATCCGGGGTATCGGCCGGAGCGTACGCGCTCGAGCGCGGCGGATCGGATCACCTTCATTCGCGACTTCTATGGCCCGAAGTATGCGCACCTGCACGCTGACTACGTTTGTTGTCGTCACACGCTCGAGCACATCGCGCCGGTGCTGGACTTCGTCCGTCTGGTGCGCGCGACCATCGGTGACCGCCCCCATGTGAATGTCTTCTTCGAGCTGCCGGACATGGAGCGCGTCCTGGAGCAGGGTGCGTTCTGGGACATCTATTACGAGCATTGCACCTACTTCACGCGCGGCTCGCTCGCGCGCCTCTTCCGCTCGGCGGGCTTCGACGTCCACCGGTTATACAAGGCGTACGACGATCAGTACCTGATGCTGGAGGCGCAGCCGACGCCGCATGCCACGGACGCTCTGCTGCCGCAGGAAAACGACCTTGCCACGATCAGCTCGCTCGTCGGCGGCTTCGAGCGGCACGTCAGCGAGCGTCTGCGGTCCCTCACCGAGACGCTGGCGCGGCATCGCGCCGCCGGCCACCGGCTTGCCATCTGGGGCTCAGGATCGAAGTGCGTGTCGCTCATCAGCTCCCTGAGTCTCGGACCCGAGCTGGTGGCGGTGGTCGACATCAATCCGCACAAGCATGGCAAATACCTCGCCGGCAGCGGGCTCGAGATCGTCCCGCCGGATGCCCTGCGATCGCTGCGTCCGGATGTGGTGCTGGTGATGAACTCCATCTACACCGATGAGATCAGGCATGACCTCGCTGCCCGCTCCCTCCAGCCCGAGCTGATCGCTCTGTAGCCAGAAGGCGCGCATACACGCGCTCCATCTTCTCCGCCGCCCGCTCCCAGCTGAACTCCCGCTCCACGGTCTCGCGGGCGCGCGTCCCCAGCTCCTGTCGCAGGGGCGGGTTTCCCGCCAGACGCAGCACGGCGTCAGCGAATCCATTGACGTCACCGTTCGCCACCACCAGCCCCGTCCGCTCGTGCTCCAGCACCTTGGCCGACCCCGAGCTCGCCACGATCGCCTTGCCGGCCGCCATGTAGTTGAGCAGCTTCTGCGGTATTCCCGGGCAGGCGGTGCGCGGCAGCACCGCAATGTCCGCGGTTGCGAGCCGCAGCGGTAACTCGCCGAAACCGTCCACCAGCAGGTCGATGGCGTCCCGCACTCCCAGCCGCCGCGCCAGCGCCTCGTAGGGCTCGAAGGACGAGCTGACCGACAGACAGAGCCTCGAGTCGGGCCGTAACTGCCGCACCCGCGCAAAGGCCTCGAGCAGCAGATCGATGTCCTGGTACGCCGCCAGAGTTCCCGAGTAAAAGAGTCGGGTGAGGCCATCCGGCGCAGGCGGCGAGTCGACGCGAAAGCGCGCGCTCTCCACCCCGTTCGTCACGACCGTTATCCTGGCTGCATCGAGTCCGTGTGCGCGAACCAACCGGTCGCTGATGTCCGGCGTGACCGCAACGACATGGTCGGCGCGGCGCGGCAATGCCCCGTCGAGCCAGCCGCCCACGGCCCCAAAAGCACTGCGGGTGAGGCCCGGCGCGTAGCTCGGCAGCTCCGCCGACAGCATCGTGTGGGCGTCATAGACGAGGGGCATGCTGTGGCGCAGCCGGGCGGGCAATGCAACCAACAGCCCTTCCACGTGATGCGCATGGATGATGTCGAACTGCCTCCTCGTGAGGACCCGGGAGAGCTTCCACGCGAGCACCGGATCGTAGAGCGCGAGCTTGCGAAAACTCGGCCCTACCGGCATCCGCCAGTAGACCGGATGCCTGAAGATGCGATGTACGGGAAACGCGAGTTGCTGCGGCCCGTCGGCGACGTGATAGGTGATGAGCTCGACGTGATGTCCGCGTGCGGCGAGCGCTTCCGCCAGCCGTTCCACGCGTAGCGGCGTGCCGCGGCGCGCCGGCATCGGACAGGCGGCAACCATCGCAATCCGAAACTGCTCCCCGGGAATGCTCAGCAACTGAGGCCTCGAGAGTATTCGCGGAATCGCCGCGTGCGCGACGGGGGCCTGACCGCACTCATCCGTCATGCCGCGCGGAGCGGACCCGTGCGCCGACAGCACCGGTGGGCCCGCCTCGCCTTCCATCAACGCCGCCGGTCCGCGAGCAGATGTCCCGGAGCAACGCCAAAGAGCCGATTCTTCAGCCGCTCCGCCTGCGCAGGCGCGCCGGGGACGGCGACGGCCACCAGATCGACCACGGCTCGCGCGGCGTTCCAATTGTAGGCCCACCATCGCGCAAGCACCCCGTAGCAACGGGACCGCTCTTCGGGTGTCAACGCTTCGCGCCGCACCAGCTTCAGGTATTCGCCATAGAGGCGCCAGGTCGGGAAACTCGCCTGTCCGGTCTGGGTGCTGTCGTGCCATGCCGCGCGGTCGGCGGAGCGCCGCTGCGAGCGGGTATAGCGATTCGGATGCTCGCGCATGGCAAGCAACGGCGCCGGCAGCTGGATCAGTCGGCCGCGCAGAGAGAGCTGAGCGAGCAGTGCCCGGTCGGCGCCGTGGAAGGCGCCGTGCAGCAGGGAATCCTGCAGCGTCTCGCGGCGGATCAGCCCGAAGAAATCCACGCAGGTATGCGAGCGCAGCACCATCCACGCAAAGCGTGCCGAGGGAGAGTACGAGTCCGCGCCGGCGAGCTTGCTGTCGTAGAGGCCGATCTGCGCGCCCGTGGAGTCGATGTACGACACCACCGTATTGCAGAGCACCGCGTCCGTGCGCTCCTCGAGGACCCGGTACGCCTTGGACAGAAACGATGGCAGCATACGGTCATCGTGCGCCAGCCACTTGAAGTAGTGGCCACGGGCGTGACTGAAGGCGAGGTTGTAGTTGGCCGCCGCGCCGAGATTGCGCGCGTTGCGGAAGTAGCGGATCCGGGAATCACGGGCCTCGTAATCGCGGCAGATCTCGGCCGTCCGGTCATGGGAGGCGTTATCGCAAAGGATGAGCTCCAGGTCGTCGAGCTTCTGCGCGAGTACCGAGCGGATGGCATCCTCGAGGAAGGCCTCGCCGTTGAACACGGGTAGCCCCACGCTGACCAAGGGCACCTTGGCCGCGGACTCGGTAGCGTGACCCATCGCACCCCCTTGGCAATATCGCACGTTCGGCGCCTTGCGCCGGGAAGGTTCTCCCCCACCAGCACATTACGTTCCGCGAAGACTCAGTCCCCGCACCGTGCAATCGCCCCATCCGGGGGCCAAGCCTACGGAAATTTGATCTTGCCGCCGCCCCCGGGGGCGGGACCTGGGCCGACGCCCGCACCGACCTCCGGTACGACGATGCGCGAGGCGGCCTCGCGACGCATCTCGCGAGCCTCGTCGATGGCCTGCTCGAGCGCTGCGTTGACGGCGTCGGGAAACTTCTCGAGCGCGTCCTCGAGGCTGGTAGCCTCGATCTCGAACGCGAGCGGCAGGACACCGGCGGGAGTGAGTAACTGTGTCTGGCCGGAGAACAGCACCGGGCGCGTGGGATCATCAGCCCCGGCCACGGTCACGGGTGTCAGGCGGCGAATCGTGCCCGCCCGGCGATCGGTATAGATCTCCTCCCGATAGAGGCCGGCTGGATCGAGGCGTACTTCCGGAAGATCGCTCTTCGCTGCCATGGGAGTCCCGTCTGAGTTTCTAAGGAGGCGAGGGCCATTGTACCAGTGCAGCCACGAACGGGCCGTCCGCCTCGAGAATGTCCTCGCCGGGAAGTCGGGCCCGCTCCACCCACTTCAGCCGCTGGCCGTCGAGCGGTCGCGGCTCACCGTCATGGCGCTCCACGACCCACATCGACAGCTCGACGTCGCGGTCAGGATAGCGGTGTGTCAGCCGCATCAGGTGGCGCGCAGACATCACTACTATGCCGAGCTCCTCCTTCAGCTCGCGCACGAGCGCGTCCTTCTCCGACTCGCCAGGGGCTACCTTGCCACCGGGAAATTCCCAGCGACCCGCCATGTGCTTGCCCGCGGGGCGCTCCGCAATCAGCACTCTGCCGGCGGCATCGAGTATCCCTGCGGCAACGACCAGAATCGCCCGCGGGGCGGGACCTCCAGGGTCCCCTGCACTCACTCGACGCTCGACAGGGCGCCGTGGCAGTGCTTGTACTTCTTGCCGGAGCCGCAGGGACAGGGCTCGTTGCGACCGATCTTGCGCTCCCCGCGCACGAACGTACCTTGCGAATCGGGAAAGGATTGCGGCATCGCCTCGGCCCCGCCGTGCGAGCGTGCGCCACCACCCATCATCGCCGCACGCGCGGCAGCGGGAATGGCTGCGGGTTCCGCCGGCATTTCGCCGCCGCCCGCCAACGCCGACATCGCCTCGGCGTGTTGTGCCTGCAGTGCCCGCATCAGACGGCGTCGACGCTCCTCCTCCTCGCGGTCGACCTCCTCCTGAGTGCGTACCTCGATCTGCATGAGGCGCGTCACCGTCTCGAACTTCACGCGATCGAGCATCGCCGTGAACATCTGGAAGGCTTCGCGCTTGTATTCAGTGCGGTAATCCTGTTGGGCATAGCCGCGCAGGTGAATTCCCTGCCGCAGGTAGTCCATCGCGGCCAGGTGATCGCGCCAGTGGGCGTCCAGCGTCCGCAACATGACGTCCTTCTCGATGTGACGCATCAAGTCGGCCTCGATGCGCGCGACCTTGGCGCCGTACGCCTGCTGCACCTCACGGGCGAGCCGCTCGCGCAACGCCGGCTCCTCGAGCTCCGGCTCCTGCTCGAGCCAGCCCTTGACGTTGACGCGCACGTTGAAATCGCTCTCGAGCGCCTTGCCGAGGCCGTCGAGGTCCCAATCGCTCGGCATCGCGTGCTTCGGCAGATACTGGTCGACCAGCGTGCCGATCGCCTCCTCCAGGATCCCGCGGATCGCCGCCGACACATCCGCGGTTCCCATGATCTCGGTGCGCTGCTGGTAGATCACTTTGCGCTGATCGTTGGCGACATCGTCGAAGAGCAGCAGCTGCTTGCGGATGTCGAAGTTGTGGGCTTCGACCTTGCGCTGCGCCTTCTCGATCTGCCGGCTGAGCATGCCGCTCTCGATGACTTCGCCCTCCTTCATGCCCGCCATCTTGAGCAGACGCTGGGTGCGCACCGGATCGCCGAAGATGCGCATGAGATTGTCTTCCATCGAAAGATAGAAGCGGCTCGAGCCCGGATCACCCTGTCGGCCGGAGCGGCCGCGCAGCTGGTTATCGATACGGCGGGACTCGTGTCGTTCCGTCCCGATGATGTGCAGGCCGCCCGCGGCCACCACTTTCTCGTGCCGCGTCTGCCATTCGGCTCTGACACTCTGGCGCGCGCCTTCGTCGGCCTCTTCGCCGAGCGCGGCCAGCTGGGCCTCGAGGCTGCCGCCGAGGACGATGTCCGTGCCGCGGCCGGCCATGTTGGTGGCAATGGTCACTGCGCCGGGCCGGCCGGCCTGCGCGACGATGTGCGCCTCGCGCTCGTGCTGCTTGGCGTTCAGCACCTGGTGCTCGATGCCCTCCTTCTGCAGCACGCCGGAGACCAGCTCCGAGGTCTCGATGGAGGTCGTGCCGACGAGCACCGGCTGCTCACGCTCGACGCACTCGCGGATGTCCTCGATGATGGCCTTGAACTTGTCATCCTGCGTCAGATGCACGAAGTCCGGGTTGTCCTTGCGGACCATCGGCCTGTGAGTCGGGATGACCGTGACCTCGAGGCCATAGATCTCGAGGAACTCCGGCGCCTCGGTGTCGGCAGTGCCCGTCATGCCCGAGAGCTTCTTGTAGAGACGGAAGTAATTCTGGAATGTGATCGAGGCAACCGTCTGGTTCTCCTCGCGCACGCGGACGCCCTCTTTGGCCTCGATCGCCTGGTGCAGGCCGTCCGACCAGCGCCGCCCCGGCATGGTGCGTCCCGTGAACTCATCGACGATGATGATCTCGCCGCCGCGCTCGATGTATTCGACATCGCGCTTGTAGAGCGCATGGGCGCGCAGCGCCGCGTTCAGGTGATGCATCAGGCGGATGTTGGCGGGATCGTAGAGGCTCTCGCCTTCACGCAGCAGGCCCGCCTTCAACATCAACGCCTCGACGCGCTCATGACCCTCCTCGGTGATGTGGACCTGCTTGGTCTTCTCCTCCACCGCGAAGTCGCCCGGCCCTTCCTCCTCGAGCTGGCGCGTCAGGCTCGGCACGAGCTGATTGATCCGCAGGTAGAGCTCCGTGCTCTCCTCCGCAGGTCCCGAGATGATGAGCGGCGTGCGTGCCTCATCGATCAGGATCGAGTCGACTTCGTCCACGATCGCATAGGCGAGGTGGCGCTGCACCCGATCCTCCAGGCTGAAGGCGAGGTTATCGCGCAGGTAGTCGAACCCGAGCTCGTTGTTGGTGCCGTAGGTGATGTCGCAGGCGTAGGCATCACGCTTCTCCTGCGGCGTCTGCGAGTTCTTGATGACACCGACAGTGAGCCCGAGGAACCGATATACCGGGCCCATCCAGTCGGCATCGCGCTGCGCCAGGTATTCGTTGACAGTGACGACGTGCACGCCCTCGCCCGGAAGCGCATTGAGGTAGGCGGGGAGTGTCGCCACCAGCGTCTTGCCTTCGCCGGTGCGCATTTCCGCGATCTTGCCCTGGTGCAGAGCGATGCCGCCGATGAGCTGCACATCGAAGTGGCGCATCTTGAGCGTGCGCCAGGCGGCCTCGCGCACTACTGCGAAGGCCTCGGGCAGCAGCTGATCGAGAGTGGCCCCACCCCGCAGCCGCTGGCGGAATTCCTCGGTCTTGCCACGCAGGGCCTCATCGCTGAGGTCCTTGAGCCCGGGCTCGAGCTCTTTAGCCGCGCGGATGTACCGCCCATAGCCGCGGATCAGCCGCTCGTTGCGGCTACCGAAAATGCGCTTGAGAGTGTCGAGCAACTTGACGGTCCTGGTTTACTGGTCCGAGCCGGGGCGGCCCGGACCACCCGCCTCACCCCAAAACGGGCCGGGAAACGGGCGGGGTATTCTACGCATGCGAGGCTGACTCCCCAATGGGTTCCGGCGGCGGGGAAATCAAGCGGTGGTTAGACCACTCCCGCGGCAGTCGGTGCGCCTCTGGGGTCGGAATCTGCCGGCTTGGCAGCCGGTCTCATGACCCGTGCAGGGTCCGCGGCAAATTCAGTCCTGTCCGTTTGCGCTCGCGCTCGCCGGCGCCTTCTCGGCTGCCACGTGCGCCGTGCCTGCACCGGTGAACGCCGCCGATCCCGCCCGCAACGCGACGAAGCGGGCCGGATTCACCTCGTGGCCATTCCTGAGCACCTCGAAATGGACGTGCGGACCGGTGGAGCGTCCGGTATCGCCCACCAGGGCGAGAGCATCGCCCCGGTTGACCGTCTCACCCACGTGTACGAGCACCTTGTAGGCATGTCCGTACCGGGTCGCGTAGCCGTTGCCATGGTCGACCTGGACCATGTTGCCATAGCCGCCGCGGGGGCCCGCCCAGGTCACGATTCCGGCGGCCACGGCGCGAATGTGCGTGCCCTCGGGCGCCGCGAAGTCGATGCCTTCGTGAAACTCCTCACCGCCCGTGAACGGATCGACCCGCCGGCCGAAGCCGGAGGACATGTATCCGCTCATGACGGGGCGTCCCTCCGGGTGGATCTCCTGCCCGAGCTGGCGCGCGAGGATGACGTTCTCCAGCGCCGAGAGCTGCGAGCCGCTGGAATCGATCTGTCCCTGCAGACTCTTCAACATGGTGGCGACATCGGCCATCTCCGGCCGTGTGCCCGGAATATCCATCTCCGGACCGCCCTGCGGCGGATCCTGACCGAAGTTGAATTCACTGCTCTTGATGCCGGCCATCGCGGTCAGACGCTGTCCCAGCGCATCGAGCCGGAGGACGTGCGCCTTCATGTCGCCGAGCTGAATGGCGATCGCATCGGCGCGCGCCTGCATCTGCTGCTTGAGATCGGCGATCTCCTCGCGCTGCTTCGCGAGGATCTGCGACCAGTGGCTGGTCTGTCCGAGAGACAACCCGGTCACCCCGCCGCCATGCCCCAGGCTGAGGCCAACCCCGAAGGCACCGCCCACGATGGCAAGCGCCAGCAGGATCATGCCGCCGAGCGCCAGCGGAGGCAGGCTCAGCTCACGGGCATGCCCGTGGCGCTTCGAGAAAATGATGACATTCATGCCATGCGCTCCGGAGGCGTGCGTACCCATTCAATAACGGCAGGTGACGCAGCAGACTGAGCGCACGAGCCAATCACGGCGGAGCTCCGTGGCCTCTGAGACCCGCCCTCGCGAGCATCAATGCCCCTGGAGACCCTGAATCGAAAGAACTTGCGCTTTGCCGGCAACCGGGCTGTCATGGCTCTACATTGATCCTCAGCTTTACTCTGAGCCCGGCCAACGCGAGATTCCATGCTCCGGGACACGGTTTGCCCTCGAGCAGCAACCAGAATATGCCCAATAAGAGCCGCCCAGACAAGCACGGCGTCCGCAAACTCAAGGTCGGCTCACCGCGAAACCGCTCACACTTGGCCTCCCGGCCCGGCCATTCGGGCCCTCAGCCACCGCGTGCACATTCTGTCAAAGACCTATTGGCCCGTGCGGTTCCCGTTCTGTCAAAAGCCGCGGGCCAATCCGCCCGCCAGGCCTTCTGGCGCCCTTGGTTGCAGGCCCGTCTACCCGCTGAGCTCCCCCCGCGGATCACCGGGATCACCGAGCGTGACGGCAACCTGGTCGTCTTCGCGGAGTCCTCCGCCTGGTCTGCCCGCCTGCGCTACGCCCTCCAGGAGCTCAGCGCTGAGATTCGAGAAGCGCAACCGGACATCAAGGAAGTTACGGTCCGCGTCATGCCCGGTTCAATGAAGTAGCCATACGCCCGGATTTACGACCGGACCTCCGCCGTAAGAGCTCTCGAGAACCTCGAGGCAGGATGCCTTTGCGGGGACTGGCCCGCTCAGGCGCCGCCGGAGCCTGGCAGCGCAGGCGCCTCGATGTAGGAAATCGGCGCGTCCGCATACGACTCGAATACCACCTTCTCCCAGGTGGTCGCATCGGCCAACAGCGCCCGCAACAGCCGATTGTTCAACGCGTGTCCCGACTTGTGGCCGCTGAACTCCCCGATCAGGCTGTGTCCCAGAAGATAGAGATCTCCGATCGCATCCAGGATCTTGTGCTTGACGAACTCGTCCTCGTATCTGAGGCCGTCCTCGTTGAGCACCCGGAAGTCATCGAGCACAATGGCGTTGTCGAGATTGCCGCCGAGCGCAAGATTGCGCTCCCGCAACATCTCCAGGTCGCGCATGAATCCGAATGTGCGCGCCCGGCTGACTTCCTTCAGGAAGGAAGTCGTCGAGAAGTCCATCGACGCCTTCTGCGCCCGGCGCTTGAAGATCGGGTGATTGAACTCGATCTCGAAGTTGACCTTGAAGCCATCGAAGGGGATGAACTCCGCCCACTTGTCGCCGTCCTCCACCCGCAGCCGCTTCTTGATGCGGATGAAATGCTTCGGCTGACGCTGCTCCTCGATGCCGGCCGACTGCAGGAGAAAAACGAAGGGGCCGGCGCTGCCGTCCATGATGGGCACCTCGGGCGCCGACAGCTCCACGATGGCGTTGTCGATCCCGAGACCGGCGAACGCCGAGAGCAGGTGCTCGACCGTCGAGACCCGGGTGGTGCCCCGGCACAGCGTCGTGCCGAGCAAAGTGTCACTGACATTCTCCGCGTGCGCCAACACCTCCCCTGTCTGCGGCAGATCGGTCCGTCGGAACACAATGCCGGTATCAGGCGGGGCCGGACGGAGCGTCATCAGGACCTTCTTGCCCGTATGAAGCCCGACGCCCGTAGCGCGGATCGAATTCTTGAGCGTCCGCTGGCCGACCATGTTTATAGCTGCGTGAGTCCTTCGTCTCTCAACGATCTTGCCGGGCCGCGGATGACGCCGCGGCGCGCCGAACCGCACTCCGCTGCAATTCACTGACCTGGGGGCCATGGCCCGCTACCACATGCCCCCTGGGTGAGAACGGCTGCCGCGGACACTCGGGTCCGCGGCGCGGAACGGCGCGCTAACGTATCACAAGCTGACCAGTTACGCTCAATCAGCTTGGCGGCGCAGGAATGCCGGAATGTCCAGCAGGTCGTCCGGCTGGACCTCCTGCCGCAGTCCGTCGCCTACCGCGCGCTGCCGCTGGACCGTCGGCTTATCGAGTTGCGCATAGTCGCTGCTCGAGAGGGGACTGCGCCGCACGACCCGCATCGGCGGCTCGCGGGTTTCCCGAGCCGGCGGCTCGCCGCGCGGCGCCGGCTCGGTCTGTCGGAAGCCGCCGAGCGGCTGCGGCCGGGCCGCGACGGCCGGGCGGCCGAGACCGGTGGCCACGACGGTCACGCGCACCTGGTTGCTCAGCTCCGGATCGATCACGGTGCCGACCACCACCGTGGCGTCCTCGGAGGCGAACTGCTTCACGATCTGGCCGACCTCCTGGAATTCCCCGATCGAGAGATCCATGCCGGCCGTGACGTTCACCAGAATGCCGTGCGCGCCCGCGAGGTTGATGTCCTCGAGAAGGGGGGACGACACAGCGGCCTCGGCTGCCGCCCGCGCACGTCCCTCGCCGCTCGCAGCTCCGGAGCCCATCATGGCCATGCCGGTCTCGGCCATGACCGTGCGTACGTCGGCAAAGTCGACGTTGATGAGCCCGGGCCGCGTGATCAGCTCCGCGATGCCCTGCACGGCCCCTTGCAGCACCTGATTCGCGGACTTGAATGCATCGAGCAGGGTCGTCTGGGCGCCCAGCACCGTCAGCAGCTTCTGGTTGGGGATGGTGATGAGCGAGTCGCAGTACTTGCCGAGCTCGGCAATGCCGTGGTCGGCCATGTAGGAGCGCTTGCTGCCCTCCATCTCGAAGGGCTTGGTGACCACCGCGACAGTCAGGATCCCGAGCTCCTTGGCGACCTGCGCGACCACGGGCGCGCCGCCCGTGCCGGTGCCGCCGCCCATCCCGGCGGTGATGAACAGCATGTCGCAGCCCTCGACCAGCTCGACGATGCGGTCGCGGTCTTCCATCGCTGCCTGACGGCCGACTTCCGGATCAGCGCCGGCGCCGAGCCCCTTGGTGATATTGGTGCCGATCTGCAGTGCGGTCTTCACCTTCGCATGCTTCAGGGCCTGCGCGTCGGTGTTGACGCACATGAACTCCACACCCTCGATGCCGGAGGTGACCATGTGGGCCACGGCGTTGCCGCCGCCGCCGCCCACGCCGATGACTTTGATGACAGCGCTTTGGCTGTAGGCGTCCATTAATTCGAACATTGCGCGTGCTCCTCGAGAATGAGTCGGTTGATTGTGAGGGTTGCTTTGGTTTTGTTGAGGTCGTTCGGTCTGTCAGCGTCAAAAGTTTCCCTGGAACCAGGCGCGCATACGGTCGAGCGCCGTCTTCGCGTTGCCCAGGGACCGCCCGCGACGCGCGGGCAGGAAGTTGTCACGGGCATAGAGCAGCAGCCCCACGCCGGTGGAGAAAACGGGGTTCTTCACGACATCGGTGAGGCCATGGACCTGCTGCGGCAGCCCCAGTCTCACGGGCACGTGGAAGACTTCCTCGGCCAGCTCGATCGCGCCCTCCATCTTGGCGCTGCCGCCGGTGAGCACCACGCCCGCGGCGATCACTTCCTCGAAACCGCTGCGGCGCAGCTCTTCGCGCACCAGGCCGAATAGCTCCTCGTAACGCGGCTCGACGATCTCGGCCAGCGTCTGGCGCGCGAGGCGGCGCGCCGGCCGGTCGCCGACACTCGGCACTTCGATGCTCTCGTCCGGGTTGGCGAGCTGCGAGAGCGCGCAGGCGTAGCGGATCTTGATGTCTTCGGCATGTTGGGTCGGCGTGCGCATGGAGACCGCGATGTCGTTGGTCACCTGATCGCCCGCAATCGGTATCACCGCCGTGTGGCGGATCGCCCCGTGCGCGAACACCGCCAGATCCGTCGTGCCGCCGCCGATGTCGACCAGGCAGACACCGAGCTCTTTCTCATCGTCGGTGAGCACCGAGAAGCTGGAGGCGAGCTGCTCGAGCACGACATCGTCGACCTCGAGCCCGCAGCGCTTGATGCACTTCTCGATGTTCTGCGCGGCGCTCTCCGCGCCGGTAACGATGTGCACCTTGGCCTCCAGCCGCACACCCGACATGCCGATGGGGTCGCGGATGCCTTCCTGGCCGTCGACGATGAACTCCTGGGGCAGCACGTGCAGGATCTTCTGGTCGGCGGGTATCGCCACCGCTTTCGCCGCATCGATCACGTGCTCGACATCACCGTGGGTGACCTCGCGATCGCGGATCGCCACCACGCCGTGCGAGTTGAGACTGCGCACGTGGCTGCCGGCGATTCCGGCAAACACCGAGTGGATCTCGCAGCCGGCCATGAGCTCGGCTTCCTCCACGGCGCGCTGGATCGACTGCACCGTCGATTCGATGTTGACGACGACGCCCTTCTTCAGACCCCGTGAAGGCTGGGAGCCGAGCCCCAGCACCTCGATGGTGCCGTCGACGCCGACCTCCCCGACCAGGGCAACCACCTTGGAGGTGCCGATGTCGAGGCCCACGATGAGATTTCTATCGGACCGCTTAAGCATGACTTGCACCTGCCCGCCAACCGATCGAGAAGCCGTTTGTGTAGCGCATATCCACGTACGAAATGTCTCCCGCGCGCCGCTCGACGATGGCGAGCGCCGCGCTCATGAATTTCTCGAACCGCTCATCGACCTGCGAGCGCCCGAGCCTCACCGTGATGCCGTTGGCGAGATCGAGGTGCCAGGCGCCGCGCGCATCGAGCCGCAGCGCCGTGATCGTGAGGCTCACCCGGGTCAGCCGCCGCTGCATGGCGAGGTAGCGCTGGGTGACCTCGGCCTCGGAACCATCCGGTCCCGACAAACGCGCGAGTCCGGCGGGGACGCGGCTGACGCCGGTCGCAAACACCACACCGCTGCCGTTGACCAGGCCATCGCGGCCCCAGCGCGCGGCGGCTACCTGCTCCACGACCAGAACCGCAAGCCCGTGGGGCCAGTCGCGCTCGACGCTCGCGGCATCGACCCAGGGCAGCGTGTGTATCGCCCGGCTCACCGCCGCGAGATTGACCGTGAGCAGGCCCTCTCCGCGCACCCGTCGCGCGACGATCTGCTCGATCTCGGCCGGGGCGATGTGTTGGAACCGTCCCGTCACCTCCACGGTGCGGATCGGCTGGTTGAGCGCCCAGAACACGACGCAGAGGGTCGCAAACACCGCCCCGCCGGCGGCGAGCACCCGGACGATGGCACCCCAGGGGACCGCCGGCCGCGCCGCGGCTTTTTCGCGGGCTTTGATCCGATTGCGCGTCCGCTTCCACACGGTCAGCGCCCTCCCCCGGGAAACCGGACGAAGCTCGTCTCGAGCACCCGCCACACGAGCTCATCGAAGTCGATGCCCGCCGCGCGGGCCGCCATCGGCACCAGGCTGTGGCCGGTCATCCCGGGCACGGTGTTGACTTCCAGGAGGAGCGCACGCCCGGCGGCATCCATCATGAAGTCCGCCCGTCCCCAGCCTTCGCCCCCGACCGCCGCGAGCGCCGCGAGCGCGAGGCTCGCCAGGTGCTGCTCTGCCGGCCGGGAGAGCCCTGAGGGACAGAGATAGCGGGTGTCGTCGCGAAAGTACTTCGCCTGATAGTCGTAGAAGCCCGTGGCCGTCTCGATGCGGATGGACGGCAACGCCTCACCCTGCAGGAGCGCCACGGTGTACTCGCGGCCGGTGATCCATCGCTCCGCGAAGACGCTGCGATCGACTGCGGCGCCAGCCGCATAGGCCGCAGGAAGAGCCTCGGCGCTCTCGACCTTAGTCATCCCGACACTGGAGCCCTGGCTCGCCGGCTTCACGATGAGCGGCAACCGCAGGCGCTCGAGCGCCAGCTCGAAATCCTGCGGGCCATTGAGCTCGAGGGCATCGGGCGACGGGACGCCGATCGCCTGAGCCAGACGCTTGGTGCGCAGTTTGTCCATGGCCATCGCCGAGCCCGCGACGCCACTGCCGGTGTAGGGAATACCCAGATACTCGAGCGCGCCCTGGACGGTACCGTCCTCGCCGCCGGGGCCGTGCAGCGCGATCCAGACCCGGTCGAAGCGCTGCGCCAGCAGGTCGGGCAGAGAGTGCTCGCAGGGATCGAAGGCAACGGCCTCGACGCCTCGACGAACGAGCGCCGCCAGGACGGCGTGGCCGGTGAGGAGTGAAATCTCGCGCTCACTCGAGTCACCGCCGAGCAACACGGCCACCCGGCCGAACTCCCGAGGCTCGGCAGTGCGGCGGGCGCGAGTCGGATCGTAGGCGAGCCGCATCAGCGCCTCTCCTCCAGGGTCTGGCCGACGATGCGCACCTCCGGGTGCAGGCGCACGCCATGCGCCCGCTGCACTTCAGCCTGCACGCGCCCGATCAGGCTCTCGACATCCGCAGCCTTGGCCTCTCCGTGGTTGATGATGAAGTTGGCATGCTTCATCGACACCGAGGCGCCGCCGACGGCGAGACCCTTCAGCCCCGCGGCCTCGATGAGGCGCGCGGCGTGATCGCCAGGCGGGTTGGTGAACACCGAGCCGCAGCTCCACTCCCCGATGGGCTGGGTCGCTTTACGCCGCTCGAGGAGGGCATTCACCTCGCTCCGATGCTCGGGCGGGCGGATTTCGAACCGCAGCCGCGCGGCGACGAACCATTCCTCCACGACGGGCGGCTCGATATGCCGATAACTGACGGCATACTCGCTCGCAGGCCGGCGATGCTCACGGCCCTGCCGATCGATGGTCTCGACCTCCACGACGTGCCGCCAGGTCTCACCGCCAAAGGCGCCGGCATTCATCGCCAGCGCGCCGCCCAGGGTACCGGGGATGCCGGCAAAGAACTCCGCCGGGCCGAGGCCCCATTTGATGCATTGTCTGGCGATACGGGCACAGGCGACTCCGGCCTCGCCATGCACCGTCTCGGGCCCGTCGCGCTCCAGGCGATCCAACACGCCGTGCGTGCTGATGACGACTCCGGCGATGCCCCCGTCGCGCACCAGCAGGTTGCTTCCGAGTCCGACCCAGCACACCGGCACATCGGCCGGTACGCTCTTCAGGAACGCGGCGAGATCCGCCCGATCGCTCGGTGTGAAGTAGATCTCCGCGGGTCCGCCGACGTGCCAGGAGGTATGGCGGCTCATCGGCTCGTTGCGCCGGATACGCGGCAGGAACTCGCTCGCGACGGCCAGCATCAGGCGTCCCTCCGCGGCGGCAGGAGCACGCCGAGGCGTTCCTCGAGCCTGTGCGCCACCGCACTGATGTTGCCGGCGCCCATGGCAACGATCACATCGCCGCCGCGGATCACGTCCTTCAGCGACTCCGCCAACTCCTCGACGCGCTCCACGAAGAGCGGCTCCGCCTGTCCGCGGCTGCGCACGGCGCGGCAGATCGCGCGCCCGTCTGCGCCGGCGATCGGCGGCTCACCCGCGGCGTAGACCTCCGTCACGAAGAGCACATCCACGGTCGACAACACCCGGCCGAAGTCATCGATGAGGTCGTGGGTGCGCGTGTAACGGTGCGGCTGGAAGGCGAGCACGATTCGCCGGCCCGGGTATGCCTGGCGCAGCGCCTCCAGTGTCGCGGACACCTCGGTCGGGTGATGGCCGTAGTCATCGACCACCGTGACCGTTCCCACGGCGGTGTCGATATCGGCAACGTGCTGCATCCGCCGGTCGATTCCCTGAAAACCCGCGAGCGCCCGCCCGACGGCGGCATCGTCGATTCCGAGCTCCGTCGCCACCGCAATTGCGGCGAGCGAATTCAACACGTTGTGCGTGCCCGGCAGGTTGACGGTCACTTCCAAAGGCGCGCCGGCACGGCGTGCGACGCGGATCCTCGTCTGCAGCCCGAGCCGCCGGACTTCGACGGCACGCACATCGGCCGCCTCGCTAAGGCCGTATGTCAGGATCGGCCTGCCCACGCGCTCGAGGATGCCGCGCACGTGCTCGTCATCCAGACACAATACCGCGAGCCCGTAGAACGGCAGGTTGTGCAGGAAGCCGACGAAGCTCTGCTTCAGCCGCTCGAAATCGCCGCCGTGAGTCGCGAGGTGATCGTTGTCGATGTTGGTGACGACCGCGACGAGCGGCTGCAGATGCATGAACGAGGCATCGCTCTCGTCGGCTTCGGCGACCAGGTAGCGTCCGGCGCCGAGCCGGGCATGACTGCCGGCGCTCTTGAGACGGCCGCCGATCACGAAGGTCGGGTCTTCACCACCTTCGGCCAGAACGCTGGCGATGAGGCTGGTGGTGGTCGTCTTGCCGTGCGTGCCCGCCACTGCGATGGAGTAGCGGAAGCGCATGAGCTCGCCCAGCATCTCGGCGCGCGAGACCACCGGCACGCGCCGCGCGAGAGCCGCATCTACCTCCGGATTGCCTCGCGCCACGGCGCTCGAGACCACCACCACGTCCGCGCCGTCGACATTCTCCGCCGCATGTCCGAAGCGCACCTTGGCGCCGAGCTGCGCCAGCCAGTCGGTGACCGGCCCCGCCTTGAGGTCCGAGCCCTGCACGGCGTAGCCGAGGTTGAGCAGCACTTCGGCGATGCCGCTCATGCCACTGCCGCCGATGCCGACGAAGTGAATCGTGTTGATGCGGCGCATGCGGTCGCGGCGATCGGGGCTCGCACGCAGCTCGGCGGAAGGTCGCTGCAACACAGTGCGCCGCTCGTCGATCATGCGGCGCTCCTCGCAAGCGTTAGACAGGAGGCGGCCAGCTCCTCGGTCGCATCGGGCCGCGCGAGCCGGCGCGCGCGCTCGGCCATGGCGAGCAGCTTCTCCCGGCCGGCGGCACACAGCCGCTCGAGCTCCGCGCCCAGCCGCTCGGCGGTCAGGTCACGGTCGGCGATCAGTACCGCCGCCTCCGCGCGCACCAGGAACCTCGCGTTGTGAGTCTGATGGTCATCCACCGCAGCGGGGAACGGCACCAGAATCGCACCGACGCCGGCCGCGGCGAGCTCCGAGACGGTAAGAGCGCCCGAGCGACAGATAACGAGGTCCGCCCAGCCGTAGGCCTCGGCCATGTCTTCGATGAAGGGGCGCACGTCCGCTCGCACGCCGGCATCGGCGTAGCTCTGCCGACCTGCCTCGATCCAGCGCTCGCCTGCCTGGTGGCGGACATCGAAGCGGATCACGCCGGCGAGGCGCGCCAGCGCGTAAGGCACGACGGTGTTGAGTCGGACCGCGCCCTGGCTGCCCCCGACCACGAGGAGTCGCACAGCGCCTTCGCGCCCGGGAAAGCGCTCGCCGGGCGGCCGCAAGGCGCTGATGTCACGGCGGACCGGGTTGCCCACCGTGCGCGCCTCGACACTCTCGCTGAAGCTGTCGGGAAATGCCTCGAGCACCTCCCGCGCCAGATGAGCGAGACAGCGGTTGGTGAAGCCGGCAATCGCATTCTGCTCGTGGATGACCAGCGGCCGGCGGGTGAGCCATGCAGCGATGCCACCCGGGCCCGTGACGAAGCCGCCGAGTCCGACGACGATCGCCGGACGGCGGCGCCACATGACACGCAACGCCTGCAGCAGCGCGACCGTGAGCCGCCAGGGCGCGGCGAGCAGCGTGCGCCACCCCTTGCCTCGCAATCCGCCGACCGACAGCCACTCGATGGAGATACCCTCGGCGGGAATGACGCGCGCCTCGAGTCCGCGGCGCGTGCCGAGCCAGACGACCTCGACCGACTGCTCGCGCAGCCGGCGAGCGAGCGCCAGCGCTGGAAACACGTGACCGCCGGTACCGCCTGCCATGATGAGGATCGGCCGCCCATTGCGAGGCGCAGTCCCGGCGCCCTCTGATGTCCCCGTTCGCGAGCCGACGCTCATCGGTAAGCCCCTTCGGGCCGGCTGGCGCCCCCTCGCGGCGTGACGGTGGCCGAGCCGCGCCGCTCCATCATCGTCTCGTGATAAACGCGCAGCAGCATTCCCACCCACACGAGCGTCACGATGAGGCTCGATCGCCCGTAGCTCATGAGCGGCAGCGTCAGTCCCTTGGTCGGCAGCACGCCCATGTTGACGCCGATGTTGATGAAGGCCTGGATCCCGATCCACAGCGCGAATCCCGCGGCGAGATAGCTCTGGAAGTCGAGGCCGGCCTGCGAGGCGAGCCGCGCGATGTGGAACGCGCGCCAGATGAGCGCGACGAAGAGTCCGAGCGTGAGGAGCACGCCGAGGAGCCCGAGCTCCTCGGCGAGCACCGCGAAG
>DASRDO010000106.1:0-46491 GCA_035652555.1 Steroidobacteraceae bacterium | reverse complement strand
GGGCAGCGCGTACCGGTGTCTTTTGCAGAGATTGGCAAGGCCAGGCTGACAGGCTAGCTGGCGAGAGGTGACAGTAGTGAACAAGGAAATCCTGATGGTCGTCGATGCAGTCTCCAACGAGAAAGGCGTCGACAAGGAGGTGATCTTCGAGGCGCTCGAAGCGGCTCTGGCTTCGGCTACCCGCAAGAAACACAGCGAGGAGTGGGACGCCCGCGTGGCCATCGACCGCAAGAGCGGGGACTACGAGACGTTTCGCCGTTGGAAGGTGTTTGCCGACGACTCCACCGAGCTCGAGGCGCCGGAGCGCGAGCTGCGCCTGGAGGATGCGCACGAGCTCGACCCGAAGGCCGAGATCGGCGGCTTCGTCGAGCAGCCGATGGAGTCGGTGGCGTTCGGCCGCATCGCCGCCCAGCAGGCCAAGCAGGTCATCGTGCAGAAGGTGCGCGAGGCGGAGCGCCAACAGGTCGTGGATGCCTACCGCGATCGCGTGGGCACACTCGTCAGCGGCGTGGTCAAGCGCGTCGACCGCAACGGGATCTTCGTTGACCTCGGGTCCAACGCAGAGGGGTTCGTGCCGCGCACCGACATGATCCCGCGCGAGCAGGTCAAGGCACAGGACCGCATCAAGGCGTTTCTCAAGGAGGTGCGCTCGGAGCTGCGCGGGCCGCAGCTTTTCCTGACGCGCACGGCGCCCGAGTTTCTGATCGAGCTCTTCAAGCTCGAGGTGCCGGAGGTCGGCCAGGGTCTCATCCAGATCCTCGGCGCCGCCCGCGATCCGGGCGTGCGCGCCAAGATCGCGGTGCGCAGCAACGATCCGCGTATCGATCCGGTGGGCGCGTGCGTCGGCATGCGCGGCTCGCGCGTGCAGGCGGTCTCCAACGAGATCGCCGGTGAGCGGGTCGACATCATCCCCCACAACGAGAATCCGGCGCAGTTCGTCATCAACGCCATGTCGCCGGCAGAGGTCATGTCGATCGTCGTCGATGAGGATTCGCACAGCATGGACATCGCGGTGGCGGAGGAGAAGCTCTCGCAGGCCATCGGCCGCGGCGGCCAGAACATCCGCCTCGCGAGCCAGCTCACCGGCTGGGAGCTCAACGTCATGACCGAGTCCGACGCCGAGGCGAAGAGCGAGTCGGAGGCGAAGGCGCTGGTGCAGCTGTTCATGAAGCAGCTCGACGTCGACGAGGATGTCGCCACCATTCTCGCGCAGGAAGGCTTCTCGACGGTCGAGGAGATCGCCTACGTGCCGCAGGCGGAGCTCGCCTCGATCGAGGAGTTCGACGAGGAGATCGTCAAGGAGCTGCGCAATCGCGCGCGCGATGTGCTGCTCACGCAGGCGATTGCGAGCGAGGAGACGCTGGATCAGTCGATGCCGGCGGATGACCTGCTGCTGCTCGATGGAATGAGCCCGGACCTCGCGCTCGCGCTCGCGCGGCGCGGCGTGCGCACGCGCGAGGATCTCGCGGAGCAGTCCGTGGAGGATCTGAAGGACATCGAGGGATTGCCGGCCGACGAGGCGGGCAAGCTCATCATGACTGCCCGGGCCCCATGGTTCGAGGCGGGTCAGACCTGAGGGTGCGACAAGTATGGCGGAAGTGACGGTTTCCCAGTTTGCAGAGGTCCTGAAGGTGCCGGTGGATCGACTGCTCGTGCAGCTCGACCAGGCCGGCATCAAGGTCAAAGGCCCCGATGATCACATCAGCGATGATGCGAAGCTCGAGTTGTTGACTCATCTGCGCCGCAGCCACGGGGCCGAAAGCGAGCGCGACGCGGCACCCCGCCGCATCACGCTGAGGCGCAAGACGCAGAGCGAGCTGAAGCTCGCGAGCGTCCAGGGCCGCGCGCGTACCGTCAGTGTGGAGGTTCGCCAGAAGCGCACCTACATCAAGCGCGACGTGCTCGAGGAGCAGGCGCGCCAACAGCAGGACGAGATCGACCAGAAGCGCCGCGAAGCCGAGGAAGTGGCCCGGCAGGAGACCGAGCGCGTGGAGGCCGAGCGTCGCGAGCGCGAACGGCTGGAGGCGGAGAATCGCCGCCGCATCGAGGAGGAGGAGGCCGCCCGCCGCCGGGCGCAGGATGAGTCGCGCCGCCTTGCCGAGCAACGGGCGCGTGAGGAGGAAGAGCGCCGCGAGCGTGAGCGCGAGGAACAGCAGCGTGAGGCGCAGGAGGAGCGCCAGGGGACCGACCGTCGCTCCCAGGAGCCGGCCGCACCGGCTGCGCCGGAGCCGAGAGCCGCAGCCCCCGCGCCGAGAGCCGCAGCCCCGGCGCCCGCGCGAGAGAGTGCGGCCGGAGGCGCCGCGCGCGAGCGTCCGCCAGTAACGCCAGCTCCGGCGCGGGAGCGTCCCGCGGCGGCAGACGATCGCCACACGCGATATGGCAGGCAGGAGCTGCACGTTGCGACGGATGTCAGCTCCCGCTACAAGAAGAAACGACGCGTCAAATCGCGAGCCGTACCGAGCGCCACCGATGGCCGGCACGGGTTCGAAATGCCCACCGCGCCCGTCGTGCGCGAGGTCGGTATCGGCGAGACGGTCACGGTCGCGGAGCTGGCGCAGAAGATGGCCATCAAGGCGACCGAGGTCATCAAGGTGCTCATGAACATGGGCGTCATGGCGACCATCAATCAGCCGATCGATCAGGACACGGCGGTGCTCGTGGTCGAGGAGTTGGGTCACACCCCGAAGCTCCTCAAGGAAAACCAGATCGAGGAGGATCTGCAGGGCATCGAGCCGCAGGCCGCAGAGGCCGAGCCGCGTCCCCCGGTCGTGACCGTCATGGGTCACGTCGATCATGGCAAGACATCACTTCTCGACTATATCCGCCGCACCAAGGTGGCGGCGGGTGAGGCCGGTGGCATCACTCAGCACATCGGCGCCTATCACGTGGAGACTCCGAAGGGCGTCGTGACGTTCCTCGACACACCGGGCCATGCCGCCTTCACGGCAATGCGGGCGCGCGGCGCGAAGGCTACGGACGTCGTCATCCTGGTGGTGGCGGCCGACGACGGTGTCATGCCGCAGACGGTCGAGGCGATCCAACACGCCCGCGCCGCGGGGGTGCCCATCGTCGTCGCCGTCAACAAGATCGACAAGAGCGGCGCGGACCCCGATCGGGTGCGCGCCGAGCTCGCCAAGCAGGAGGTCATTCCCGAGGACTGGGGCGGGCAGAACATGTTCGTCAACGTCTCGGCCCATACCGGTGCCGGGATAGATGAGCTGCTCGAGGCCGTACTGCTGCAGGCAGAAGTGCTCGAGCTGCGCGCACCTCGCACCGGGCTCGCCGCTGGTGTCGTCATCGAGTCGAGCGTCGAGAAGGGACGCGGCGCGGTGGCAACGGTGCTCGTCAAAAAGGGCACGTTGCGCCTCGGCGATCCCATCATCGCCGGCTCCGAGTTCGGCCGTGTGCGCGCGCTCTTCGATGAGAATGGCCGTGCAGTGGAAGAGGCGACCCCGTCCACGCCAGTCGTGGTGCTGGGCCTCTCCGGAGCGCCCAATGCCGGCGATGAGCTGCTCGCGCTCGAGAGCGAGCGCAAGGCGCGCGAGGTGGCGCTCTACCGTCAGGGCAAGTTCCGCGACGTGAAGCTCGCGCGTCAGGCGACGCGCGCCGAGGACGTTTTCTCACAGCTCGGCGAGGAGAAGGCGGGTGTCGTCGCCGTGCTCATCAAGGGCGATGTGCAGGGCAGCATCGAGGCGCTGCGCGAGGCGCTCACCAAGCTCTCGACCGAGGAGGTGCAGGTCAAGATCATTGCCAGCGGCCTCGGCGGGATCACGGTGTCCGACGTGCAGCTCGCGGCCGCCTCCAAGGCGCTCATCATCGGCTTCAACGTCCGCGCCGACTCCGGCGCGCGCGATGCGATGAAGGAGACCGGTGTCGAGGTGCGTTACTACAGCATCATCTACGAAGCCATCGATGACGTGAAGCAGATGATGACCGGCATGCTGCGGCCGGAGATCAAGGAGCAGATCGTGGGCGTTGCGCAGGTGCGGGAGGTGTTCCGCTCCAGCAAGTTCGGCGTGGTCGCCGGCTGCCTCGTCACCGAGGGTTACGTCCGGCGCAACAATCCGATCCGCGTGCTGCGCGACAACGTGGTCATCTTCGAGGGCGCGCTCGAGTCGCTGCGCCGCTTCAAGGACGATGTCGGCGAGGTGCGCGCGGGCACGGAATGCGGCATCGGAGTGAAGAACTACCAGGACGTGCGCGTCAACGATCAGATCGAGTGCTTTGCCCGCCTCGAGGTTGCGCGGACTTTGCAATGACTTGCGAGGAGCAATTGCGCAGCGAGCGGAGGCGAGGCCCGGGACGGGCCGAGTAGTGAGGAAGAAGAGCGCCCAGGGCTCCTCCTCCGGCCGGGTACGCAAGATCGAGTCGGAGCTGCAGCGAGTGCTCGCCGAGCTCATCACGCGCGAAGTGAAGGACCCGCGCGTGGGCAACGTGACCGTCACCGGCGTCAGCCTATCGGCCGACATGGGCGTGGCGAAGGTCTTCTTCGCGCCTTTCGCCTCGCAGCACCCGCCGCAGCAGGTGCAGGGCGGCCTCACGCGCGCGGCCGGATTCCTCCGTGGCGAGGTCGGCCGGCGATTGGGCCTCAGGCACGCGCCACGGCTCGAGTTCGTGCACGACGATACGGCAGAGAAGGCCGCGCACCTCACCGGCCTCATCGACCGCGCCGTCAGGGGGAAAGAAGCAAATGATTGAGCCGTCCGACAAAATCGCCAGGAGCGATTTTACTCGGCCCATCCATGGGCCTCGGCCCTGCGGGCCCGCCCGGCGATGCCGGGCGTTCAAAATCCGCTCCGACGGATTTTGTGGACGGCGTTAGCCGGCCCAAAGGGCGAGGCCCGGGATCGGCCGAGCGATCCGCCCCCGGGCCGCGCCACTAGATATGCCGCACGGCATACTCCTGCTCGACAAGCCGGCCGGAACGTCGTCGAACGCCGCGCTGCAGCGTGTGCGCCGGCTGCTCGGCGGCTGCAAGGCCGGACACGCGGGGAGCCTCGATCCGCTGGCAACCGGCATGCTCCCGCTGTGCCTCGGTGAGGCGACGAAGATCGCAGGCGAAATACTGTCGAGCCGCAAGCGCTACCGGTTCACGGTAACCCTCGGAACCCGCACTGCCACCGCGGATCGCGAAGGGCCGGTGATCGAGCAGGCGCCGGTGCCGGATCGCTGGCAGGAGGGGCTCGAAGCGGCATTGCAGGGCTTTCTCGGCCGCAGCCATCAGATCCCGCCGATGTACTCGGCGCTGAAGCGCGACGGCCGGCCGCTCTACGAGTTGGCGCGGGCCGGCGTCACGGTCGAGCGCGCGCCGCGGGAAATCGAGATCTTCGCGCTCGAGCCGGTGAGCCTGAGCGAGGATTCGGCCGAGCTCGACGTCCTTTGCTCCAAAGGAACGTACGTGCGCACGCTCGCAGAAGATATTGCCCAGGCACTGGGCACGTGCGGCCACGTCACGGCCTTGCGCCGAAGTTGGGTCGAGCCCTTCGAGCGGGAGCCGATGCAGCCGCTCGAAGCGCTCACCCGTGCATGCGAGGAGGGTGCAGAGCCCAGGCTCCTGCCGGCCGACCAGCCGCTCGGCCACCTGCCGGCGGTACCGCTCGAGGCCTGGCAGGCCGATCGCATCGGCCACGGACAGGAAGTCGTTCTGGTGCGCAGCCACGCTCCCGGACGTGTCAGGCTCTACGACGCCGCCGGAAAATTCCTAGGAATAGGCGAGTCCGATGGCCGGGGACTCGTCCGGCCTCGCCGCCTGTTTCAGGCTACTTAGGGTCCAGTCGTTATCGACGGGTCCAGCGCCTGCAGCGCGTGAGCGGCGTCGGTAAATCCCGTGCCCTGTAATTGCTGTCCGGAGTACGTGCGGCGCACGGCGTCGCAACGGGCCGTGCCCGGCTTCACCATCTTGCCATCGCTCGTCGAGCACCAGCCTGCGGGATAGGCGGCGGCAGTCCGGGGCGAGGGGTGCGATGGCGTAGTGGAGCAGGCGGCGAGGGCCCCTGTACTCAGGATGCCGATGATCAATGCTCGAATCATGGCGGCGACTCAAGGTGTGTGTGCCTGAGGGGATTATAGACCTCGGCGGCAACTTGTGGCGGAGCCATTACACCGGGTACAATCGCGCGCTTCACAAAAGGCACTTAAGACAGTCACTTAGGATTTTGGCGCAATGGCTCTCAGCAGCGAGAAAAAAGGCGGCATCCTGGCGCAATACCGGCGCGACCCTGCCGATACCGGCTCCCCCGAGGTCCAGGTGGCGCTCCTCTCGGAGCGCATCAACGGGCTCGGCGAGCACTTCACGGCGCACAAGCGCGATCATTCTTCCCGGCGGGGACTGGTCAAACTCGTCAACCAACGCCGCAAGCTCCTCGACTATCTCAAGGCCACCAAACCGCAGAAGTACCAGGAGCTCGTCGAGCGCCTGGGACTTCGCCGCTGATCCAGCAACGAGGCCGCATTGCGCGGCCTTCTTGTTTGGTAGGCACCACTTTTCCCCGAGGGCTTGACCTTGAGCGTTGTCAGCAAGTCATTTCAATACGGTCCCCACTCTGTCACCATCGAGACGGGCGAGGTCGCCCGCCAGGCCGATGGTGCGGTGCGGGTCTCGATGGGCGATACCGTGGTGTTGGTCACCGCGTGCGCCCAGCAGAAGGCCCAGACCGGCCGCGATTTCTTCCCCTTGACCGTCAACTACGTGGAGAAGACTTACGCCGCGGGCCGTATCCCGGGCGGCTTCTTCAAGCGCGAGGGCCGGCCGACCGAGAAGGAGACGCTGACATCGCGTCTCATCGATCGTCCGATCCGGCCGCTCTTTCCCGACGGCTTCTACAACGACGTCCAGGTGGTTGCGACAGTCCTGTCGGTCGATCCGGAAATCGATCCTGACATTGCCTCGCTCCTCGGCGCCTCTGCCGCGCTCACCCTCTCCGGCATTCCCTTCAATGGTCCGATCGGCGCCGCCCGGGTGGGCTGGAAGGCCGGCCAGTACCTCCTGAATCCCACCGCCCCGCAACTTGCGGAGTCGCAACTGCACCTCGTGGTCGCGGGCACCGAGCATGGCGTGCTGATGGTGGAGTCGGAGGCCAAGGGACTGTCCGAAGAGGTCATGCTGGGTGCGGTGGTCTTCGGCCACGAGCAGATGCAGACCGCGATCCGCGCCATCCGCGAGCTGGCCGCGGAGGCGGGCAAGCCGCGCTGGAGCTGGCAGCCCGCGGCAGAGAACGCGGAGCTCTCGAGCGCCGTGGCGCTGCACGCGCAGGCCGCGCTCGCACAGGCCTACACCATTACGGAGAAGCAACAGCGCCACACACGCATCTCCGAGGTCAAGGCGCAGACGGTCTCGACCCTGACGGGTGGCGAGTCGCCCAAGTGGAGCTCGGATCAGATCGACGATGCGCTCTTCAAGCTCGAGAGCAACATCGTCCGCCAGCGGATCCTCAACGGCGAGCCGCGCATCGACGGCCGCGATACCACGACCGTCCGGCCGATCACCGTGAAGGTGGGCGTCCTGCCACGCACGCACGGCTCCGCGCTCTTTACCCGCGGGGAGACCCAGGCGCTCGTCGTGACGACGCTCGGCACCACCCGCGATGCACAGATCATCGATGGCCTGGAAGGCGAGCGCCGTGAGCCTTTCATGCTGCATTACAACTTCCCGCCGTTCTCGGTGGGTGAGACGGGCATGATGGGCTCGCCCAAGCGCCGCGAGATCGGCCATGGCAACCTGGCCCGTCGCGGCGTCAACGCGGTGATGCCCGACATGACGACGTTTCCCTATGTCATCCGCGTCGTATCGGAGATCCTGGAGTCGAACGGCTCCAGCTCGATGGCGAGCGTCTGCGGTACCGCGCTATCCCTGATGGATGCGGGTGTGCCGATCAAGGCCCCCGTGGCGGGTGTGGCGATGGGCCTGGTGCTGGAAGGCAACCGCTACAAGGTTCTCACCGATATCCTCGGCGACGAGGATCATCTGGGCGACATGGACTTCAAGGTCGCGGGGACGAAAGACGGTGTGACGGCGCTGCAGATGGACATCAAGGTCGAGGGTGTCACGCCCGAGATCATGAAGGTCGCGCTGGAGCAGGCCCGCGATGGGCGTCTGCACATTCTCGGCGAGATGAACAAGATCATCCGCGAGCCGCGCGAGCGCATGTCGGAGTGGGCTCCCTCGATCATCACCCTGAAGATCGATCCGGAGAAGATCCGCGACGTGATCGGGAAGGGCGGGGCGGTGATCCGCCAGATCACCGAGGAGACCGGCACCACCATCGACATCGAGAGCGATGGCACGGTGAAGATCGCTTCCGTCAACGGTACCGCCGGCCGCGAGGCGCAGCGGCGCATCGAGCTCATCACGGCGGACGTGGAAGTCGGTCGCATCTACGAGGGCAAGGTGGCGCGCCTGATGGACTTCGGCGCCTTCGTCACGATCCTCCCGGGCCGCGACGGCCTGGTGCACATCTCCCAGATCTCCAACGAGCGCGTCGAGCGCGTGAGTGACAAGCTGAAGGAAGGCGATGTCATCCGCGTGAAGGTGCTGGAAGTCGACCGTCAGGGCCGAATCCGTCTGTCCATGCGGGACGTCGACGGCGCCTGAACTCTCCGCGGCAGGGTCAGTCCGCCGGCACGGCAGGTAAGCCGCGCCGGCAGGCGATCTCGCGCAGGGTAGACGCGATTAATGTGCGCGTGCCTGGATCGAGATGGCCGAGAAATTCCTCATCGGTTTCGTCCAGGGCCCCCGCTAACACCCGCACGAGGGCACGCCCGCCATCCGTGATTGCGAGCATCTGAGCGCGACCATCTGCAGTGATCGCATACTGGGTGATCGTGAGGCTGCACACCAGCCTCCGGGCGAGCTTCGATACGGCGCCGCGCGTGAGGCCCAATCTTTCGGCGAGGGTACTGGGCCGCAGATCGCCGTCATAGAGCTCGCGCAATACGACCCACTCGGCCAGCGTCACCCCTTTGTCCTCGAGCTTGCGGCTCAAGGCTTGGGAGACCTGATTTGAGGCGCGTCGCAGCCAATAACAGGCATGCACGTCGAGGCGGCTCACGGGCGGGCGCCGGCGAGGGGGCTTGGGATTGAGCCTGCGGATCATGTTGACTAGGAAACTACAATAGTAGTTTCCTAGTCAACAACTTCGGCGAGCCGCTATGCTGGATCCCCTGCATTTCAGAACCGCGGGCGCCGGGGTTATAGGATGATCTCTCGTGCCAGCGGCAGCGGCTGCTCCGGCCAGCAGGCGGTCGCCCATTGGAGCAGGGCGACGGATGCGGCGCCCGCGAGCTCCGCGGGAGGAGAGAGTCCGAGGAGTCGCAGAACACTGATCAGCTCGGCGCCGGCGCGGCTCGGATCGAGCGCCGCCGAGCGGCGGGATTTCGCGAGCTTTCCGCCGGCGCGCTCGAGCAGCAGAGGCAGATGCGCGTAGCGGGGCGTTCGCAGGCCGAGGGCTCGCTGTAGATCGATCTGCCATCCGGTGCTCTCGAGGAGATCGGCCCCACGCACCACGTCAGTGATGCCCTGCAGCGCATCGTCCACCACGACTGCGAGCTGGTAGGCGAACACCCCATCGCGGCGCCGCACGATGACATCTCCCAACTTGCCCATGGCAAGCGCCACTTGCCCCTGGAAGCGGTCATTGAAGGTGACGGTCTCCCGCTCGTCGATCCTGAAGCGGATGGCCGTATCGCCGGGCCTCTGGGGTCCCGCACGGCACGTGCCCGGATACCCCGAATCCTCCGCGCTGAGCTCGCGGCGCGAGCAGCTGCATTCGAACGTGCGGCCCGCCGCGCGCAGCGATTGCAGCACCTCGGCATAAAGAGGTATCCGGCGACTCTGGTACTCGACCTTGCCGTCCCACACGAGGCCGAACGTCTCGAGGGTCCGCAGGATCTCATCGGCACTCCCCGGTACCACGCGCGCGCGGTCGAGGTCCTCGATGCGTACGAGCCAGCGCCCGCCGCGGCTACGGGCATCGAGGAAGCTCCCGACGGCAGCCAGCAGGGAGCCGAGGTGCAGCGACCCCGTAGGCGAAGGGGCGAAACGGCCTGTGTATATTGGCCCGAGGTCGCCTGCCGGCGTGGAGTCCTTACCGGTAACGGTCGTCGCGGTCGCCGTACTGCCGCTCGCGGCGCTCGCGCCGCTCCTGGGCCTCGATGCTCAGGGTAGCGACCGGCCGCGCCTCGAGGCGCTTGATGCCGATCTCCTCGCCGGTCTCCAGGCAATAGCCGTAGCTGCCGTCCTCGATGCGCTTCAGCGCCTCGTCGATCTTGCGAATCAGCTTGCGCTCGCGATCACGGGTGCGCAGCTCCAGGCTGAATTCCTCTTCCTGGGTGGCGCGGTCGTTGGGATCGGGGAAGTTGGCCGCCTCGTCCTTCATGTGGGAGACGGTGCGGTCGACTTCGACCATCAGGTCGCGCTTCCAGCTATGCAGGATCTGGCGGAAGTGCTCGAGCTGCTCCTTGCTCATGTACTGCTCGCCGCGCTTGACGATGTAGGGCTGGACGTTGCGCGGTCCTGCGAGGAGGCTGCCGGGCTCCACGCCGTCCGCCTCATCGGCATCAGGTGCGGGGGTGGCTGTCACGGCCGGCGGCACGTGGATGTCGTCCCGGGAATGGGAGGTGGGCGGCTTTCCGGCCGCGGAAGTCGCGTGGGATATGGAATGGGCGGCCTTGCGCATCTCGATGGTTGATTCCGTGGTCGTGGGAGTGGTGGGCGGCGCCGCTGTCGTGGGGGCCGAGGCCCGCGCCGGCGCAGCCGCCGCCTTGTGGATGTGAGCGGCCGCCGCTTTGGGGCGCTCGACATCTCTGCCTCGCTCTGCGGCCGTTGGCCTGCGAGGGGGCGCGGCCTTCTTGGCCGCTGACCTCAATGTTGCCGCCTTCTTACCCTTCGCGGACTTTGGCGCGGGCTTTTTGGCCGGCATTCGTCGCTCCTCAAAAGCATGAGCCTTGTGAAGGACGCGCGATTATACCGGCGTACCGGGGTCTGTACAGTGGCCGGAATGAGGGCTCGAGGAAGCTCAGGGAAGGTGCACGGGAGGGGCCGGCGCCCAGTCCGCCTGTCGCCGCTCGACGATCACTCGGGTGTAGATGCCGCCGCGAACCTTGAAGCGCGCCTGCAGGCGCAGGAACCGCGGCGAGAGCGTTGCGGCGAGATGGTCGGCGATCTCGTTGGTCACCGCTTCGTGGAAGGCGCCACGACTGCGAAACGACCAGATGTAGAGCTTCAGAGACTTCAGCTCCACGCAGGCGCGGTCGGGCACGTACTCGAGCTCGAGCGTTGCAAAGTCGGGCTGCCCGGTCTTCGGACAGAGGCAGGTGAATTCCGGAATCCGCATGCGGATCGTGTAGTCGTGCTCGGGCCGCGGATTGACGAAGGTCTCGAGCGCTTGCGAAGGCTGTGAGGGCATGACGATTTACTCTACACTACCGCCGTTCTCGTAGGGGGCCTTCACGGGGCGGTCAAGAGATGCGGAAGACAGCATAGATGCGGCTGACAAAGATCAAGCTCGCCGGCTTCAAGTCCTTCGTCGATCCCACGCAAGTCAGCTTTCCCAGCAATCTCACCGGTGTCGTCGGCCCGAACGGCTGCGGCAAATCCAACGTCATCGATGCGGTGCGCTGGGTGATGGGAGAGCTGTCGGCCAAGCACCTGCGCGGCGACAACATGGCGGATGTGATCTTCAACGGCTCGGCGGCGAGAAAGCCCGTAGGCGCCGCCTCCGTGGAGCTCGTCTTCGACAACTCCGACGGCAAGATCGGCGGCCCCTACGCGAGCTACAACGAGATCTCGCTCAAGCGTCAGGTCGCGCGCGACGGCTCCTCGGGCTATTACATCAACGGCGCGCGTTGCCGCCGCAAGGACATCACGCAGCTCTTTCTCGGCACCGGCCTGGGCTCACGCAGCTACGCCATCATCGAGCAGGGCACGATCTCGCGCATCATCGAGGCCAAGGCCGAGGACATGCGCGCCTTCGTGGAGGAAGCCGCGGGCATCTCCCGTTACAAGGAGCGGCGCAAGGAGACGGAGAGCCGCATCGCCGAGACGCGCGAGAACCTCGAGCGCCTGCAGGACGTGCGCGATGAGATCGAGAAGCAGATCCGGCACCTGCAGCGGCAGGCTGCCACGGCGCGCCGCTACCAGGCGCTGAAGGAAGAGGAGCGCCGCCTGACGGCGGAGCTCCTGGCGCTTCGCCTGAAGGAGCTCGACAGCGGCGCCCAGGTCCACGACAGCGCCACGCGCGCGCGTGAGATCGAGATGCAGGCGGCGCTTGCCGATCAGCGTGCCGCGGAGGCTGCGATCGAGAGCCAGCGCACTCACCACGGCGCGGTGAGCGAGCGCCTCTCGGCCGTGCAGGGCCGCTACTACGAGGTCGGGGCGCAGATCTCGCGCCTCGAGCAGACGATCCAACATACGCGCGAGCTGCGAGAGCGGCAGCGCGCCGACCTGACGAAAACCCGCGCGACGCTCACCGAGCTGGGTGCGCACATCGGGCGCGACGAGCGCCAGCTCGCCGAGCTCGCCGAGGAGATCGCGCGCTCGACGCCCGAGCTCGAGCGCGCGCAGGGCGCCGAGAAGTCGTCGGCCGAGGCGCTCGAGGCCGCCGAGCGGGAGCTCGCCGCCTGGCAGGAGCGTTGGGAGCAGTTGAATCAGGCGCTCGGCGCTGCGGATCGCACCACCCAGGTCGAGCGTGCCCGCATCGAGCAGCTCGAGAACCAACTGCGGCGGCTGAAGGGGCAGGTCGAGCGCCTCACGCTCGAGCGCGAGACGCTCGAGGCGCAGGAGTCGAGCGAGCTCCTCGCGGAGCTCACGGATCAGGAATCATATGCACGCGGCGAGAGCGATTCACTCGCCAACGCGCTCAGGACGGCACTCGAGCGGGTGCAGGCCGCCCGCTCGGGTCAGTTGGCCGCGGAGGAGGATCTCGAGACCGCGCGGGGCGAGCGTGAGCGCACGCGCGCGGAATGCACCTCGCTCGAGGCGGTGCAGCAGGCGGCGCTCTCGGCGAGCGCCGGTCAGGCGACGGAGTGGCTGAGTGAGGTCGGCCTTTCCGGCCGTACCCGCATCGCCCAGACGTTGGAGGTGGAGCCGGGCTGGGAGCTCGCCGTCGAGACCGCGCTCGGCGACTACCTCGAGGCGGTCTGCATCGATCGGATCGATGAGCTTGCAGCTCCTCTCGAGCGGCTCTCCCGCGGGCGCGTCGCGCTCGTCGAAGGCGCGCATGCGCCGCACGCGGCGGCTGCGGCGGTCCCGGCCGATTCCGGCGGCCAGGGCGCGTTGGCCGGCAAAGTCTCCGGCCCCGAGCCGGTGCTCGCACAGCTCGCGGGGGTCCTTGCCGCAGAGTCCCTGGCCGAAGCGCTGCAGCGTCGCGCGACGCTCGCCGCCGGGGAGTCCGTCATAACACCCGGAGGCGAGTGGCTCGGGCGTGACTGGCTGCGTGTCAGCCGCGGGGTCGATCATCATCTCGGCGTCATCGAGCGCGAGCACCGGCTGAAGAGCCTGCGGGCCGTGGTCGAGGCAGTCGAGGAGCGCGTGCGGCATGCCGAGGATCGGCTCACCGCCGTGCGCGAGAGTCTCGCCCGGGCAGAGGCCGAGCGGGATGCCGCGCAGGCCGGCATTCAGGCTGCGCACCGCCGTCATGCCGACATCACGGGGCAGTTGGAAGCGGCACGGGCGCGCGCAAAAGAGACGACGCTGCGGCGCCAGCGCATCGAGGCGGAGGCCGCGGAGCATGCGCTCGAGATCGCTGCGACCGAGGGCGGTCTCGGCCGCGCGGGACAGACGCTCGAACAAGGGCTCGCGGTCGGATCGGATCTCAACGTGCGCCGCGAGGAGCTCGAGGGCGAGCGGGAGATGCGCCGCGAGGCGCTCGCCGGCGCCCGCGCCCGCGCTCAGGCGGCGCAGGTTGCCGCCCGCGACCTTCTCATCCGCATCGAGTCGCGGCGCTCGACCGAAGCCTCGGTGAGAGTGAGCCTCGGGCGAATGACCGAGCAGCGCGCGCAGCTCGAGGCGCATCGTGAGGCGCTGGAAGCGGAGCTCGCCGGCGGCGATGCTCCGATCGTGGCGCTCGAGGCGCGACTCAACGAGTCGCTCGCCCTGCGGCTGGAAGTCGAGGCGGAGCTGGCCGAGGCGCGCCGCGCGCTCGAGGAGGCCGATACCATCCTGCGATCGCTCGATGAGCAACGCGTGCTGGCGGAGCGCCGGGTGGGCGAGGCGCGCGAGGCGATGGAGGCGGCACGCCTTGCCGCCCAGGAGAATCGGGTGCGGCGCGAGGCGCTCGCCGAGCAGTTTGCCGCGACGCGCTTCGAGCTCGCCGAGGTGCAGCAGAACCTCGCGGCCGATGCCGCCATCCCGGTGTGGGAGGAGAGGCTCACCGAAGCCCGGGCCGGCATCGAGCGGCTGGGCCAGGTCAACCTCGCGGCGATCGATGAGCTCAAGGAGCAGACCGAGCGCAAGGAGTACCTCGATCGGCAGTTCACCGACCTCACCTCCGCGCTCGACACGCTGGAGGAAGCGATGCGGCGCATCGACAAGGAGACGCGCACCCGCTTCGAGGAGACCTTCGAGCGCATCAATTCCGGCCTCAAGGAGCGCTTTCCGCGGCTCTTCGGCGGCGGTCATGCCTATCTCGAGCTGGTCGGCGAGGATCCGCTCAACGCCGGCATTGCGGTCATGGCGCGGCCGCCCGGCAAGAAGAACAGCAGCATCCACCTGCTCTCGGGTGGCGAGAAGGCGCTCACCGCCGTCGCGCTCGTCTTCTCGATCTTCGACCTCAACCCGGCGCCCTTCTGTCTGCTCGATGAGGTCGACGCGCCGCTCGATGAGCACAACGTCGGCCGCTTCTGCGATATCGTGCGCGACATGTCTGCCCGCGTGCAGTTCATCTTCATCACCCACAACAAGACGACCATGGAGCTTGCGGCCTCGCTTCTCGGCGTGACCATGCATGAGCCCGGGGTGTCACGCCTCGTGGCAGTCGACGTCGATGAGGCCGTCCGGCTCGCGGCCGTCTGAGCATGGTGTTGCCCATGTCGGAACTACGCTGGACGCTGCTCATCCTGGGAGTGGTGTTCATCCTCGCCCTCACATGGTGGGAGCGGCGCCGGCCCCGTCAGGCCTTCGCACCGCGGTTGCGTGAAGCCAGCCTGTCGTACGGCGAGGCTCAGCGGATGGGGAGCGTGGGTCCTGCCGCTCAAGGGGAGCCCTGGATAGGCGATGTCGGCTTCTCCGATGCGGTGTTGCCGGAGGTGTCGTTTACCCATACCGACGATGAGATCGTGACCGGCGATGATGAGGTGATGCGCGCGCATGTCGAGCCGTCGGCTCACGGACCGCTCGAGGAGCTGCCGATGATCGTCATCCCGGATGATGAGGCGCGCCTCGCGCTCCGGGCCGCGTTGGAGGAAGAGCAACCCGAGCCGCGGCTCATCGATCCGCAGGCGATCACCCCCGAGGATTCCTCGGCAGCAGACTCTGCGGCCGCGGAGGCTCCCATCCCGCAGACGCTCATCACCCAGGCACCGATTCCCCAGGCACCGGTTGCCCACGCACCCGTCACCCAGCTACCCGTCACTCAGCTACCCGTCACTCAGCTACCCGTCACTCAGGCACCCGTTACTCAGGCACCCGTTACTCAGGCACCTGTCACTGAGGCACTACCCATCGCCCCGGCTTCCAACCTGCCGCCGACGATCTGCGGGGAAGTCGCCCTACCGAGGGTCGCCCCCCGCCGCGAAACTATCGCCGGCGAGCCCGAGATCGCGGGCGCCGAAGGCGTCGGCAGTGTCAGAGTCGTGGAGCCGGCTCAGTTCGGCGAGGCCGCCGTGCCGCCACAACCCATCGTCGAGTGGCCGCCGGAGGACTCGCGCCGGATCCTGGCGCTGCGCGTGGTTGCCGCGCAGCCGGATCGCTTCTCCGGCCGCACGCTGCGCCTCGCGCTCTCGGCGGAGGGGTTCCTGCTCGGGAAATTCTCCATCTTCCACAAGCCCGATGAGGCGAATCGTGCGCTCCTGAGCGCCGCTTCCCTCAACCGTCCCGGCGCGTTCGATCTCGAGACCATGGACTCGCAGCGCTACGCGGGCCTGAGCCTTTTTGCCGTGCTGCCCGGCTCGAGGACGCCGCGGCAGGCGTTCGAGGAGCTCCTCGCAACCGCGCGCAATCTCAACGAGCGGCTCGAGGGCGCGCTCCAGGATGAGCGCGGCAGCCCACTGACTCCGCTACGCGTGGCGGGCATCCGCGAGGGCCTCAAAGCAGAAGGCCAGACGTCGGCCGCAAGCGCGCATGGCGGATGATGCGGCCGCGCGCGCAGCGCGGCTGCGCGAGCAACTCGCACACCACAACCGGCTGTACTACGAGTTGGACCGGCCGGAGATCTCCGATGCCGATTACGACGCGCTGATCGGAGAGCTGCGCAGCCTCGAGCGCGAGCATCCGGAGCTCATTACGCCGGACTCGCCCACTCAGCGGGTGGGCGGCGCGCCTTCGGGCAGGTTTGCCAAGGTACGCCACGCGGTGCCGATGCTCTCGCTCGCCAACGCCTTCACCCGGGAGGACGTGGCCGGCTTCCTCGATCGCGTGCGCCGCTTCCTCAAGCTCGAGGCCGCCGAGCCGATCGAGCTCACCGCCGAGCCGAAGATCGACGGCCTGTCGCTGTCCCTGCGTTATGAGCGGGGCGTTCTCGTCCGGGCCGCGACCCGCGGTGATGGTACGGAAGGAGAGGATGTCACTGCCAACGTCCGGCGGGTCAGCGATATCCCGGCAAAGATGCGCGGGCGCGGAGCGCCTGAGGTCTGCGAGATACGCGGCGAGGTCTACATGACACGCTCGGCGTTTCTGAAGCTCAACGAGGAGCAGTCCGCCGCCGGCCGCACCGTTTTTGCGAACCCGCGCAACTCCGCGGCGGGCTCGCTTCGCCAGCTCGACCCCGAGGTCACCGCCTCACGTCCGCTGCGCTTCCTCGCCTATGCCTGGGGCGAGCTGAGCGAGCTGCCGGCCGCCTCTCAGTGGCAGATGCTGCACTGGCTGAATACACGGGGCTTCCCGACGAACCCGCTGAGCCGGCTCTGCCACTCGCTCGATGAGCTGCTCGCGTTCCATCATGACATCGAGCTCGAGCGCGCCAGCCTCGATTACGACATCGATGGCGTCGTCTACAAGGTGAGTCGTCTCGACTGGCAGCGGCGCCTCGGCTTCGTCGGTCGCGACCCGCGCTGGGCCCTGGCACACAAGTTCCCCGCCCAGAAGGCGGTCACCATCGTGAATGCCATCGAGCTGCAGGTCGGCAGGACCGGGGCGCTCACGCCAGTCGCCAAGCTCGCTGCCGTCAACGTCGGCGGTGTCGTCGTTTCCAACGCGACGCTGCACAACGAAGACTACATTCGCGAGCTCGATGTCAGGATCGGCGATACGGTGACGGTGCAGCGCGCCGGCGATGTGATCCCGCAGGTCCTGGGCGTGCTCACCGAGCGCCGCCCGGCCGCCACCGAGCCGTTCCAGTTCCCGAAGACCTGCCCCTGTCCGCTGCATACCGCCGTGGTGCGCGATCTGACCGCCACGGGCAAGGAAGGCGCCATCTCGCGCTGCTCCGGCGAGCTCGCCTGCCCGCATCAGCGCATCGAACACCTGCGCCACTTCGTCTCCCGCCGCGCCTTCGACATCGAGGGCCTGGGCGAGAAGCAGATCAATCTCTTTTTCGAGCGGGGCTGGATCGCCGAGCCCGCCGACATCTTCACCCTCGCGCGCCGCAACGCGGCGATCCAACTCGAGGAGCAGGAGGGTTTCGGCGAGGTCTCGGTGCGCAATCTCTTCGCTGCCATCGAGGCGCGCCGCACCATCGCGCTCGAGCGCTTCATCTACGCCCTCGGCATCCGCCACGTGGGGGAGACCACCGCCCGCTCGCTCGCCCGCGGCTACGGCAGCTTCCCTGCCTTCCGCGAGGCTGCCCGTCACCTTGCCGAGGGCAACCTCGAGGCCCGTCAGGAGCTCGACGCCATGGACCAGATCGGCGATACCGTGATCGAGAGCATGAGCTCCTACTTCTCCGAGAGCCACAACACCGGCATGGTCGACCGACTCGCCGCCGAGGTGCGGATTCTCGATGCCGAGCGCCCCGCGAGCGAGTCGCCCATTGCCGGCAAGACCATCGTCTTCACCGGCCGGCTGGAGCAAATGACCCGCGATGAGGCCAAGGCGCTCGCCGAGCGCCTCGGCGCCTCGGTGAGCGGCAGCGTGTCGAAGAAGACGAGCCTGGTGGTCGCGGGTCCCGAAGCGGGCTCCAAGCTCAAGAAGGCCGAGGAGCTCGGCGTTCAGGTGCTGGATGAGGGCGCCTTCCTCGACCTCGTCAACGAGCGGCCGCGCAAATAGCCGCGGGAGCGATGCCCGGGGCGCCGCTCGCGCGGAGCCCCGAGTTTCACCGGATCCGTGTCAGCCACCGCTACCGGAGGACGGGGTTGCCGGCGCCGCTGCCGGCGCTGCTGCCGGTGAGGCGGGCGCGCCGCTCTTGCCGCTGCCCTCGCTGTCGGTCTTCGCATCGAGGAAGGTCTCGACCTTGGCCTGCTTCAGCAGGTCATCCGTGTAGGCGCGGAATTTCTTCGCCTGCACCACCTGCACCAGACGCTGCTTCACTTGATCGAAAGGCGGCGGGCTCACCGGACGCGTGCCGAGGAGCTGGATCACGTGCCAGCCGTACTGCGTCTGCACCGGCTCTGCCGTGTATTGCCCGTTCTTGAGATTGCCCACCGCGTCGGCAAACGGCTTCACCATGTGATCGAGCGTGAACCATCCGAGATCCCCGCCGTTGGTCTTCGAGGAGTCCATCGACTCCGCCTTGGCGAGGTCTTCGAACTTCTCACCCTTCTTCAGCCGGTCGACGATCTTTTCCGCGAACGGCTGCGTGGCGACGAGGATGTGCCTGGCGTGGTACTCGGTCTTGGGCAGCTTTGCGACCTCTGCGTCGTATTCCGTCTTCAGCTCATCGTCGGTCGGCTGCTTGTTTCCCAGCACCTTCTGCGAAAGTGCCTGCTCGAGGATGTTGAGCCGCTCCATCTTGATGAGCTGCGCGGTCTCCGGCTGTTTGTCCAGCCCTTCCTTCTCTGCCTGCTGGGAGAGCAGTTGCGCCCGGATAAGGTTGTCGAGGGCCTGCGTGCGCTGCTCCGGTGAGAGATCGCTCGAAGTCTTGCCGGTGATCCCCTTGATGTAGAACTCATAGGAGTCGCGGCTGATCGGGGCGCCATCGACGGTCGCAACCGTCGGGGACGCTGCGGAGGAGGACGAGCTGCTCTGGCCCGCCGTGCCGGAGGAGGAGTTCTGCTGGCAGGCGGCCAGCGCGACCAGCGCGGCAGTGAGGCCGAGGATCCTAAGATGCTTCATGGGGCTCTCGTTGGGTTGAAGACGATGAGGTGCGACAGGGCCCGCAGCGCGGGCAGGTTATCAGTGCGAAAGAGACTCGTTGGGTGCGTGCGCAATGATGCTGAGTGCGTGGATGCCATGGCCCATCAGAGGCGCGACCGCCGAATAGACTATCCGATGCCGCTCCAGTTGCGGGCGGCCGGCAAAGGCCGAGGCAACCAGCGTCACTCGGTAATGGCCGCCTTCGCGGGCGCCTGCATGGCCCGCATGGCGGGCGCTGTCATCGACCACCTCGATGGATACCGGCGCGAGCGCCTGTTCCAGGGCGGCGCGGATCTCTCCGGCGGTGGGTTTGCGCGTGAGCGTTTGCGTAGGGGGCGGCTCTCAAAGGGCTGCTGACTCAAAAAGGTCGCGTATCATAGCGTTTCCTGGGAAATATCGTTACCAATAAGCGCCCCCGGGTCCCGCAGAAGGCACTTGAGCCACTACCTCGAGCTCCATCCCATCACGCCTCAGGTGCGCCTCATCCGCCGGGCAGCGGACATCGTGCGCGCGGGGGGTGTCATTGCCTACCCGACCGATTCCTGCTATGCGCTCGGCTGGCACATCGGCGACAAGAGCGCGCTCGAGCGGGTGCGGCGCATCCGCAAAGCCGACCGCCATCACCACTTCACGCTGGTGTGCGCCGACCTCGCCCAGGTCGGCCGGTTCGCGCGGCTCGAGACTTGGCAGTTCCGGCTGCTCAAGGCCTGTCTGCCGGGTCCCTATACCTTCCTGCTCGGAGGCTCGCGCGAAATGCCCCGCCGGCTGCAGCACGAGAAGCGGCGCACCATCGGCGTGCGCATTCCGGATCATCAGGTGCCACTGATGCTGCTGCGCGAGCTCGGCGAGCCGCTGATGAGCTCGACACTCATCCTGCCCGATGAGCACGCCCACCTTCCATTGACCTCGGGCCGTGAGATCCAGGAGCGTCTCGGCCACGAGATCGACGCGGTGCTCGACGGCGGAGATTGCGGCATCGTGCCCACGACGGTCGTCGATCTGTCGGTCAATCCAGCCGCGATCGTGCGCGCGGGAAGAGGGCCGCTCGATCGCATTCTCGGTCATCGCCCCGAGGCCCGCTGAGGTCAGCGGAAGTACCCCACGAACCCTCGGGAAACGTATACTGAGGGTTTGAGGACGACCGAGCGATAGTGTCGATAGATTCCAACCTGGCGATGAGCGCGCGCGGGTCGGGGGGGCGCGTGCTCTCGGGCATGCGGCCGACCGGGCGGCTGCACCTCGGCAACTACCACGGCGCGCTGCGCAACTGGGTGCAGCTACAGTACCGCTACGAGTGCTTCTTCTTCATTGCCGACTGGCACATGCTGACCACCGGGTATGAGGACACGAGGCGGCTGCCGGAGTTCGTGCGCGAGGTGTTGATCGACTGGCTGGCCGCGGGGCTCAATCCCGGCGTCGCGACCCTGTTCATCCAGTCGCATGTGCCGGAGCACGCGGAGCTGCATCTGCTGCTTTCCATGATCACCCCGCTCGGCTGGCTCGAGCGCGTCCCGAGCTACAAGGACCAGCAGGAGCAGCTCAAGGAGAAGGACCTGGCCACCTACGGGTTTCTCGGCTATCCGCTGTTGCAGGCCGCCGACATCCTCGTTTATCGTGCAGCGCACGTGCCCGTGGGTGAGGACCAGGTCGCGCACGTCGAGCTGACACGTGAGGCTGCGCGACGCTTCAATCACATCTACGGCAGAGAGCCGGACTTCGAGGAGAAGGCGGAGCGGGCGGTCAAGAGTCTGGGCGGCCGCAACACGACGCTCTACCGGCAGCTGCGCCGCCGCTTCCAGGAGAGCGGCGAGCGCGAGGCGCTCGAGCGTGCCCGCGCGCTCGTGCAGAGCAACAACCGCATCACCGTGGCCGACCGCGAGCGCCTGTTGGGGTACCTCGAGGGCACCGGCGTCGCGATCCTGCCCGAGCCGCAGGTGATGCTCACCGAGGCGCCGAAAGTGCCGGGCACCGATGGCCGCAAGATGTCGAAATCCTACGGCAACACCATCGAGATACGCGAGGAGCCGGAGTCGGTGACGAAGAAGCTGCGCGCCATGCAGACCGATCCTGCGCGGGTGCGCCGCACCGATCCGGGCGATCCGGACAAGTGCCCGGTGTGGGACCTGCACAAGATCTACTCCGATGAGACCACGCGCAAATGGGCCGCGGAAGGCTGCCGCTCGGCCGGCATCGGCTGCCTCGATTGCAAGCAGCCGGTGATCGACAAGATCGTCGCGGAGGTGACCGAGATGCGCCGCCGCGCGCAGGAGTATGTGGAGAATCCCGAGCTGCTGCGCGACATCGTGGCCGAGGGCGCAGAGAAGGCGCGCGAGGTGGCGCGTGAGACCCTGGAAGAGGTGCGCCGCACGATGCACCTGCGGGCGGATTGAGGCCCCACGAGGAAGCGACCCCAACCATGGCCCATCCCAAGCCTGAACTGACCATCGTCGTCTCGAACCCGACCCTCGAGGCGCATCAGAGTGCCCCGCCGCCGGAGCAGGTGGAGATGCCTTTCGCCGTCGTCAACGGCGAGCCGGTGACCGAGCTGCCGCGCGATCTTTACATCCCGCCGCAGGCACTCGAGGTGTTCCTCGAGGCGTTCGAGGGTCCGCTCGATCTGCTCCTCTATCTCATCCGCCGGCAGAACCTCGACATCCTCGACATTCCGCTCGCCGAGATCACCCGCCAGTACATGCGCTACATCGAGCTCATGCAGGACCTGCAGCTCGAGCTCGCGGGCGAGTACCTGGTGATGGCCGCAACGCTCGCCGAGATCAAGTCGCGGATGCTGCTGCCGCGGCCGAAGACCTCGGGCGACGGGCTGGAGGAGGATCCGCGCGCCGAGCTCGTGCGCCGGCTACAGGAATACGAGCGCTTCAAGCGCGCGGCGGAGGGCATCGACGCGCTGCCGCGCCTCGAGCGCGACGTCTGGGCAGCCTCCGCGGACCTCAAGGACCGGCAGGTGACGCGGGTGCTGCCGCAGATCACCCTGCAGGAGATGCTGGTTGCCTTTCAGGAAGTCGTGGTGCGCGCCGAGATGTTCGCGCATCATCACATTCAGCGCGAGCGGCTGTCGGTGCGCGAGCGCATGGGAGACATTCTCTCTACACTCGAGAGTGCGAGCTTCGTCGAGTTCGTGCGCCTCTTCCGGCCGGAAGAGGGACGCATGGGCGTCACGGTCACCTTCATGGCGATCCTGGAGCTCGTGCGCGAGGGCCTGATCGACATCGTGCAGGCGGAGCCCTACGCGCCGCTGCATGTGCGGGCCGCGACTCCGGCGCGCAGGCTCCGGGTGGTCGCCGACAACGATGAGCCGCGCTCGAGCGAGGAGCTCACGGGCGAGCCGGCCGGGGAGCCGGTGGCCCCGCAGAGCGACTCCGGGACCGACTCAGGCGAGGAGGATGCGACAAGCGAATGAACGAGCACTATCTGCGCAATGTGATCGAGGCGGCGCTGCTCGCCGCGGGCCGCCCGGTGCAGCCGGCGGAACTGGTCCAACTCTTCGATGAGAGCGTGCGGCCGACGGCCGAGCAGCTGCGCGCCGCGCTCGATGCGCTCGCTGCCGAGTACGCTGAGCGTGGCATCGAGCTCAAGGAGACCGCCGGGGGCGTGCGCATCCAGGTGCGCCGCGAGCTCGCCGGGGAGGTCTCGCGCCTCTGGCCGGAGCGCCCGGCCCGTTACTCGCGCGCGTTGCTCGAGACGCTGGCGCTCATCGCCTATCGCCAGCCGATCACGCGCGGCGAGATCGAGGCGGTCCGCGGCGTGGCGGTCAATCCCAACATCGTGAAGACCCTGCTCGAGCGCAACTGGGTGCGCGTGGTCGGCCACCGCGACGTGCCGGGACGACCGGAGCTGCTCGGCACCACCCGGGACTTCCTCGATTACTTCGGCCTCAAGAGTCTCGATGAGCTGCCGCCGCTCTCGGAGCTCAAGGCCGTGGGCGACATCAACCTGCAGTTGGATCTTGCGGCAGAGGCGGCCGGCGGCGCGGGGAACGAAGCGGCAGCGGGCGAACCTGCGGCTGCACCGGCACCCGACTCGGCCGGCGGTCCGCAGCCCACCGCCGAGGCGCACGCCGCCGCAGACGCCGAATCCCGCCAAGCCGCGGCGAGCTCGACCGAGCCGCCGAGTGACGAGGCCTTGCTCGAGGGGTCGGGCGAAAACGCCATCGATGAGGATGACGAGCACGACGACAGCGATGAGCTCTCAGCGGAAGGCGGCGACGCCCGCGAGCTGGTTGCCGCCCCGCGCGACAACGGCGACTGAGCCTGATGCACCGACAGCGCGGCGAGCCCGAGCGGCTGCAGAAAGTCCTCGCCCGCGCCGGCCTCGCCTCCCGCCGGGAGGCAGAGGAGTGGATCAGGGCCGGGCGGCTCACGGTCAACGGACAGGCCGCCTCGCTCGGAGTGCGCGTAGGTCCCGAGGATGAGGTGCGGCTCGATGGACGCGTAGTCCACCAGCGCCCGCCGCAATCGGGCGGCCGCGCCTATCTCTATCACCGCTCACCGGGTGAGAGCCTGGATGCTCCTCCCGCGGCTACCCCGGATACAGTGCCCCTTCTTTCCAGACTGCCCAAGCGCGCCGGCAAACGATTCATGGTCGTGAGCCCCATGCCGCGCATCGACGGCGGTCTCGAGATCGTGTGCGGCGACGGCGAGCTCGCCGCCCGCCTGCAGCGCGCCGTGCGAAGGCTCACGAGCGAGCTCAGTGTCAGAGTGCGCGGGGAGTTGGGCGAGCAGCAGGTCGAGGGTATCCTCGGCGGTGTGCTCGACAGTGGCGAGAGGCTGGCGGTGCTCGGCTGTGAGCCTGCCGGCGGGGAGGGCGCCAACCGCTGGTATGCGATCACGGCCCGCGGCGCGAGTGGCAAGGACGTGCGGCAACTCTTCGAGCGCCAGGGCGCGATCGTCAGCCGGGTGCTGCGCACGCGGCTCGGATCCCTGGTGTTGGAACGCACTCTCGCGCGCGGTCACTACCGTGAGCTTACGCGCGAGGAGCTAGAGGGACTGATGTCAGAAGGGGTTGCCACGGCGGAAGCGCCGGCCACCGGTCGCGGGGGCACGCCTTCCCGGCAGGATAGGTCACTCAGGCCATCGCAGACCTCACCGCAGACGCAGACGCCCCCTCGCCGCCGCTCTCGCGGCTCGCCACGCAAGCCAGTTGGCCGCCGCCGCACTCACGAGTGACGCTCGCGGCGGGTGCGGCAGCGAGCGCTCGGCGCGAAGTGATGCCTGCCAGGCGAGCGCAGCCCAGACGAGAAGTCCGCGAGCGCTCTGTTGGGCGCCGGGTGAGACACCCGCGACGGCCGCCGCGAGCTGCTGCCGCAAGACCTGGTGGCGTGCGCGCAGAATAGCCACCAACTCGCGCGGCCAAGGCGGTGTCGCGATCGCCCCTGGCGCAAGCCCCGCCTGCTCGAGCTCATCGAGCGGAATGCGTAGCCTCCCAGAGCGGGCGTCCGCTGCGAGCCGGCCGAGGAGCTCGAGCTCGCAGAGGGTCGCGCCGAGCGCGCTCCAGCCGGTTTCGGCAGCACCCGTCGGCGCCTCGCCGTCGTCGCCTGCGGCGAGGGGTGTCACCATTGCAGCCGACCAGCGCCGACAGTAGGCGGTCAGCTCCTCGCGCCGGGCGAAGGTGGCGCTCGCGAGATCCCAAGTGGCGATGTCCACGAGCCCCGAAAGGCCCGCGAGGTGCGCATCGACTCCTGCCGCGCTCGCGAGTCGCTGCAAGTGTGCCCGCAGCTCCCGAGTCAGCGGGTGCGCCGGGTTGCCGGCTGCGCACCGGCGGCACTCCTCACGCCACCATTGCAGGCGCGTATGCGCCACGTGATGATCGGCGCCGGACCGCAGGCTCTCGCCGATCTCCCGCTCGATGCCGCACAGTGCCGCGAGCGCCGGCTGTTGGGAGGGTGTTGAGTAGAGCCAGGCGAGAAAACGGGGAGTGTCGGCTTCAGGCTTCCCGGCCATCGCTCTGCTCGGCGGCGGCTACGGGCCGCAGCGGCTGCTCGATGGCTGCGAGCTCGGGCAGCGGCGCATCGGCGGTGACGCCGAGATCGGGGAAGCGCCGCGCCTGCGGCAGCACCTGACGCTCGAGCGAGCCAACCGCGGAGTTGTAGGCATCCACTGCGGCTCCGAGCCGCGAGCCGAGCCTCTCCAGGTGTCCGGTGAAGGCGCCGAGGCGGCGATAGAGCTCCTGGCCGAGGTCGCGGATCAACTGCGCGTTCTCCGCCACGGCCGTCTGGCGCCAGCCGTGGGCGACGGTCTTCAGCAGCGCGATCAGCGTGGAGGGCGTGGCGATGATGACGCCCTGCTTGAGAGCGCCCTCGAGGAGCTCCGGCCGCTCCGCGAGCGCCGCCGACAGGAACTGGTCGCCTGGCAGGAAGAGCACCGCAAACTCCGGACTGTGCTCGAATTGAGCCCAATACGCTTTGGAGGCGAGCTGACGGATGCGCGTCTCGACCTGCTGGGCGTGCTTCTTCAACGCCTGTTGCCTGCCCTCGTCCGTCGGCGCCTCGAGTGCCTCGAGATACGCATCGAGGGGTGTCTTCACATCGACGACGAGATCGCGTGAGTCGGGCATGTGCACGACGAGGTCCGGACGCAGAGCCCCCTCCGGGCCGAAGAGGTGCAGCTGCTCCGTGAAGTCGCAATGCTCACTCAGGCCGGCGAGCTCGACCAGCCGCCGCAGCGTGAGCTCACCCCAGCGGCCGCGCACTTCCGGACGGCGAAGCGCGGTGACGAGGTTGCGTGTCTCGCGTTGCAGCTGGCTCTGACCGCTTGCCAGCGACTCGATCTGTGTGCGCAGGGCCGTGTAAGCCTCCTGCCGCTCGCGCTCGAGCGCATGCGCCTGCTGCTCGGTCCGCTCGAGCGAGGCGCGCAGCGGCTCGACGAGCTGCGCGATGGCGGCCTCACGCTCCTTGAGACTGCCCTGTGCGAGCGCCTGGTCGCGCCCGAGCGCCTCGCGCGCGAGGCGCAGGAAGAGCTCGCTGTTGGCGCGCAGCGTCTCCCCGGCGAGTGAGTCGAACGAGGCGCGCAGGCGTGCCTCGGACTGCTCGGCGAAGGCGGCCCGATCGGCTTCCTGACGCACTCCACTTTCCAGGCGCACGCGCGCCGCTTCGAGCTCGACGCGCAGCGACTCGATGCGCTCGACGGCGCGGAGCTGCGCGAGCAGGAATCCGAGCACCGCGCCGAGCACGAGCGAGGCGGCCGCAATCGCTACGAACAGCATCGGTTGGCTTACCCGTGCACCCGCTCGAGGTGCATCAGATAGTTGACGGCGGGATCGCGAGTCAGGCGGCAGGTCTCGGTGTAGGGATTGAGCTCGATGCCGGCGATGGCGCGCGGCATCAGACCCGCGCCGCGGCCCCAGCGAGCAAGCTCCGACGGGCGGATCAGCCGCTCGTATTCGTGCGTGCCCCGCGGCAAGAGCTTGAGCACGTACTCGGCGCCGACGATCGCAAGGAGAAAGGCCTTGAGATTGCGGTTGAGCGTCGAGACGAAGAGTGAGCCGCCGGGGCGCACGAGGGAGGCGAGTGTCGCGAGCATCCGGCGCGGCTGCGGCACGTGTTCGAGCATCTCCATGCAGGTGATGACATCGAAACCAGCGCAGGGGCCCACGGCGAGCGTTTCCGCCGCCGCCACCCGGTAGTCGATGTCGAGGCCTTCCTCAGCGGCGTGCAGTCGCGCCACCTCGACCATGCCGGGAGCGAGGTCGATCCCGGTGACCGTGGCGCCTTTACGCGACAGTGCCTCGCTCAGCAGGCCGCCGCCGCAGCCGACATCGAGCGTGCGCGCGCCGGTGAGGCTCGCATGCCCGGCGATGAACCCGAGCCGCACCGGATTCAGCAGATGCAGCGGGCGGAACTCGCCGCGCGGATCCCAGAAGCGGTGCGCCAGCGCGTCGAATTTCGACAGCTCGCCGCGGTCGGCATTGGGCGGGAGTTCCGTAGGGCTGCGCATGACCCCTATATGCTAACATTCCCGGATGTCCGAGATCGCGCGAGAAATCCTGCCGGTAAGCCTCGAAGATGAGATGCGGCAGTCCTACCTCGACTATGCCATGAGCGTCATAGTCGGGCGTGCGCTGCCCGACGTGCGCGATGGCCTCAAGCCCGTACACCGGCGCGTGCTCTACGCGATGCGGGAGCTCGGCAACGACTGGAACAAGCCCTACAAGAAGTCCGCGCGCGTCGTGGGTGATGTCATCGGCAAGTACCACCCGCACGGCGACACGGCGGTGTACGACACCATCGTGCGCATGGCGCAGCCTTTCTCGATGCGCTACCTGCTGGTCGATGGCCAGGGCAATTTCGGCTCCGTCGATGGGGACATGCCCGCGGCCATGCGCTACACCGAGGTGCGCATGTCGCGCATCGCGCACGAGCTGCTCGCCGACATCGAGAAGGAAACGGTCGATTTCACGCCGAATTACGACGAGTCGGAGGTCGAGCCCTCGGTCCTGCCGACGAGGATCCCGCATCTGCTCGTCAACGGCCAGACCGGCATCGCGGTCGGCATGGCGACCAACATCCCGCCGCACAATCTCGCGGAGATCGTCAACGCGTGTCTCGCGCTCCTCGATGATCCGACGCTGCCGCTCGCCGCGCTCATGCAGCACGTCCCGGGTCCGGACTTCCCGACCGGCGGCATCATCAATGGTGCGCAGGAGATCGCGACCGCCTACCGCACCGGCCGCGGGCGGCTCTCGGTACGTGCCCGGGTCAACATCGAGGAGGTCGGCAAGGCCGACCGCCAGGCGATCGTCATCACCGAGCTTCCCTACCAGGTCAACAAAGCCCGACTGATCGAGCGGATCGCGCAGCTCGTGCGCGAGAAGCAGATCGAAGGCATTGCGAGCGACGGCCTGCGGGATGAGTCGGACAAGGACGGCATGCGTGTCGTCATCGAGCTGAAGCGCGGCGAGGTGAGCGAGATCGTCCTCAACAACCTCTACGCCCAGACGCCGATGGAGACGGTCTTCGGCATCAACATGGTCGCGCTGCAGGACGGGCAGCCGAAGCTGATGTCCCTGAAGGAGATGCTGGACGCCTTCATCCGGCACCGGCGCGAGGTGGTCACCCGCCGCACCATCTTCGATCTCGCCAAGGCCCGCGAGCGCGCGCACATCCTCGAAGGACTCGCGGTCGCGCTCGCCAACATCGATGAGGTGATCGCCCTCATCAAGGCGGCGCCCGCGCCCGCCGAGGCGCGCGTCGCCCTCATGGGGCGCGGCTGGCCGCCGGGCGCGGTCATCGATCTTCTCGAGCGCGCGGGGGACATCTCGACCCGGCCCAACGGCCTCGCCGCAGGCGCAGGGCTCACCGGTGGCCCCGATGCACAATACCGGCTGTCGGAGGCGCAGGCGCAGGCCATCCTCGACATGCGGCTCAACCGCCTGACCGGCCTCGAGCAGGACAAGATCATTGCCGAGTATCAGGAGCTGCTCACGCGGATCGCCGACCTCGGTGACATCCTGGCACGGCCCGAGCGCCTCACGCAGGTGGTGCGCGAGGGGCTCATCGAGATCCGCGAGGCGTATGGTGATGCGCGCCGCACGGAAATCAACCGCGAGCATCTCGATCTCAGCACCGAGGATCTCATCGAGCCGCAGGATGTGGTCGTGACGCTCTCGCACGCCGGCTACGCCAAGTCGCAGCCGCTCTCGGAATACCAGACGCAGCGCCGCGGCGGGCGCGGCAAGGCCGCCACCGCCGTGAAGGACGAGGACTTCGTCGAGAAGCTCTTCGTCGCCCACACCCACGACACCGTGCTCTGCTTCTCGAGCCGCGGCAAGGTCTACTGGCTGAAGGTCTACGAGCTGCCGCAGGCCGGGCGCAGCTCCCTCGGCAAGCCGATGGTGAACCTGCTGCCACTCGAGCCGGGCGAGAAAATCAACGCGCTGCTGCCCGTGAAGCAGTACGACGAGCAGCACTACATCTTCATGGCGACCAGCCAGGGGACCGTGAAGAAGACGCCGCTCACCGCGTTCTCGCGCCCGCGCCCGAGTGGCATCATCGCCGTCGATCTGCACGATGAGGACCGGCTCGTCGGGGTTGCGATCACCGACGGCGAGCGCGAGATCATGTTGGTTTCGAGCGGGGGCAAGGCCATCCGCTTCCACGAGAGCGAGGTCCGCCCGATGGGCCGCGAGGCCGCCGGTGTGCGCGGCATCAAGCTCGCGGATGCGCAGGAAGTCATCGCGCTCATCGTGGTGGGCCAAGAGGAGGACAATGGCGAGAGCCGCGGCGGCGCGGTACTCACGGCCTCCGCCTCGGGGTACGGCAAGCGCACGCCCGTTCAGGACTTCCCCGTGCACGGGCGCGGCGGCCAGGGCGTCATCGCGATGCAGACGTCGGACCGCAACGGCACCACAGTGGCGGCGCTGCAGGTGCTGCCCGGCCAGGAGATCATGCTCATCAGCTCGACCGGGACGCTGGTACGCACCGCGGTGGATGAGGTCTCGGTGCTCGGCCGCAACACCCAGGGCGTCCGGCTCATCCGTCTCTCCGAGGGTGAGCGCCTCGTCGGCATCGAGCGGATCGAGAGCCTGGAGGGCGAGTCCGTCGAAGAGAGCGGCTCCGGCGAGACCGACCAGCCCCCGGCAGGCTGAAGGTATACCCAAAAGTTCTGACGCTCTACCGGACGATTGGTAGTATCCGGTACTCCCTGTAATCTCTTTCCCGAACCCGGAAGGGCATTCGTGCGCGTATTCAATTTCGCCGCCGGACCTGCGGCGCTGCCACTGGAAGTCCTCGAGCAGGCCCGTGAGGAGCTGACCGACTGGCGCGGCGGCGGCACCTCGGTGATGGAAGTCAGTCACCGCAGCAAGGCTTTCATTGCCGTCGCCGAGGAGGCCGAGAGCCTGATGCGCTCGCTCCTCGCCGTGCCCCCGAGCTACGAGGTGCTCTTCCTCCAGGGCGGCGCGACCGGTCAGTTCGCCGCCATCCCGATGAATCTCAGCGCCCCCGGGGCCGTCGCCGATTACATCAATACCGGCTCCTGGTCGAAAAAGGCGATCGGCGAGGCTAAGCGGCTGCAGGTGAAGGTCAACATCGCCGGCGACGAGACGGCATCGGGCTATTGCAGCGTGCCGGATGAGCGGAGTCTGAAGCTGACCCCCGGTGCCGCTTACCTGCACTACACGCCCAACGAGACGATAGGCGGTGTGGAGTTTCCTTACGTACCCAAGACGGGCGCGGTACCGCTGGTCGCGGACATGTCTTCGACGATTCTCTCCCGGCCGATCGATGTCGAGCAGTTCGGCCTCATCTATGCCGGCGCACAGAAGAACATCGGCCCGTCGGGTCTTTGCGTAGTGATCATACGTGAGGATCTTCTCGGCAAGGCCCGCGCGGGTACCCCGTCCGTGTGGGATTACCAGGCCATGGCTGCCGAGGGCTCGATGCTCAATACACCGCCCACCTTCGGCTGGTACATCTGCGGGCTGGTGCTCAAGTGGGTGCAGGCCCAGGGCGGTCTCGAGGCGATGGCGGCCCGCAACCGGGCGAAGGCCGAGCTCCTCTATCGGGCGATCGACGAGTCCGGCTTCTACACAAACCCGGTGGCGAAGTCCTGCCGCTCGTGGATGAACGTCCCCTTCACGCTCGCGCGGCCGGAGCTCGATTCGACCTTCCTCGCCGAGGCGCGGGCGGCCGGGCTCGTGAGCCTCGAGGGCCACCGCTCGGTCGGCGGCATGCGCGCCAGCATCTACAACGCCATGCCGCTCGCCGGCGTGCAGGCGCTCGTCGCCTTCATGCAGGATTTCCAGCGCCGCCACGGCTGACAGGCGCCGTTCCATGAAATATCGCATCCTGACTCTCAACAACATCAGCGCGCGCGGCCTCGAGCGGCTACCGCGCGACCGCTACGAGGTCGCATCGGGCCTCGAGCGCCCGGATGCCATCCTGGTGCGCTCGGCGGACATGCATGGACTGAGCCTCCCCGACACCGTGCGCGCAGTCGGCCGGGCGGGCGCCGGCATCAACAACATCCCGGTTGCGGACTTGACCCGCCGCGGCATCCCGGTCTTCAACGCCCCGGGCGCCAACGCCAACGCCGTCAAGGAGCTCGTGCTCGCGAGCCTCCTGCTCGCCGCGCGCAACATCTGCCAGGCCTGGGCGTTCGCCCGCTCGCTGAGCGGCGATGATCAGGCCATCGACGAGGCGGTCGAGAAGGGCAAGAAGAGCTTCGTCGGCTTCGAGCTTCCCGGGCGCACGCTCGGCGTGGTGGGTCTCGGTGCGATCGGCGTCGAGGTGGCCAACTCCGCCGAGGCGCTCGGCATGAGCGTCCTCGGCTACGATCCGCAGATCACCGTGCAGCGCGCCTGGCAGCTCTCCTCGAGCGTCGAGCAGGCGCTCTCGCTCGATGACCTGTTCGCGCGCTCCGATGCCGTGACCGTGCACGTGCCGCTCAACGATCAGACCCAGCGGCTGGTCAACGAGTCGCGTCTGCGCCTGATGAAAAAGGGCGGCGTGCTCCTCAACTTCTCCCGCCCCGGGATCGTCGATGACCCGGCCGTCATCGCGGCGCTCGATACCGGGCGCCTGCATGGCTATGTCTGCGATTTTCCGACCAACCTCCTCAAGGACCACGCGCGGGTGGTCACTCTGCCGCACCTCGGCGCCTCGACGGGCGAGGCGGAGGAGAACTGCGCCATCATGGTGGCCGACCAGGTGCGCGACTTTCTGGAGAACGGCAACGTCCGCAACAGTGTCAACTACCCCGAGGCGGTGCTGCCCCGGGTGCCCGGCACGACCCGGATCGCGATAGCCAACAGCAATGTTCCCAACATGGTCGGGCAGATCTCGACCTGTCTCGCCGAGGCCAGGATCAATATCGCCGATCTGCTCAACAAGTCCAGGGGCGAGTACGCTTACACGCTCATCGACGTCGACGGCGCCGTCGGCACGGACCTCCTGGGCAGGATTGGCGGCATCCAGGGCGTCCTCTCGGCACGGCTCCTCTGACACGGCTGCCATGCCCACGAAGAAAACGTCCCGCCGGCGCCTGCCGTCGCGCGCGCCGGGCGCGCCAGCGGTCAGGTCCGGCACCGCGAAGCTGGAGGCCGTCCGCGCACGCATCGACGGCGTCGATGAGCAGATTCAGCGCCTCATCAATGAGCGCGCAAAGCTCGCCCAGCTCGTCGGCATTTCCAAGAGCCGCGACGGACACACCGTGGATTTCTACCGCCCGGAGCGCGAGGCGCAGGTACTGCGCCGGGCGCGGGAGCGCAACCGCGGCCCGCTGCGCGATGAGGAGGTCGTGCGGCTCTTCCGGGAGATCATGTCGGCGTGCCTCGCGCAGCAGGAGCCGCTCAAGGTCGCCTACCTCGGCCCTGAGGCCACTTTCAGCCAGACCGCGGTGCTCACGCACTTCGGGCATTCGGTGCGCGCGTTGCCGCTCGGCTCGATCGATGAGGTATTCCACGAGGTCGAGTCCGCCGCGGCGGATTTCGGCGTGGTGCCGATCGAGAACTCCACCGAAGGCACGGTCAACCACACGCTCGACCGGCTCATCGGCTCGCCGCTCAGGATCTGCGGCGAGGTGGAGCTGCGCATCCATCACTATCTCATGGGCAACATGAGCGCCCTCGGACGGATCGTGCGGGTCTGCTCGCATCCGCAATCGCTCGCGCAATGCCGCGGATGGCTGCAGGAGCATCTGCCGAGTGTCGAGCTGGTGCCGGCATCGAGCAATGGCGAAGCCGCGCGCCGGGCGCGCGACGAGCGCGGTACGGCGGCGATCGCAGGTGAGACCGCCGCGGAGGTCTACGGCCTGAAGGTGCTGGCGGCGGAGATCGAGGACCGCGGCGACAACACCACGCGCTTTCTCGTGCTCGGCCGAAAGCTTCTCGCCGCGAGCGGCGATGATCGTACGACGCTGCTCGTGTCCGTATCGCACACCGATTCACCTGGGGCGCTTCATCGCCTGCTCGAGCCACTGGCGCGCCACCGTGTCAGCATGACCCGCATCGAGTCGCGCCCCTCGCACCGGCGCAAGTGGGACTACGTCTTCTTCATCGACATCGACGGGCATGCCGAGGACACGCACGTGGCCCGTGCGCTCGAAGCGCTGAAGCGGCGCTGCTCGCTTTTCCGGGTGCTCGGCTCCTATCCGCGCGCGGTGCTGTAAAGTGGCGGCCATGACGGCTTCCGGCGCAACGGCACGCTATCGGATCGAGCCCGGCGGTGAGATCTCAGGCGAGATCACCGTGCCCGGGGACAAATCGATCTCGCACCGGGCGCTGATGTTCGGTGGCATCGCCGAGGGCAACACCGAGATCACGGGCTTTCTCGCCGGTGAGGATTGCCTGGCGACCCTGCGGGCGCTGCAGGCGCTCGGCGTCGAGATCGAGCGGCCGGAGCCGCAGCGGGTGCTCGTCCGGGGGCGGGGGCTCGAAGGCCTCACCGCCGCCGCGGCTTCGCTCGACATGGGCAACGCCGGCACGGCGATGCGTCTTTTCATGGGGCTGCTCGCGCCGCAGGCATTCGACTCGACGCTGATCGGCGATCAGTCGCTGATGCGCCGCCCCATGGAGCGGGTGGCCGTGCCGCTGCGGCTCATGGGTGCCGATATCCGCACGCAGGACGGGCGGCCGCCCGTCGAGATCCACGGCACCACGAAGCTGAGTGCGATCGACTATGCGCTGCCCGTCGCGAGCGCACAGGTGAAGTCGGCCGTGTTGCTCGCCGGGCTGAGGGCCTTCGGGCGCACGCACGTCATCGAGCCGGCCCCCTCGCGGGACCACACCGAGCGCATGTTGAGCGCCTTCGGGGTCGAGGTCCTGAGGGATGGCGCGACCGTCGCCATCGAGGGTGGCCAGCGGCTCAACGCCACGGCCGTGGCGGTGCCGGCGGATTTCTCCTCCGCCGCCTTCTTCCTGATCGCCGGGTGTCTCGCCGCTGAGCGCGGCCTGTTGCTGCGCAACGTCGGCATCAACCCGACGCGCACGGGGCTCCTCGAGATGTTGCGGCTCATGGGGGCTCAGATCCACGTGCACGCGCATCGGCGGGATATGCCCGCGAGCGGCGAGCCGGTCGCCGATATCGAGGTGCGCAAGAGCCGGCTGAAGGGCATCCGGGTGCCGGACTCCCTGGTGCCGCTCGCGATCGACGAGTTTCCGGTGTTCTTCATCGCCGCGGCCGTGGCCGAGGGCGAGACCCTGGTGCGGGGTGCACTCGAGCTGCGCATCAAGGAGAGCGATCGCCTTGCGGCCATGGCCCAGGGCCTCGGCGTGCTCGGGGTGGAGAATCATCTGCTGGAGGACGGCCTGTGGATCCGCGGCGGCTCGGGGCTGGACGGCGGGGTCATCGAGAGTCACGGTGATCACCGGATCGCCATGGCCTTCGCGGTCGCGGGGCTCGTCGCGCGCAGCGCAATCGAGATCCGCGACGTCGCGAATGTCGCGACCTCATTTCCCGGTTTCCCCGAGATCGCACGCTCGGCTGGGCTGCAGATCGAGATGCTATGACCGACGCGGCGCCTGTCGTCACGATCGACGGGCCCAGCGGCTCGGGTAAAGGTACGATCAGCCGGGCGGTGGCCCAGCGCGTCGGCTGGCACTTGCTCGACAGCGGGGCGCTTTACCGGCTGGTCGCCTATGCCGGCAGCGATCGGGGCCTCGATCCTGCCGATGTCGAAGGCCATGCGCGGCTTGCCGCCGGCATGCAGGTGGTCTTCGGGGTAGGTCCCGACGGCAGCGAGCAGGTTACGCTGGAGGCGCGGGACGTCACCCGGGCCATCCGGACCGAGACGGCCGGCCAGGGAGCCTCGCGCGTAGCAGTCTGGCCCGCGGTCCGGACGGCCCTCCTGGCGCGCCAGAGGGCCTTTGCCCGGCCCCCCGGGCTCGTTGCCGACGGCCGAGACATGGGGACGGTCATCTTTCCGCAGGCCCGCCTCAAGATCTACCTCACGGCGAGTGCCGCGGAGCGGGCCCTCAGGCGCTATAAGCAGTTGAAAGACAAGGGGTCAGGTGCTAGCCTTTCCGCCCTTTCGCGCGATATCACCGAGCGGGACGCGAGGGATTCCACCCGGGCGGTGGCCCCCCTGATCCCCGCCTCCGATGCGGAGGTGATCGACTCGACGGGTCTTACGATCGAGGAGGTCGTCGACCGGGTGCTGGAGCTCGGGGTCCAGCGGTCGCTGTGGCCTGCGCCTCGGGCCTGAGGCTCTGAGCGCGCTGAAAGTTTTTCTGGTCGGTGCGTGCATGAAGTGCGCGCCGTATTTGCATCTGCCTGGGCCGCAGGGAGCACGAGGCGCCAGTTGAACGACGTGCATGGGCTCCCAGCGGGCCTGGCCGTCAGAGTACGACAGAAAGTATGACTGAAAGTTTTGCGCAGCTTTTCGAGCAGAGTCTCGCCAACCAACGCATCCGCCCCGGGATGATCCTCACCGGGCTGGTGGTCGATGTCACCCCCGACGTGGTGGTCGTCAATGTGGGCCTGAAGTCCGAGGCCGTCATCCCCGTCGAGCAGTTCAAGAACGAGCGCGGCGAGGTCGAAGTCAGGTCGGGCGATCAGGTGGAGGTTGCCCTCGACTCGGTGGAGGACGGCACCGGCGAGACGCGCCTCTCACGCGAGAAGGCCAAACGCGCCCGCACCTGGACGCGGCTCGAGGAGGCATTCAACAAGTCGGAGATCGTCACCGGCATCATCACCGGCCGCGTCAAAGGCGGCTTCACCGTCGAGATCGACAACGTCCGCGCCTTCCTTCCCGGATCGCTCGTCGACGTGCGCCCGGTCCGTGATACCTCCTACCTCGAGGGCAAGCCGCTCGAGTTCAAGGTGATCAAGCTCGACCAGAAGCGCAACAACGTGGTGGTCTCGCGCCGCGCGGTGGTGGAGCAGGAGTTCTCCGCGGAGCGCAGCGCGCTGCTCGAGAATCTGCAGGAAGGCTCGGTCGTGCACGGCGCGGTCAAGAACCTCACCGACTACGGTGCGTTCGTGGACCTGGGCGGCATCGACGGCCTGCTGCACATCACCGACATGGCGTGGAAGCGCGTCAAGCATCCCTCCGAGGTGGTGAAGGTCGGCGATGAGATCGACGTGCGGATCCTGAAGTTCGACCGCGAGCGCTCGCGCGTGAGCCTGGGCCTCAAGCAGCTCGGCGCCGATCCGTGGGAGAACATCGCCCGCCGCTATCCGCCGCACACGCGCGTCTTCGGCAAGGTCACCAACATCGCCGACTACGGCGCCTTCGTCGAGATCGAGGATGGCGTCGAGGGCCTGGTGCACGTGTCGGAGATGGACTGGACCAACAAGAACGTCAACCCGGCGAAGGTCGTGCACACCGGCCAGGAAGTGGAGGTGATGGTGCTCGACGTCGACGAGGATCGCCGCCGCATTTCCCTCGGCTTGAAGCAGTGCAAGGCCAATCCGTGGAAGGAATTCGCGGAGAACTACAACCGCGGCGACAAGGTGAGCGGTCAGATCAAGTCGATCACCGACTTCGGCATCTTCATCGGGCTCTCGGGCAACATCGACGGGCTGGTGCACCTCTCCGACATCTCCTGGGACGTCCCGGGCGAGGAGGCGGTGCGCAACTACCAGAAGGGCCAGCAGCTCGAGGCCATGGTGCTCACCATCGACCCGGAGCGCGAGCGCATCAGCTTAGGGATCAAGCAGCTCGCCAAGGATCCGTTCTCGAGCTACATCGCCGAGAACCCCAAGGGCACGATCATCAAGGGCGTGGTCAAGGAAGTGGACGCCCGCGGTGCGGTCATCGATCTCGGCAACGGCATCGAAGGGCAGCTGCGTGCCTCGGAGCTCGGCCGGGACCGCATCGAGGATGCGCGCGCGGTGCTCAAGGTGGGCGATGAGGTGGAGGCGAAGTTCACGGGCGTCGACCGCAAGTCGCGCACGATCTCGCTGTCCATCAAGGCGAAGGAGGCGCACGAGGAGGCGGAGGCGGTGCAGAGCTACCGCTCTTCGGAGGCTGCGCCCACGGGCACCAGCCTCGGAGACCTCCTGAAGGAGCACATCGGGGACCGCAGCTGAAACAGAGCCGTCAACTCTTCCACCAGGGCCGCCGGGCGGCGGCCCTGGACGGAGAAGGCGTTGGTTCGAACATGACGAAGTCTGAGCTCATCGAGATCATCACGGCGAAGCAGAAGCATCTGCCCTCCAAGGATGTCGAGCTCGCGCTGAAACAGATCCTCGAGATCATGAGCGATTCGCTCTCGGAGGGCGATCGGATCGAGATCCGGGGATTCGGCAGTTTCTGCCTGCACTTCCGGCCCCCACGCCAGGGACGCAACCCGAAGACCGGGGAGGCGGTGGCTTTGTCAGGGAAGTACGTGCCGCATTTCAAACCCGGCAAGGATTTGAGGGAACGGGTCAACGACGGGGCGGATAACCCCATCAGGGATTAAATCCCTTGCGCTTTGGCGCGCAAAGCTCCACGCGCAGCGCATAATGAGACCGTGATCGAGCTGCCTGCTCTGCTGCTTGCGCTGGCCTTTGTCGCGGTCGGCGTGGCGGCCTGGTTTCTCGGGCGGATGACCTGCCCGGCGCGCACCGTGCGGTTGCCGCGCGACTATTACGTCGGGCTCGATCACCTCATCAACGACCGGTTCGATCACGCAGTGGAGATCTTCGCGCGCATGGCGGCGGCGGACGGCGATGCCGCGGAGATTCAATTCGCGCTCGGCAGCCTCTTCAGGCGCCGCGGCGAGGTCGACAGGGCGATTGCGATTCACTCGCGCATGCGCGAGCAGGGCGGCTCGTCCTTTCATGACAAGGCGGCATTCGCGCTGGCGCTCGATTACCTGAGCGCCGGCCTCATGGACCGCGCGGAGCGGCTGCTCGAGGAGCTCTCCGCCTCGAGAGAGTACCGCAAGGCGGCGCTCGATCACCTCGTGCGGATCTACGAGGCGCAGGGGGACTGGGCCAATGCGCTCAAGATCTTCCATGCCCTGCCGCAGGCGGTGCAGCTCGAGCGGCGGCGGGTGGCGGCGCACTACCTCTGCGAGCTCGCCGAGCAGGCGCTCGTGCAGGGGGACGCAGAGCGGGCGCGAACACTCCTGCGGCAGGCGCGCACGCACCAGGCGGACCTGCCGCGCGCGGATGTCCTCACTGCGCGCATCACGGAGCTCGCAGGGGACCCGGCCGGGGCCTTGGGCCTCTACCTCAAGGCCCTGGAGGAATCGCCGGGGCTGGCGCTGGAGATCATTCCGCGGGTGCTCGGGCTCTGGGGCAACGCCCGCGGCGCGGATGTTCTCTCGGAGATTGCCGGCAGGCTGCGCCGCAACGGCACCATCAGCTCCAGGCAACTCGCTTGGCTGCTGGCGACGGCGCTGCCGCCGCAGGACGTGCGCCGGCTGCCTGACATTGCCGGTGAGGCCGGCTCGGAAACCGAGTCGGCGGCGGATGCCCGCTCGCTCGGGGCGCTGCTGACGCGAATCGGGGACACCGGCGGGCGCTACCAGTGCGATGACTGCGGCTTGCTCAGCGTGGGCTGGTACTGGCGCTGCCCCAAATGCCGCTCGTGGGACAGCATGCGGCCGGCGGTGTTCAAATGGGCGGAGAAGAGCGAGGAGCGAGCGTTCCCATGACCTGCGGCATGTCGCTTGCGGAGCCTGTGATAGCCCCCTATACACGATACACTTGGCGGCCAGCCAGGAGTTATTCCCGGGAGAGATGCGATGAGGATGACACCGAAGTCCGTGATCCGTACCGCCGTCTTTCCGGTGGCCGGACGCGGCACTCGCTTCCTGCCCGCCACCAAGGCGAGCCCGAAGGAGATGTTGCCCGTAGTTGACAAGCCGCTCATCCAGTATGCAGTGGAGGAGGCCCTGGCCGCGGGCGCGACCCGCCTCGTGTTCGTCACCGGCGCCTCCAAGCGCGCCATCGAGGATCACTTCGATTCCGACCAGGAGCTCGAGCAGCTCCTCGAGCGTCAGGGCAAGAGCGATCTGCTCAACCAGCTGCAGAGCGTTCTGCCGTCCTACGCCTCCTGCATCTACATCCGCCAGCCCGCGCCGCTCGGCCTCGGCCACGCCGTTCTCTGCGCGCAGCCGGCGGTGGGGGCCGAGCCCTTTTTCGTGCACCTCGCCGATGACCTGATCAAGAGCCAGAAGGCCTGTCTGGCACAGATGGCCGAGGTCTACGAGTCCAAGCGCGCGAGCATCCTCGGGGTACAGGTGGTGCCGCGCACGGACACCGACAAGTACGGCATCGTCGCGGTGGAGGCCGACAAATCCAACACCAGCCGGGTGCGCAGCATCATCGAGAAGCCCAAGCCCGCCGTGGCGCCGTCCAATCTCGCAGTGGTGGGCCGCTACGTGTTGGCGCCGGCGATCTTCGAGCATCTCGAGCGGATCGGGCAGGGCGCAGGCGGCGAGATCCAGCTCACCGACGGCATTGCGGCCCTCATGCGCGAGGAGGCGGTATACGCCTACCGCTTCAACGGCAAGCGCTACGATTGCGGCAGCAAGCTCGGTTATCTGCAGGCAACCGTGGAGTACGCCATGGGGCACCCGGCGTTGGGCAAGGAGTTCCGCCGGTATCTGAAGGGGCTCGATGTCGATGCCGCGGAGTTCAAAGAGAGCGGCCCGGCGCAGAAGGCCGCCGAGAACGGCCTCGAGCGCGGCCGTGCCGCCCGCCATCGCTCGACGGGCAACGGGAGCTCCACCAACGGCAGCGGCGCAGGTCGCGCGGCGGCACCCGCCGGCCGCCGCCCGCGCCCGGCCCGCCGGAGCCTGACTCAACGGCCTACCTGATCTGCTCGACGTCCTTCACGTCACCGCAGCTCGAGCTCACCCACTTTCCCTCGAGGATCTGGTGGATTTGCATGGGTTGCGCGCTGCCGGACACGACGACGTCGACGGTTCCGCTGATATGGTGCGGATCGGTCATGTGAAAGACCGCATCCTCGGTGTGCGAGCCGTCGCTGCCCCCTGAGCACACCTTGCGGTACTCGAATTCGGTGCGCGTGTTACGGACCACCGAGGCCTTGCACTGCGCCGACTCGTCTTCCTTGCCCAGGCCCTGAGACAACCGCTCCGGGGTCACGCATTCCCGGAACACGTGCCCGCGCTGCGCATCCGCCATTGCCCCCTGCATGGCAGCCTCGATCCGCGCGCGCTGCTCGGGCGCCATGTGCTGCAACTGCTCCTGCATCTGCGGCGGCAGCGCGGCGCCGCTCGTCTGCGCGTGCGCCGCCACTTCCCACAACCCCATCTCGATACCGATGTTGACCTTCTCACCGGCCCAGACTGTCAGCGTGACTGCCGCCGCAGCCAGCGCGAAGCCCGCTGCCGCTCGTTGAATTGCCATTGAGATCTCCTGTTTGCCCGTATTGCTGTTTGCTCGCCCCGAGCGTTCGCTCAGGCACACTGCGCGATGCGCTGAGCGAGATCGACCTGGCGCCGCGTGCCGGTCTTGTCGAACACGTGCTGCAGGTGCGTCTTGACCGTCGCCTCTTTGATCCCGAGGGCCCTGGCGGCGCCGCCGATGGTGCAGCCGGTGAGGAGCACGCCGACGACCCTCGACTCGGCCGGCGTGAGCGCGTAGAGCTTCGCCGCCGACTGCAGGCGCTGCGGCAGGTCCAACGTCTGTTGCGACACGATGATGGCCGCAACGGCGGCGCATGGGGTTGCCGCGCCGCGGCACTTACCGGCCGCAAGAGGCAGGATGTGGACGGTCATGCGCTCGTCATTGGGCGTGCAATGCACGACCGAGAGCGCATGGCAGCCGGGGAAGGCCTCGCCACGAAGCGCCGCGGCGAGGATCGCATCGAGGTGCGCCGCGGCGCGCTCATCCCGCGGCCGGGGCTTGCCGCCCGACCAACTCAACACCTCGCTCATCGCCAGCAATTGCGCAGCCGGCAGATTGGCATGGATGAGCCGGCCATCCCGATCGAGGAAGGCTACCGCGGACGACAGGCGCTCGAAGACCTCGCCGAGCGCGGCGAGTGCTGCGTCGTAAATCTCGTTGATGAGACCGGCAATCCGCTCTACGTCGGACATATCCGCCCCCTCCCTGCCCCGATCTTACGCCTTGCGCGTATCCGATGCCTGCCTGGACCACAAGTCAGGTGCTGCAGCGCCGGCTGACTTCGACGCGCCGGTTGTGGGCGCGCCCCTCATCCGTCGAGTTGCTTTCCACCGGCCGGGTGAGGCCATAGCCCTTCGCCTTGAGCTTCGCCGGTGGGACGCCAAAGTGGCCGACCAGCACCTGGCGCACGGCCTCGGCGCGGCGGGTGGAGAGCGCGAGGTTGTAGTCGGCCGACCCGATGTTGTCCGTGTGGCCCTCGATGGTCAGCTCCCAATCCGGATGCTGCGCGAGGAGCGCCGCAAAACGCTGCAGCGCAGGCAACGACACATCGAGCACCTGCGCGCTCCCCGTCGTGAAGTAGACGCCCGTGAGCTCGGCGCGGCAGGCGCGGCCGGCGAGCCCGGCCGCCACCGGCGCCGTGCCCGCGCCCTGCGCCGGCGGCGGGCGGTCGATGCGGGTGATGATCTCGTAGCTGCCGCCGATCACCCATTTCAGGGTCAGCGGGTTGCCCGGCTCATCGAGCCACCAGAGCTCCGGGGTGATGGTCCGATCGGCGAATTTCAACTCGCCGTGGACGTGTACCGCAGGCACAGTCGTTCGCCGGCCGTCGAGGAGCACGGAAAATGGCTCGTCCGGGCCGACCCGCGTGAGTACCCCGCGATAGTAATGTCGTGCCGGCGATGCGAGCAGCATCTGCAGCCCGGAGGCGAATGCCGGGGAGAGGGTGCTCCCCGAGCCTGCGGCCGGCAGCGCGTCCGCCACGCTGCTGAGTCCTGCCAAACCCTGCTCGGGCTCGTTGATGCCGAGCACGAAGGCGACCTTGCCGGAGCCGGCGAGGGCGGCGAGGACGGCGGCCGAGGTGCCGGCAAAGGTCTGACCGGGCAGCAACTGGGGATCGTCACTGCCGAAGAGCACCTTCTCCCGCGCGGCGGACTGCAGGTCCTCGCGCCGCACGATTCGGGTGAAACTCCTCGGGGCGGGCTCGATGAGCTTGCCTGCGGCCGTGCCGCTCGCGGCACTGAGGAGGAAGCGCAGGGTAACCCGGCTCGCGTCGGCGGCGGCGACCGAGTAGACGATCTCCGTGTCGGCCACCGGCACGGAGCCGCGATTGGTGACCAGCCCGACGTGGGAGGTCACCGTGAACGCTAGGCCTTGCGCGAGCGGGATGAGGTCGGTGGCTGGCTGCGGCTGATCGCCCGTGCGCGAGGCAGCGGAGGCAGGCAGGGCCGGGGCGAGCACCCAGGCTGCGGCGAGCATCAGGGCGGCAAGGCGCGTCGGCGGCGGCTCAACGGCGCACGTGCCGAGTACGCGACGACCGGATACCCGCCACACCCGGTGCATCGGAGTCCTCATCCGCCGATCTCGCAGGCCTTGATCGGCGGCTCGAGCTGCTCGCTCTTGACGTCGAAGATTTTTTCCTTGTGACTCAGTTTCTTGGCGATCTTCTGCACGCTCTCGATCGGAATCGGCAGCGCCTGCGTCTCGATACCCACATCTCCCACGGCCTGGTACGTCGTTCGCAGACACGGCGGCGCGGCAAGGCCGATCGCCGCGTCCGCCGACTTGGTCATGGTGAAGACATGGATGATGTCAAAGTAGGCGAGTGAGGAGACACCCCACATCCCCAGGCCGAACCCCCAGCGCGGGAGCTGGATCGCGAGCACCACGGCGGATACGCCGGGGCTCGCGCCCCGCGAGAGCGAGATGACAGGCTTGCTCGCAGCGGCGAGCGTGTCGTCGTAGGAGGATTGACTCTTGCCGTAGGTGAACCCATCCGTGCCGTTGAACTGGAACTGACCTGTCAGGTTGAGGGTGGCGTGGTAGCCCGCGAGGTACACATTGATGAGAAAGTCGGTGCCGATCTGACAGACGAAGGGGATGCCGCCGATCGGCATCGGCAGATCGAACACAATGGGGATGTCGATGACGGGGATCTTGCTGCCCTCGTTGCCGGGCTTGCCGAGACGCGCGATGAAGTCGGTCTTCACCGAGCCGTTGAGGTTCTTCAGTTGCAGCTGGGCCTTCTCGATGTCGCCGTCGGCGAACTGATAAGTGCCGGCAACGTCGAAGCCATTGAGCGTGGCATCGGCCTTGAAGCGGATGTCCAGGTTCTCCGAGACGATCTCGAAGAGCTCTTTGCCGGCCGCCTTGCCGAACGCCTTGCCGAGCGCCGCGAGCTGGTGGCGCAGATCCGATTTCTTGATCTCCGCCTCGGCGAGGATCTGGCTCACCTGCTGCTGCTTCTGGAGCTCGATGCTCCGCTGCTTCTCGTATTGCGCGGTGAGCTTCGCTTCCATGGCCGCCTCGGTGAGCGGCGTGCCGTTGGAATCGGTCGGGTGCGGCGGCGGAGTGGGCCCGGTGTAGCTCGGGTCGTGGCGGTCCTTCTCGTCCTGGCGCATCTGATCGAGCTCCTTCTCGTAGCTCTCATCGAGCTGGTTCAGGCCCTCCTGCTGCTCGAATTCCTCCTGGTGAAGCTTCGTGATTTCCGCCTTCACCTCCTTTTCGCTCTTCTCGAGCTCCTCGTGCTTCTCCTTCAGCTCCTCGGTGTCCCGGCTGTTTTCCTCTTTCTCCTCGTCGTTCTCCTCGGCCTTGCGCGCCTCGAGCAGGAGTCTCAGGCCATCGTCCCCGCTCGGCGCGTAGCCGATGGAGACGTCATAGTGCTTGAGCTGCGTGCGGTAGGTGTTCCCCTGGAAGTGATCTTCTTCCTCGTCGTCCGCCTCATCGTCGTCAGCATCGTCGTTATCCTTGCTGTCAGGGTTGTCCTGGTTCTGCTCGTCGGGGTTCGACTGCGGCTCCTGCGGCGGTGGCTCACTGGATCCGTCAGGCCGGTACAGCACGGGCCGCACCGTCCATGGCTGGCGCGCCTCGCTGGTTCGTGCCGGCGCCCCCGCGCCGGCGGATGACCCGCCAGCGGGCGAGGCTGTGGCCCCGGGCGGAGCCATGTCGGCAGGACGCCCCGACAGCAGGAACTGACTGAGCGGCGCGCGAGCGTCGAATTCGATGTCAGCGTCCGGAATGGCCTCGTTGAGCGCGATCGGTATCGTATGGACGCTCGTCATGCCAGCGGCCGTCGTTACCCGATCGACCTTGCGTATGGCCAGATCCCATACCCACAGAATGCTGCCGGCCTTGAGCCGCCCCACTGCCGGCTCGCGGGCGGCGAACACGAAGGTCGAGCCGTCGTGGCTGACGCTGCGCAATGAGCGCAGCGCTGCCTGCTTGTCGATGGCGACCGTGGCCGGATTCCAGCGCACGTGGAATCGGGTCGGCTTCAGCTCCCGGACGGTGAGCAGGTACTGCCGCAACGCCTGCGGATCGCTGCCGCGCAGCGCGTGCCCGGCCCAGGGTGGCACCGCACCTGCGGTCGAAGCTGAGACGGCGCCAGTGCCGGGCGCGGCTGGCGTGCCGGATGCGGGCGCGCCGTGGCGCGCGCAGGACGCCAATGCGAGCGCCAGGACGGCGAAGCCGGGCGCCAGGGTGCGTCGTTTCATGAGCGCCGCACTCTATTGACGGGAGCTCCGCCTGACATCAACCGAACGGTTGATGCGCGTAGCGGGCGGCGCAGGGATTATTCGGGCGCATCATCTCGAGCTGGAAAAGGGCCGCCATGCCGCGCCGAATCATCGCCGTAGCCTGCCGATCACAGTCCGGCTTGCAGACTGCCCGTCGGCCCTGGCTCCTGTTCGGGGTCATGCTGGGCATGCTTGCGCTGGCAGCGTGCAGCAGCCGCCATACAGCGCCGCCGGCCGCGGCTACGCAGACGAGCGCCTCGGATGAGGACTCGAGCGACGAGCATGATCCCTGCTCATTGCTGGATCCGAAAGAAGTCGAGGCGGCGCTCGGGGCGCCGCTGGCGACGCCGCCGTTCCGGACTTCCAACAGCGATCCTTTCACCAATGGCGATGAGTGCACCTACGAGGATGCGCACTTGCACCGGGTCGTGGTCAAAGTCGATTGGGACGGTGCGACCATCAGTTGGAAGATGCTGGGCAACGTCCAGACCCTGATCAACCAGGGGCCGACCAAAGGCATGCTGCACCTCGCCGATGGCAGCGATCTTGCCGGCACGTGGGATGAGGCGCGGGTTCAAGGATGCTGTGAGTTCGCGACATTGCTCGGCGATCAGGGCGTGACCGTCGATGCATCAGACTCCAACGTCGGGATCACGGCCGCAGCGAAACTCGCTGATGCCGCACTCAAGCGACTGGACAAGCCCCTGTCGATCGATGGGAATGAGGGCGTCGCGGCGGCCAAGACATACGTGGCTGCGCATCGGCCGCAGCGGCGCGATCCCTGCAGCTTCCTCACCCGGGCCGAGGCAGAGGCGATCATCGGGCCGCTGTCGGCGGATCCGAAGAGCGATGGTGATGACACGTGCGAGTACGACCGGATGATCGACAGCCCGACCGGCGGCAAGTTACGTACGTATCTGTCGATCGGCGTTCACTGGAGCTACGGCTACCAGGAGCTGCGCGAGAATGCCTCGATCAGACAGGGGTTCGTGAGCGGGATTACCGCGGGATTGCCGCACGGCAAGGATGTGAAGGCGGCTCTGAGCGGCAGCGACCTGCCCCCCAGCCCGTACTGGGAGGTGGCCTATGCGGGTGGCACCCGGGCGGGAGGGCTGGCAGCCGTCAAGAATGACGTGATGATCGGCGTCGATGGGCTCGGAATTCCCCGCGAGCAGATGATCAGTGTGCTCGAGAAGGCGATGTCCAAGCTGTGAGGTGATACTGCGGTGGCTGTATTCCAGCGAATCGAGCGCCAGGAGGCAGGCGGGATTCCTCTTCTGCCCGTCGGTGCGGCACCGCCTGCTCGGGTGCGTCCCCACGCCGTTCTCGGCCGGATCGTGCTGCACGTGTGCAATCTCGTGGTTGCTGCCGGTGCTCTCGCCTCGTATGAGCACTTCAGCCTGCAAGGCTCATCAGGGCTCGCAGTGGCGAGCCTCCTCGCGGCAGGCGGTTTCGGGTTCGCGCCGATCCGGGCGTTGCTCCATGCCCTGTTCGCGTTGGAGCGAGGTGTCTTGCACATCGTGCACGGGATCGGCGGCCTGGCGATCGTCGGCCTCGCTGCCGGAGGGGCAACTTCGGGCAGCCCGGTTCTCAGTCACGCCGCGCTCGCTCCGTTC
>DASRDO010000105.1:0-8235 GCA_035652555.1 Steroidobacteraceae bacterium | reverse complement strand
CACGCTGTCCATCGACTCGCCGCCCGGGGCCATGCCCGGCCAGTAGTTGAGGATCATCACGGACTGTTTGGCGAGCTGCGACTGATAATTCGTATCGTTGTAGTTGAAGGGACCGCCGATCTGGATGCCGCCGATGCGCGGGAACGGCGGCGGCGTGAACGCCTGCGCTGCCGCACACACGGTGAGAGCGGTTGCGGCTGCGAGCGCAGCCGCACATTTACGGAACGAATTATGGACCATCATCTCCCCCCGGAGATCTCTGATGACTCGACGCGGTCGAGCTGCTGTTGGATACCGCTAACATCGCGGCGCGAGGCGTCGCGGGCGGCCGCGGGCCCTGATTTCGGGCAGGCGCGGCGCATGGGCGCCACGCCGCGCCCGGTCAGTTGACTACTGCTTTGATTTCCGCGGAGAGCGGGCTCTCGGTGCCCGCCGAGTTGACGGCGGTGACCGAGAAGTAGTACGTGCCCGGCGTCAGGTTGTCGACCACGTACTCCGCGAGCCCGGGATTCGACAGGGAGATCGTCTGCGTGTAATCGCCGGACTGGGTGCCGTAATGGATGTCGTATCCGGAGAGGTTCGTAAGCGGTGTGCCGTCAGTGTTCTCTGTCGGCGGGGTCCAGTTGAGACTGACGGCGTTGCTCGCCGTCGGCGGATTCACAGTCGTAGCCGCCTGCGATGCGGTCGCGGTGCTCGCCGATCCCGAGCTGCCACCGCCACCGCCGCCGCAGCCCGAGAGTGCGAGCCCCAGCGCTGCGACGGCACATAGATAGATCCCGCGGTGCGACCCGCATCCCCGTTTGGCGTTCGTCATGCTTTCCCCGAACTGTGCGACCCGTGGCCGGCCAGCCGCGCGAGACCCAGTTCGGAGATTGCTCGAAGCCTTCAGCCGCAGCGCGGCTGTTTCTTCACGAGGCTGCCTGCTCGCGCTGCGCGCTTCTCGCGCACAGTCTCAGGACCACCCCGGCAACCCCGCTGTCGTAGGCTTCGCGCCGTTAGACCGGAAGTTTTGCGACGCCCGCCTTTCGGCGGGTTGTGCTTTTGTGCGCGCCGAGTGCGAGTCGGCTGCGCTGCGTCCCGAGTGCGAGTCGGCACGCTGCCTGACCAGGTGCAACGGCTGTGCCAGCAGCGCTCGGGGCTCGAATCAGGGATTGAAGTGACGTGGGCGTAAGCTCGGCAAACGTCCGGCGCGAACCAGGCGCGTCACTTGCGTCGGCCCATGCAGACAGTTGGCTTCTCCTTCAGCGCGGCGATTTGACTAAATCTCTGAATATCCGCGAGAAAGGCTTCGTCGCGGACGACCGACAGGGGCGTCGCGGGTTGTCGCTAGCGGGGCGTTCGGGGAGGGTCCGGCGGTGCCTGAGAGGAGGCGATCGCGAGGAAAGGGCGGTGCAGTCTACTGGATGTGGACCCACCTGTACCAGGAGCGATGCTTGCTTAGTCCGGGCGCGCACCCCCGCCGGCAGGCTGCACCCGGATGACCAGCGAAGCACTATCCTTCACACGAAGCTTTTCCGTCGCCCTGTTATCTCTTCTGGAAGCGATGACACCGCCGGCGGTGTCGGTGGGGCTGCTCTATGGTCTGTGCACGCTCTACGGGGCGGAATTCAAGGGCTTCTTCGTCGTTCTCGCGGTTCTGGTGGCGGCGCTCTCGGTCCTGGTGCCGCCGCCGCACACAGCTCCCACGGGCTCGCCGCAGCTGCTCTCCCCCGGATGGCCGCTGGCGGCCCGGATGCTCGCGCGCTGGATGATCATCGTCAGCATCCTGCTCGCCATCGGCTTCGTCACCAAGTATTCCGTCGACTTCTCGCGCCGGGTCGTGGTGTCCTGGATCGTTGCCACTCCGGCGCTTCTCATCCTCGTGATGCTGTGCCTGCAGGAGCTGCGGCGCCGGTTGATGTTCGACCCGGCGATGGTGCGCCGCGTTGCCTTCGCGGGGTGCAACGAGATCAGCGTCGCGCTCGCGCGCAGAATCGGCGAGAGCCGTGATCTCACGGGCCTGAGAGTCGAGGGATTCTTCGACGACCGCAGCGCCGAGCGGCTGGGCGTTCCCGGCGGGCGCGCGCGTCTGCTCGGGCGGCTCCCTGACCTTGCCTCGTTCGTGAAGCGGCGCGGGATAGATGTTGTGTTCGTCGCCCTGCCGGTGCGGCACATCCAGCGGGTCATGCAGCTTCTCGATGAGCTGCGCGATACGACCGTATCCATCTACTACGTTCCGGACATCTTCGCGTTCGATCTCATTCAGGCGCGAAGCGGCGAGCTCTTCGGCATTCCGGTGGTGGCGCTCTGCGAGACTCCGTTCTGCGGCTACCGAGGTGTCATCAAACGGACGACGGACATCGCCTTTGCCGTTTCGATTCTCGTGATTGCCTCGCCGCTGATGATCGCGCTGGCGGTGATGGTGCGGATGTCATCGCCCGGTCCCATCATTTTCGCTCAGCGTCGATACGGGCTCGACGGCCGCGAGATCACCGTCTGGAAGTACCGCACCATGACCGTACTCGAGGATGGCGCGCAGGTCGTGCAGGCGACGAAGGAGGACCGCCGCATTACCGCGGTGGGGCGGTTCATGCGGCGCTACTCGCTCGATGAGCTGCCGCAGCTCTTCAACGTGCTGCAGGGGCGGATGAGTCTGGTAGGTCCGCGGCCGCATGCCGTTGCCCACAACGAGGAATACCGCAAGCTCATCAAGGGCTACATGATCCGCCACAAGGTGCCGCCGGGGATGACGGGACTCGCCCAGGTGAACGGGTGTCGCGGTGAGACGGCGCGGGTCGAAGATATGCAGGCGCGCGTCAACTACGACCTGGAATACCTGAGGCGCTGGACGCCGCTTCTGGACATCAAGATCCTCCTTCTAACCGCCGTGCGGATGCTGCGCGACGAGAAGGCGTATTAATGGTCTCGCAGCCGCGGGGGGAGTCCTCGCTCGAACCGGCATTGCCCGCGCGAGCTGCCGGCGAGACTGATTCGATATTCACGCTGACCCGCTCTCACGTGCGCATGGATGCGAGAGCCCTGGCGTTCCTCGCGCTCATCGTTGCGGTGGGCGCATGGGTGCGCTTCTGGGGCCTCGGCAATGTCGGCTTGCACGGCGATGAGAAGACGATGGCGCTGCCGGTGCTGCATCTTCTGCAGCACGGCACGCCGCAGATGCCAAGCGGCTTTCTCTACCCCAGGGCGATCGCACAGCTCTATCTGATGGCCGGCTCGGTCCTCGCTTTTGGCCGCAGCGAGTGGGCGTTCCGGTTCCCCTCGGCGGTCTGTGGCGTCGTGCTCATCGTGCTCGCCTGGGCGGCCAGCCGCCGCTTCCTCGGGCCGCGGTGGAGTCTCGCGCTCGCCGCCGCCGTCGCGCTGCTTCCGGGGTTCATCGAAGATGCGCAGACCGCACGGATGTACGTGTTTCTCGTGACTGGGGTCACGGCGTTCATGGTGCTGCTGTTCGCCTGGGAGCGCACCGGGCGGCCGGTCTATCTGGCCGCAGCGGTGCTGGAGATGGCGGTGAGCCTGGAGTTTCATACGCTCTCGGTGTTCGCCGCGTGGCTGTGCTTCCTGCCGGGGCTCCTGCGGCGCGACCGGCGGATGCTCTGGCTCGGATTCCTCGCCTTCGTGCTCATCGCTGCCGAATACCTCGCGCTCAATCACTGGATCTCGATTCAATACCCGCACGACGTCGAGTCGCTCGCCGGGCCCATTGCCAACGCTCCGCGGGCCACGGGGGCGCCGCCGCTCGAGTGGCGCTGGCCCCTCGCCGCTGCGCTGCCGGCGCTCGCGCTCTCCTGGCTCGCAATCCGCCCGCGAGGATGGCTGCCGGTGGCGCTGCTCACACTGAGCCTCATCGCGCAGGTGACGAGGCTCGATCACGTGGCGATCCTGCTCATCATCGCGGCTCTCGTGGTGGCGCGGCGGGATGGACCGCTGCAGACCGCCCGCCTCGCGCTCTACTTCGCGGTCTGCGTCGCTCTCGGCGCAGCGCAGGTCGCCTATCTGCTCGCGCACAGGGCGGGCACGCTGCCGCAGATCCTGGGGCTGCTTCTGGGATGGCCGAGCGTGCGGCCCTACATCGTGATAGCCGGCTATTCGTGGGTCGCCGCGGGGGTTGCAGCCTGTGGCGCGGTCGCCGGCCTGTGGCGCCTCGCCCACCGCCAGCCGTTGCCGGATCATCTACTTTTCCTGGCGCTCGGCGTCTGGTTACCGCTGCTGCAGATCGGCTATCTGCGCTGGGACATTGCGCCACGCTACGCCGAGGCGCAGATCATGCCGCTCCTGATCGCGGCATTCGCGAGCGCACAGTGGGCCGTGCACTGGGTGGCGGTGCGGATGCGGGGGCGCCCTGCGCCTGAAACGGGCGAGCCACTTGCAATGCGGTGGGGAGCCATCGCACTGGCGGCGGTCCTCTGCGTCCTCATCGTCAATCCGATGAGGCTGCAGGCGGCGGTGAGCCCGACCTACGCTCGCTACCCGGACCACAAAGGGGCGGCGGCGTTCGTGGCCTCACTGCATCCCGGGCCCGGCGATCTCATCATCGCCGAAGACACCCTGATGCAGACCTATTATCTCGGACGTGTCGACTACTGGCTCATGAACAGGAAGGTGGCGGCCCCGTACATGCACGAGGTCGATGGCAAGTGGGTCGATGTCTATACCGACACGCCGCTCATCGGCACCGGCCGGCAACTGCGGCGCCTCGTCGAGACCCGGGATCGCGGCGCGATCTATGTCATTGGCGATGGCGCCAGGGACCAGGGTGGCCCCGAGCGCATGCTCGGCCTCGGCATAGCGCAGGAGCTCGCATCGCCGCCGTTCCGGCTGATCCACGTCGGCCGGGATGGACTCACCGACGTCTGGAAGGTCGACCCGCCGCAGCGCTCCCTGGCTGCGCGCTCCGGCGCGGACGGGTGAGCCCATGTCCGGTGTTGGAAACCGCGCTGCGATATTGACGCTCTCACGGCTCGCCAACTACGGGCTGATGCTGATCAGTCCCATCATCCTCGTGCGCCTGCTCACGGTGGAGCAGTTCGGGCGCTATCGCGAGTTCCTGCTGTACTCCTCGGTGTTGGCCTCCATCGCCGTCTTCTCGATCAACGACAGCCTGCTTTACTGCATACCCGCGCAGCCGCTCAGCCGCTGGCGCACGGTGCGGCAGACGACCGTGCTCATCATCGCCAGCAGCGTTCTGACTGCCCTCGCGGTCGCAGCGATCGACTTAGCGACCGGCGGCCACGTACTCGGCTCGCTCCTGGTGCCCGTCTGCCTCTACACACTGCTCTGCGTCAATCTGGATTTCTGGGACTACTATTGGGTGGCCACCGACCGGGCCGGCTGGGTGTTCGTCTATTCCGCCGTCCGCCTCGGCGCACGCGTTGCCGTGGCCACCGTAACAGCGGCCCTGACTCACGATGTGCCGGCGATCATCTGGGCGCTGATGGCGCTCGAAGCGTTCCGGCTCCTCGTGACCGCCATCGTGATGGGCGTGGCCGACCGGGCTGCCTCCGAGCCGCGGCTCACGGATCCCTGGCGCGAGCAGCTGCGCTATTGCGTGCCCTCAGGCATCGCGTCCGTCCTCTCGATGCTCAACCGCAATCTGAGCAGCCTCGTGGTCGCGAAAGTCCTGGGCGCGGTCGCGCTGGCGCAATACACCATCGGCCGCTTCGGTGAGCCGGTGGTCGTGACATTGCGCAACTCGGTCTCCTCGGTCGTGTTGCCGGAGATGGTCCGTCGCGAGCGCGGCGGCCGCGAGGCGCCCCTTGCCCTTTGGCAGCGGGCGACGGTGGTCAACACGATCGCGCTCTTTCCGGTCGTCGTACTGGTCGAGCGCTACGCGCGGCCCCTCGTCGTCACCGTGTTTGGCCGCAATTACGGTCCGGCGGCGCTCATCCTGCAGATCTACATGCTGGTAGTGATCCGCGAGTGCTTCGACTTCGCGCCGGCCCTGCGCGCGCTGAACCGGACGCGCCCGCTCGTCGAGAGCAATGTGGCGTCGATCGCAGCCTGCGCGGCGCTGCTCGCCGTGTTGGTGCCGTTGGCGGGCACGGCCGGCGCGATGACGGCGTTCGCGCTCGGCACGCTGGTCGATGCCGGCTGGCTGGCGCGCTGCACCATGCGCCATTATGGAGTGAGTCTCGGCGAGCTCGTGCCGTGGGGGAGCCTCAGCCGGGTGGCTGCCGCCGCAGTGATCGCCGGCGGGGTGCTCGCCACCTCCGCCTGGCGGGAGCTCCTGGGGCCGGCCGGGATGGTGTTGGCGGCGGCAGTGTATCTCGCGGCTTTCTCGTTCCTCGTGCTCATCCTCAAAGTGCCGGAAGGCCATGCGCTCCTCGAATGGGCGAAGCGGCTCGTGCCGGCGCGAGTGGCGGCCTCGCGAAAGGCTTGATCCATGCGTCTGCTCTTCGTGCTTCTCATCGGAACGCTCGCCGCCTCGGATATCTTCCAGACCGGGATGAGCATCGGGCCCGGCCTCAGCATCAAGAATGCGATCCTCTACCCGCTCGCGCTCGGCCTCATGTTCCGCATGGCGCTCACCGGCCGCTATCGCATGAAGCTGCCGATCGTGAACCTGGCCTTCATCGTCTGGACGGTCTATGCGGTGCTGACCTGGATCGCGTGCTTCGCGATCATCAAGTATCCGGGCTACGAGCCGCTGCCGAGCTTCATCGAGCTGAAGTCGGTGCTGATCGATTCGGCGCTCTTCTTCTTCACCTTCTTCTACGGGACGGAAGGCGAGCCGGACTTCCTGCTGATGGGCAAGACGCTCGCGTTGGCGATCGGCCTCGCGAATTTCCTGACGCTCGCGGACCTGGCCGGCGTCGTGCACCTGGGCATCACCGTCGGCCAGAGCGGAGTCGAGGCGGACCGCGTGTTCGGCGTATTCGGGCATGCCAACGACACGGGCGCGCTCATCGTCTGTCTGTTGCCGCTCTGCGTGGCGGTGGCGGTGAGCAGCAAGGGGGCGCTCAAGGCGTTGTGGTTCATCGGCGCTCTGGCCTCGCTCGCGGTGCTCATCCTGACCATCTCGCGCTCGGCGTACGTCGGCTTCGTGCTCGGCTACGCATGGGCGGTATGGCTCTGCCGGCGGTATCTGCCGACTTCGCGCATCGTTTCCTGGAGTCTCGTGGGGGCCACCTGCATCGTGGTGGCCGGCGGCGTCGCCGCGATGTTGATTCCGAGCATGACGGAAGTGCTCATGGACCGCGTCTTCAATCAGTCCATGTCCGCCTCATTGAGCGTCGCCTCATCGGGCCGTACCACCATCTGGCTGGGCGCGCTCTCGACCATGATGGCCCACCCGCTGACGCTGCTCACCGGATTCGGCTGGCGCGTGTATCAGACGATGTTCGTGCTGGTCACGCACAATTACTACCTCGACCAGTGGTTTGGCCTCGGGCTGATCGGGGTGATCTGCTTCCTGACCATCCTCTATCAGTCGGTGATGACTGCGCGCGCCGCGCTCGCCACCGCGAGTCCGGCCGCGCGGCCGTACCTGATGGCCTTCATCTTCGGCATTCTCGGGCTATCCATCTGCCTCTTCTTCGACAACCTCGACAAGCCCTGGTCCTATGTCTGGGTGTACGTCGGCTTCTCGTTGCGCTTCGCCGCCGATGTCACCGAGGAGGCGCGCAAGTCCGCGGTCGCGGCGCCGGCAGCTCCCCGGCCCGCTTACTCACCTAACTTGTCACGGCGGCCCGCCGGCCGCCGCGTTGTCGGCGGAGTGAGACGCTGAGCCGTCTGCGATTGCAGACAAAGCAGTGCGCGCGGCATGTTTTCGCTGCGAGGGTATTGACGTGAGCACAGACACTGCAAGAATAGCCGCGGGTCCGCAAGGCCCCACGTTGCAGACGTGCATGCGGTCATCGAACCGCTGTGACGCCGATGCGCTCGCACGCGCCCGGCTCACCACGAGAACGGTCACGGCTCGAACCTTGTGCGCGCCGTCTGTCTGCTGCACCGAACAGCACCTCGACACCGTCGAGCCTTTCCATTGATCTCCGGGGGGAGATGATGCTCCACAATCCGTTTCGTAGATGGTCGGCTGCGCTCGCAGCCACAACCGCTCTCACCGTGTGCGCGGCAGCCCAGGCGTTCACGCCGCCGCCGTTTCCGCGCATCGGCGGCATCCAGATCGGCGGTCCCTTCAACTACAACGATACGAATTATCAGTCGCAGCTCGCCAAACAGTCCGTGATGATCCTCAACTACTGGCCGGGCATGGCCCCGGGCGGCGAGTCGATGGACAGCGTG
>DASRDO010000104.1:0-149798 GCA_035652555.1 Steroidobacteraceae bacterium | reverse complement strand
GATGCAGCAGGGCTTTACGGTGGATCAGGTCGTTCACGACTACGGCGATCTGTGCCAGGCCATCACGGATCTGGCATTCGAAGTCAAAGCACCGATTGAAATCGATGAATTTCGAACTCTCAACCGCTGCCTCGACAACGGCATTGCCGATGCTGTGACGGAATACTCCTACCAACGCTCTTCTGCCGCGGCGAACAATGGCGTTCAGGCGCTGAGCGAAAGGCTGGGAATTCTGGCGCACGAGCTGCGGAACCTCACCCATACGGCCACGCTCGCCTTCACCGCCCTCAAAGCGGGCAATCTCGGGGTGACTGGCGCGACCGGGAGGGCGCTGGAGCGTGCCCTGATCGGGCTGCGTACACTGGTCGATCGATCCGTTGCGGACGTGCGAGTCGCGGCCGGACTGCCGCCGCGGCACGAACTCATCTCCCTTGCCGATTTCATGGATCAGATCGGGATCTCCGCGGTGCTCGAGGCGCGTGCCCGTGAGTGTAAATTCACAGTATCCGTTGTGGACGAGCGTCTTGCGGTCGATGTCGATCGCGACATGCTTCTTTCGGCCGTCGGAAACCTGCTGCAGAATGCCTTCAAGTTCACTGAGCACGGCACTGAGGTCTCGGTGCACGCCTATGCAGTCGCGGATCGGATCCTGATCGATGTCGAGGACCGTTGTGGTGGTCTGCCACCGGGCAGCGCCGAGCGAATGTTCCTGGCCTTCACGCAGGGCGACAAGGACAGATCCGGGCTCGGGCTCGGATTGGCGATCTGCCGGCGCAGCGTCGAAGCAAACAATGGAGTTGTCCGCGTGCGCGACGTACCCGGCTCAGGCTGTGTTTTCACTATCGACCTTCCGCGGCGCGCATTGGCTTAGCGCTGCGTCCTCTTCGTCTTGGGGCTTCAGGGCGTCCTCGGCCGCGGCTCGTGGAATGCTCGCATGAGTGGAGTTGGGCTGCTGGTAGCGAACACGCCCCTGACGACCTGCGGTGAGCCCTTGCCGTCCGCGGCGCGATGTCCTGACACGCAAAAAGGGCACGCCACAAAGGCGGCAAGGAAGCCTGCCATGGCTCACGGGCTCGGCAAGAGCGGATGCGGCACTGCGCTACCGCGCCGATCTCGGATCAAGGCGCGGAGCAGCCACTGCGGCAGGTCGGATCTAATGCTGAGGCGCGTCACCTCACCGCCGAAGCCTTGCCGCTTCGCGCAGCTTCGCACGAACATTGGCGGCTGCCAGGGTATGCAAGTACTTGCGAACTGTGGCGCCCTTCTCCAACCGGGCGAATTCCTCAGCGAACAGACCGCGGATTTTCTCCAGGGAAGCGTTGCCAGTTTTCGCGATGGAACTGATCGCGCGCTCTTGCCTCGCCGCATCACTGCTATGCACCGGAACGGAAATCATGTCAATACTTACAGGGAAAGACGTCGATTGATGACACGTAACACACGGTAGCAGGACATCCGGCGGCGCTCGGTGCACTGACGCACCGAGGTGAGGGTGCCTTCCTTTGGACGGGAAGCTCGAGCACATCACTCGCCACGTGCGTACTCCTGACAGCTCGCTTGCTCATTTAAACATAGGGAAAAAACGCGCGGCTGCGGTAGTGAGACGGTTAGGCCGGGCCTGGCTGACGGTTAGTCCGGGATGCCCGGCTCGGGCGCTCGAGGTGAATTCCCAGATTCCGACACAGCTCTTGGCGGGACCGAGATCATGGCGTCGCAGACGATGTCGAGGCCTTCCGCGAACACCCTTTCTGGGCCACGGCGGGCCATTCGGAGTCGCTAGCCGGGAGACTCACTGGGCCAGCGCCCCTTAGGGCGGCTAACCCCACCATGCATCCGCGCTCTTCGTCCCAGAGCTTCAAACGAGCGCACCGGAGGCTGGTCCTAAGGGTCAGATGTGGCGCAGACTGCAGCAGCGGACTCGATTCGAACGCTGCACGCAGCCGATAATTCGGAATGCGCGGCGCGAGATGGTGGATATGGTGGTAGCCAATATTGCCGGTGAACCATTGCAGGATCCGCGGCAGATCGTAGTGGGAGCTGCCCGTGATTGCGGCTTGGCTGTAATTCCATGAGTTTCGGCGGCTCCAATACGTACCCTGGAAAGTGTGCTGCACGTAGAAGAGCCAAACGCCCAGCGCGCCTGCGATGGCCACCACGGGAAGCTGCACCAACAGCAGCGTGCGTAAATCCAGTAATGAGACACTGGCGCCTGCGGCGATTATGAGCATCAGATCGTTGAGCAGCACACTGGCCCACTCCTTTCGCCAGGACAGCGGCAGACCGACCGGCAGCCGATGCTTGATCAAAAACTGATACGTCGGGCCGAGTCCGAGCAACACGGGCATGCTGCGGTAGCGGCGATAGAGAAAGCGACCCCAGGCGGAGCGCTCTTGGTACTCCGCTACTGTTAAGGTGCGGATGTCGCCGAGCTCACGCCGATCGAGGTTCCCCGAGGTCGCGTGGTGCACGGCGTGGGTCTTCTTCCAATAGCCGAAGGGGAACAGTGTGAGCAGCCCGAGGCAGGCACCTACCCATTGATTGGCTCGCCGGCTGGCGAAGTAAGAGCCGTGCCCACAATCGTGCTGAACGATGAACAACCGAACGTACAGGCCCGCCGTAGGCAGCGTCAGCAACAGAGTCCACCCGTGGCCCCACCGGGAATGGACGCTCCAAGCCATTAGCCACCACAACAGTGCAAACGACGCCAATGTGCTGCCCAGTTGCCACAGCCCCCTCCCGCAGGATGGGTGAGCGAAAGGAGCACACAGCTGACGCAGATCGCCGCGGGGGACGGCCGGAATTGTTCGCAGCGAATCCTCCGGCAATGCACTTGCGCTCATACGCCTATATTAGTGAGCCGCTGCGCTTCCTCTGTGCGGTGCCGAACAGTACGATTTCGAATGCCGCGAACATCGGAGTGGGCAGCCGGTTCCGCGAGGTCCGTGCGGCACCGTACGGATGCCCTGCATGCATCCCTGTAGTATCTCGATCGCGCGGCGTCGGGTGAATATTGAGGGCCGTTATGAAACGCGACGGGTTGAAGGCGGCCGCCGACGCTTTCCCGACAGACTGAGGCAGCTCTGAGAGGGCGGGCAAACTGACGGTCTGGACGGATGAGGCGCAAGGTCAGGGCCTTACCGTCGCCATGGCATGTTCTCAATGCCGGGAGCGAAAATGGATAGAGTGACCACCAGCTGGAGGCGGCTCTCCGATGAGTCGCAGAAACATGCCGATGCTCGCAGCGCTCGCAGCGGACAGGCGCCCCCCGTCAAGGTTAACGAGGCGCAACAGGTGGCGACTTGGGAGAATGAGGGCGGACAATCAGCACTCCCGCCGGAGCCTAGTAGAATTCTGATCGTCGATCACGACATCGAGTCGTCGAGTTCATTGGAGCGAATGTTGGAGGTATCGGGCTATTCGGAGACTCGCGTTGCCTACTCCGGTCATGCCGCACTGGCCATGGCGGCCGCCTTTCAACCCTCCATGGTTCTGCTCGAGCTCGATCTGCCGGATATGAGCGGCTATGAAGTGGCCCGCATATTGCGCGAGCGCGCCCAAAGCCATGACTTGCGATTGATTGCGCTGACCTCCAGCCGCGAACACGCCGGCCGCGAGCGCGCTCGGGTGGCGGGATTTGAGCGCTATCTCCTGAAACCCGTCGCTGCGATCGATCTCGCGGCGCTCACGGCGGATGCAAGAAGATCGCGATGAATGGCCGAGTGTGTGCCTAATTGGCGGTCGCATCAAAAGCACTGCGGCCTTCCAACGAAAATCTCTCCGCCGCCGAGCTTGAAATCAGCGCTTACGTGACGATTGTAGTGGCAGCCAGAGGAGCCCGACTATGAAGATTCGTCCGCTTCATGACCGTGTCATTGTGAAGCGCCTGGAAGAGGATCGTACCTCGCCCGGTGGCATCGCGATTCCCGATACGGCGGCCGAAAAGCCGAATCATGGAAAGATCCTCGCCGTCGGCAAGGGCAAGATCCTCGAAAATGGACATGTACGTCCTTGCGACCTCAAGGTTGGCGACAAGATCCTCTTCGGCAAATACAGTGGAACCGAGGTGCGGGTCGAGGGCGAAGACGTCGTGGTCATGCGTGAGGAAGACGTCATGGCTGTGATTGAATCCAAATAACTCGAGGATCACGACAATGACAGCGAAGGAAGTAAGATACAGCGACGACGCGCGTCAGCGCATGCTCAAGGGTCTCAATACACTGGCCAATGCGGTGAAGGCGACACTCGGGCCGAAAGGGCGCAATGCGGTGCTCGAGAAGGGCTACGGGCCGCCGACCGTCACGAAGGACGGCGTCTCGGTTGCAAAGGAGATCGAGCTCAAGGACAAGTTCGAGAACATGGGCGCGCAGATGCTGAAGGAGGTGGCTTCGAACACCTCGGATGAAGCGGGCGACGGCACCACGACGGCGACTGTGCTCGCGCAGGCGATCATCCGCGAGGGCCTCAAGGCCGTCGCCGCGGGTCGAAATCCCATGGACATCAAACGCGGCATCGACAAGGCCGTACTCGTTGCAACGGATGAGTTGAGGCGTCTCTCCAAGCCCTGTAGGGACTCCAAGGCTATCGCCCAGGTCGGCACGATCTCCGCGAACTCGGATGAATCCATCGGCAAGACCATTGCCGATGCAATGGCGAAAGTCGGTAAGGAAGGTGTCATCACCATCGAAGAAGGACAGGGACTCGAAAACGAGCTGGAATTGGTCGATGGTATGCAGTTCGACCGCGGCTATTTGTCCCCTTATTTCATCAACCAGCAGCAGAGTCAGACGGCCGAGTTCGACAAGCCGTTGATCTTTCTGTGCGATAAGAAGGTCTCGAATATCCGCGAGATGCTGCCGCTCCTGGAGGCCGTTGCGAAGGCAGGCCGTCCGCTGATCGTAATCGCTGAGGACGTCGAGGGCGAGGCGCTCGCGACGCTGGTCGTCAACAATATCCGAGGCATCCTCAAGGTGGCAGCAGTGAAGGCTCCGGGCTTCGGTGATCGGCGCAAGGCGATGTTGCAGGACATTGCGACCTTGACAGGCGGTACCGTGATTTCGGATGAACTTGGACTCTCGCTCGAGAAGGTCACCCTGAACGATCTGGGCGAGGCCAAAAAGGTTGTGGTTGCGAAAGAGAACACGACCATCATAGACGGAGGCGGTAAGGCCACGGATATCGAGGCCCGCGTCGAGTCCATCCGCAAGCAGGTTGAGGACGCAAGTGGCGATTACGACAAGGAGAAGCTTCAGGAGCGTGTTGCGAAGCTCTCCGGCGGAGTCGCGCTGATCAAGGTCGGTGCCGCCACTGAAATCGAGATGAAGGAAAAGAAGGCACGCGTGGAAGACGCCCTGCACGCAACCCGAGCAGCCGTCGAGGAAGGCGTGGTACCGGGCGGGGGTGTTGCGCTCATTCGAGCGCTCAAGGCGCTTGATAAGTTGGAGGGTGCCAATGAGGATCAAACGGCTGGCATCCGCATTCTGGCGCGCTCGATCGAAGAGCCTTTGCGGAATATCGTTGAGAATGCCGGCGAGGACGCTGCGGTTGTCCTGAACCAAGTGAAGGCCGGCAAGGGTGCTTATGGCTACAACGCGGCGACCGGTGAGTACGGCGACCTGCTTGAAGAGGGCATATTGGACCCGACCAAGGTTACGCGGCTCGCGCTGCAGAATGCGGCATCTGTTGCGGGCCTGATGCTCACGACAGAGGTCATGGTGGCCGAGGCTCCGAAGGACGCGCATGCCCACAGCGGTATGCCGGGTGGCGGCGGAATGAGCGGGATGGATATGTGAGAAGCGATCTGGAGACCACTCTGGAAAGGCGCGCCCGATACCGCTGCTGACCTCGACGGTTGGTAGACTGAATCCGCCCGTCGAGATTATGGGGTCGGCGCGGACCGCTGCATGACCGTCTGCGCCATTCGGCCTGGGCAAGGGCCCGGGGGATGGGCGCAGCGATGTACGCCGCCTTTGCGCGTGCCAACGCATTCCTTCTCCTCAGACTCAGCTCCTCGGCAGCCTCCGCGACCGAGCGCTCGAGCGGTTTTCCGCCCGCGGTCTTCTCCTCCACGAGCTGCTGCGTTTCGTCGTCATCGCGCAGAGCGGACTTGAGAGCGCGCTCGCTTTGTACTCTGGAGTGCCAGTTTTAGTCTTGCGATTGGCGAGGACATGCTTTGGTGCCCCAGCGCACCGACAGGAGGCTCAGTGTGCACGAGGATGCAGCGTGGAAGAGGAGAGCAGCACAGCCGATCCAGCGCCGCTGGTCGAGCAGTGTGACCATCTCGCGAACATAACGGAGGACGCTTGGCTGCTCGGGATTGCCCGCGGCCTCGGTCACGCTCTCCTGCAGACGCCGAGCACGTTGGTGATGATCTGCTGGTTATAGGGCAGGCGATCGAGCAGTAGCCGGCGGCACAGCTGCTGATTCACCGTGATAACGATTAACCGTCGTAATGGCTCGCGTCGCTTGGTGCGCCGTCGCACCGACGATACGGAACGTGCCGAGTACTGTTGATGTATCGCAAATGCGTACGCAGCGCAAGGCAGAAGCATATGAGTCCCGTCACGGTGTTCCTGGTACTCGCCTTCATTGCCGCGGCGTTTGCTGCGGGCTACTTTGCCAATCTATATCTTGCGCCCGCCCTTCTCGCGGCGGACATCCTGATTGCCTTGTCGCTCAAAATGGCCAACGCCTGGCAGGAGTTCGCGATTCTCAGAGTCGGCAAGCCGCTGAGCCTCAGGCGGGCGTGCCTCTTGCCAATCATCCCTGTCGTCGGCGCCGCGATTGCTTGGCTGCGAACCAGTTACCACGACCGTCCGTCGAGGAGACTCCTCATCCGTATCGCACCAAGACGGCGACTCGCCGCCTCGGCATGCCTCCTTTTTGGAGCGTCTCTGCTCGCGGCGTACGCTGGCGTCTCATCCCAAGCCGACGAGCGTGCGCCGCCGCGCAATGCTCATACGAGCCCTTATGGAGGCGATTGGGAATGCTCGCGGGGATTTCGCCAAGTCGAAGAAGCTTGTGTGCCGATCAGAGTGCCGGCGAATGCCTATCTGGATTCCTTCGGCAATGATTGGGACTGCAATCGCGGATACATGAAGGACGATCAAGGCTTGGGTTGCAAGGCAGTCAAGGTACCGGCGAATGCTCACACCGACGATGAGGAGGATTTCGGCACCGGATGGGAATGCGACCGCGGTTATCGCCAAATCGGTGGCCGTTGCATTCGGGTTATGGTGCCGGCGAACGCGTACTACTCGGAGTTCTCGCTCGGCCGAAGCTGGGAGTGCGATCCCGGCTATCGGCAAGAAGGGGAAAGATGCCTGGCGATGCGAGCACCTGCCCATGGGTTCCTGGTGGGCGAGCGCGATGAATGGGCGTGCGACCGAGGGTTCATGAAGAGCGCCGCTGCATGTGTGCCCGTCGTAGTACCCGCGAATGGCTATCTCGATAGCGATGGTGACAACTGGCGATGCGAGCGCGGGTTCCGGCAGGAAGGCGCGTCTTGCGTACGGCTGGTCGTGCCTGCGGGCGGGTACATCGACTATACCGGCAACGGGTGGACCTGCGCGGAGGGTTCTCACGAGCATGATGGCGAGTGCAGCCCTGACGACCAGCGATGAGGGAGCGAGGCTCGAGAGGCCTCGGCTTGATGACTGGCGCCGATGCTACGTGGGCCATGCAACGGGCCGGCGAAATCCTGATATTGGCCGCTGGGAGGTACACTCAAAGCAGGAACAGGTGGGTGGGATGGCAATCGGCTGTATCACTCTCGGGATGGACCAGGATTCGAGCGCTACTTGGTTACGCTTGTATGTGCCGCGACGCTGCGCGAGAAATCTTGCCGTCTGTCCGTGATGGGTCCGCGGCAAATTGCTGCGCACTGCCCGATGCCTCACGACGGCTCTAGTCGGCGGCTCGCGCATTTGGTTCGACCTCGGCGCAAACGCCTGTCGATACCACCTGATGCGGTAACGGAGTTGAGTCGAACTGGAGCGGCTACGCTCGACTGCTGTAGAGGTGAACGATCGTAACGCACGCGAACGAAGAAAGTGAGACGGTGCGTGTCGAAGCGTTCAGCGACGGAGTCTTCGCGATCGCGATGACGCTGCTCGTCACGGCAATCAAAGTTCCGGCTCACGAGCTCGTCGCGACGAAAGGGCTGTCGCAATCATTGCTCGCCCTTTGGCCCAGTTACCTGGCGTTCTTGACGAGCTTCGTCACGATCCTCGTCGCTTGGGTGCATCACCACTGGGTTTTCACTCTGATCCGACGAGTTGATCACCCGTTTCTCTATTGGAATGGTCTCCTTTTGCTTTGCGTCACATTCGTTCCATTTCCAACGGCGATGTTGTCCGAGTATCTTCTCAACCCAGAGGCGGGGGTGGTCTCGCACCTGTATACGGGAACATTCCTCGCAATATCGCTCGCCTTCGATGCGCTTTGGCGGCACGCCTCGAAACGGCTGCTGTCCGCCAGGCAAACCAGCCTGAACAAGGAGGAGGGTGCGCAGATCACGAAGCAATATCGCTTCGGTCCCATTCTCTATCTGGGAGCATTCGTGCTCTCTTTCGCATCCGAAAGCTGGAGCATAGCGCTGTGCTTGCTTCTGCCGATCGTGTTCGCACTCTGGGATAAGTTATTCAGGAGGCGGCGGTGATGGTGGGACAATGCCGCGAACCGATGACCATCTCGAAGGCGATGAAAGATCGGAAGATCGGCGTTACGTCGTAGCGGTCAGGAGCTCAGGTCAGGAGCTCAGGTCAGGAGCTCAGGTCAGGAGCATGCATCAGCCGCCCCGAGAGAACGGTCCGTGCGCTTGCGCGCGGATGCGGGGCGGCCGCCCCGAGCCGGCCGGGTCGGGCGGTGTGTGGGACTTCGAGTTCATCGGCGATACGAATGAGCAGGTCATCGGACTCATCGGAAAGCAACTCCTTGGAGTAAACCCACTTGATATTAACTCCGGATGTTGGCTTATTTACGTTGATGCCATAAGCGTTCAGGTAAGCATTGATTTCTCCGTAGCTCATCCGGCTCTGCAATGCGCGGTCGATGCGATCAATCAGCCCAAGGCGTTCTAAGACTTTCACAGGAATTCCGATTACTCTGATTGACTGCGGTTTTTTTGACGTCGCAGGGAGACTGGGGTACCCAGGAAGGGTCGCTAGTGACCCGCCGGCCGCAGAAATTGCCTGACTCGCCATGTGCCATCAGTGATGTACGAGGCACCGCGGTGTTCACCGGTCACGTATCGTCTTCCACGGCAGGCTTCGTTTCCGTGACCCGGAAATAGCGACGTAGAGGGTCGTGCGGACCCGAACCGATGGCTACGGCCCGGCCTTCATCAACTAGCCGTTCCGAGTAACTTTCCGGCATGAGAGTTGCCCGTTTTTGGGACGAGAGCCGGAAATCTACTCTGAAGAGGTCGGAAGCGATGGGCTTCCGAGCTTGCACAGGATGTCGAGGGTTGGCGACGAAGTCGCCTGCATGGAGAGTAGTCCGAGAGGCCCCGGCAGCCCTGGCCGGCATGCGCCCCCTAGGCTATTCAGCCGAGAGCTACCGGCAGGCGGACGTTCGCGGGGGCGGCGGCCACGGCCCTCCCGGCTGCCGTCGACCAACGCACTCTGTATGGCGTCTGCCGCCCTGGACTTGGTACGATTCGCGCCGACCAGCCGAACCGCCTAGCACTAATGTGGAGGGGGTATGGCTGGGGGTAGATAGGAGGTCCGCACGATCGCCTATCGTTCGTTTTCATAGGCTTAGCAGGGCGCTTCGGCTTCCGTCCGCTCCGCCATTTCGATACATGCTGCAGAAAATCACCGACACCATCGAGACGCACAAGTGGCTGTGGTACAGCATCCTTGGTGCGCTCGCGCTCGTCTTTGCCGCCTGGGGCGCCTACGGCATCGTCAACCTCAATTTCAGCACCTCGAGCTATGCGGCCGAGGCGGGCGGGCAGACGATCTCTCTCGATGAGGCGCGTAATGCCTGGCTGCGCGCGCAGGGGCAGCTGCAGGAGCAGTACGGCGGCAATATTCCCGCCGCCGTGCAGAAAGGCGCGCAGGACCAGGTGCTCGAGAATCTGATCAGCGAGGCGCTGGTCTCGGCGCACACCGAGAAGCTCGGCTACCGCGTGGGCGACGCGGAGCTCATCTCCGCCATTCAGAGCTTCCCGGCCTTCCAGGTGGCCGGACAGTATTCGCCCGAGGCCGCGAAGGAAGTGCTCGCCCAGAATCGCCTCACGATCAATACCTTCCAGGACGAGATGCGCAGCGATCTGCGCCGCCAGCAGCTCCTCGGCGGGATCGTGTCCTCGGACTTCGTGACGCCGGCGGAAGCCGCCCGCGCCCAAGCCCTGCGCAACGAAGAGCGGCAGGTCCAGTACGCGGTGCTGCCCCCCGACCGCTACAAGAGTGACACCCCCGTCGATTCGGCCGCCATCGAGGCCTACTACAAGGCGCACCAGGCCGATTACCTCGTGCCGGAGTCGGTGGACCTGCACTACGCGCAGCTCACCCTGGGCCAGGTCGCCAGCTCCCAGACCATCTCCGACAGCGATCTGCAGGCGGCGTACGACAAGCAGAAGAGCCGCTTCGTCATGCCGGAGCGGCGCGAGGCGAGCCATATTCTCATCCCCTTCGGCAAGGATCCGGCCGCCGCCCTGAAGCAGGCCAATCAGGTGCTTGCTCTCGCCAAATCCGGGCAGAGCTTCGCCGCGCTCGCGAAGAAGTACTCCCAGGATCCCGGCTCCGCCCAGAACGGCGGCAGCCTCGGCTGGATGGACCGCAAGGGCTTCGTCGCGCCGTTTGCCGATGCGCTCTTTGGCATGAAGTCGGTCGGCGACATCGTCGGGCCGGTGAAGACCCAGTACGGCTACCACATCATCCGGCTCGATGGCATCCAGCCGGGTCGGACCAAGACACTCGCCGAAGCGCGTCCCGACCTCGAGGCGCAACTCAAACAGAGCGCGGCCACCAACCGCTTCGGTGACATCGAGGACAACCTGCAGAACAGAATGCAGGACCCGGGCGTGTCACTGGCGAGCCTGGCCAAGGAATTCAACCTGACACAGGGCGAGGTGCCGCAATTCGTACAGGGCGCGGGCGGCGCGCCGCTCGGACAGGCGAAGCCCCTGCAGAGCCTCGTCTTCGGCGGCAATGCGCTTGCGGCCGATACGCTCGGCGGCCCGGTGATCCTCGACAACGACAAGCTGGTCATCTTCGATGTCGCTGCCCGTCACCCGCCGCACGTGAAGGCACTCGCGGAAGTGCGTGACAGCATCATTGCCGCATTGCAGAAGCAGCGTGAGACTGACGCAGCACTCGCCGCGGCCAAGGCTGCACGCACGCAGCTTCAGTCCGGCAAGTCCTTCGAGCAGGTCGCGAAGGACCTCAAGATCACCGTGGAGCCGCCGAAGTTCGTCGGCCGCGGGGATCCGTCGGTTCCAGCGGAAATTCTCTCGATGGCTTTCGCTGCGGCGAAGCCGGAACGTGCTCCGGTATACGATGCCGTGACGCTGCAGAATGGCGGCGCTGCGCTCATCGCCATCACGCAGATACGCAGCGGCGCGCAGCAATCCAACAAGTACCTGGAGCAGGCTCTCGAGCAGGAGCAGATCCAGCGTGACGGCAATGCCGATGCGTTGGGGTACGTCGCGCAGCTGCGCGCGACGGCGAAGGTCAGCAAGAACCCTGACGCCTTCCAATAAGGCAGGATCCTCCTTCGGCTGGATGCGGTTGACAAATTAAATCGTCGATTGGCAATATACCTATATGGTCGATCGAGAAGGCATTGCTCGGACCCATTCGCTCATCCGGCCGTTCGTGCGCCACACCCCCGTCATCGAGATCGAGAGCGCGGACTGGGGATTGAGCGCCTTCCGCGCGACTTTGAAACTCGAGCTGCTGCAGCACGCGGGCTCCTTCAAGGCGCGCGGCGCCTTCGCTAACCTTCTTCTGCGCGAGGTGCCCGGTGCGGGCGTCGTTGCCGCATCCGGCGGCAACCATGGGGTTGCCGTCGCGTATGCGGCGAAGAGGCTGGGGAAACCGGCGCGGATCTTCGTTCCGAGCGTCGCCTCCCCCGCGAAGATCCAGAAGATCCGGGACTGCGGCGCCGATCTCACGGTGACGGGCAACCGCTACGCCGATGCGCTCGCGGCCAGCGAAACGTGGGCGCACACATCCGGTGCACTGCAGATCCATGCCTTCGATCAGCCCGAGACATTGTTGGGCCAGGGGACGGTCGGATTGGAGCTCGAGCAGCAGGAGCCGCAGCTCGATACGCTTCTGGTCGCCGTGGGCGGTGGCGGCCTGCTGGGCGGGATCGCGGCCTGGTATGCAGGCCGCGTTCGACTCATCGGAGTCGAGCCGCAGTTGGCGCCGACCTTGACGCGAGCGCTCGAGGCCGGCAAGCCGGTCGAAGCAGAGGCGGGAGGAATCGCCGCCGACTCGCTCGCGCCGAAGCGGGTCGGTGAGCTGATGTTTCCGCTGGCGCAACGTCATGTCGAGCGCGTGATCCTGGTATCGGACGATGCGATACGGGCCGCGCAGCAGGCGCTATGGACTTCACTGCGAATCGTGACGGAGCCCGGTGGCGCCGCGGCGTTCGCCGCGCTCCTGTCGCGAGGCTATGAGCCTGACACGGGCGAGCGCGTTGGCGTTCTGCTGTGCGGTGGCAACACCACGGCTGTGAGCTTCTCCGCCGCCTGACGGTAACTCATCGACATGCCCATCGAGCTCAAAGCGGGCCTCAAGGCGCTGGCCAACGAAAAGCGGCTGCAGATTCTCGCCTGGCTGAAGGACCCGCCGGCGAATTTCCCGCCGCAGACCGACGGGGACCTCATCGAGGACGGCGTCTGCGGGCTTCTCATAACGGAGAAGCTCGGCGTCTCGCAACCGACGGCCTCAGAGCACCTGCGCATCCTCTCGGATGCGGGATTTCTCGTCGGCAGGAAGATCAAACAGTGGGTTTTCTACAGGCGCGCAGAGAAGGAGATTGCCGCCTTCAAGGCCCGCATCAGACGGGACATATGACGGCCCGTTCTACGATGTCGACGACGCCGCCGCTCCGAACGATCTGGCCTTGGGTCCCTGCGAGCTTCCCCGGCCGGCGTACCACGCCACGAGCAGCATTGCCCCGAAAGTCAGCGCCAACACGCCGACCTGCTGCACCACGGTGAGTGGCGCCTCGTCGATGATCAGCCCTTTGCTGAGGAATGCGAACGGCAGGTGAGTCGTGAACACGGCCAGCGAGGATCGCCCGAGCAGCGCTAATCCGGGCAGTCGGATGATTGCGAGGGCCGGCAGGAGCGAGTGCCGGATCACTACCGCGAGTGCGGCAAAGTTGAGGACCCGCAGGGTACCGAGATGCCACTTACTGAGCAGCGGCGAGTCAGCCGAGAGCTCGACGCCGAGCCCCGCGAGTTGGTGGCGCCAGATGAAGAACACCATGGTGACCGCAAAGGCGCCGACCAGGATGCCCCGCGCCAGTGGCGGCGCGAGCGATGGGCTCGCGGGAACGCGAGGGCGCAGGGGACCCGTCCCGATCCACAGGCCCGCGACCCATACGAGCTGCCATCCCAGCCAGTCGAATGATCCGAGCGCGCTCGCAGGCGGGGCGAGTCCGGTGACGGCGAGCAGCTTCGCGAGCAGCCAGTTGCCCCCACCGAGCTGCGCGAAAGCCCACAAGAGACCCGAGATCGTCAGAATGGCCGTCCAACCGCTCCTGGCCGCGCGATGCAGCAGCAGCGGCGAGAGCGCGAGCAGGACGACATACATCGGCAGGATGTCGAGGAGCGGTGGCTGGTAAAGGAAGAGCGGCCCCGATAGGGTCGCGCGCACCGGCGCCTGGAAGAAGAACGATAGATGATTGATCAGCGTCTGCCGCCCGGTCGCGATCGCGATGCCGGCCACGACAGTGAAGGCGAAAAGCAGCAGCGCCAAATGCACGAAGTAGAGCTTCCCCGCGCGCGCCCACAGACGCTGACGCACGTGCGCCACGCCCTTCTCGAGGAGCTGGCGCGAGTAGATCCTGCCCACGAGAAAGGCCGAGAGAAAGACGAAGCCTTCCGCGGCCGATACCCAGCCGAGCGGCTGGTTGGCATAAAGCTGCAGGCCCGTCGGCAGATGATCGAGAGTCATCACGACGAGGAGCAGGCCGCGCAGGGAATCGAGCTCCTCGCGGCGGGAAGTCATGGACATGTGGTGAAGGTCCTCCGTGAGCCCGCGTCAGCGGAAAGGCCAGGGTAGGCTATCCATGGGGCTTGGCCCGCGTCTCTCAAGAAACGTCGAAATACCTTCAGGGCGGGGGACGGGCCCCTCAAATTTGGTCGAGACGCCGATTTCCGGAGTGGACCTCGGCCGAGCTCAAGTCTCCGCTTCCTGTGGGAAGCTCATCCCGACGGTGTTGAAGCCGCCGTCGACGTACAGGACCTCGCCCGTGATCCCGGCCGCAAGATCGGAGCACAGGAAGGCAGCGGCATTGCCGACATCCTCAGGCGTTACGTTGCGCCGCAGTGGTGCCACCTCCGCGACCCGGCTCAGCATCTTGCGAAAGCCCGCGATGCCCGCCGCGGCAAGCGTCTTGATCGGCCCTGCCGAGATCGCGTTTACCCGGATGCCCTGCGGCCCCATGTCGGCGGCCAGAAAGCGCACGTTGGCCTCCAGGCTTGCCTTGGCGAGCCCCATCACGTTGTAGCTCGGGATGGAGCGCACCGCACCGAGATAGGAGAGGGTGAGGAGCGCCCCCGCTCGGCCCGCCATCAGTGGGGCGGCGCCACGCGCCAATGCCGTGAGGCTGTAGCTGGAGACGTCGTGCGCAATGCGAAACGCCTCGCGGCTGGTGTTCTCGACGAAGCTGCCGGCAATTGCCTCCCGCGGTGCGTAAGCCACGGCGTGGACCACGATGTCCAGGCTGCCCCACTCCCGCTTCAGCAGCTCGAAGGCGGCATCGATCTGGCCATCGACCGTCACATCGAGGGGCATGGTGATCCGGGAGCCGACTGATTGGGCGAGGGGCTGGACGCGCTCCTTCATCTTGTCGTTGACGTAGGAGAAGGCGAGCTCCGCGCCTTCACGATGCATCGCTTGCGCGATGCCCCATGCGATCGAGCGGTCGGTCGCGACACCGACGATGAACGCGCGCTTACCTGAGAGAAATCCCATGCCGGAGCCTGCCGCAGGTGACGGGAGCCGGCAGTTTAGACGAATCGGGCGGCTCAGCTGCCGGTATTCGCCACGCGGATGGTGAGCTTCTGTCCGGCCAGGATGGGCGTGTGCAGGTTGATCGCGTTCCAGGTGAGAATCTGCGCCACTTTCACCTGGAAAAGATGCGCGATCTGCCAAAGCGTGTCTCCGGACCGCACGGTGTAGATCACCTTGCGGGTCTCTTCGCTGACGGCGTCCGTATTTTCCGAGGGCCCTTTGACCAGAGCGGGCGAGGAGCCGTGGCGAGGCGTGCGCGTATAGAGCTTCAGACGCTGCCCGGGCCGTAGCACCTCGCCACGGGAGAGGCCATTGAGGTGCGCAAGCGTCTTCACGCTCATCCCGTGGCGGCGAGCGATCGACCACAGCGTATCGCCCGTCCGCACCACCTGGAAGCGCAGCTCCCCATGATGCTCGACAGGCACGTTGGCGTAGAGCCTGAGCTTCTCGCCGGGCCTGAGCACGTGGCGCACGGAGATTCCGTTCATCCGCGCGAGCGTGCGCGCGTTCATCCGGTAGTGGCGCGCAATGCTCCAGAGCGAGTCACCGCGACGAACCACCTGGAATTGCACGTAGCGTCCCCACCGGGCGCGGCCGTCCACGCGGGCAGCAGCGAGACGTACGTTCTCAGGGAGCGCATAGGTCGTGGCAGGGACCTCGATGTCCTCGCCCACGGTGAGCCGTCCGCCCGGCAACGTGTTGAGCTTGCGCAGGACTTCCGGGGTCGTCTTGAAATGTCGCGCCACGGAGAAGACCGAATCATGACGCCGGATCTCATAGTGCTCGACGCCCATGCGCTCATCCGGCGTGAGGTCCGTGACGTTCTGTGTGAAGACCGGCGACGCATTCACGGGCATGAGCAGATAGAAGGGCCCCGTGGGATCCGTGGCCCAGCGGTGGAACGCGGGATTGAGATCGTAGACTTCTTCGGCGGTAATGCCGGCAATCTGCGCGGCCACCTGCATATTGATCTGGCCGCCGGTCGAGACGCGCTCGAAATACGGCTCGTTGGGGATCGGAGAGAACTCTAGGCCGTATTTTGCCGGGTCCTGCACCAGGCGCTTCATGGCGAGCAGCTTCGGCACGTAGGCCTCGGTCTCGCGCGGCAGGTGCAGATGCCAGAAGTCGATCTGCCGATGCTCGGCCTCATTGACTTGCACGGCGTGCTCGACCGCGAGCTCGCCGCAGTTATAGGCGGCCACGGCGAGCAGCCAGTCGCCGTTGAACTCATCATGCAGCGCCTGCAGGTAATCGAGCGCCGCATTGGTCGAAGCGACGATGTCCCGCCTGCCGTCATACCACCAGTCCTGCTTCAGGCCGAAGCGCGAGCCGGTGGCCGGAATGAACTGCCAGAGGCCCGCGGCGCGTGCACGCGAGTACGCGTACGGCTCGAAGGCGCTCTCGATCACCGGCAGCAGCGCGAGCTCGAGCGGCATGTGCCGGCTCTCGAGCTGGGTCACGATGTAATAGAGATACATGTCGGCGCGGCCGAAGGCGCGCTGCAGGTAATCCGGATTCGAGGCGTACCAGTTGAGCTGCCGGTCGATCGCGGTCTGGTCGGGGTCGGGAAGAATGAAGCCGGTACGGATGCGGTCGAAAAGATCGGCATACTGCGCTGGCGCGAGGGTGGCCGGCTGCGGTTCTGGCGCCGGCGTCGCCGGTGCCGGAGGGGGCGCCGGCTCGGCAGGGGGGCTCGCGGCGGGCTGCGGCACGATCGCCTGCTGCGGCTGCGGACGCGGCTGATGTGTCGCACATGCGGCGAGCGCCGCAAGCGCAACGAGCAGCAAGGCAAGACGAATGGGGCGTAGTGTTTCCGTCGCCAAGTTCCCGACCTCTGAAAGGCGTGCTAACTTCTTCTCGCGCCGGAGCGGATGCTCCGGGCTTCGGAGGTTAACTTATTTGCACGCGCAAATTTAGCCGGTAACTTCACACTATTGCCAGTACTTCATGGGACCTGCGCACAAATCCCAGTTCCAGGAGCCGCACGCCGCACGCATCGCCTGGTGGTCGAGCCCGCTCGGCAGCGCGCTCATCGCCGCTGAATCGCAGCTGCTCGGCGAGGCGCTCGAAGACGTGTTTGGCTGGGAATTGCTCCAGGTCGGCGCCTGGGGCGCAGGGCGGGAGTTGTTGTCCGGCGCGCGCACTCGCCATCAGGCGATCCTCGCCCCGCCCGGGCTGTCGGCGAGCGCCGACATCCGCGGGCGCCCCACCCAGCTTCCCGTAATCAGCGATTCGATCGATGCGGTGCTGCTGCCGCACATTCTCGAGTTCGCCACCGATCCGTATGCCATCGTGCGGGAGGCGGACCGGGTGCTCATCGGCGAGGGACGGCTGCTGGTGCTGGGCTTTCGGCCATGGAGCCTCTGGGGCGTGCGTGGGCGCTGGAGCCGCAGCGGCTTCCCGCCCGGCATGCGCCGCGTACTCTCCGAAAGAAGGATCCGCGAATGGCTGGTACTGCTCGGGTATGAAGTAGTCTCGGCGCAGCATTATTTGTTCCGCGGGCCTTGGCGTGGCGGGCACGCGAGCGGGGAAGGCACGGGCCGGCTGCTGCGGCGCGGCCTCACGTATCCGCTGCCTGCCAACGCCTATCTGCTCAAGGCGCGCAAACGCATCTACACCCTGACACCCATCCGCCCGCGATTCCGGGAGCGGCCGGCCGTCCTGGGCGGCCTCGTCAAGCCTACCACGCGCTCGCGCGCGTGAGCTCGAGTTGCATGATCAGACACGCGTGAGCACTCGGGACGACGCAACGGGGGGCTGGGTGGACATCTATACCGATGGCGCCTGCCGCGGCAATCCGGGGCCGGGCGGCTGGGCGGCTTTGCTCAGTTTTGCCGGCCGCGAGAAGGAGCTCGCCGGCGCGGAAGCGCTGACGACCAACAACCGCATGGAGCTGACGGCGGTCATTCGCGCGCTCGAGGCGCTGAAGCGCCCCGTGCGTGTGCGTGTGTACACCGACTCGGAGTATGTGCGGCGCGGCATCCTCGAATGGGTGCGCGCGTGGAAGGGGAGGGGTTGGCTCACCGCGGATCGCAAGCCCGTGAAGAACAAGGATCTGTGGGAGCGGCTCGATGAGCTGGCGGCCGGTCATTCCATCGAGTGGCACTGGGTGCCTGGCCACGCCGGCGTGCCCGGCAACGAGCGGGTCGATAGGCTCGCCAACGAGGCCATCGATGCGATGGCCTCTCACTAGCCGGAACAAAGGCTGCTAGACTTAAAGTCCATGCGACAGATCGTTCTCGATACCGAGACCACCGGTCTCGAGCCATCGCTCGGACACCGGATCATCGAGATCGGCTGCGTCGAGCTCCTCAACCGGCGGGTCACGGGGCGCACCTTCCATCGCTACTTGAATCCCGAGCGCGACATCGACCTCGGCGCCGAGGCGGTTCACGGCCTGCAGCGCGCGGACCTCGCCCGCCAGCCGCGGTTTACCGAGGTCGCAGAGGATCTGCTCGGCTTCATCGATGGATCGGAGCTCGTGATCCACAACGCCGAGTTCGATGTGGCTTTCCTCGATGCCGAGCTGCGCCGTGCCGGCCGCACCGTGCTCATGAGCGAGCTCTGCCGCGTTCTCGACACCCTGGTGCTCGCGCGCGAGATGCATCCGGGCCAGCGCAACAATCTCGATGCGCTCTGCAAGCGATACAACGTCGATAACTCGCGCCGGGAGCTGCACGGCGCACTGCTCGATGCGCGCATTCTGGCGGACGTCTATCTCGCGATGACCGGCGGCCAGGGCGCGCTGGCTCTCAGCGAGAGCGTCTCCGGCAGCATCCTCGGTGCGGGTCAGATCCGTGCTCTGGTACGGCCGCCGGCGCCGCTGCGGGTCGTTTCCGCGACCGAGCAGGAGTTGCGGGCCCACCGCGACATGTTGGCGCTCATCGCCAAATCGAGCGGCGGCCGCTGCCTCTGGCCCGCCGCCGGGGATGACCCGGTTGCCGAGGCGAATCGCGCCTGAGTCGGGAGGATATGTTTCACCTACGCAAGTGCCGTATCGGCATCGTCGGGCTGGGCTATGTCGGCCTGCCGCTCGCCGTGGAATTCGGCAAGCACTTCGACACTGTCGGCTTCGACATCAAGCCGCATCGCATCGCGGAGCTCGCGGGCGGCCACGACAGCACGCTCGAGGTCTCGCGGGCGGAGCTCAAGGCGGCCTCGCGGCTTTCCTTCAGCACCGAGCTCGCGAGCCTCAAGCGCTGCCACGTGCTCATCGTGACGGTGCCGACGCCGATCGATGAGTACAAGCGGCCGGACCTCACGCCGCTCGTGAAGGCGAGCGAGACGGTCGGCAAGGCGCTCACCAAAGGTGCGGTGGTCGTTTACGAGTCCACGGTGTATCCCGGATGCACCGAGGAAGTGTGTGTTCCGATCCTCGAGAGAGAGTCCGGCCTCAAGCTCAATCGCGACTTCTTCGTCGGCTACAGCCCCGAGCGCATCAACCCCGGCGACAAGGAGCACCGGCTGACGACCATCAGAAAGGTGACCTCAGGCTCGACGCCCGCGTCCGCGGAGTTCATCGACAAGCTCTACGGGGCCATCATCACCGCGGGTACGCACAGGGCCTCCAGTATCAAGGTAGCCGAGGCCGCCAAGGTCATCGAGAACACCCAGCGCGACGTCAACATCGCGCTCATCAACGAGCTGGCGTTGATCTTCAACCGCCTCGGGCTGGATACCGAGGAGGTGTTGAACGCCGCCGGCACCAAATGGAACTTCCTGCCCTTCCGGCCGGGCCTCGTGGGCGGCCACTGCATCGGGGTGGACCCCTACTACCTCACGCACAAGGCGCAATCGATCGGCTATCACCCGGAGATGATCCTCGCCGGGCGGCGGCTCAATGACAACATGGCGCTGTACGTTGCCGGGGAGATCATCAGGCTGATGACCGACAAGCGCATCCACATCAAGGGGGCACGCACGCTCGTGCTCGGCATGACGTTCAAGGAGAACTGCCCCGATATCCGCAACTCCAAGGTGATCGATGTGGTGCGGGAGCTGGCCAAGTACGGGGCGAAGGTCGACATCTACGATCCGTGGGCCGACGGGCAGGAGTGCCGTCACGAGTACGGAGTGCGACCGATCAGGACGCTGACACCCAGAAGCTACGATGCCGCCGTGGTGGCCGTGGCGCACCGGGAGTTCCGCGACCTGGGCGCCGAGGGCGTACGTCGCTTGTGCAGGAAGAACCACGTCCTCTACGACATCAAGCACGTCTTCCGCGCTTCGGAGGTCGACGGTCGGCTATGAAGATCCTCCTGACTGGCGGGGCCGGATTCATCGGCTATCACACGACGCTGAATCTGCTGGCCCGCGGGCACGAGGTCGTCGGGCTCGACAACCTGAACGAGTACTACGACGTCACCCTCAAGGAGGCGCGGCTCGACCGGCTGCGCCGGCAGGCGGGATTCCGCTTCGTGAGGCTCGATCTGGCCGACGATGGCGGCATGAAGGAGCTCTTCGCGCGTGAGAAGTTCCAGCGCGTCGTGCATCTCGGCGCCCAGGCCGGCGTGCGCTACTCGCTCCAGAACCCGCACAGCTACGTGCACAGCAACGTCACGGGCACGCTGAACGTGCTCGAAGGCTGCCGGCACAGCGGCGTCGAGCATCTGGTGTACGCCTCGACCAGCTCCGTTTATGGCGCCAACACCAACATGCCGTTCTCGCCCCATCGGATCGCGGATCATCCGCTGACGATCTATGCCGCCACCAAGCGCGCGAACGAGCTCATGGCGCATACCTACTCCTCGCTCTTTGGCCTGCCCACCACGGGACTGCGCTTCTTCACCGTGTACGGCCCCTGGGGCCGTCCCGACATGGCGCTCTTTCTCTTCACGCGCAACATTCTCGAGGGCAAGCCGATTGACGTGTTCAACAACGGCCATCATCGGCGGGACTTCACCTACGTGGAGGATATCGCCGAGGGCGTGGCGCGCTCCTGCGAGCAGGTGGCGCAGCCTTCGCCCGCCTGGGACAGCAACGCGCCCGATCCGGCTTCGAGCCGGGTCCCCTTCCGGATCTACAACATCGGCAATCACCAGCCGGTCGAGCTCATGCGCTATATCGAGGTGATCGAGGATTGCCTCGGCCGCAAGGCGCAGAAGAATTTCCTGCCGTTGCAGCCCGGTGATGTGCCGGAGACCTTCGCCGATATCGAGGATCTCGCGCGGGATGTCGGCTACCGGCCCGCAACGCCGATCGAGGTCGGCGTGCGGCGCTTCGTCGATTGGTTTTGCGAGTATTACGGGTACAAGTCCGGCTGAGGAGTCATCTGGGCTAAAATGGCGGTTTCACCACCGCAGGTACGCCCGTGACGCGACAGCCGCCCCCGCCCGCCATGAAGGTCCCGCTGCTGGATCTCACACAGCAGTACGAGAAGATTGCGGCCGAGGTGCAGTCGGTCATCGAGCGGGTGTGCGAGAGTCAGCAGTTCATTCTGGGCGCGCACGTGCGGGAGCTCGAGCTCAGCCTCGCCCGTTACACCCGCTGTCAGCACGCCCTGGGGGTCTCCTCCGGGACCGATGCGCTGCTCCTGGCGCTGATGGCGCTCGGGATCGGGCACGGGGACGAGGTGATCACCGCTTCCTTCACCTTCTTTGCCACTGCCGGGACCATCGCACGGCTCGGCGCGCGGCCGGTCTTCTGCGACATCGATCCGGAGACTTTCAACCTTTCGCCGGCACGCCTCGAGGAGTTCGTCTCGCGCGAGTGCGAGGTCCGCGCCGCGGGCGGCATCAGGCAGCTGATTCACCGCAAGACCGGCGGGCGGATCAAAGCGATCATGCCCGTGCACCTCTACGGCCAGGTCTGCGACATGGATCCGCTCATGAGCATCGCGAGCCGCCTGGGGCTGCACGTCATCGAGGATGCGGCGCAGGCGATCGGTGCCGAGGACGAGACCGGGCGGATGGCGGGCAGCGTCGGACACATCGGCTGTTTCTCGTTTTTTCCCACGAAGAATCTGGGCGCTTTCGGCGATGCGGGCCTCTGCACCACCAATGACCCGGCGCTCGCCGAGCGCATGCGGATACTGCGTGTGCACGGCGGGGAGCCCAAGTACCACCATAGCCTCATCGGGGGTAATTTCCGGCTGGATGAGATCCAGGCGGCCGTACTCAACGTGAAGCTCAAATATCTCGACCGCTGGATGGAGGCGAGAGCTGCCCATGCCCGGCGATACACGCAGCTGCTGCAGGCAAAGGTTGCCGACCGGGGCGTCGTGACACCCGTGCAGAGCCGGCGGGGCCGTCACGTCTGGAATCAATACGTCATCCGCGTGCCGCGGCGGGACGAGCTGCGCCAGCATCTGGCGGGAGCGGGGGTCGGGACGGAGGTCTATTATCCGATTCCTCTGCACCTGCAGCAGTGCTTTGCCTACCTCGGCTACCGCGCCGGAGACCTGCCCGAGACCGAGCGCGCCGCCCGCGAAGTGCTGGCGCTGCCGGTCTTCCCGGAGCTCTCGGCGGCGCAAATCGACTATGTGGCCGGTACAATCGAGCGCTTCTACGCCCCCGTAGGGGCCCCATCCCGGCAGCCCGCCTGAGGAGCTCCACCATGCCGAAGGCCCCAGGTCCCCGTACTCCGCTCTGGCAGGAGCTCGCTACCCATGCATCGCGACTGAACACTGTCGCAACGCACGAGCTCTTCGTCCGCGATCCCGGGCGCTTCGAGCGCTTTTCGCGCCAGGGCGTCGAAGTGCTGATGGACTTCTCGCGCCAGCATCTCGATGAGATGGTGCTGGGCAAGCTCATCGAGCTCGCCGAGGCGGTGGGCCTGAAGGACTATCGCGATGCCATGTGGCGGGGCGAAAAGATCAATTCCACCGAGGGGCGCGCCGTGCTGCACGTGGCGCTGCGCCAGCCGCCGGGGGCCAACATCGGCGGAGCCGATATCGCGCGGGTGGTGATGACCGAGCGCGATCACATGCTCACATTCGCGGAGAACGTGCGCGCGGGCCGCATAGTCGGCAGCTCCGGGAAGCCTTTCACGCGAGTGGTGAACATCGGGATCGGCGGCTCCGATCTCGGACCTGCGATGGCGGTCCAGGCCCTGCGGCCCTACACCCTCGATGCGCCCAAGTGCGATTTCGTCTCCAACATAGACGGCTGCCACCTCGAGGACATCCTGGAGAGCGCCGACCCGCGGGCGACCCTCTTCATCGTCTCCTCCAAGACCTTCACGACACTCGAGACCCTGACCAATGCGCACACCGCGCGCGCCTGGATCAAGGAGAAATTGGGAGAGGAGGCGGTACGGGAGCATTTCGCAGCGGTATCGGTGAACCATCGGGCGATGGACGAGTTCGGCGTGCATCCCCAGTACCGCTTCAAGATGTGGGACTGGGTCGGCGGGCGCTACTCGCTCTGGTCATCGATCGGCGTCTCGCTCGCCATTGCCATCGGCAAGGAGCAGTTTTTGGCGCTGCTCGCCGGCGGCCACGAGATGGATGAGCATTTCCGCAAGACGCCGTGGGCGGACAACCTGCCCGCGCTCATGGGTCTGCTAGGAGTCTGGAACATCAACTTCCAAGGCCTGCCGACGCTCGCGGTGCTGCCGTACGACGATCGACTCAAACGCTTTCCGGCTTACCTGCAGCAGCTCGAGATGGAGAGCAACGGCAAGTCAGTGACCCTCGAGGGGCGGCGGGTGGAGTGGCAGACCGCGGCGGTGATCTGGGGCGAGCCGGGCAACAATGCGCAGCATTCCTTCTTCCAGCTCCTGCACCAGGGCACGCCACGGGCGGCGCTCGATTTCGTGCTGCCGGCGCGCTCCTCCTGCGGCAACCAGCCGCAACAGGACCTCGCCATCGCGAGCTGTCTCGCGCAGGCCGAGGCCTTCATGAACGGGCAGTCGGCGGAGACGGTGCGGGCCGACCTCACGCAGCAGCAACTGCCGAAGGAGCGTATCGAGGAGCTGATTCCGCACAAGGTGCATCCGGGTTGCCGGCCGAGCACCCTGGTGGCGTTCCAGAAGCTCGATCCGCCGACCCTCGGCAAGCTCATCGCACTCTACGAGCACAAAGTGTTCACCCAGGGAGTCATCTGGAATGTGAACTCGTTCGATCAGTGGGGGGTGGAGCTCGGCAAGAGACTCACCGATCAACTCGCGCCGGCGGTCAAGGACCCGGCGGGCGGGCATGCGGTGGCCCCGGGGGTGGGCAGGATCATCGCGAGACTGACTGAGTGGAAGCAGGGGGACTGATCACTTGAGCAACATCGTTCAACGAGGGCTGCAGGAGCATCTAGCGCTGTTCCAGGGCCTCTCGTCACTTGCGGCGCAAATCGAAAGCGCGGCGAGCGTCATTGCTGCGGCGCTCAGGCACGACCACAAGCTGATGCTCTGCGGCAATGGCGGCTCGGCTGCGGATAGTCAGCACATCGCAGCTGAAATGACGGGACGGTTTCTGAAGGACCGGCGGCCACTGGCGGCAATCGCTTTGTCAACCGACACGTCAGCGCTGACCTGTATCGCGAACGATTACAGCTTCGACGACGTGTTTTCGAGGCAGGTGATTGCGCTCGGACGGCGCGGCGATTGTCTGTTGGCGATCTCGACGTCGGGGAACTCCCGCAATGTGATGCGAGCGGCTGATGCCGCGCGCTCTGCCGGAATACAGGTCATCGGGCTGTTGGGTCGGGACGGTGGCGCGCTGCGGGGTCTCTGTGATGTCGCGGTCGTCGTGGCCAGCCAGACGACGGCTCGGATCCAAGAGGCGCACATTTTCATCGGACATTCCCTCTGCGCGCTGGTAGAGGAAGATTTGGGACTGGCATGACCGGGACCACGGCGGCGCATGGGGGTGGTGTCGAGGTCAGGGCGGGGCCGGACCTCAAGGCGCGCTTGCGTAAAGCGCGGGTGCTGGTCGTGGGGGATGCGATGTTGGATCGGTATCTCTTCGGGGAGGTGGAACGGATCTCTCCCGAAGCCCCCGTCCCGGTCGTTCGGGTCGTAAAGGATGAGCATCGCCTGGGTGGTGCGGCGAATGTAGCGCTGAACGTCAGAGCGCTCGGGCCGGCGGTCACGCTGATTACGGTGGTCGGGGAGGACGAGCCTGCGCGCATGCTCGAATCGCTGTTGAAGGCGCACTCCCTCGAAGTGGTCCTGGGCAGGGATCCTAAGCTCTTCACGTGTGTGAAGCTGCGAGTGATTGGCCGGGCGCAGCAGTTGGTGCGAGTGGACTTCGAGAGTCAACCGGATCATGAGGTGCTCGCAGACATGCTGTCCGACTTTGCGCGGGTGGTGCCTCAGTTTGACGCAGTGCTCTTTTCCGACTACGGCAAGGGGGGGCTGACCCACATCCCGCGCATGATCGAGCTCGCGCGTGCGGCCAGAAAGCCGGTGCTGGTGGACCCGAAGGGGGATGACTACACCCGGTATGCCGGCGCCACCGTCATCACGCCAAACCGCCTCGAGCTGGCGCAAGTGATCGGGTCGTGGAAGACTGAGCTGCAGCTCGAGCAGGGGGCACAGCGGCTGCGGCAGGCCAACCGGCTCGATGGTATCGTATTGACTCGCAGCGAGGAGGGGATGTCCCTGTTCGACCCGGTGGGTCACGTCAGGGTGCCTGCGCGGGCGCGTGAGGTGTTCGACGTGACCGGAGCGGGCGATACGGTAATCGCTACATTGGCCGCCATGCTCTCTTGCGGCATGAGTCTGCGGGAAGCGATGCCGATCGCGAATCGTGCGGGCGGGATCGTGGTTGGTAAATTCGGCACGGCAACCGTGAGCTACGAGGAGCTGTTCGGTTGAGAGTCGTGGTGACCGGCGCCGCGGGGATGGTCGGCAGCAATCTGGTGCATGGGCTCAATGCCATCGGCATCGATGACTTGATCGCCGTCGATGATCTCACCGAGAGCGCGAAATTCCGCAATCTTCTTGGCGCGCGCATCAGCGACTACTTCGACCGGAACGAGTTCTACGATCGCTTCGCGCTCGGCGAGCTCGGGCGTATCGATGTAATCTTCCACCAGGGGGCTTGCTCCAATACGACGGAGCACAACGGGCGGTACATGCTGGAGACGAACTACCGCTGCTCGAAAGATCTGCTCGATGTCTGCCAGAGCCGGGGGACCCGCCTTCTTTACGCCTCGTCAGCGGCGACCTACGGTGACAGCTCCGTGTTTCGGGAGGAAGCGGAGCACGAGCGGCCGCTCAACGTCTACGGTTATTCCAAGCTGCTCTTCGACAACATCGTGCGTCGCGTGCTGCCGACGGCGCGATTCCAGGTGGCAGGCTTCCGCTATTTCAATGTCTACGGGCCGCGGGAGCAGCACAAGGGCCGGATGGCGTCGGTGGCGTTCCATCACTTCGGGCAGCTGCGCGAGACTGGCCGAGTCAGGCTCTTCGGCGAGTACGGCGGCTATGGCCCTGGGCAGCAGACGCGGGATTTTGTGCTCGTCGATGACGTTGTCGCCGTGAACCTGTGGTTCCTGCGGAATCCTGAGCGCAGCGGTATCTTCAACGTCGGGACGGGCCGCGCCCAGCCCTTCAACGATGTGGCGCATGCCACGATCAATGCCGCCAGGGCGCTGGAGGGAGAGGCGCCGCTCAGCCTCGAACAGCAGGTAGCAAGGGGCCTGATCGAGTACGAGCCGTTTCCTCAGGACTTGGTTGGAAAGTACCAATGTCATACACAGGCGGACCTGACCTCGCTGCGCGCCTCGGGCTGCGACGTACAATTCGCCGATGTCGCGACGGGCGTGCGCCGATATGCGGAGTGGCTGAATGCCACGTCCTCCGGGTGAGCTTGACTGGGCGCGATGTCTGACCTCCCTGCCTCGTTGCGTTTGAAGTTCGTAGCTCCCCTGGAGGTACACCGCAGGAAGTGGCCGCGGCCGCTCGTGTTCACGAACGGGGTGTTCGATATCCTGCATCGCGGGCACGTCGTCTACCTCGAGGCCGCACGGGAGCTTGGCACAGCCTTGCTCGTTGCAATCAACAGTGACTCCTCGGCGAGGCAGCTCGGGAAGGGAGCGGATCGTCCGTTGAATGGCGAGCGGGACAGAGTTGCGGTCGTTGCCGCGCTCCAGTGCGTTTCTTTCGTGACCACTTTCGGCGAGCCGACCCCTTGCGAGCTGCTGAAGTTGTGTCGGCCCGACGTTTACGTAAAGGGAGGAGACTACGATATGGAGACCCTGGAGGAGACTCGTCTCGTCCGGAGTTGGGGGGGTAGATCGGTCTCGATTCCCTTCGTGGACGGTTACTCGACGAGTATTTTCGTGCGGCGCATCCGCGACAGCTCATGACGGGCTCAGGCATGATCGTCGCAACCTGTTGCGCGAGATCTGCGGAGGAATCAGTACGTTGAAAGGCATCATTCTGGCCGGCGGGGCGGGGACCCGGTTACATCCGGTAACCCTGAGTATCAGCAAGCAGCTCCTGCCGATCTATGACAAGCCGATGGTGTATTACCCATTGGCTGCCCTCATGCTGGCGGGAATTCGCGACATTCTCCTCATCTCGACGCCGGAGGACCTGCCGCTCTTTCGCCGGCTGCTCGGGGATGGCACGAAGTGGGGAATCTCACTCTCCTATGCGGAGCAGGCCCGGCCGGAGGGACTGGCCCAGGCCTTCATCATCGGACGGCGCTTTGTCGGCAATGAGCGCGTCGCACTGGTACTCGGAGACAACATTTTCTATGGGCACGGGCTGCCCGAGCAGCTCGAGGCCGCGGCCCAGCGCGGCGAGGGCGCGACGGTATTCGCCTATCGCGTGAGGGACCCCGAGCGGTATGGAGTCGTGCAGTTCGACGAGGCAGGACGGGCGCTCGACATCGAGGAGAAGCCCACGAATCCCAAGTCGCACTTCGCGGTGACGGGGCTGTACTTCTACGACAACCAGGTGCTCGACATCGCGGCCACCCTGAAGCCCTCCGCCCGCGGAGAGCTGGAGATAACCGACGTCAATCGGCGGTATCTCGAGCGCGGTGCGCTGCGGGTCGAGCTGCTGGGGCGGGGGGTGGCCTGGCTGGACACCGGCACACACGAGTCGCTGCTGCAGGCATCCATGTTCATCGAGGCGATCGAGACCCGGCAGGGGCTGAAGGTGTGCTGCCCCGAGGAGATCGCCTATCGCAAGAGGTACATCAGCGCCGATCAGCTGCAGTCCCTGGCACTGCCGCTCGCCAAGACGGGGTATGGGATCTACCTCCTCGAGATTCTGAAGGGGCAGGTCTGAACATGGATTTCATCCGAACTGACCTTCCCGAGGTCGTGCTGATCCGGCCGCGAGTCTTTGGTGATGCGCGCGGCTACTTCATGGAATCCTGGGAGGAACACAAATTCGCCGCCGCCGGACTCGACCTGAAATTCGTCCAGGACAACCACAGCCATTCCGCACGGCACATTCTACGGGGGCTGCATTACCAGATAAGACAGCCGCAGGGAAAACTGGTGCGGGTAGTGACCGGTACCGTCTACGACGTTGCCGTGGATATCCGGCGTGGCTCGCGCACCTTCGGCAAGTGGGTGGGCGTCGAGCTCTCCGCGGAGAACCATCACATGCTGTGGGTACCCCCTGGGTTCGCGCACGGCTACCTCGTGCTGAGCGACTACGCCGATTTCCTCTACAAGGTCACCGACTTCTGGGCGCCCGTTCATGAGCGGGCGATCCGCTGGGACGATCCCGAGATCGGCGTGACGTGGCCGCTTCCCGCCGGGGCGCAACCTCTCCTCTCTGCCAAGGATGCCGCTGCCGCCGGCTTTCGCGACGCCGAGGTCTATCCTTGACCGCGTCCATGCAAACTGCAAAGAGAGTGCTGATCACCGGGGCAAACGGGCAAGTAGGCCGTATGCTGCTCGAGACACAGCCGGCTGACGCCACGGTGATCGCCTGCACGCACGCGGATCTCGACATTGCGGCTGTCGATTCGGTGCACGAGTGCATCGAGCGTTATCGGCCGGATACGATCATCAATGCGGCGGCGTACACGGCGGTCGATAAGGCCGAATCGGAGCCGGCCGCCGCGCGGGGCGTCAACACGGAGGGTCCACGGCACCTGGCTTCGGCGGCCGAGCGGCATGGGGCTCGACTGATTCACATATCGACGGACTTCGTCTTCGACGGCGCCGCATCCACCCCTTATCTGCCGGATTGCGCGACCAATCCGCTCGGCGTCTACGGCCGAACCAAGCGTGATGGCGAGCTTGCCGTTCGAGAGGCACTGCCGCAGCGGTCGGTCATTGTGCGTACCGCATGGGTCTACGCGGCGACCGGCGCTAATTTCGTACGCACCATGCTGCGTCTCATGCGGGCCAATGGCGCGGTGAGCGTGGTGGCCGACCAGGTCGGTACCCCAACGGCAGCGCGACCTTTGGCGGAAGCACTCTGGAAGATCGCTATCGATCCCGGTGTGGCGGGCATTCATCACTGGACCGACGCGGGAGTGGCGAGCTGGTATGACTTCGCGGTCGCGATTGCCGAGGAAGGCGCGGGTCTCGGCCTCGTGCCGGCCGAGGTCACTGTCGCGCCGATCACCACGGCGGATTATCCGACCCCAGCGCGCCGCCCTTCCTACAGCGTGCTCGACAAGCGTTCGCTCGCTTCCCTTGGCCTCGCGCCCATCCACTGGCGCAAGCGTCTGCGCAGCGTTCTGAAAGAGATCCAAAGTGCCTAGGCTGCTCGTTACCGGTGGCGCCGGATTCATTGGTGCCAACTTCGTGCAATACTGGCTCGGTGCCCACCCCGGCGATCGCGTCGTCGTGCTCGATGCGTTGACCTATGCCGGCAATCTCGCCAATCTCGAGCCGGTCAGGGAGCGTCCGGAGCTCAAGTTCGTACAGGGCAACATCGGCAACACGCCGCTCGTCGAGTCTCTGCTGCGCGAGGAGGCACTTGACACGATCGTGCATTTCGCCGCGGAATCGCACGTCGACCGTTCCATCCACGGACCCGATGCCTTCATTGAGACCAACGTGCAGGGCACGCATTCGGTGCTGAAGGCTGCCCGCAAGGTGTGGCAGGAGGAGAAGACGGTCGCAACGCACCGCTTCCATCACGTGTCGACGGATGAGGTCTACGGCTCTCTAGGGCCGGCTGACCCCGCATTCCACGAGCGCACCCCGTACGCCCCGAACTCGCCGTACTCCGCAAGCAAGGCGGCCTCCGATCATCTGGTTCGCGCGTATCACCATACCTATGGGCTGCAGGTTACGACCAGCAACTGCTCGAACAACTACGGACCATTTCATTTCCCCGAGAAGCTGATTCCGCTGATGATCGTCAACTTGTTGCATGGACGGGCACTGCCGATCTATGGCGATGGACGGAACGTGAGGGATTGGCTGCACGTCAGCGACCACTGCCGCGGCATTGACCTCATCCTGAAGAAGGGCATGCCCGGAGAGGTGTACAACATCGGCGGCGGCGTCGAGAGCGAGAATTTGAGGCTGGTCGAGACGCTATGCGCAGTGGCCGATGAGGCCTTCGGCGTCCGCCAGGACCTCTGCGCCCGTTTTGCCGAATGCCCCGCCGCGCGCGGCGGCAAGAGCTCGAGCCTCGTTCAGTTCGTCAAGGATCGCCCGGGACACGATCGCCGGTATGCCATCGATTGCGGCAAGATCGAGCGGGAGCTCGGGTATCGGGCGCACGTGTCCCTGTCAGCTGGGCTGCGAAGCACCTTCGATTGGTACGTCGAGAACGAGTGGTGGTGGCGCGCCGTCATGGACGGCAGCTATCAGCGGTGGATCGACACGCATTACCGCTGGAGCTGAGTCGCGCGGCATGAGGTCTGGCAGTGGAATCCCGGTCGTCGCCTGGCGCGTGCAGCGGACCCGGGTCATCCTGGCCGCGTATTGAACGTTTGGGCAGCGATTGCGCACCAAAGCCGTAGCGCTCCCGCTACAATCGCCATTTCGCATGAGGCGAGTCCGGGGGCAGTCTGGCCTCCAGAATCCGGCAAACAGTCGGACGCAGGCTCGGACGTGCGATGCTTTGTGCACTGTCGATAAGGGTTGTGAATGCGCTTGATGCGACGTCCATTCGGGTCGATGGCCGGGTTATTCCTGGCGCTCATCGGCCTGGGGCTCTTTGCCGGCTCCGTCCACGCTCAGATATCCCCCTCGGGAGACGGATCCTCAGGAGCATCCGCCTTGCTGCAGGGGCTTTCGCCCGCCGAGCAACAGGCCCTCCTCGGCGCTTTCGGAGGCGCCGGAGGCTTGAGTCGGGGCACGAACCCGCTCAACAATCTGCCCGGAGTGCTGGGTCAGCTCAATCAGGGCCAGATGCAGCTTCTCGACCAGCAAAGACAGTTGCAGCAGCGCCGGCAGAGCGAGGAGGAGCAAGCTGCCATTCCGGTCCTGAGGGCCGGTGATACCGTCATCATCGAGATAGGGTTCCACCTGCCCCCGCGCCTCGTCACGCAAAATCTGCAGGCGCTGCAGCTGAGCGCGCCGCAGGGACCAGGTGTCACGCAGTCGCCGGAAAACCTGCAAGCGCTGAAGGCCGCACAGGCCAGCGCGGGGAGCCCTCAGTCCCAACCCTCGATGCCGGAAGTGCCCACAGAGCAGTTGAGCCCGGCGCAGAGGCAGCAACTGTCGGCGCTGATGGAGGTAATCCGCAGTCACAATCCGTACGTGCTCTCCAACCAGGGCGAGCTGATGCTGCCGGGTTTTGCGCCCATCCCACTTCTCGGGCTGACGCAGGATCAGGCGACACTGCGTCTCTCGGTGGTACCCGCTTTTCAGAACATTCAAATCAGGCTGACGCAGCTGCCACTCAAGCGGACTGGCCTGGCGGCTCTGAAGCCCTTCGGCTTCGAGCTCTTCGCCCCAAACTCTCCCGCCTACACGCCAGCCACCGATGTTCCGGTACCATCCAACTACATCGTGGGTCCCGGCGACGTGCTGGATGTGCAGCTCTACGGCAGCCAGAACTGGTCTTACCAGATGACCGTCGGACGGGACGGACGCGTCAGTTTTCCTCGGCTCGGGCCGCTCAAAGTGGGCGGGCAGCTCTTCAGTACCGTGCAATCCGAGATCCAGTCGCGTGTGGCTCACCAGATGATCGGAGTGCGGGCCAGCGTGACGATGGACGAGACCCGCAGCATCCAGGTCTTTGTCATGGGTGATGCGTATCAGCCGGGCTCGTACGCCATCAATGGCCTCGGGACCATCACCTCAGCCCTCTATGCCGCAGGAGGATTTCGCAGGACAGGGTCTCTGCGCAGGGTCGAGCTGAAGCGCGATGGCAAATTGGTGCACGCGCTCGATCTGTATGACCTGCTGATCCACGGCAGCACCACCGATGACGCCAAGCTCCTGCAGGGCGACGTCGTTTTCGTACCGCCGGTGGGCCCCACCGTTGCGATCGATGGCGCGGTCAAGAGGGTGGCCATCTACGAGATCAGAAATGAGACGACGCCGGCAGAGATGCTGGCCCTGGCGGGCGGTCTCCTCTCGGATGCCGATGTCTCCAAGGCGACTCTGACTCGGATCATGCCGAACGGCGAGAGAGTCGTGCTGCCCCTTGATCTCACCGCGGCTGCCGGAACGCGCGAGGGGTTGCGGAACGGAGATCTGATCTATGTGCCGCAACTTAAGCCAACACTGGATTCGGCCGTCACGCTGCAAGGCCATGTCTACACGGCTGGCCCTTATGCGTACCGCCAGGGCATGCACCTGACGGATGTCATCCGCTCCGTGGATGACCTCAAGCAAGGTGCCGACATCCACTACGTCCTCATCCGACGCGAAGTTCCGCCTGATCGGCACATCGAAGCGGTTTCCACGGATCTTGCCGCTGCGCTGGCGGCTCCCGGATCGGCCGCCGACGTCGTGCTCATGCCTCGGGACCAGATTACGGTGTTCGATCTCTCATCCACCCGCGATCGGATCATTCAGCCCATCCTGGACGAGCTCCGGGCCGAATCCACGGCCGAGCAGCCAGAGCAGGTGGTGAGCGTCAGCGGCCGGGTGAATGTACCGGGACAGTATCCGCTCGAGCCCGGCATGACGGTCGCCGCTCTCGTGCGAGCAGGTGGCGGCTTGGCCGACGCAGCGTATGCCGGCAAAGCCGAGCTCACGCGGTACGTGGTCGCCCCCGGCGGCACGCGCCGGACCGAGCTGATGTCGATCGATCTCGCAGGGGCGCTCGCCGGCAACTCGGCGGACGACGTGAAGCTTCAGCCCTATGACGTCCTGAGCGTCAAGGAAGTGTCACAGTGGGCAAACCAGGAGAGCATCAGGCTGAGCGGCGAGGTGCGCTTCCCGGGGGCGTACACCATAAAGCCGGGGGAGACCTTGAAGTCCGTAATCGAGCGGGCGGGCGGCCTGACTCCGTACGCTTTTCCCCAAGGTGCCGTGTTCACTCGGGTCGAGCTGAGGCAGCGGGAGCAACAGCAGCTGGACCAGCTTGCGCAGCGAATGAAGGTGGAGCTGGGCGTGCTGGCCTTGCGGGCCGTGGCGACCAGCGCCGGGAGCAATACAGGCAATGCCTCGGGGAGCCTCGTGGTCGGGCGCTCACTGTTACAGGAGCTCCAGGCTGAGAAGGCCGTGGGGCGACTGGTGATCAATCTGCGGCACATCATTCGCGACCCGCAGCGTTCTGCCTACGACGTCGTCCTGCGTGATGGCGACGAGTTGGTCGTGCCGAAGTTCGAGCAGGAAGTGACGGTGATCGGCGAAGTTCAGGATCCGACATCGCACCTCTTCAATCGCAACTTCTCGCGCGACGACTACATTCGTCTGAGTGGCGGATTCACCGCGCAGGCGGACCACAAGAGGATCTACGTGGTGCGTGCCGACGGCAGTGTGGTTGCCAACGAGGGGAGCAGGTGGTTCAGTCGTGGCTCGAACGTCGAGATTCAACCCGGTGATACCATCGTAGTGCCGATCAACGCCGAGCAGATGCTGCCGCTGCCGTTCTGGCAAGCCGTCACCGGCATCATGTACAACGTTGCGATCGCGGCGGCTGCTGTGCATGCGCTGTAGGAGAGACAGTGCGGTATCCGACGCGTCGTTCTCACCAGGTGGAGGAGTGACTGCGTGGACATGACGCGGCAAACGGACCGCGACCGCCGGCACGGCGGTGAAAGCGCCGGCAGAGCCCCCGTGGCGGAGGGAATGACATTCCGCGAGGTCGTGCGGCTGCTGTGGTCGCGGTTGCTGCTGCTGGTCTGCTGTGCCATCGTGTTGGCGATCATTGGCGTGGTCATCGCCTGGGTGACTCCGCCGAAATACGAAGCGAAGGTGTTGCTCGTTCCCGTCACCAACAACTCGCAGGAGAGCCAACTCGGCGGGCTTTCCTCGTTGGCGTCGCAATTCGGTGGGCTGGCCTCCCTGGCGGGAATCAACCTCGAGGGAAACACCAAGAAGGCGGAATACACGGCCTTTCTCGAGTCGGAGACGCTGACTCAGAAGTACATCGCCGACAACGATCTGTTGCCCATCCTTTATGCGAAGAAATGGGATCCGGCGGCCAAACGCTGGAAAGTGACGGACCCGAAGAAAGTACCGACCCTGTGGCAGGCCAACCGGTATTTCAAGAACAGCATCAGGACGGTCGCCACCGAACAGAAGACAGGCCTGGTCACGATGACGATAAGCTGGAAAAACCCGCGGCAGGCGGCCGAGTGGGCCAACGGGCTGGTGAAGATGGCGAACGATTACCTGCGTGACCAGGCGATCACCGAGTCCGAGCGCAACATCAGCTATCTGACCGGTCAGGCGGCCAAGACCGACCAGGTCGGGATCAGGGAAGTGATCTATTCGATTCTGCAGACTGAAATCAGCAAGGTCATGCTTGCGCGAGGCAATGAGCAATACGCATTCACCGTGGTCGATCCCGCCTTCGTGCCGGAGAAGCCGTCATCCCTGGGCAAAAAGGCGTGGGCCGCGATCGGCTTCCTGGGCGGGCTTCTGCTCGGAGCCGCCTACGTCATAGGGCGGCAGGGATTCGTCGGTACCTGAGTGCGCCTGCCGGCGCCGTAGGCTGCGGCGTTGGTAGCGAAGTTGGATCCCAATCTCCCCTGTCGAGAGGAATGTCATGGCTGCGAACATATTGGTGACCGGTGGCGCGGGCTACCTGGGCTCGATCTTGGTGCCGGAATTGCTGGTGGCGGGGCATAACGTCACGGTGCTGGATAACTTTCTGTATCGGCAGAACAGCCTGGCCCACGTGTGCCACTATCCCGCGTTCCGGGTCGCCCGCGGGGATGTACGCGTCAAGAGCACGGTCCGTCCCCTGCTTGCGGAGGCGGACATCGTCATTCCGCTTGCCGCCCTCGTTGGCGCGCCGATCTGCGACCGTGACCCAGTGGGTGCGACCACGACCAACCATGATGCGGTGCTGATGATGCTGGAGCTGCTCAGTCCCAAGCAGATGGTGCTGATGCCGACGACGAACAGCGCGTATGGCTCGGGAGATGAGAATAACTTCTGCACCGAGGAGTCCCCGCTCAGGCCTATTTCCCGCTACGCGAAGGACAAGGTGGAGGTGGAGCAGGCGCTCATGGCACATCCCGGCGCCATCAGCTTCCGGCTGGCCACCGTTTTCGGGATGGCCCCCCGAATGCGGATTGATCTGTTGGTGAACGACTTCACCTATCGGGCGGTCCATGACCGGTTCGTCGTGCTCTTCGAGAGTTCGTTCAAGCGGAACTACGTCCATATCCGGGATGTGGCCCGCGCCTTCCTGCACGGTATTGCCAACTTCGAACGCATGCGGGGGCAGATCTACAACGTCGGCCTTTCCGACGCGAACCTGTCGAAGAAAGAGCTGTGCGAGGCAATTCGCCGGCAGGTCCCGGAGTTCGTCTACCTGGAGGCGCCCGTCGGCAAGGACGCAGACCAGCGCAACTACATCGTCTCGAATGCCAAGATAGAAGCTACCGGCTTCCGTCCGAAACATTCGCTGGACGATGGTATTCGCGAGTTAGTGAAAGGCTACACCATGATCAAGAACAGCCAGTACGGCAATGTCTGACGTCGACTCCCCGGCCAGTCGAGGAAGGTGAGCCTGATGGCCTTCCACGGCGTTTTCGTGGACCGTGATGGCACTATCAATGTCGAGAGAGGCCACGTCCATCGAATCGAGGATTTCGAGTTCATTCCCGGAGCGCTCGCGGCCCTGCGGCGGCTCACCGATGCGGGCATCCGGATCTTCATTGTCTCGAATCAGGCGGGTATTGCCAAAGGCCTGTACACGGAAAGCGATTTCGCAGCCTTGACACGCTATATGCTCGGCAAAATGACGGACCGCGGCATCAGAATATCCGATGTGCTGTACTGCCCGCACCATCCGGAAGCGGTCGACCCGGCTTACAGGCTGGAGTGTGACTGCCGTAAGCCCAAGCCGGGCCTGTTGCGGCAGGTCATGAGGCGCGATCGCCTGTCTCCCGGGACACTGGCCCTGATCGGTGACAAGAATTCCGATATCGAGGCCGGGCGAGCCGTCGGGGTCCGTACCTATCTCGTGGAGACCGGCTATGGCCGCGCTGAGAGCGACCTCACCTCGGCCGATCACGTCGTTGCCGACCTGAGCGGCGCGGTGGACCATTTGCTCGCGCACAGCGGCGAAGCGGGTCCATCCCCGGGATCCCGCTAACGCTGTCTGATAGGCCCCCTCAATGATCATCTCGAGAACGCCAGTCCGAGTCAGCTTCTTCGGCGGTGGCACGGACTACCCGCAATACTACGAGCGCCACGGCGGAGCGGTGCTCGGCACGACCATAGATAAATACGTATATGTGAGTCTCAATCGGCTGAGCAAATTCTTCGAATACCGCATTCGTGTCGGCTATTCGAAGGCGGAGCTCGTCAACTGCATCGACGAGATCGTGCATCCGAGCGTGCGCGAGTGCCTGCGGTTCATGAATGTGGATGGTAACCTCGACATCCACATTTTCGCCGACCTGCCTGCGCGGACCGGCCTCGGGTCCTCGTCCGCGTTCACGGTCGGGTTCCTCAACGCGCTCTACGCACTGGAAGGCCGGCTCGTCTCGAAGGAGCAACTATCGAAAGATAGCCTCAAGGTGGAGCAGGAGATCCTGCGGGAGAACGTCGGCTCCCAGGATCAGATTCACGCCGCTTACGGGGGCTTGAACGTCATCGAGTTCAGCAGCGGGCGGTTCCGGGTTCAGCCGCTGGTAATTTCTGGCGGCAACCGCTCCGCCCTGGAGAAGGCGATGATGGTCTTCTTCACCGGACAGACGCGCTATGCGAACGAGATCGTCAAGGAGCAGATCAATCGGACCCGGAGCAAGGACAACGATGTCTATCTCAAGGAAATGCATGCCATGGTGGGAACCGCGATGCAGATAGTCTCTGGGCAGTGCGGCCCGGCCATGGTGCAGGAGTTCGGCCAGCTCATGCATGAGGGTTGGCGCCTGAAGAGGTCCTTGTCGCCCCATGTGAGCAATTCATTGATCGATGAGGCCTACGAGCAGGCCATGCGAGCCGGTGCCTATGGGGGCAAGATATCCGGAGCCGGAGGCGGCGGTTTCCTGACTCTGATCGTCGAGGAGAGCCGACAGGATGCGGTCCGCACCGCTCTGAAACCGCTTCTCGAGGTGAATTTCAGATTCGAGGACGAAGGTACGTCGATCATTTACCTCAAACCATGAGCGAAGGGGCCTCGTCATCTGTCGATGCGATAATTCTCGTGGGAGGGCTCGGCTCACGTCTGCGCGCAGTGATTTCCGAGGTCCCCAAGCCGATGGCTCCCGTGAGGGGCCGCCCCTTCCTGGATGTCATTCTCGCGCAGCTGCGCGCGTTCCCCGAGGTCCGCAGGGCGATTCTCGCCGCCGGGTACAAGGCCGAGGCACTGCAGGCCCATTACCGGGACGCCGCCGGATTCAATCTCCGCATCGAGTTCTCCATTGAGAGTGAGCCGCTCGGGACGGGAGGGGCGGTCGTCAAGGCTCTCCGAATGACCGAAGCGCCTCACGTTCTCGTGATGAACGGTGATTCGTACGTCGATTTCGACCTGCAGGCTCTTGCGCGCCTCCACGTTGCAAGCCACGCGTCCGTCACGATGGTGGTAGTCGCCGTACCCGACACGAGCCGTTTCGGGTCGGTGGACCTCGATGCCACCACGCAGCGGGTGACCGGCTTCCGGGAAAAGGCGCAGGTCGGCGGCCCGGGCCTGGTGAACGCCGGATGCTATCTGTTATCGAGGGCTGCCTTCAGCGACCTGCCCGAAGGGCCCGCCTCGTTCGAGCGCGACATTCTGCCCCGATATCTCGACTCGACTTACGCGGTCCTATCGACGGGAAGGTTCATCGATATCGGGGTGCCTGAAACTTACGCCAAGGCGGCTGAGCTCCTCCCATGAGTTCTCGCGACGGTCGGTCCGCGCAATGCTGAAACGCGCCTTTCGGCTCGCCGGAATCGACCGGCCGACATTCTATGTTCTACTGAACAAAATCGTGCTCATGGTCTCATCGATCGTGACGCTCGCATTGGTCGTCCTCAAGTTCTCGCCGGAGATACAGGGGTACTATTACACTTTTCGCAGCCTCGTGGTCCTGCAGCAGCTGCTCGAGGCGGGTATGGGCACGGTGCTGGTTCAGTTCATCAGCCATGAGTGGGTCAGGCTGGGGTTCGCCGCATCGGGCAGCATCGAGGGCGAGGCGTCGGCCGCGGCGCGGGTCGCGGCGCTGACGCGAGTCGCCATCCGCTGGTATACGCTTACCGCGATCGCGTTCTTCGTGATCGTTGGGTCGATCGGAGAGATCCTGCTGACCAGGCGCGGCGCGGTTCCACCCGGAGTGTTGGCCCCTTGGTGGCTCCTGTGCGCAGGCGTTGCCGTCTCGGTATTTCAAGTCCCATTGCAGGCGCTCCTCGAGGGCTCGGGTCAGATTGCACGCGCCCAACGCATCATCACTTACGCGCTGGCGTTGTCCTCGATCGGCACGTGGGTGAGCATCATTCTCGGGTTCGAGCTCTACGCGCTTCCGATCGCGGCGGCGGTCATGGCAATCGTGGCGCTGGCGGCGCTGGGGCGGGCCAGTCTGCCATTCGTGCGGCTCGCCAGGGGCAATCGCGCCGAATCCAGCTTTTCCTGGCGACGCGAATTCTGGCCGCAACAGTGGCGGATCGCGGTGAGCTGGATCTCCGGATTTTTCATGTTTCAGTCATTCGTGCCCATCGTCTTCTACTTTCAGGGTCCCGTTCCCGCCGGGCGCATCGGCACCTCTCTCCAGATGTACAACGCCGTGAATCAGATCGCCTTGTCGTGGATCTACGCGCGCGGGCCGAAGATGGGCATGCTCGGAGCGGGCGGGAAGCTGGCGGAGCTGAAAGCGCTGGCCCGCGCGACTCTGATTCGCGCCACGGCGGTCGCCGCCGGCTGCGCTGCGGCTGTGTGGGTGTGCATCGCCGTCATCAAGCATCTCAACTTCAGGGCGGACAGGTTCACGGGCCTCGACTCGCTGTGCGCGCTACTGGTCGCAGCGGTCGTGCTTCAGCGGTCGAATTTGGAAACGCTGGTGATCAGGTTTCAGAAAATTGAGCCGTTCGTGACTTTGAGCATCGTTACCGCCGTTCTGGTGTTTGTTTCGACGGTGGTGATGAGCCGGGTCTTTGGGATTCTCGGCGTCTGCATCGCTTATTCGCTCATCGTAGTGTGTGTTCTGACGCCGTGGGTGCATCGGGTGTACGGCAGGGTGCTGGAGCCGAGCGTCCTGCGGAAAGCCCAGGCATGAACATCCCACTGCGCGGCAGTGAGCGATTCGGGTGTGGCGGCGTCGGTCTCCCGATTACTGTAAAATGAGCGCGAGTGCCACGCGGCGCAGGCATGGGCGCTGCGACGGATCTGCGGGAGGTATCGACGAATGATGTGCCGGATCTGCGATTCCACGGATCTCGAGACGGTGGTCGATCTCGGTGATCAGCCCTGGTGCAACAATTTCCTGGCCAGGGAGGATGTGGGCCGGGAGCCCAAGTACCCGCTGCGCGTCGTGCACTGCGGGTCGTGCAAGACGGCACAGCTGGACGTGACGGTCAAGAAGGAGGTCATGTTCGGCGATCATACCTATCTCTCCGGAATAACCAGGTCGCTCAGCGAGCACTTCAAGGCGGTGGCAGCCGAGGTCGATTCACGGTTTCGCTCCGGCACGGCATCGCCTTCCGTGCTGGACATCGGCTCGAACGACGGTACGCAGCTCCGTCATTTCAAGGATCTGGGCTACGACGTCCTGGGAGTGGAATCCTCCCGGACCACCGCGCGGCTCGCCAACGAGGCGGGCATTCCAACGGTAAACGAGTTCTTCAATCTGCAGGTTGCCCGCAAGCTGAACCGGAAATTCCACGTTATCAATGCTGCCGGCGTCTTCTTTCACCTGGAGGAGCTGCACTCCGTCACGGATGCCATACGCGAGACATTGCACGAGGACGGCGTATTCGTCGTACAGTTTCTCTACATGAAGCGGATCGTAGAGAATCTCGCTTTCGATCAGATCTACCACGAGCACCTTCTCTACTATAACCTCGCGACCATCGATGTTCTTCTGCGCCGTCACGGGCTGTCGATGTTCGATGCCTACCTGTCACCCATACACGGGGGCTCGATCATCGGCTTCGTGACCCACTCCGGGCGCAGGGCCGAATCGGCCAGGCTCCTGCAGCTGCGGGAGGAGGAGAGGAGAGGCGGAAGCAACGAGCGCGCCACATACCAGGAGTTTGCCCGCCGTATCGAGCGCATGCGCGACGAGAATCTCGCGTTCCTGAGGCAGCGTCGTGGTGCGGGCAAACGCATATTCGGGCTCGGGGCCCCCGTGAAGGGCAACACACTGCTCAACTACTTCGGCGTGGGGACCGAGCTCCTCGATTGTCTGGTCGAGAAGAACGAGCTGCGCCGCGGCCTCTATTCCCCCGGGATGCACATTCCCATCGCCATCGAAAAGGAGCTCCCCAGACCCCCGGACGTGTATTACGTTCTCGCGTGGAATTTCAAGAAGGAGATCCTGGCCAACAACAAGGAGCTGTTGGCGCAAGGAGTCGAATTCTACTTTCCCGTCAACCCGAAGGAGGAGTGAGCCGATGCGGATACTCGTTACCGGCGCTACAGGGTTCCTCGGCACGGCGCTGTGCCGTGAGCTGACCAGGCGCGGCCATCAGGTCACGGCGCTCGGCTCGGCGGACGCGGATCTCACGCGGGATGGGACCCTGGCAGGATTCACCGCGGAATACGAACAGATCTTCCATCTGGCAGCCTGGACGCAGGCGGGAGACTTCTGCCTGCACCATCCCGGCGAGCAATGGCTGATAAACCAGAAGATCAACACGAACGTACTGAGCTGGTGGGAGCGGCAGCAGCGGCAGGCGAAGCTGATCTACATGGGTACGAGCTGCTCGTACGATCCGGGTCTGGCGCTCGCCGAGGAGAATTACCTGGCCGGCACGCCCACGGAAAGCCTGTATACCTATGCGATGACCAAGCGCATGCTGCAGGTGGGTGTCGCAGCGCTCAACAGGCAGTTTTCGATGAGCTATCTCTGCCTCGTGCCTTCCACGCTCTACGGCCCCGGATATCATGCGGACGGGCGCCAATTGCATTTCATATTCGACTTGATCAGGAAGATCGTGCGCGGCCGGGAGCTGGGGGAGCCGGTCGTGCTCTGGGGTGACGGATACCAACGACGGGAGCTGGTGTATCTGCAGGACTTCGTCGATGCCGCGATAACCCTGGCTGGCCGGCAGAGCAACGAGATAATCAACATCGGCGCAGGAGAGGAGCATACGATCAGGCGCTTCGCGGAGCTGATATGCGGCATGGTCGGCTATCCGGCGGAGAGGATCGAGTACGATACGAGCCGTTACGTGGGAGCCAAGTCGAAGTGCCTGAGTGTGGAAAAGCTGCGCGCGTTGCTGCCTTCCTTCGGCAACACGCCTCTCGAGGTCGGCCTGCGGCGCACGATCGACTGGTTCAAGGACCAGGGAATCCGCTAGGCGCAGTGTCATGAGCAGCACCCAGAGCGCCGATCAGCCGAAGATCTCGATCGTCACGATCGTGCTCAATCGGCGGGAGTTCATCGACGGAGCGATCAGAAACGTGCTCGATCAGTCCTATCCGAACTTCGAGCACATCGTGGTCGATGGCGCCTCGACGGATGGGACTCTCGACATCATCAAATCGTATCCGCACCTGCGGTGGATATCCGAGCGGGACGGCGGCTCGGTATTCGCCCTCAACAAGGGCCTGCGGCTCATCCAAGGCGACATCTTCGGATGGCTCAACTCGGATGAGAGGTACATGCCGGGCATCTTTCACAGGGTGGTGGAATACTTCCGGCAGCATCCCGAGTGCGATCTGCTGCACGGAACCTGGCAGTACGAGGATCGGCACGGCAAGTACCTCGGCCGAGCGCGCCATCATCCCTTCAACCTTCACAAGCAGATCCTGGGGCTGAACGCGATCGGGGCGCCGTCCGCAATGTTCATGCGTCGCCGGGCTTTGGACGGTGTCGGCGGCCAGGTCGATGAGCGATGGCGTGACGCTTATGATCACGATTTGTGGATCCGTGTAGGGAGGAAGTTCAGGATTCAAGGCGTAAATGAGTGCTTTTCATCCTTCGGTCTGCATCAGGGCAGCGGTATGACGGGCGACCCGCTGCGCTCCTGGAGGGAGACGAGGCTGATACGTAGCCATCACGGAGGTGACCGGAGGCTGATAGATCGCTGGCTGTGGATTCCGTACGTCGAGGCGAAAATAGAGCTCTTTCGCCGGCTCAAGTGGAAAAGGCTTACGGAGAGGGCATCTTGACGATAGCTCTGGGTACGGCGCCAACGCAGGCCTTGACCGGCGAGTGGGTGAGCAACCCGGCTGCCGCTGCGGCGCGCAGCCCCGCCGTAGTATCCGTCTGCGTTCCATTCTTCAAGTTCGACGTGGTGCCGCTGGTCGAGAAGCTGCTTGCTCTCGCCTCCGTCCGCAGCGAACAGCTCGAGCTCCTCCTCCTGGATGATGCGTCGTGTGACGAGCAGCTGACGCGAGAGGTCAGGCAGCGTATCGATGAGGCGCCGGTTCCGGCGAAGCTATTGACTCTGCGGCGGAATGAGGGAAGGGCAAGGGTCAGAAATTACCTCGTGGATGCGGCCCAGGGCAGTTATCTGCTGTTTCTCGACTGCGACATGTATCCGGATTCGGACGAGTTCATTGCCCGCTATCTCACGTACGCCGCGGCGGCGGAGTACGACATCGTCGTCGGAGGCTGCAGCTATGCGCGCCTCGGCCCGGTGAAGGCTTCGGAACTCCTGTATTTCTATCACAGCAACAGGACGCAATGCGTGCCGGTGGCGGCGAGGCGACGCGCGCCGGTCCGGTATTTCTTCACTAACAATATGATGGCCAAGCGCAGCCTGTTTGCGCGGCTGACGTTCGATCCGGGATATGAGGGATGGGGATACGAGGATACCGATCTCGCCATGGGCGCCACGCGCGCGGGCGCTCGCATAGCGCACATAGAGAATACCGCGACGCATCTCGGCTTGATCGACGATGATGCAGTGATCAGGAAATACCGCAACTCGGTTGCGAACTTCATGCGGCTGATCGGCAAATATCCGCGGGAGGCGGGCTCGTTCCCCGTATATCGGGCAGCGCGGCTGGTCGCCCGCATGCCGCTACCTTTCGAACGCCTGTCCGATCGCGTCGAGAACCTCGCGCGCGCCCGATTCTTGCCGGTGGTCTTTCGCTATGCATCCCTGCAGTGCATGAAGCTGCTGATGTATTCGGGAGCGTTGCGGCAGAACGGGCAATACGCAGCGGAGAGATGACATTGGACGGCTCGGACATCAGGCGGCTGAGGGGGTCGATCATCGCTCATCCGGTCTGTGTGTTCGCCGGGGTATGGACCCTTGCCTTCCTTCTGTATGGATTGCACCTCTCGGAGTTGCTCATCTTCGATGCGACGGGTTTCGCCTATCTCTACGCCGCTATTGTCGGCTCGTTTCTCGCCGGATACTTTTACGCGAGCGCGCTCTTCTTCGGTCTGTCGCGCGGCGCCTCATCGGGCACGGAGGTCATGGGGTTCGGTTTCACCGACCTCATGGCCGACGAAGTCGAGGTGATCTGGAAGCGGGTGAAGACGCTCTTCTGGATATGGGCGCTGTTGACCGTCGTAGAGGTCGTGGTGAGCCGCGGCGTGCCGCTCATGTGGCTGTTCGAGGGAGTCGGCAAGGATTATCGCGATTTCGGGATTCCCTCCGTGCACGGCGTTCTATTGTCGCTGCTGCTCGCGTGCTCCATGGTGTCCTACTACCTGCACCTGCACAGTCCGCAGAGAAGATTCATCGCAATCCCGATATTCGCGGTGATCTGGTTCCTGATATGCATAACGCGCGGTTTCTTTGTCGGTATTCTCCTGCAGTTTCTGTTTCTCTATCTCTGCGTCAATCGCATCAAGACGAGTCAGGCGGTCAAAATCGGCGGTGCGATCCTGGCGGTGATCGTATTCTTCGGGCTCGTAGGGAATCTGCGCAGCGGCGGCGCCGATCTGATCCGCGCCGTCGGACAGCCGACGGCGCGCTTTCCGACCTGGCTGCCTACCGGCTTTCTCTGGGTATACATTTACATGGCGACCCCGCTCAACAACCTGTTCAATACGATCCAGCTGCACGTCACCGTCGACTCATACACGCTCTCCACGACCACCGCGCAACTGTTTCCCAGCTTCATCCGCAACCTGATCTTCGCGAAGGAGAGTCTCAAGCAGGCGGACCTGGTGAGCCAGAACCTCAATGTCAGCACGGAATTCATCGGGCCATACCTGGACATGGGGATGCTGGGAATAGTGGTTTTCAGTCTGTTGTTCGGGGCCCTGGCCAATGTGTTCTGGTCCCGCCGCAGCTCGCGGGCCTCGCTGCTGGGCTATGCCTTCATCGCCCAGGCCATGGCGCTGTCCATTTTCTACGACATCCTGCTCGACCTGCCGTTCCTGTTTCAGCTCGCATGGTTCTGGTACATACTCCGGCCAGTGCGCTGGAGAACGGTTGCAGCGGAAGGGAGTGAAGGGCCGGGCGGTGCGCTGAGTCAGGGAGCCGCTACGTAGCACGCGAAGTCGCTGGGAAGGATTCCCAGTCTGAGCAGGGCGTCTTCCGCATCCAGCACGAGACGGACCCAACGCGCAGCGTCGGGATCATCGCCGGCGAAGTGATGCGCGATGTCGTGGAACACGAGATGGGATATGGTCCCGCCGTAAGGAAGAGCGCGCAGCACTCGGAACTGGCGGTGTATCTCAGGCTCGATTCGGTTCGATTCGATGGCTTCCGAGGGGTCGTTGAGCCACATCAACAGCTCACCGGCGCGGTAGTGGCGGGTCTTGACCCGGTGTCCGCCCGGCATTTCACGTAGCGCGCGCGGCAGACATGCGAGGATGGCATCGGCGAAAGCCAGCTGTGCGGCACTCCACTGAAATCGGCGTGGACCGACGAATTCATCGACGATGAGCAGCCCATCGGGCTTGAGGATGCGCCGTACGCCGTCCAGCACGCGGTCGACATTGCTGAAGTGGTGGAGACTGTGTTCGAAGAGCACTACGTCGTAGCGGCCGGAATCCGATGAAAGGGACGCGACATCGGCTACTTCGAACGAGACCGACTGCGATAGCCCGGCGTCCCCGGCGGCCCTGCGGGCGGCGGCTATGCGGCTGGGACTCAGATCCAGGCCGGTCAACGAGGCAAATACTCCTCTGCGGGCCCAATCCAGTTCACGGTCGCCGGAGCCGCAGCCGAAGGAAACGGCGGTGCGCGCTTTGCCGTCAGCGAAGTATTCCCGGCAGACCAAATCCTTGAAGGTCACATCTGCGCGACCTGTGATGCGCTCGTTCAGCCGTTGCACGACCAGTGGAATCTGGGTCCAGTGGCGGACGACTTCATCCGGCCGTCCCCAGCGGGCGCGGACGCGAGCGTTATGGGAGAGGGCGAGAGGATTGATTCGCCGAAGGAGCTCGGGGCGCAGCAGCTTCTGCAGGATCAGGCCGGGGTCGTGCGGGGAGACCTTCAATCATCCTCCCACGACAGGCATCATCCGCCGCCATGACATCGGGCAGTGACTCATCGCTAGCGCCCGCGACCCAGCGTATAGCTGAACTGCGGTGTGCCGGATTGGGTGGTGGGCTTGCGAAGAATGACGAAGCTCGCCCAGCCAACGAGCGCCCAAATGCCGTGCTCCAACCAGCTGCCTTTCCTGAAAGCGAGGCCGAGGACGATCTGCGGAATGGACTTCAGGCGCCCGAACGCGCTCGTGATGTAGCCTGCGTGGAGAACCTCGCAACCGAAATACCTCGTCAGGCGATACAAGGCCTGCGGCGGCCAGGGCCTGCCCAAGTGGGTCGGATCGTCGTAAAAACTCAAGCTCCTGAATTCATCGAAGGCGAACGGCATGCCCCAGAGGCCGACCGTTCTCTCTGACGGGGCTTCGATATAAACCGCTCCTCCTGGTTTCGTCACGCGTACGAGCTCGGAGAACAGCCGAACCGGATCGACTACGTGCTCAATGATGTGTGATGCCACCACGAAATCGAAAGTATCGCTGTCGAATGGTATTCCATCCTTGTTCAGGTCGCATTTCCTGAACTCAACATTCGCCGGAGCATTGCCATCGCCGCTGTAATCGATCCCCGAGTGATGGATATCATCACGCCCGACCTCAATCGCCAATTTTCGATAGCGCCAACCAAGGCAGCCGACGTCGAGCATTGAGCCGTGCTGCGGAACGCCCTGGATCAATTTCTCAATATTTGGAATCATTCCCGTATCTTTCTAAACACGCCGGCAATATCGCTGCTGCCGATGCCGCCGGCGCCGGTACCATATCAGACTGCCCATGGCACAGCAGAACCTTCGAGATTCGGACCCAGCGGTAACCTCGCAGCTTCCCTTGCTCCTCAGGAGCATGATTTGAGGCGAAAGTCGGTCCACTGAAGCAGACCGGCATCGAGCCGGACTCCGAGCGCCATGTACGCCGCATCCCGAGGCACGCAGTACGGTGCTTCGACCGCTTTCCAGGAGGCATCGATCGAGCAGGAGTCTGCCAGTACCAGATCGGGCAGCGGCTTCAGGTCGATGGTAAAGAATCGCGCGAGCATTCGCGCGTTGCGTCCCGAGCACAGGCGGGCCCGAGCTTCAACCCAATAAAGCTCCCCGGCTCGAACGGATATGGCGGTGGCGCGGATCGCCCCGGGGTCGGCCGTCCATGCGGCCGTCGCGCCCCTACAGGTCAAAGTAAGTTGGGACGGCGGAAAGCCCGGCGGGCCGACATTGCGTGTTGCGGCAAGCTCGCCTGTGCCGCCTGGGTTATCCAGGTACCAGCCATCGGTGGTGTAACCCATGCGATCGACGCGCCTCGCCTCGAGCAGGCTCTCCCCGCCGGTGGAGAGCACGTAGGCGGATGGGTCCGCGCTGGTCATTTTCAAGAGGTGATTACGATAGCGGGTGCGGCCGCCTGCGACGAGCTTCACCCCCGCGCCCACCTGACTCCAGCGCCATTCGACGCTCTCACCGCCGTCGATCCTGACCTCGAAATCGGGTGACGCCCGCCGCGCATCCACCAGCGGCTCATTCGAGTAGGATCCCACGCCAGGCGGGCGGTAAAAGGAGACGGCGTCGAGTCCCAGAGTGCCCGTGAGGGATGGCTCGATCAGGAATTGCGGCCTGTCGTCCCTCGTCATTAGAGTGCGGCCACCGGCTATCCGCACGGAATCGCCGGTTATGCGCAGGGGCTCGGAGGTCTCGATGATCACGCCGTGCAGCCGGCATTGAGAGAGATCAGCGGCATAGCCTTCGGTGGTGGCGGCAAGCTGAATCTCTCCCCCCTCGAGGTGCACGAGGCCGGCGTGATTCTCGAAGGCCCTCGCTGCCCGCCAATCGAACCCGGCGTTGTCAGGCCATTCCTCGTCGTGTGAGACGAACATGGCCTGCGAGAAGAACAGAACCCCGTTCTGATGGTTTCCATGGAAGGGGTTTTGAACACCGCGCGTGCGAAAACCGAAGATCACGTTTTCGCTTTGCGCGAATTTCGTCGAAGCGCGTCCGGGCAGCTCGCCGTAGACGAGTCCTCTACTGCCATATCGGTGCGTCATCCCGAATACAGCGTTGTACTGTGAGGACGCCTCGGCGTTATACCACCACGTTCCACACGCATAATTGCGGTTGAAGGCCATGTCGATGTCGTAGGCGAGGAAAGTGGATCCCTCGGTCTCGAGCCGGACTATGCAATCGGTGCGGGTTTTCGAGATACCACGGAGGGCGGCGCCGTTGAAATAGACGAAGAAATGTCTGCCGACCGGAAAACGAACAGTCGTAACGGCGTAAATGCTTCCGGGCGAGAACGTGAGAGAATCGTTGCAGGCGATCGCCGTGCTGAGAGCGGAGGTATCGTCAGCGACTCCGTCGCCGACGGATCCGTAGCGCTCCGGAGCTCCTGGAGGTTGGGCATAGTCCGATGGCACGACGCCGGCCTTCTTTTCCATCGCCGTCAGCGGGAAAATGCGGCCCTGACGCGCGAGTCCGCGCGGTGAAGGCGCGGGTCCGCGCATCGCGGCCGATGCGAGCAGGAGTTCCGTGAAGTTGCGCCGCTGCATTTTGCCGTTTGATGTCAGGTCGCGGAGCAACCACGGCAATCGCGGCCGGGCATCGTGGTAGCGCTCAGATCCAGCCCAGCAGACATACGACGACCAACAGCATCCTATCCGAGAGACGGCGTCGGCCGCATCGCAGGCAGAACCGGGCGGCATACAGGCGTCGGCGCCAGCCGCCCGGCTGTACCAGTATGGCCTGCCATGCGGCGACAGTGTGGTTCGATGGCGCCGCGGCCGCGCATAGCTTCGCAATGGTGATGAGCTGCGATTTGTACCAGCCTTCGCGAATCAGGCGCCAGCGCTTGGCCGCCCCGCGGGCACTGGTGCGCGCTCCCGTGTCGTTGCCGCCGTGCTGCCGATAGATCATCGACGGGCTGGCGTCGAACGCCCAGCGGCGATCCCGCGCGCGCGCGATGGCATAGATCGCCCAGTCGTGATAATGCAGGGACTCGGTCAGGATGCGATGGTGCATCAAGAACCGGCGCAGCTCACGGTAGAAGGCTGCCGACAGAACGAAGGTGCATCCCTGGCCCGCACCTTCGAAGAGGAAGTCACCGCAGGTGGTGCGGTCGGATTGTCTCAGGAGAGTGGTCCGGCCATCCGGCCATGCCGCAACCGTGGCGCTCGAATAGCCAACGCAGCCGCTTTGAGCCAGGACGCTCACGGCCCTGTGCAGCTTGTTGGAATGCCAGGTGTCGTCCTGATCGGCGAGCGCCACGAACTCGAAGCCGTCGGCGTTGTGCTCGCAAATGAGGGCGAGAAAGTTCTGTGCCGCCGAGCCGGTGTGCACGGGTTGGCGCGACAGCGCAACTTTGGGGCCAGCCCGCAAGGAGTTGATCGCCTCGAGGGTCGAGTCCGTCGAGCCATCGTCCCTGACGACTACCTGCACCTCTATGCTTTCCTGGGCGAGAATGGATTCGATCTGCTGCCGGATCCAGCTTGCGCCGTTGTAGGCGGCAAGCAGCACCAGGACACTCGCCTGCCGGCTATCGTGCGCGGGCCCGCCGCAGCATGCGATTTGGTGCCCTCCGGTGCTCGCGAGCTGCTCCGGTCGTTCAACTGAAGTGGGCGGCATCGAGGATCGGGGCGCAGGATGGCTCGGTGAGGTGCAATCCTATGCCCTGGGCGCGGGCCGGGCCAGATGGCCGGAAGGTCAGAGCGGCTCAGTACGCTCCGCTTCCTCCGAGTACCACCCGCGTCGTCTTCATGAGAATGTACAGGTCGAGGGCGAGATTCTGATTTCGGACGTAGTAAGTGTCGAGCACCACGCGGCGCCGATAGTCCGTGTCATTACGGCCCTTGACCTGCCAAAGGCCTGTGATTCCCGGCTTTGCGGAAAGGTATGCACGAACGTTGCGGCCGTATCTCAGCAGCTCTTCCCTCACGACGGGCCGCGGGCCTACCAGGCTCATCTCGCCCCGCATCACGTTCCACAGCTGTGGCAGCTCGTCCAGGCTCGTGCGTCGCAGAAATCGGCCAAGTCGCGTCACCCGGGGATCGCAGCGCAATTTGTGGTCACGCACCCACTCGGCCTTTATCAAAGGATCCCTCTCGAGAATCTCTCGCAGCACCTGGTCCGCGTTCGGTACCATCGTCCGGAACTTCAAGCACTCAAACACCCGGCCGTTGCGGCCGATGCGGCGGTGCTTGTAGATGATCGAGTCTCCTTCCCGATGCATGAGCACGGCGATGGCGAGGATCAGGGGCGCGAAGACTGCTGCAAGTACGATAGCGCCGACCACATCGAGGACTCTCTTCCCGGCAGCGTACGGTGTAGCCCGCAGGGCTGGGCGCTTCCCTGCCTGGGCGGCCAGGTCCTCCCACTGCCGCGGATCAAAGGAGGCCAACCCCACAGCCGCGTGGTCGAACGTGATCGCACTTTCGGCCAGGATGTCTGGGGTGTCAAATGTCACGCGCCGCTCCCCGCCCGAGACCAGATGCGGTCGCACGGGTGGTCTGCGCACCGGGGCTCCCGCCAATCGTTGGGGTGCTGCCTCGTTTGCCTGCTGCGTCGACAAATCCAGTCTCCTTTCGACCGATTCAAGGACGAACCACTGTCGCGAGCAGGCGACAGACGTGATGTTGAGTATTTCCGGGAGTGGCGGCTGCGTTCAAGAACTGGCTCCACATTTCAGAGAGTTAACGGTGCTATGTTGTGGAAGTTGACCAGTACGGCGCAGTTCCCATCCCCCTGGGGTCATGCAAGCAATGTGCATGGCTCACAGTTCTCGCATGCTGGCAATGAGCAAATCGCGCTCCCGGTGCGAGCTGTGTCCGCAGGTGGGTACTCGCCAACCGACGTCGGGTTCCTTTCGGACTTCCGGCCCTGCCATCATGGCTACAGGGAGGGTAGCGGCAGGTGAAGGGGGACACCCGCTCGTGCAGAGGAGGTGCCCTTCGTGGACAGAGGCGATGTTGCTACCGTGAGACCGTGCATCAGCTTGTCAGTCCAGCCAAGCAACCGCGTGCCGCGGTTGAGGTGATCCCCCTCGTCTGCGTTGCTTCTTCTCAGGTCGCTCAAAGTATACCTAGACCTTGAGGGGTTTGAAAACACAAAGTTCATATGAGACAAGCGCTTCCGACGCACTCGAGGGCCACTTTGAGCCGCAAAGCGACCGCCAAGGCCTGGAACTAGCCTAGGCAAGCTTCATGCTTGAGAGCGGTCCAGCCTTCCGTTACGCTGCCCCGCAATGCGTGTCACAATTTTCGGCTCCGGCTACGTCGGTTTGGTTACGGGAGCCTGCCTGGCTGATGCCGGTAACCACGTCGTGTGCGTTGACGTGGACGCCGGGAAGATCGAGCGGCTGAACCGCGGCGAGACTCCCATCCATGAGCCTGGCCTCGAGGCTCTGATCCGCCGCAATGCCGAAGCGGGGCGGATCGAATTCACCACCGATGCCGCGCGCGGCGTGGAGCATGGGCTTTTCCAGCTCATTGCGGTCGGGACCCCGCCGGACGAGGACGGCTCTGCCGACCTGCGCTACGTGCTGGCAGCGGCGAGGACCATCGCCACGCACATGAGCCGCTATTGCGTTGTGGTGACCAAGTCCACGGTGCCGGTTGGGACCGCAGACAGAGTGCGCAGTGAGATCAGGGCGGCGTTGAAGGAACGCGGCGCAGCGGTCGAATTCGACGTGGTGTCGAACCCGGAATTCCTCAAAGAAGGCGCGGCAGTACAGGATTTTATGAAGCCGGACAGGGTCGTCGTCGGCACAGACAACCCGCGCACTACTGAATTGATGCGCGCGCTCTACGAGCCCTTCACCCGCAACCACGACCGGCTGATCGTGATGGATATCCGCTCTTCCGAGCTCACCAAGTACGCTGCGAACGCCATGCTCGCCACCAAGATCAGCTTCATGAACGAGCTGGCGAACCTTGCCGAGCGCCTGGGGGCCGACATCGAGAAGGTTCGGGTCGGCATCGGGTCCGACCCTCGGATCGGCTACAGCTTCATCTACCCGGGAACCGGCTATGGCGGCTCCTGCTTCCCAAAGGACGTCCGGGCGCTGATCCGCTCAGCTCACGAGGTCGACCACCAGCCACAGATCCTCACCGCCGTCGAGTCGGTGAACGATCGGCAGAAAGAGGTTCTGGTCGAAAAAATGCGGCGGCACTTCGGCAAACGCCTGGACGGCCGCACCATTGCCCTCTGGGGCCTCGCTTTCAAGCCGAACACCGACGATATGCGCGAGGCACCCTCACGGACCATCATCGATCGGCTCTTCGAAGCCGGCGCCCGGGTGCGGGCGTACGATCCAGTAGCTGCTGCGGAGGCCCGGCGCATCTATGGCGAGCGCGCCGACTTCGCGGTCGCAAGGAACGCCTATGAGGCCGTAGAGGGCGCGGACGCCCTCGCGATCGTGACCGAATGGCAGGAATTCCGCAGTCCGGACTTCGAGCGCCTGAAACAATTACTCAAGGCGCCGCTCATCTTCGACGGCCGCAATCTCTACGATCCGGCGATGGTCGGCCGCTTCGGCCTGACCTACCATGCGATTGGGCGCGGGCCGTCGGTAGAGCCGCGAGCCTAAGAGTCCGTAAAACCCTCAAGACCATGCTTACCCCAGTCATCCTCTCCGGCGGCGCCGGCACGCGTCTCTGGCCGCTGTCGCGCGAGCTCTATCCCAAGCAGCTCCTCGCCCTGACCGGCGAGCGCACCATGATCCAGCAGACCGCGCTGCGCCTCGAGGGCCTGGCGGCGGACGGGCCGATCGTGGTGTGCAACGAGGCCCACCGGTTCCTCGTGGCGGAGCAGCTGCGCCAGCTCAATGTCGAGCCCCGGGCGATCGTGCTCGAGCCCATGGGCCGCAATACGGCGCCGGCCATCGCCCTGGCCGCTCATGCCGCCCTCAAAGCGGCAGCCGGCTCGGGGACGGCCGGCGATCCCCTGCTTCTGGTGCTGCCCGCCGACCACGTCATCCGGGACGTATCCGCTTTCCACCAAGCGGTCCGTGCGGCTCTGGAGGCTGCGCGGCAGGGACAGCTGGTCACCTTCGGCATCGTGCCGGCAACCCCCGAGACTGGTTACGGCTACATTCAGCGCGGGCCGGCGAACGGCGCGGTATTCAGGATCGCGCGCTTCGTGGAGAAGCCCAGCACCGCAGTGGCAAAGGACTTCGTCGCCTCGGGGGATTACTACTGGAACAGCGGCATGTTCCTGTTCGGGGCGCGGCGCTATCTCGAGGAATTGCAGCGCCTCGCGCCCGGCATATCCCGAGCCTGCACCGAGGCATTCGCGGCCGCATCGGCCGACCTCGACTTCACCCGTATCGACAAGGGTCTCTTTGCGGCCTGTCCGGCTGATTCGATCGATTATGCGGTCATGGAGAAGACCTCCGATGCCGTCGTGGTGCCGCTGGCAGCCGGGTGGAGCGACGTCGGCTCCTGGGCCGCGCTGCACGAGGCCAGCGACCCGGACGCGTTCGGGAACGTCTCGCGCGGAGACGTGATCGCCGAGGACTCGGAGGGATGCTTTCTCTACGCCGAGAGCCGGCTCGTTTCGGCCGTGGGCCTCAAGGACCACGTCGTGGTCGAGACCAAGGATGCGGTGCTGGTCGCACCGCGCAGCAGGGTGCAGGACGTGAAAAAGCTGGTCCACAAGCTGAAGGAGCAGGGCCGGTACGAGCATTCCCTGCACCGCGAAGTCTTCAGGCCGTGGGGCAGCTACGACAGCATCGAGAATGGACCCCGCTTCCAGGTGAAGCGCCTCAAGGTCAAACCCGGTGCCGTGCTGTCCCTGCAGTTGCATCACCACCGGGCAGAGCATTGGATCGTGGTCTCCGGCACTGCGAGGATCACCCGCGGCGATGAGGTTTTCCTCCTCGAGGAGAACCAGTCGACCTACATCCCGATCGGGGTGCGGCATCGGATCGAGAATCCGGGGAAGATCCCGCTGCACATCATTGAGGTGCAGTCTGGCTCCTATCTCGGCGAAGACGACATCGTGCGGCTCGAGGATCACTACGGCCGCAAGGGGACGACCACCTAGCGCGGCGAGCATACTAGCCAGACCATGACCCAGCTGAGCGCCTTCAAAGCCTACGACGTCCGCGGCCGCATACCGGACGAGATCAACGAAACTCTGGCATACGACATCGGCAGGGCGTTTGCGGCCCTCGTGCGGCCGAAGCGCGTCGCGGTCGGATACGACATCCGGCTGACGAGCCCGCAACTGGCCGCCGCGGTGAAGCGGGGGCTGACCGACTGCGGCTCGGATGCGCTCGATATCGGGCTCTGGGGCACCGAGGGCGCCTACTTCGCCACCTTCGCGGAAGGGCTCGACGGCGGCATCATGGTGACCGCGAGCCACAACCCTCCAGACTACAACGGTATGAAGTTCGTGCGCGAGCAGGCGCGGCCGGTGAGCAGCGATACCGGCCTCAACGACATGCGCGCGATGATCGAGTCCGGCCGCCTGCCCGGCGTGGCCGCGGCGCGCGGCAGTGAGCGCGCGCTCGATATCCGGGGCCAATACCTCGATCACCTGTTGGGTTACCTGGATCGGCCGAGGCTGCGCCGCCTGAAGGTAGTCGTCAATGCCGGCAACGGCGGCGCGGGCCTCGTGATCGATCAGCTCGAGCCGCACCTGCCGTTCGAGTTCATCAAGGTGAATCATCAACCCGACGGCAACTTCCCCAATGGGATCCCCAACCCGATGCTGGAAGAGAACCGCGCCGCCACCGCGGACGTCGTCCGCCGCACGGGCGCCGACGTTGGACTGGCGTGGGATGGGGACTACGACCGCTGCTTCTTCTTCGATGAGCATGGGCAGTTCATCGAGGGCTACTACCTCGTCGGGCTTCTGGCCGAGGTCTTCCTGGCGCGCGAGCGGGGCGGGCGGATCGTGCACGACCCGCGTCTCACCTGGAATACCATCGACCTCGTCCGCCGCCACGGCGGCGAGCCGGTTCTCTGCAAGTCGGGCCACGCCTTCATCAAGCAGAAGATGCGCGAGGTCGATGGCATCTACGGCGGGGAGATGAGCGCCCACCATTATTTCCGCACGTTCTCCTACTGTGACAGCGGCATGATCCCGTGGCTCATCGTGTTGCAGGTGATCGCGCAGCGCGGCCCGCTCTCGGCGCTCGTGGGTGAGCGCATGCGCCTCTTCCCGATCAGCGGCGAGATCAACCGGCACCTGAAATCCGATGCGAAGTCGATCCTCGCTCGCGTGCGGCAGGAGTACGAGCGCCGCGCCCTCGCGCTAGACTTCACCGACGGTCTCTCGATGGAATTCCCGGAGTGGCGCTTCAACCTGCGCAGCTCCAACACCGAGCCGTTGGTGCGCCTCAACGTCGAGTCGCGCGGCAGCGAGCTGCTGATGCGTGAAAAGACCGACGAGATACTGCGGCTCATCGACGCCTGAGCCGGGCATGTGACTTGCTCAGGCGCCCGGCGCGTCCGCCCAGTGCAGGGAGTCCCATTGCAGGAACAGAATAAAGCGTTGCGAGTGCTCATCGCGGAGAACCACCGGGATCTCAGCGACATCATGAGTCAGCTGATCGACGCGGAGCCCGACCTGCGTTGCGTCGGCCAGGTCGCTGAGGCGGGGGAAGTGCTGGCGGCGGCGCGGCGCACGCAGGCCGATGTGCTCATCCTCGACCTCATGCTCCATGGAGGCAGCGGCCTGCCGCTCATCGCAGAGCTCGCCCAGGCGCTGCCGGCCCTCAAGATCGTGGTTTTCAGCGGGCTCGCCTTCAGCGAGGAAGTGGCGCGGGAGGCCAAGCGGCGCGGGGCGGCCGCATTCGTGACCAAGGGTACGGATTTCAGCGTGCTCCTGAATGCCCTGAGGTTCGGAGGCCGAGCGGCCTGAGCGGCGCCACTACCGGGAGCGGGGCCGCTGCCGCGGCCTGGGCTGTCGTCATGTAGAGACACTGGCTCTTGGCCTCGGCGACGAGTACCTTTCGACGCTCCTCATCCATTTTGATCGGGGGCCATCTCATGGCGCTTTGGAAAGACACGAATACCGGGACCGCAACCCCTTCCGCAGGAGCCTCGCCGAGCTTCGGCAGCCCGCCACCGCCGGCCGCGCCGCCAGAGAAGAGCAACATCGCCCCGATCACTCCTGAAGTTCCGCGCCGTCCGGCGAAGGAGCAGCGCTTCGACATGAAAGAATCCGTCATTGCCTCGGACCTGACCATCGAGGGGAAGATCATCGGCTCCGGCCACGTACGTGTCGCAGGCCGCTTCAAAGGGGACGTGCAGGTCGATGGCAACGTGACCCTCGACTCGGGCGCGCACCTGGAGGGCCAGGTCAAGGCCGCCGTCGTGGTGGTGGGCGGCGAGCTCATCGGAAACATCGAGAACGCCAAGCGCGTGGAGCTACTCGAAGGCGGCATCATCAGCGGCGACGTCAAGGCCGGCTCCCTCACCGTGGCGGCGGGCTCCCGCATGCGCGGCCAGGTCGAGTTCGGTTGGGAAGGGGAGACCCGGACCAAGGCCGAGTCGAAGGGATACGGCAGCTGATGAACCTCGCCTCTCGCCCGTCCCCGACGGGCAAGACGCGCACCTGCCCGCACTGCAAGGCGGTCATTCTGGAAAGCCTGAGCATCTGCCCGGGCTGCATGCACCACCTGCGCTTCGATTCGGAAGCGGCGAAGCGCCAGGTGGCCGCAACCTCGGCCCTCAAGGTGGAGGGCATCATCCGCCATCCACCAGTCGAGGAAGCGTGGGAGTACTACGTGACCATCTCGATCCGCAATGATCGCGGCGAGGAGGTCGACCGCCAGGTCGTCAATGTGGGGGCTCTGCAGGGTGCGGAAAAGCGCACCTTCACACTGTCGGTGGAGGTGCTGCCGCCCCACGCGCCGGAGGAGGAAGCTTCCCAGCCCATGGCCGGCGCCGCACCCAGGCCGGCAAATGCCGCTGCGCCTGCAGGGGCGGCCGGGGCACAACGCAGTGCTGCGAGGCCTCCTGCGGAGGCTCCCAAGCCGCCGAATCGCCCGCCGCCGCCGGCAGCAGCCGGCATACGGCTGCCCGATGGTACGGTTCTGACGCCCCCGGGCCTGGGACCCAAGCGCAAGCAATAGCGCTCTCAGCCCCGCTAGAACTCCTGTTCCGTCTGTACCAGGAACTGCACCCGCTTGATGCTCGGATCGCCATCGACGGGGAAGGCGAGATCGACGTGAATGATGTTGCCGAGTCCCGTGCGGGCATTGCCGAAGCGCAGACCAAAACCTGCATCCTTCAGTAGGCCGAGACTCTGGGCCGCGAGCGGCGGCTGGCCCCAGGTGCGCCCCATGTCGTAGAACACGGCGGCGCCCACCCGGAAGAGACGAAACGGATACCAGTTGGTGAAATACCGCTCTTCGAGCGTGAACAGAGCGCGCGAAGAGCCGTCCTGGTAGCGCAGCGGGTAACCTCGCAGGCCGTTGTCGCCGCCGAGCAGGATCTGATCCTCGAGATCGAGTCGTCTGCCCACCGTGCCCGTCAGCGTCGAGAAGAAGAGCCAGTTGCTCGACTGCTTCGCGTAGTAGCGTACGGCACTGTCGAGTACGCCGTTCGTGAGCGCGCCTTTCTCCACTCTGCCCGTAAAGACACTGGATACCAAAAGGGTGTCATTGTCGGTGAGCCCGTACCCATCTCCGGTAGCGAGCATGAAGGTGACCGCATCGCGGCCAGAGCCGAGCGCGGTGTTGGCGTAGCCCAACTGGACCGTCGCGTAGGCGCCGAGGTCGAAGTCCTCGGTCCGGCCGATCTGGTTGTGGTTTCTCAGCTTGACGAAAGCATCCTGCACGAGGTCGAAGCGCAGCCAGGGGTAGACCAGCTTCCGGTCCGCGGGCAGTACGGTCGGGCCGGACCAGAGGTCGGACTGCGAGAATACGTGCTGATCGTATGCGATTCCGGTGCTGTATCGGCGTGTCCAGCCGTTCTCGAGCCCTTGGGAAAAGCCGCCGTAGATCTGATAAAAGCGGTTGTGGTCCGCGAACCTGTCGATCTGCTCCCCGCGATCATAGAGCAGATCATCCTGCGTGTTGTCGTTGAGCGTGATGCCGCCGGCGTGTCGGGTCTCGAGCGAGTAGAAAGGCCTGTCGAGGATGAATCGCCGCATCTTGCCGTCGCTCAGGCTTCCATAGGCGATATCGGTGGTGAACCACGATCCGAGCGTATGCGGGTTTCGCACCTCGATATCCGACTCGCTGCGATCCACCGAGTTGGAGTGCTCGAGCTTGATGGACGTGCCGGTGCCGAGAGTGTTGATCTCCTCGATCCGGAAGCCCGTCTCGCTCTTGCCGCCGCTGCGTGAGAAGTTGAATCCGGGATTGAGTGTCCAGACGTCGCGGGTCATGACGCGGACATCGACTTTGCCATCATGGTAGGCAATGGGCTGGATCGAGGCATCATAGAAATACGGGTTGCCGCGCAGGATGCGTGCGGACTCATCGAGCAGGTGCCGGGAATAGCGCTCGCCCGTATGGAAGAGGAGCTGGTCGCTGATCGTCCGCTGCCGGGTCACCGGATGAAGGCGGTCGGCGAGACGAAAGAGCCAGTTGTCGTCCTTGGGGTCGCTCAGATCGAAGATGTTCTCGTTGTCGATCTCGATGTGCCCGACCAGGGCGCCCGTGCGCTCGAGCTCCGCGTCCGAAGGGATGGGCTGAGCGGACGCCTGCTGATGGGAATGCGCCGCCGCGGCGACCTGGGGCGCCATGAAGAGCAGCAGCGCGGCCAGGAACGGCGCGAGGGAGTCCGTCCGCATGGCCCGGAGAATACGGCAACGGCGGAAGTTGCAAGGTGCGGTGCGTCCTGGTATCGCTAATTCCATTCAAAAACTACGACTGGATCGGGATTCCATGAAAAAGCGGGGATGGGCGGTCTGGGCCATCGCGGCGGTCCTCTCGCTGGGAATGGTGGGCGCACGGGCCGCGGATGGCGCTCGAGGCGTGCTGGTGTTTGCCGCGGCATCACTCGCCAATGTGCTCGGCGACCTCGACGAGGCGTTTACTGCGCGGACCGGTATCCGCGTCACCTCCTCGCTCGCCGCATCCTCGATGCTCGCCAAGCAGGTCGAGGCCGGGGCTCCGGCGGATGTGTACTTTTCTGCGGACCTCCAGTGGATGAGCTACCTGCAGGAACGCGGCCTGCTGCGTCCGGGTTCCCGCCATGACGTGGTCGGCAACTCACTGGTTCTGATCGCGCCCGCCGCCAGCGCGTTGCGAGTGAGTATCGCGCCGGGGTTCGATCTGTCGCGGCTGCTCGGGGGCGGGCATCTCGCCGTTGCCGACCCGGACTCCGTTCCAGCCGGTATCTACGCGCGCGAGGCGCTGCAGAAGCTTGGAGCCTGGGACAGTGTTGTACCGCACCTGGTGCGGGCGGAGAACGTGAGGGCGGCCCTCGCGTATGTCGCCCGAGGCGATGCGCCGCTTGGGATCGTCTATCGGACGGATGCCCTCGTGCAGAAGGGAGTGCGTATCGTCGGCGTTTTCCCCGCGAGCAGCCACTCCCCCATCGTCTACCCGGTGGCCCTCACGCGCGGCGCCAGCAATGCGGCAGCCCGCTATCTCGCTTTCATCGTCAGCGCCGATGCGCGTCCGGTCTTCCGCAAGTGGGGCTTCGAGCCGCTTCCCCTTCGGTAGTTCGCGCTGCGCTGTCAGAACTTGCGTGAGAGATACAGCGTCCAGCTGTAGATGGTGTGGAATGAGTCGGGTTTGGGGCTGCCCAGTGGCTCCGGATCGGTGGACAGATCCCGCTCCCGCTGTGCATCGATGACGTTGCGATAATCGACGCCGACATCCCAGCCCGGCAGCAGGTTGCGCCATTGCAGTCCCGCGCCGACATACAGGCCGTACGCGGGAGTTCCGACCGAGTACCGCGAGCCGCCGAGGAACAGGTTGACGGCGAGCGGCGAGTTGAATCGGTAGCGGTAGTCGAGCATACGAACGCTGAGGAGCGCGCGCCCGCTGATATCATCCGCCTCAACCGCTACACCGAGATCCTGGTGCCTGGAAACGCGCCGGCGGGCGCCCAGCGCAAAGTACGGCCCGACGGTCGACTTCGTGTAGTAACGGGGCTGACTGGCCAGATTGAGGTTGATGAGCGTGCGGTAATAGTCGGCCCCGACACTGACGTACAGCTCGTTACCTTCCGCGCGCTCGCCGGCGGACGCTGCCGCCTCAGCGCCGGTGTCGTCGTTGCCGCGCAGGAGCGCATCGCCGTCGCGCAGATAACCCTGCAGCCGCGCGTAATGTTCCCCGAACACGTCCCGGCCTGCGTCGATCTGCGCCCCGACGGAATATCCCTTCCATGGGTAGGAGTAACTCAGCGATTCCAGGTACTCATTCTTGTAGGGATAGCTCGCAAAGAGCGTATTGCCCTCATTGGCGAGCGCCCGCAGCTGAAGCTGCATGAGTCCGCCGAACCAGGGCTCCCAGCCGATGCGCAGCATGTTGCTCTGCCCGCCGACCTGGTCGGCCAGGGAGTTGGGCGTGGCGAGCACGCGTTGGTCGCCGAACCAGTGGCCGATGCTCTCCCCGTAGTTGGTGATGCCATCGAGATATCCGGTTTGAACATTGCTCGCCAGATGCACATACCACGTGGGGGCAAAGGAGGAGACCTCATAGGTGAGGTTGAATGGACCGATGCGCGGAAAATCGATCCCGACGGAGATATCGGGCTTGCCGACGAGGTACGGTTTGCCCGCAATCGTGTCGTTTCCTGCGTACTCGAAGTACACCGAGAAGGGTACCCGGCTCGGGAATATGAAGCGGCTGGTCAGAGACGCTTCCTGCTTGCCGATCGCCGAGCTGGTACTGCCGAAACCCGCGGTTTGCGCCCGGCCCGGGTTGAACATCGCCTTGAGGATGTCCGTGATCGACTGGCCACCTGCGGCACCGCCGCCCCAGACTATGAGGCGCTGCGCCGAAAGCTCCCAGCCGCTCACCGGCGCGATGGCGATGCGGATCCCGCCCATCTTCGGGTTGCCTCGCGTGAACTGCGGAGCGGGACCGGTGATCGGCAGCTGTATGCGATCCGACTCCGACATCCGCGCGACGAAAGCCTCGTACTGCAACCCGAGGCGCGTCAGCGGCCGATAATTGGACAATGTGAACGAGGGCATGGTGGGGGCTTCCGTGCTGATCAGCATGGCGCTATCGGTCATCGGCGACCACCAGTGATCCCGCCAGCCGATATCGAGCTGCGCCCAGTCGAAACCGAGGCTGAGCATAGTCCCCGTCGGGGTCGCCCGGCCCTGGTAGGCGACTCCCCCGAGATTGAGCAGCATGTAGGAGTTGGGTTGCAGGTAGGCGGCGCCGGCGACCTCGTAAGCGCTCTGCGCCTTCTCGCCATGCTGGTTGGGAAGGGTGATATTGGAGGAGCCGGAGGTCGCGGCCGCCGAGAGGCTGGTGAATTCGACGCCAGTCGTCTGCATGTAGCGGTCGAGGTAGTGCTGAACCCGCTCGCAGAGCGGCCGATCCCGGCGGCACGCCTTGGGGAGGGCTTCCAGGACCAATGCAGCGGGAATGGGGCGAGTCATCGCCGGCTCATCGCCCAGAATCAGCACCCGCTCCACCTGGCTCTCGATATCGGGGTCGAGATTCAAGGGAAGGTAGGGTGTGACACCGAGAGCGTACGCCACTCCTTGTGACGCGATAACGCTCATCGCCAGCAGCAGCGCCGTTCTTCTCATCGTTCCGCCGACATTACCCATCACGGGCGGGCACGGTATCGGGCCGGGCCGGAAAGATCAATTGTCGCAGGTCACCCGACACTCGGCGCCGCGCTCGAGGATCTCGCCAACGCCGCGGGCGATGATGGCGTTCTCACCGAAGGTGACCCCGCGCAGTTTGCGATCGAAGCGGAACGTACGCAGCACCGACACGGGGTCGAACCCGCGCTGACCCGTTCGCTGATCGGTGGAGGGGATGATGCAACGGGTGCAGGGCTTGACCAGAGTGAGGGTGACCGGCCCGATCTCGAGCGCTGCGATCCGATCCTCTGCGTAAGGCGGCAGGCCCGAAAGCACGAGGCTCGGACGAAAGCGCTCCATCGGCAGCGATTCAGGGAGCCGGCGATTCAAATCCTCGAGCGATGCCCGGCTGCAGACGAGAATGGGATAGGCGTCAGGAAAAGCGATCGGCGAGTAGGCTGGGCCTGCGAATTCGGGATCCGCTCTGCGGCCGGGCGTTGCCGGTGTTCGCACCACGCGCACTGCCTCACCGAGTACGCTGCTCACCCAAGAGGCGGCCTCTTCGCCCTGATCCAGCCCCTCGCAGAAATCTTTCCAAATGCGAACCGGCCGGCGGGTACCTCGGGCGGCGAGCGGCAGCATGAGTGGCTGCAATCCTGCCGATGTCAGGATGAGCCCTTCGCTCGTCAGCTCCGTCGCGATGTGGGTCAGCAGGGGGTGAGTGCGCTGCGTGAGAAACATGCCGTCTTCGCGAATCACCAGCCAGTGGCGATCCCACTCGAACCCGGTGGCGGCGAGGCGCACTCGGGTCTTCGGTATCCCCCGAGCCGACTTGAGCGGATAGATATTGAGCTCGTCGATGAAGGCTCGAGTCATGGCGCGAATTCTAGCCTGGCGGCAGTTCACTCTGGGTTCAGGGCTCGGCGCCCATAAAAGAGGTCATGAGGGCCATCGAGACCGCTGCGCCGGCAGGGGACCTTCGGAGCGCCAGGTCGGCGAAACCGGTCTTCCCGCGTTCTGTCCAATGGGATATCCGCTGCGCGGAGCGCGCCTTCAGGGCTATTCCTTGGGCGGGGCAGGTATGAGAACCTCCCGCGGTCAGCACCGGAACGTATCGACATGAGAGTGCGAGCCTTATCGATCTGCGGCGCAATCGCCACCGGGATGCTTTTCGGCCTAAGCGCCCTCGGCGCGGCGCTGGCGCAGGAATCGCAGGAGCAGCAGCCGCCCCAAGGCGACGACAGCCAGCTGATCGAGCATCTCGGGGAAGATTCCGACCCGGGATCGAATCCTCCCGGGCGCGTCGCCCAGCTGAGCTATGCCGAGGGCAGCGTCTCGCTCGAGCCTGCGGGCGCCGATAATTGGACCACCGCCACCCTCAATCGGCCACTGACTCTCGGGGACAAGCTCTGGAGCGACCAGAGCTCGCGTGCGGAGCTCGACATCGGCGATGCCGTCATCCGCTTGGGCAGCTCCACGGGCTTCTCCTTCCTCAACCTGGATGATCAGACCGCGCAGATGCAGGTGACTGCGGGGACTGTGATCGTTCACGTACGCACGCTTGCCAATGGCGAGCACGACGAAATCGACACCCCCAATCTCGCCCTCACCCTCAATCAGCCCGGCACGTATCGCGTAGAGGTGAGTGACAGCGGCGACACGACCATCGTCAAGGTGGATGACGGGGATGCACTCGCCACCGGAGGCGGGCAGTCCTATCCCATTGCAGCGCAGCAGAGCGTGACGTTCACGGGCACGAGCACACTTGCTGCCGATTTCGCGACGCTCGGCGCTCCGGATTCCCTCGATGACTGGTCGATGCAGCGTGAGCAGCAGGTCGAGCGGCAGGCGGCCGTTGCACAGCAATACGTGCCGCCCGACATGGTGGGGGCGGATGATCTCGGCTCCTACGGCACTTGGGAGTCGACCACGGACTGGGGTTATGCCTGGTTCCCGACAGTCGCCGTGGGATGGGCCCCCTACAGCCTCGGCCGGTGGGTATGGATCTCCCCCTGGGGCTGGACCTGGGTAGACCAGGAGCCATGGGGCTTTGCGCCCTTCCATTATGGCCGGTGGGGCCGCTGGCATGACCGCTGGTGTTGGGTCCCGGGTCCGCGCAGGGTACATCCCTTCTATGCGCCCGCGCTGGTCGGGTGGGTCGGTGGCGCGCGAGGCCGGCCCGGGGCTCATGTCGGCTGGTTCCCTCTCGGACCCCGGGACGTATATGTGCCCGGCTATCGGGTGAGTCCTGCCTACGTCCGAAACATCAATGTTGCGAATGCGCGGTACGTCAACACGACTTACATCAACAACGTGTATGAAGGGCGTGTTCACGGCGTCCACTATGTCAACAGTGGAGTGCCTGGCGCGATTACCGCGGTTCCACGTAATGTGTTCACATCAGCCGAGGCCGTCGGTCCTCACCGCGTGATCCTGCCGCACCGCGGTGGCCTCAATATGCGCGCAGTGACCGCAGCTCCGGCCATTGCTCCCGTAAGGCAGAGCATTCTTGGAGTGAATGATGGCCGCATCGTCAGGACGCCGCCGCGCGCGATCATGAACCGACCGGTCGTCGCGCGACTGGCGCCGCCGCGCGCTCCGGTCTCCTTCACCAGGGAGCAGGCTGCCATACGGGCGAACGGCGGCCGCCCGGTGCCCGTGGCAGAGCTCGCACGCATGCGCCCGGTTACGCCGGCGGCGCCGGTGCGTTTCGCGTCTCCGCCGGGGACGAGACCCTCGGCATTGGAGCTGCGCACGGCGCCCGACGGGCGCTTCGAGTCCGGCCGTCCCGGAATGGCGGCCCGTGAGCACGCGCTGCAACAGCCGACTCTGCCGCCGGGGCAGCCGCAGAGAAACGATCGTCCGTCCTGGGCCGGAGGTCGGTCCCTGGCCCCCGGAGCGCCGATGGTGCGCCCGGGGCAGCAAACGTTCGCACCAAGAGAGCGTCCGCTGCCACAACGGGAGGCCCCACTGGAATGGCACACGCCGCCGCAGCGTCAGGCTGCACCGCAACCGCGATTCGTCCAGCCGCAGCATCAGGCTCCGGCGGTGCGCTTTGCACCACCTCCGCGTCAGATCCCAGAGCAGCACTTCAATACGCCGGAGCGGCGGATTCCCGAGCAGCGATTCTCGCCCCCGCCGCAGCGATTTGCGCCTCCGCCGGAGCGTCAGCCTCCGCAGCAGCGATTCGCGCCGCCCGCGGAGCGTCAGCCTCCGCAGCAAAGATTCATGACGCCGGGTTTCAGGACGCCGAGCGACAACGTGCCGCACTACAGTATGCCGCGCGCGGAGAGGGCGCCCGCCCCGCGGGCCGAGCCGGCACGGCCGCCGCCGGCCTCTCGCGGCGGAACCCGCCCGCCTCGATAGCAGCCGCAGCAGCGCGAATCGCGCCGGCTACTCCGTCGGACTCAATGTCGGATAGGACAGGGCGCCCCGCTCGCTCGCCGGCGCCATGTCGCGCATTCTGGCGAAGACCGTCAGCGCACCGACATAACATGCGAGCGCGATCAGAACGGCGAAGTTGAATCCCTTCTCGAAGGAAAGGAGCACGCTCAGCAGGCCCCCAACCACGGTGAAGATTCCGTTCATGCCCCACGCCCAAGCCACTGCGCCGCGCGGCTGACTCTCGATGGCGAGGATGCCGAGCGGGAACGGCATGCCGAGGAAGAATCCGAGCGGCAAGAGGAGCGCGCCCGAGACCATCACTCGGCCGGCAAGGGGCAGCGCGAGGACCAGACTCGCTATGGCGGGATACCAGACGAGGAGTGCGAGGCCGATGGCGATCACGGCGAGGAACGGCCGCGACCAGTGTTGCTGCGGTCCGATCCCCAGCCGCTCCGAGGCGGCGCTGCCGAGCCCCGCGCCGCAGAGCATCGTGAAGATCACCGTCGAATAGGTGTAGAGCGGGCTGCCGATGAGGTTCATGAACTTCTGGATGAAGACGAGCTCCAGGATGATGAATCCAGCACCGAGACACGAGAAATAAGTGAGCAGCGGTACTGCCGCTGCCCCTTCCTCCCGGCCCACCTTGGAGAAGCGCAGTGGCACCAGGACGAGGAGGATGAGGAACACGACCGATCCGCCGGCCGTGAGGAAGAGATGGATTTCGTCCATCGGTACGCCACGGATGATCGAGGAGTTGAGCACGAACACTGTGCCCGGGTCGAGGAAGTTACCCGGCTTCGCCTCGACATGGCCCAGGTGCTCGCGCAGCTCGCCAAAGTAGGGCAGGTCATCGGTGGCCGGCGAGAAGTCGGCCGGCACCTGCTTCGCGAGCCACGCGGGATAGGAGCCGGAGTAGAAAACCGCGGGCAGGAAGCTCTTGGTCGGGTCGAGCGGATCCTCCGTGAGATACAGCCGGTCTGACGGCGCCAGCTTCGGCGAGCCCACGAAGGCGTTGAGGGCCTCGATCTCCGCCGGCGTCCACGGCTGCATCTTGAAGAGGAGTGTGGGCAGGGTGACCTGGGATGGGCAGAGATAGACCACCACGTGCCGCTGAAAGTCCTTGAGACCCAACCGCTTCCAGGCAAGGGCGGCGGTGGTGATCATCCGGGGGAAGGCGAAGTTGTTGATCTGCAGGACGCCGTTGGACGTCAGGTGCGTGAAGTACTGCTCGTAGGCCTCGACCGTCTGCAGATACATCGGCGCCATGGCTCCCGTGCCTTGCGCGATGCTGGAGCTGGTGTAGTCGCTGTAGAGCTGGATGATGTCGTACTTGCGGCCGGAGTGCTGCAGGAAGCTACGCCCATCACCGACGTGCGGATGGACTGCCGGGTTCTTGAAGATGTTGCCGATGTAGGCAGAGTAGCGCCCACGCGCAAGTTGCATGACCGTAGGCACGAGCTCGACCGAATCCACCCTCTTGGCGCCATACATGAGGGCCGCCTTGGTCTCTTCACCCCCGGCGCTGCCGATCACGAGCACGCTCTGTCCGGTATCACGCTTCAGATAGTGAGCGGCCAGCACCCCCATCTGCCAGAAGTCGACCGTGGCGAGCTGCGGGTTCTGCTCGATGCGCTCGCGCAGCCCGGGCAGATTGCCGTCGAACCGATAGAAATAGCTGGTCTGGTTGCCGCCGTCGTACTCGATGGCTTTGCGTTGGCCGGTCTCATCCGCGGGCAATCCGGCCTGCAGGCTGGGAGACTCATTGATGATGTCGATTTTCGAGATCGGATCCCAGCGGACGAGCTCGTCGCGGCCTTCATGGGTTGCAGCGAGGACGCCGCGCTTTTCCATGTGGTAGTGGTAGGGGATGTAGTTCTGCCCGCGGATGGCCGGAACCGCGGCGATCGCGAGCGCCACCACCACGCAGACCGTGCCCATCGCGCGTGAGGCAGTGAAGAGCGCCGCTGCGATGAGCCCGAGCGCCGCGGCGCAGACGATGAGGCCGCCCGGGCCGATCCTCAGGATGAAGGGCACGACGAGCACGGTGCCGATGCCGGCGCCGATCAGATCCCAGAAGTAGAGGCGCTGGATTCGGGACGCGTAGGTCGAGAAAACGGTGATGAGCACGTAGCCGGCGAGCCCGAAGGGCACGAGGAGTGTCAGGTAGAGTGCGCAGAAAGCCGCGACCGTCGCGAGGGGCGCCTTCACGATCCGGTGATAGTCGAGGGGCAGAGCGTTGATGATCGGGTTGAGGAGCAGCGTCGCGATGGTGAACCCGATGCAACAGGCAACCAGCACGCCGCGAATGTCACGCTCGGGACCGAGCGGCCTCAGGGTGGCGAATAGACCCGCCAGCCCAAAGGAGAAGATCGCGAGTGAGACCACGAAATAGGACAGGTTGGGGGTGAGCGTAACGTCGAAGACCCGCGTCAGCATCAGCTCCAATACCAGGGTGGAGAGCGCGATCAGCAGGACACCGAATGAGAGTCTGCGCATGCGGCTTTGCTCGGGCGTTAGGCCGGGTTACGGGCGTTGGGGCGATCAAGCATTTCTCGGACCTGCGCCTGGGCAATTGGTATGATTTATTTTTAGAAAGGGGGTAGGGGTGCATCCGGCGGCCATCGACTGGACGATCATGGCGGTGTACTTCGCGTTCGTGCTCGGGATAGGGGCGTCGCTGAAGCGCTACATGCGGACCAGCACGGATTACTTCCTGTCCGGCCGCGCCATTCCGGCGTGGATCACGGGGCTGGCCTTCATTTCCGCGAACCTGGGGGCCCAGGAGGTGATCGGCATGGCCGCCTCCGGCGCCAAGTACGGCATGGCGACCAGTCACTTTTATTGGGTGGGGGCCATTCCGGCGATGGTGTTCCTCGGCATTTTCATGATGCCGTTCTACTATGGCTCACGCGCCCACTCGGTCCCGGAGTACCTGAAGCTGCGGTTCGACGAGAAGACCCGGGGGCTGAACGCCATCTCATTTGCGGTGATGACGGTTTTCTCCTCAGGCATCTCAATGTATGCGATGGCGCTCCTCCTGAAGCTCCTGCTCGGATGGGACTTTACGACCAGCGTGCTGCTCTCTGCCCTCATCGTACTGGCGTATATCTTCCTGGGCGGGCTGACCTCGGCCATCTATAACGAGGTGTTGCAGTTCTTCCTGATCGTCTTCGGATTCGCCCCGCTCGTGTTCCTGGGCCTCAAGGACATCGGGGGCTGGCACGGCCTGAGCGCGGGCCTGCGGCAGGTGGCGCTCTCCAGCGGCTTCGCGCCGGATGCCTGGACCAGCACCTGGAGCGTCATGGGAAGCCCCTCCTCGAACCCCATGGGGGTGGAATGGCTCAGCATCGCCATGGGGCTCGGGTTCGTCCTCTCCTTTGGCTACTGGTGCACGGACTTTCTCGTCGTGCAGCGGGCGCTCGCGGCCGATTCCATGGAGGCCGCCCGGCGCACCCCGCTCATTGCCGCGGTCCCGAAGATGATTTTCCCTTTTCTGGTCATCCTTCCCGGGATGATCGCCATCGCCTCGACCCTGCACGGCGGCGCAAGCGGCCTCGCTTTGCCCCACAAAGCTGACGGTTCGCTGAACTACGACATGGTAATTCCGCTCATGCTCGGTCATTACTTCCCAAACGGCATGCTGGGGCTGGGGCTCACCGCGCTGATGGCCAGTTTCATGACCGGCATGGCAGGCAATGTCACGGCTTTCAATACGGTGTGGACCTACGACATCTACCAGGCTTACATCCGTCACGGGGCGAGCGACCGGCACTACCTCAGCATGGGACGGATCGCCACGGTGGCGGGTATCGGGCTCTCCATCGGCGCGGCCTACGCAGCAAACCGATTCAACAACATCATGGACCTGCTGCAGCTCCTGTTCGCATTCGTGAACGCGCCGCTCTTCGCTACCTTCCTGCTCGGCATGTTCTGGAAGCGGGCAACCGGGCATGGGGCATTCCTCGGACTCGTTGCGGGCACGTTGGCCGCGGCTGCGCATCATGGGCTGACGCTCCCCGCCGGTAGCGTCACGGGGATCAAGGGTGGCTGGATCGCGGTACTGCACCTCTATGCCAGCCAGATGGCGCAGAACTTCTGGACGGCGATCTATGCTTTCGGGGTCTGCTTTCTGGTGACGGTGGCAGTGAGCCTGGTGACGCGGCCACGCGCGGAGGGGGACCTGGTAGGTCTCGTCTACTCCCTCACGCCGCGGCTGCGCGCGGCAGGTGAGCGGTGGTACGCGCGTCCGGCAGTTCTGGGAAGCTGCGTGCTTGCAGGTGCGGTCATTCTCAACTTCATCTTCCGGTGAGGGACATGGGCCTGGACATCCGTATTCCGATCGGCAGCCTCTTCGTCCTCATCGGGGCGCTCCTTGCAGGCTACGGGCTTCTAAGTAACACCGCGATTTACCAGCGCTCGCTCGGGATCGACATCAATCTCTGGTGGGGCGGGGCGCTGCTCATCTTCGGCTGCGGGATGCTGGCGCTCGCCTGGCGGGCTGCCGCCATCCGGAGTCGCGCGGCGGCCAGCACTCAGGATCTGACCGACACCCGGACCTGACTGAACGGGGGAGATGAGTGAGACGTTCAGTCGCATCGCTGGTGTTGGGAATGGCGCTGCTCGCCGGTGCCGTCCTGCCTTCCAGGGCGGCCGGAATCGGACCCTGGACCACGGGCCAGGCGCAGAGCTGGTACTCCGCGCAGCCCTGGATGCTCGGCAGCAACTACATTCCCTACGATGCGGTCAATGAGCTCGAGATGTGGCAGGCGGCCACGTTTGATCCCAAACGGATCGACCTCGAGCTCGGATGGGCGCAGGGTCTCGGCATGAACACCATGCGGGTGTTCCTCCACGATTTGCTGTGGAAGCAGGACCCTGCTGGCTTCAGGCAGCGAATCCGCGTGTTTCTGCGGATTGCCGCCAGCCACCATATCAAGCCCATCTTCGTACTGTTCGATTCCTGCTGGGATCCTGACCCGCGGCTGGGACCGCAGCATCCCCCGATTCCCGGCGTACACAATTCTGTTTGGGTGCAGGCGCCGGCGGCGGCGGTGCTGGATGACCCCAGGCAGTATGGTCGCCTCGAGGCATATGTCGAGGACATCGTTGGGACCTTCGCCAAGGACGATCGGGTGCGCGCCTGGGATGTCTGGAACGAGCCCGACAACTTTCTAGGCGGCAACGGCGCTGTCTATCCCGGCGAGCCAAAGGACAAATTCCACCGGGTGGCAACGCTGCTGCCGCAGGTTTTCGCCTGGGCGCGCAGCCGGCATCCGATTCAGCCTCTCACCAGCGCGCTCTGGCACGGTCCCGACTGGAGCAAGGCCGCGGGCCTGAATTCCATCGAGCAGACTCAAATCACCGAGTCGGATGTCCTCAGCTTCCACAATTACGAGTGGCCGGAGTCCTTCTTCCAGCGCGTCAGGCAGCTCCAGACCTACGGCCGGCCGATCATTTGCACGGAATACATGGCACGGGGCGCCGGCTCGACCATCGACGGCGTCCTGCCCGTCGGCAAGCGCGCGAATGTCGGAATGATCAATTGGGGATTCGTCGCAGGCAAGACGCAGACCAATCTACCGTGGGATTCCTGGGAGCGGCCATACGTTCTCATTCAGCCCGCGGTATGGCACCACGATCTGCTGCGGCCGGACGGCACGCCTTACCGCGAGCGGGAGGTCGAGATCCTGCGGGCGTTGAGCTCTGCCCCGAGGGGCGTCGTGCCTGACACACTGCGGCTCGGCGGGTCCACGGCGCGTTGAGCTGAGAGCTCCTTCTCGCGATAGGCAGAGCGCATCGCCGGCCTGATCTTCGGCAGCTCCATGGCGAACCATAGGGCGCCGGCGATGCAGAAGGTGCCCGTGAGCATCACAGTGTAGGGGGCTCCGATGTGCTGGGCCAGGGCACCGGCCAGAAGGCTTCCAAAGGGCGCCGCGCCGAAGAACGCCATGGTGTAGTAGCCCATCACGCGTGCGCGCTTGTCGTCCGGCACCAGCGATTGGATGATGGTGTTGCTGACAGCTATGGCCTGAATGAGGCCGAATCCGACCACCATCATCAGGATGAGCGATAGCCACAGGACGCGCGACAGGCCGAACAGGATGAGCCCCAAACCCAGCAGCACGGCCGCGGCCTGCAGGGTGCGGGTGAGGCCCGCCACCGACTTACGCATTGCGAGAGCGAGCGCGGAAGAGAAGGCGCCGACGCCCGAAGCCGCCGTGAGCCAGCCCAGTGTGTGGGCGCCGCCATGCAGCACCTGGCCGGCAAACACGGGCAGCAGCACCGAGTAGGGCCAGCCCATGAGGCAGATGAACGCCAGGAGCAGCAGGATGGTCCGGATTGGCCTGAAGCCGCTGACGTAATCCCAGCCCTCGCGCAGCTCCTTGAGGAGGCTCTCGGGCTGCCCACGGCCTTGCAGCGGTGCCAGCCGCATGAGCAGGAGCGAGGCGATCACGGCGAAGTAGGAGATGCCGTCAATGAGGAAGCAGTACCCCTCGCCGAATCCCGCGATGACGAGGCCTCCGATCGCAGGGCCGATGAGCCGCGCACCGTTGACCATCGAGGAATTGATGGCGATGGCATTGGCGAGATCGCCGCGATCCTCGACCATCTGGACGAGGAAGGACTGGCGCCCCGGCATGTCGAAGGCGTTGATCAGTCCCTGAAACATCATGAGCGTGATGATCTCGCTCAGGGTGATCACGTGAGCGAGCGTGAGCGCCGCGAGCGCCAGCGACTGCACCGCAGCAGCTGCCTGGGTGATGACGAGGAGGCGGCGCCGCTCCATGCGCTCCACCCACACGGCAGCGACCGGACCCATGAGGAAGGAGACGATCTGCCCGGAGAAGCTGACCACACCCAGGAGCAGCGCCGAGTGGGTGAGGCGATAAACGAGCCAGGCCGTCGCGAGTCGGGTCATCCAGGTGCCGATGACCGAGGTGCTCTGGCCGAAGAAGAACAGCTTGAAGTTGCGGTGGCGGAGCGCCCGCCAGGAGTGCGAGACCGAGGCGAGGGGCGACGCCTGTGGCGGTTGCCCGCTGCGACCGTCCTTTCCCGCCATCATGGCTCCAACAATCGTTTGAGAATGTCGCCAGCTCTCGCGAGGATCTGACGCTCCTCGTCTTCCAGACGTGCCGTCGCCTGCGCGAGCCAGGCCCGCTTCAGGTCCTTAGTACTACTCCGCACGACGGCGCCTTTGTCCGTGAGGGCGATGTTCATCTGGCGCCCATCGCTCGCGTGCGGTTTACGCTCCACGAGGCCGCGCTCCTCGAGCGTGGCGATGGCAGCGCTCATGGATTGGGGGCGCATGCCTTCGGCACGCGCCAGCTCCGCGGTAGTGGCCGGGCCTTCTCTCCCCAGCCGCGCCAGCACGGACGATTCGGTGAGCGACAGCTCGTGTTGCGCAGCCGCGGCGCGCATATGCCGCACGAGCCGCCCCAGCGTGCGGGCGAGGTCACTGACGTCGAGATCGCGGGTTCTGGGCATTCGCCGATATGATACCAGATCGACAGGTAAACTGAACAGTCTGGCTTGCCATATCCCGCACGCCGAGGCGCGTCGCGGCAAACGCCTGAGCGTCGGAGCTGGGCGGAGCGCCCCTAGCGCTCCCTGGACGTTTCATCCTCCAGGGCCGCCTCCTGATCCAAGGCGCCGGACTCGATCTTGTGCAGGAGCTCGCGAACCTCCTCGGCGGTGCACCGGCGCTCATCGAGGAGCGCGCCGAGCAGGCCCTCGAGATGAGCGCCCATCGCCACCGCGACGGCGGCCGCGGGATACCGGTCGAGGCTCATGACGAGCTCGTCGAGCTCTTCGATGCATTCCTCGAGGACGGTGTCATCGCCGGATTGATCAAGCAGGGACATGGGAATCTCCTTTTCGTGACTGACTGGTCAACACCAGAATAGCGCGTGTCGACCGACTGCGGGAGCGCGGCGAACAGGCGGGTCTGTATTTCTATACAAACACGCAGGCAAACGCGATTCCAATCCCCTTGTGCGCCTATAGACTGATCACCGTGCCAATCGGCACGCGCAGTCAACACATGGAGCCCGCCATGAACAGTTTTACCCTCACCGCAGTCGGCAATCTGTCCCGCAATCCCGATCTGATCGTCAAAGGAGACCGTACTTACGCGAAGTTCTGTCTGATCGGCAATGACTATGCGGGCAAGGACGAGGAGGGCGGGGCGCGCGAGATCGCCACGAGCATCTGGTTCACCGCGTTCGGTCCGCTCGGCGAGACGATCGCGCGCACAGCTCGCAAGGGCGATCAGCTCATCGTCGATGCCCAGGTTCGGGCAGACAACTGGACCGACAAGGACGGGGAGCGGCACTACGCTTACAACTTCATCGTTCAGGGCTTCCGCTTCGGTGCCCCGGGCAAGGCCAAGCGCGAGGAGCGTGCGTCCAGACGCGGCGAGGAACCGCAGCGGCTCGCGGCAAGCGCATAGCGGCGCTTCGGAGATCCGCACGACGAAGGAAAATGGGACCGGATAACTGAAACGGAGAGGAATCATGTTGCAGCGAATCATCCGAATTGCCGCGCGCAGGGAATCCGGCGCCCCCTGGTCGGCCGTATTGGTCGGCATCACGACAGCTCTGTCCCTGGCGCTGCCGCGACCGGTGCTGGCGCAGGCATCTCCCTTCCTAACGGGGGCCACCGCGCTGGAGAGCAACATTTTGGCCTGGCTGACTCCGATCGCCATCATCCTCGTGATGGTGCTTGGAGGCATGGCCATGGCAAGCCGGCTCTCGTGGGGCTGGTGCATCGGCGCCATTTTGGGGATCGCGATCGCCTTCGGTGCGCCGCAGATCGTCACCTGGGTGCGTGGGATGTTTGGCGTCTGAGGAGCAGCGAGATGGACAAGAGAACACCCGGCCTCACGGCCGATCCGCTCTTCGTGGGTGCAACACGCCCGCCGATGCGCTGGGGAGTGACTTACTCGGCGCTGCTCTTCAATCTGGTGTTCACACTCGAGGCCTTTCTGGTTACGAGGAACCTCCTGACCCTGCTCGTTGCCCTGCCGATTCACGGTGCTGGAGTGCTGCTTTGCGGACGGGACGCGCGGTATTTTGATCTGCTGCTACTCTGGGGCAGAACACGCCTGCCGGCGTTGCTCGCCAATGGCCGTTGGTGGGGTGGGAGCAGCTACAGTCCTCTTGCGCTCGATCCGCCGTGCCGATCGGGGCGACGCCGAAGCGATGCCGCAGCCGTAGCTTCATACGGTGCGGCGCGGAGATTGCCGTGATGTTGGGAGTCGCACGGCAAGCCGCCCTGCGCCGCGAGCTGACGGCGGATCGGCACATTCCTTACACGGCGCACGTTGCACCGGAGGTCGTCAAGACTGTCTTTGGCGATTACCTGCAGGTGTTTCGCCTGGGAGGAGCCAGTTTCGAGAGCGCGGATCCGGAGCAGCTCAATGTCTGGCACGAGAAGCTGAACGTGCTCTGGCGCAACGTGGCCGGGCCAGGTATGGCCTTCTGGACTCATGTAGTCCGCAGCCGTGAGGCTTTACGGCCCTCCAGCGCGGAAGCGGCGGGATTCGCCGCCACCCTGCACGAGAAGTACGTGCGCCGGCTGGCTGGCGACATCCTCATGGTCAACGAGCTCTATCTCGCCGTGCTCTTTCGGCCGGCGGCTGGTCGGGCGGCGGGGCTGCTGTCGGGCGTGATTACACGGCTGAAGCCTGCGAGCTCGGCGTTGGAGACAGCCGATGCGCTCGAGGCCTGCCGCAAGATCGCGCAGACGCTGCGCGCATCGCTCGCTATGTACGAGCCGGAGAGTCTCGGCTGTTATCAGGATTCCGGGCGCTGGTACTCCTCTCTGCTCGAGTATCTTGCCCTGCTCGTCAATGGAGAGCGCCAGCCGATGGCGTTGCCGCGCGGAGCACTGAATGCGGCTCTGGCGACGACGCGCGTTGGCTTTGGTGGCGAGTCCCTGGAATACCGCATGGCGGCTACAACCCGCGTGGGGGCAATGCTCGGGATAAAGGAGTACCCCACGCCAAGTGTGGTCGGGATGCTGGATAGGCTGCTGAGCGCCCCATTTGCCTTCGTGCTCACGCAATCCTTCGCGTTTCTCTCCAAGGCAGCCGGGCAGGCGTTGCTCACCCGCCAGATCAACCGGATGGCGAACGCCGGCGACTTCGCGGTATCGCAGGCCGACGAGCTAGGCGAGGCACTGGACGCGCTCACCAGCAACGAGTTCGTGATGGGGGACCATCATTTGTCGCTGCAGGTGCTCGCGGAGCCGGACGACGTGGCGGACGAGCGACCGGCGGGAGAGCGGTTACGCACTCTGAACGATTGCGTCGCACGGGCGCGCGCGATTTTGGCCGATACCGGCATGACGGTGGCGCGCGAGGACCTCGCGCTGGAAGGCGCCTTCTGGGCGCAGCTTCCCGGCAACTTCGCATTGCGACCCCGCAAAGCGCCGATTACCTCGCGCAACTTCGCGGCCATGGCGCCCTTCCACAACTTCCCCTCTGGCCGCGCTCGTGGCAACCACTGGGGAGAGGCGTTGGCGGTTCTCCCGACCCGGGCGCATTCGGCATACCACTTCTCCTTGCATGCCAGCGACCCGTCGGATGGTGGCAGCCGGCGCGATGCCGGGCACACCTTCATCTGCGGCCCGACCGGGTCGGGCAAGACCGTGCTGATTGGATTCCTCGTTGCCCTGCTCGCGCGCCATGGGGCAACGCAGGTCGTGCTCGACAAAGATCGTGGACTCGAGCGGTTGGTGCGCGAGCTCGGTGGCGAATATCTGACGCTGCGAAACGGGCGTGCTACCGGCTTCAATCCGCTGCAGTTGCCGTCGGGCCCGGGCCATTTGGAGTTCCTCCGGAGCTGGCTGCAGCTGTTGGCGCGCGCCCCGGGTGCACGCCCTCTCAACGTCCGTGAGCAGCGGGACCTGGACCAGGCTCTGCGCGGAGCCTTGTCCCTCACCCCAGAGGCGAGGCGGCTGTCGCGCCTGATCGAGTTCCTCGATCCGACCGACCCCGAGGGCCTGCATGCGCGTCTTGGGCGATGGTGTGAGGCAGGAGAAGGCGCCTACGCGTGGGCATTCGACAATGCGGAAGACTCCGTCATCCGTCGGCTCGACGGCCATCCTGTGATCGGCTTCGACGTCACGGAATTCCTCGACAACGACGTCGTTCGAGCGCCTGTCACCCTGTATCTCTTCCATCTGGTGCGGCAGATGCTGGACGGCCGCCGACTCGTGTGCTGGATGGACGAGTTCTGGCGGTTACTCGCGGACCCGGCGTTCGAAAGCTTCGCAAAGGACGGGCCGAAGACCTGGCGGAAGCTGAATGGCGTCATGTGCCTGGCGACCCAGAGCGCAGGCGACGTGCTCGAAAGCCCCATCAGCCGCACCATCGTGGAGCAGACGCCGACGAAGATCTTTTTTCCGAATGCAGACGCCGCGCCCGAGGAATATACCGCCGGGCTCGGCCTCACCCGGCGCGAGCTTGCCCTCATCAAAGAGGAGCTCGAGCCCGGTGCACGCGTATTCCTCGTCAAGCAGGGACATCAGAGCGTCGTCTGCCGACTGGACCTCCAGGGCTTCGAGTCTGAGCTCGAGGTGCTCTCGGCTCGGCCAGCCGCCCGTTGAGCATCGCCCTATCCGGTCATCTCCCATCACAAGGAGCGTGTCATGTCATTCGCCAAGAACCTGTCGCTGATGGTTACTGTTGCATTCGCGGTGGCTGCTCCCGCGGCCCGCGCGCAATTCGCCGTCATTGATGTCGCCGCCGTCGCGCAGCTCGTGACCGAGGTACAAAATCTGGAGCAGGCGCTCACCGTGGCGCGCGACCACCTCGCCGAGGCGCAGGCCGAGCTGCGCTCCATCACTGGCGATCGGGGCATGGAGGCGCTCCTGGCCGGTACGAACCGTAACTATCTGCCCGGCGACTGGGGACAGCTCACTGCAGCACTCGGGGGCGCCAGCTCCGCGTACACGGCGCTTTCAGCCAGTATCCAACAGAGTCTCGCCGAGGACGCGGTACTCACACCGCAGCAGATCGACACGCTGTCCCCAGACCGGCAGCAGCAGCTCGGCGAGGATCGTCACACGACGGCGTTGCTGCAGGCCGTATCGCGGGAGGCTCTGGCCAACGCCAGCAGCCGGTTCGCGACTCTGCAGCAGCTCATCGACTCGATCGGCATGGCAGGCGATCAGAAGGGCATCCTGGACCTCGGCGCGCGCATCGGTGCCGAGCAAGCGATGCTCGAAAACGAGCGCAACAAGCTCGACATGCTGGTTGCCGCGGCGGAGGCGCAGCACTGGGCCGACGAGGAGCGGGGCAGGGAGCGCACGATTGCCGGACAAGGTGAGTTCGCGACGCGCTTCCAGCCGACGCCCTGATACCGATGGAGCGCTGCCATGGAATTCTTCCGGACATTCTGGACCTGGCTGAACGGTGAGCTCGCGAGCTACATCGGCGAGAACACCGCGCGGGTGGCGTCGATCCTCGAGCCTGCGGTCGTCACGCTGGGAACCGTATACGTCATGATCTGGGGCTATCTGCAGCTCACCGGGCGGATCGAGGAGCCGTTTGCGGCGGGCGTAAAGCGTATCGTGACGCTCGCGGTGATTTTCGGCGTGGGCCTGCATTTGTGGCTATATAACACTCTGTTGGTAGACACCTTCTACGACGCGCCGACGGAGTTTGCGGCTGCGGTCGTCGGAGCCTCCGATCCGGTACAGACCATCGACGCCATTTGGAATGAGGGCGGAACCGTTGCAGACCAGTTGTTTCGCGGCGGCGAAGGCTGGGGCCGCATCGGATTCGTGTTGGCGGGCGTGGCGGCCTGGGCGATCGTCGGCCTGCTGTGCGTATACACCATGTTCCTGCTCGCCCTTTCCAGCGTTGCGCTCTCGGTCCTGCTGGCGCTTGGGCCCTTCTTCGTTGCCTTGCTGCTCTTCGATGCAAGCCGCAGGCTCTTCGAGGCCTGGCTTGCGCAGCTCGCCAACTACGCGCTGATCACCGTGCTGACGGTGATGGTCGGCGCTCTCTTGCTCCATCTCGTGGCTACCTATGCGCAACAGACAGCGGCGTTGGGCACTTCGATCAGAATTGACGATGCGTTGAACATGCTGCTCGCAACCGTGTTGGTCTTCCTCTTCCTCCGGCAAATCATGCCCATTGCTTCGGGACTTGCCGGCGGTGTGGCGCTCAACAGCTTCGGCGCGGTTGGCCGGATGATGGGGGCGCCTTTGAGGGCAGTAATGAGCGGTCTGGCGATCGCCAACCAGGTCAGGAGTCTCCGGGAGAAAAGGTCATGAAGGTGATCATTGCTGCGATAGCGTTGCTGCTCCTCGCGGGGTGCGCCTCTGCGCCTCGACGCTGTGATCGGCATTTCACGCGGATCAACGCACCGTCCTCCGGGCAGGCGCGCACGGTTGTGGTCCATCCATGAGTGCGGACCGTGAGCTTCAAGGCTATCTGGAGGAAGCCGCCTCCTGGGATGCCGACAGGGTAGCGCAGGTAGCTCGAAGGGCGGTGGTGGCTTGGCGAGTAGCGGCTGCCGGCTGGCTGTGCGCGGTTTCGGGTGCCATTGCGCTTGCCGTTCTCGTGCCGTTGAAGCGGGTCGAGCCCTACCTCGTTCGGGTCGACAACACGACGGGCGTGGTCGATGTCGTGCCGATATACACCGGGCACGTCGAGCTCGGCGAGGCGGTGACCCGATATTTCCTCACCCACTACATTGCCGTATGCGAGCGATTCGAATCGGCCATGGCGGAGAGCGATTACGAAGAGTGCGGCGCCTTCAATTCGGCGCGCTTGAATCAGGCGCTGTACGCGAAGTGGAACAGGGTCAATCCGGGCTCTCCGCTCAATATCCACAAGGATGGCAGCACCGAGACGGCTCGCATCGAGTCGGTGAGCTTCTTCAAGCGTGCGAGCGGCGAGTCGGACCTGGCGCAGGTCCGCTTCGCGCGCATCGAGAGGCAGGGGGATGGGGGGCCGGGGCGTGTTACCCATTGGATCGCGAGTATCCAGTACCGCTACGGCAAGCCGCCGGATGACCCGCGAACGCGCAGCTGGAATCCGCTCGGGTTCGAGGTGGTGGAGCTCGGTTTGGAGCCTGAGGTGCTGGGCGCAGCTCAGGATCCGGCCGGCAGGCAGGTTGGTCAAGGAGAGCCTCCATGAAATTTCAGTTGTCATGCCTCTATCGCGCAGTCGGCTGGATCGGACCCATCTGTTGTCTCGCAGCGGCTCTTGCCGATGCGCAGTCCCCGCGGGCTCCTTTGCAGTCCGATCCGAGAATTCGCATGACTCCGTACCGGACCGACGCCGTCTATCGGCTGAGAGGCTACGTCGGTTATCAGATCGACATCACGTTCGCTCCCGGCGAGCGTTTCGTGGGCCTTGGCGTAGGCGATTCAAAGGGCGTCGCGTTCGCGGCCGAGGACAACCACCTGTTTCTCAAACCGAGCGCAGCCCACGTTGCGACGAATCTCACCGTGCTCACCAATCGCCGGACTTATCTGTTCGACTACGCTGCGCAGCCGCGACCTCCGGACCCGAGCGGTGCCGATGTCATCTATGCCTTGCGATTCGAGTATCCGGCGCTTGCGGTGAGCGTTGCCTCCCGTGACAGGCGTCGGGTCGAGGGCAATCTGGCTGCCGCGCCGAGCATGCGGCTGCGCAACTACGACTACTGGTACTGCGGCGACCCGTCGTTGAAGCCCACCGCTGCTTGGGACGATGGTGTGCAAACGACACTGGTCTTCGGCGCACGTAGCGAGATGCCTGCCGTGTTTGTGTCCAACGAGGATGGCAGCGAATCGCTGGTGAATTTCGCGGTGAAGGCCGGCCGCGTCGTGGTTCAGCGCGTGGCGCGCCGTCTGATCGTGAGGCGCGGAAAGCTGGCGGGCTGCATCGTCGATCGGCACTTCACGGGAGGCGGGGAGCGCCTGGCTTCCGGAACGATCGCGCCCAACGTGGAGCGCGTGACCCGCCCCGCCGGGCGGAAGGTCGAGCCGTGATCCGGCTTGTCTGGCGTCGAGGCGGCTTGCTGAGACCGCGGGAGAAAAGTTCGACCGATGCGTCGTCGGCTCGGAAGCCCGACGAGCCTGTCTCGGAATCCGGCGTTGAATCGCCTCGCTCAGTTCGCGGTGAGCGTGGCGCCTTCCTGGCCGGGGGAGCTCGGTCGCTGCAATCGAGAATGAGCAGCGTGCTGGCGGCTGTACTGATGGTCTCCGTCGGTGCGGCGATGTTAGCGTGGTACTACGCGGAGGCACTTTCGCGTCCGGCTGCAATGCATGTCCAGGCATACGCCCCGCTGCCGGAGGCTCCCGGAGCGGGAATGACGCTCCCGCCGTTCGGGCCGGTCACTCCGGCGGTCAGTGCGCAACCTGCACTGGTGGCGTCCGGCGCGCCACCCGTCGCGGCTGTCGCTCCATTGCAATCGGTCCCCATGGTACCCGCGGCTGCTCCGTCAGCGAGCCCTCTGCTCGAGCCGTCGCCGGTCGGGGCTCAGGGTGTGCTGTCTCGCACCTGTGGCACGACTTCACACGCTTCTCCGCGGCAGCAGGTGCTCGATCGCCGATTGTCGGGTGGGGTGTTTGCGGGCGCATCACACGAGTCGTCGCGTGAAGTCGCGGCAGGCGATACGGGTACTGGAGCAACGGCAGCTTTTGGCGCCGTCGCCCCGCAGGAGCAGGCGCCATTGGCCGTGTCGCGCGGCGATTCAGTACGGACCCGGCTGCACCCCAGTGTGCTTGCCGCGACTCGGGCGCAAGTGCTCCCGACTCAACGCCTGCTGCTTCCCAAGGGGACGTTCGTCGATTGCACACTGGAGACGGCCATCGATTCGACTCTGCCCGGAATGACGACCTGCATTACAGCCACCGATACATTCAGCGCCGATGGAACGGTCGTGCTGCTCGAGCGCGGCACGAAGCTGCTCGGGGAGACGCGCGGTGAGGTGCGCCAAGGTGAAGCGCGCGTGTTCGTGGCTTGGACCGAAGCACGTACTCCTGCAGGAGTGGTCGTGCAGCTCGATTCTCCTGGCACGGATGCACTCGGGCGGTCGGGACTCGAGGGCGAGGTCAACCGCCACTTCTGGCAGCGGTTCGGTGCCGCCGCGCTCGTCTCCACGATCGGCGGCGCCATGCAGGCGACGGTGCAGTCCTCTTCCCGAGGTGGAACCGTAGTTCTCGATCCCGCAGCCTCGGAAGATGTGCTTACCGAGATCCTTCGCAGCACTGTGAGCATTCCGCCCACCGTCCGTGTGCGCAATGGCGAGCGTATTCAGGTGCTGGTGGCCCGCAATGTCGACTTCAGGGCGGTCTATGATCTCGAGTCCCGCTAGGATCAACGCGCACCCAGCGGCGTGGCCAGCCGGCGAGAGGCCCGAGCCGCAGACGCCAGATCCGGGTGGGTACGCTTCTGCGCTCGAGCTGATCACACGGCCTCTCCGTGCGCTCCTCTTGCGCGCGGATGTGATGGAGATCTGCATCAACCGGCCGTTGGAGGTGTTCCTGGAGACCGGCGACGGCTGGCGTCGCGAGCCGGCTGCGTACGCTGACCTCGATTGGTGCCGCCGGTTCGCCAAACTGGTGGCGAATTTCAGCCGTCAGCGCATCGATGAGACCTCGCCGCTCCTTTCTGCTTCTCTCCCGAGCGGTGAGCGCGTGCAAATCGTGATGCCGCCGGCTACGACTCAGGGGTGTGTCGCCGTCAACATCAGGCGGCCATCGCAGCAGGTCTGGTCGGTCGGCGAGCTCACGCGGCGAGGGATCTTCCTCAAGACGCGCGCGGCCGAGAGTGGTCCGGAGGAAGTCGAGATCGAGCTTCGTCGACTGCTCGTGGAGCGGATGTATGAGGCCTTCATGCGTCTGGCGGTGCGGAGCCGGCGTAACATCCTGGTCTCGGGGCCGACGGGATCCGGGAAGACCACCTGGACCAAGGCGCTGATCCGCGAAATTCCGGACCAGGAACGGCTGGTTACCATCGAGGATGCTCCGGAGCTCGTGCTCGATTCACATCCCAACCACGTGCGGCTCTTCTACAGCAAAGACGACCAGGGGCTCGCTCGTGTCACTCCAAAACAACTCCTCGAAGCCACCCTGAGGATGAAGCCTGATCGCATCCTGCTTGCGGAGCTGCGCGCGGGCGAGGCGTTCGATTACCTCCGCAATGTCAACTCCGGGCATCCGGGGTCCATTACCAGCGTGCACGCTTCGAGCGCTGCATTGGCGTTCGAGCAGCTCGTGCTGCTGGTGAAGCAGAGCGAAGGCGGCCGGCAGCTTGCACGGCGCGACATCCGCAGCCTCCTGAGAAGGCTGATCGATGTGGTGATCCAGTGCGGGGTGGAGGGCCATGAGCGGTACGTCAAGGAAATCTGGTACCGGCCTCGGTCCACCGCGTCCGTGTCGCTGCCGCGCGGAACGGAACGGCTCGGATGCTGATCGAGCCCGGCTCAACGGTCCACGAGCTGCTGCGCGGCTGGTCAGGGCTCGCGTTGGATTTCGCGGCCGTGCAGGCTCCGATGTGGGTGGCCATGGCACGCGGGCGCGCGCAATGGCGGGCCGTCGTCGCCTCGCCGGTCCTCGCTGGATCGCTCATGCTCGTAACGGGTATCGGCATGTCGCTGGCGAGTCCTCTCTTCCATGCCATGCACATTGGCGGCGGTGGCCTGATGGAATACGCGGTTGGCGCCGGGATTGGTGGTCTCCTTGGCTATGGCGGCGGTCACGCGCTTGCCGCGCCTCGCGACGCTTCAGGTTACATCAGGGGTGCGACAGTCCTTGCTACAGAGGAGGCCGTTGCGCGGCGCAGCGCCGCTCGTGGAAGCGGGCGTGGACGTGGGGCGTCACTGCCGAACCGGCAGGCGGGCATCACGCTCGCCGGCATCCCGGTGCCGGCGGCCGACGAGACGAAACACTTCAAGCTGATGGGGACGACTGGCGCCGGGAAGAGCACTGCCATCACAGAGCTGCTGTCGGGCGCACTGCGCCGCGGTGATCGTGCCATCATCGCCGATCCGGATGGCGGCTATCTCAGGCGCTTCTTCGATCCGCGCCGCGGCGATGCGGTTCTGAGCCCGTTCGAGCCTGGCGGCGCCAAATGGGACCTCTTCGGCGAGATCCGCGCAGAGTACGACATCGATCAGCTTGCCCTCGCCCTCATTCCGGACCACGAGGGACAGGACCGGAGCTGGCGCGGGTATGCGCGCACGCTCTTCTCTGCCGTGACCAGCCAGGCGCGGGCCGCCGGAGTGTCGGATGTCAAGGTGCTGTTCGAGCTGCTGGTCGTCAAGGAGAAGAGCGAGCTCGCGATGCTGGTCGAGGGCACCCCCGCGCAGCCGTTTTTCGAAGAGCACAACGACAGGATGTTGGACTCCATTCGATCCGTACTCACCTCCGCGGTCGGTGCGCTGCAGTACGTCGCAAGACAGGATTCACGGCCGCTCTCGGTGAAGCAGTGGGTGCAGTCGGGGACCGGTTCGCTCTTCATCCCGTATCGGGCCGGTCAGATTGCGGCGCTGCGGTCGACGGTGTCGGCTTGGATGCGGATCGGGATATTCGAGGCGATGAGCCGGCCCGCTGACGATCAGAGGCTGTGGTTCGTCGTCGATGAGCTCGATGCGCTCGGACAGATCGATGGCCTGAAGGATGCGCTCGCACGCTTGCGCAAATTCGGTGGCCGCTGTGTCCTCGGATTTCAGTCGATCGCCCAGGTTTCGAGCACCTACGGCAAGGGTGAGGGACAGACGATCGTGGAGAATTGCGGCAACTCCCTCATTCTCCGTTGCTCAGCGAGCGAGCACGGTGGCACCGCGCAGTTCGCTTCCCGCCTGATCGGTCAGCGCGAAGTCGTGCGCATTTCGCGCTCCAAGTCCCGGCGGCCATCGGAGCTCCTGCCGTCGATCACCGAATCGGAGCACCGCCAGGTGGAACCTGCGGTGATGGATTCGGAGATCGAGCGGCTGCCGGACCTCGCCGGGTTCCTCAAGCTCGCCTCCTCGCCCGATTGGCTGCGCGTCACCCTGCGCTCGCCGGAGCGCGTTCGCGCGGAAGCTCACGGCAACCTTTCCCGCGAGGCGACCCGCGCGCGTGACGATGCGATGTCGTTCCAGGATGTTTGGGAACATGACTGACGCTCGAATGGACGATGAGGCAATGAAGCTCGGCCTGCTGATGGAGGCCGCTCAAGCGCAGCAGCGCTTGGGACAGGAGAGTCTCGAGCGGCTTGCTGCGCATGCGCGCGATCTCGACGTGATCGTGCGGGACGAAATCCGGCGGACGGTCGCCGAGGAGCTCGGGAGCGTTGCGAGCGAGAGCCGCCGCGCTGCGCAATCTCTGCAGAGCATGCGGCGAGCGGCCAACATGCGGGTGCTGCTGTGGACGGTATCCATCAGTGCCGTCTGCTCCGGGGTTGCCATCGGGGAGGCGTGGTGGATGCTGCCGTCGTCCCGAGAAATAGCAGCTCTTCGCGCTCAATATGGTGTGCTCGTTGCCAATATCGCGCGCCTGCGGGAGCGCGGCGGCTCGATCGAGCTCAGACGATGTGGCGTCCATGCCAGGCTTTGCGTGCAGGTGGATCGCGGCGCTCCGGCCTATGGGCCGGGTGGCGACTACCTGATCATCAAGGGTTACTGAGAAGGAGCGTTGCAGGCATGTCAGCCTCATGGATGGCATCGTGGAGTCTCCCGGCCGCGCGCCCGATCGTCGACGGCCTTTTGACCATCATGCTGCTCACTGCCGTCGTGCTCTCACGCCACTCGCGAGGTCGGGACGCGCATAGGCGCGGCACCAGAGTATTGCAAGGCGGCGCGGCGCAGAGGCGCACCGCGCGGTTGCAACTCCTGCGGCGCGAGCCGCTGGTTACACTCGCAGGCGTCGGAATCCTCCCGGATGAGGAGGCGAAGCATTTCAAGTTGATCGGCTCGACGGGAACTGGCAAGTCCACCGCGATTCGCGAGTTGCTGGCCGCCGCCCTCGATCGCGGCGATCGCGCGGTCATTACGGATCCGGACGGTGGCTATCTTGCACATTTCCACGATCCGGGCCGAGGCGATGCCATCCTCAACCCGTTCGACTGGCGGTCACGGCAGTGGGATCCGTTTGCGGAGGTTCGTGAGCCATACGATGCCGAGCAGCTTGCGAGCAGCCTCATTCCCTCGACGGAGGACGCCTCGGGACGGGAATGGCGCGGCTATGCGCGGACCTTCCTCACCGCCCTGGTGCGCCGCTGCCACGAGACCGGCCGCCATGATGCCGCCGACCTCTGGCGGCTGATCGCGATGGCGCCGGGTACGGAGCTGCGCGCAATCGTCGCCGGCACTCCGGCCCAGCCCTTTCTCGAGCCGGAGAATGCGCGCATGTTCGGCTCGATCCGCTCCGTCGCTGGATCGGCGGCAGCGGCTTTGGAGCACGTGCAGGCCCAGCGTGCACGGGCGTTTTCCGTACGTGACTGGATCGACAAGGGTCGCGGTGTACTGTTTCTACCTTACGAGGCGAGTCAGATCGCGGCATTGCGCACCATCATCGCGACCTGGGTGCGGCTGGCGATTTTCCAGACCATGAGCGGGGGGAGCGCCGATCGGCGTCTGTGGTTCATTGTCGATGAGTTGGATGCGTTGGGTGCCATCGATGGCCTCAAGGATGCGCTCGCCCGTCTGCGCAAATTCGGCGGACGGTGCGTCCTCGGATTCCAGTCCATTGCGCAAGTCTCCAGCACCTATGGCGTAGGTGACGCACAGACGATCGTGGAGAACTGCAGCACCACCCTGATCCTCCGCTGCTCAGCGAGCGAGCATGGCGGGACATCGCAGTTCGCCTCGAGGCTCATCGGCGAGCGGGAGGTGGCCCGCCGAAGCACATCCCGCGGGCGCGACGGCAGCGGGCTTCCCGGCGGCCGCGGCTGGCGCCGATCGATGAACGTCAGCGAGCAACGCGTGACCGAAGCAGCCGTGTTGGCATCTGAGCTCGAGCAGCTTCCGGACCTCACAGGATATCTCAAGACCGCCTCATCGGCAGCTTGGCTCCGGGTGCAGCTGCGAACGGCGCTCGCCCGAGGACGTGCGTAGTTCGGATCGCCGGAGGGACGATGGCCATTTTCCATCTGCAGATCAAACCCGTTACCCGCAGCACCGGCCGCAGCGCGACCAGCGCCGCCGCATATCGGGCAGGCGAGCAGATTCGCGACGAGCGCACTGGGACTCTTTACGATCACGGCAAGCGCCAGGATGTCCTTTACAAAGAGATCATCCTGCCGTCCCGGTTTGATCGGCCGGATGCTGGAATGGAGTGGGCTCGCGACCGGTCGAGCCTGTGGAATGCCGCGGAGAAAGCCGAGCCGAAGCGCGATTCCCGGGTGGCGCGCGAGTATCAGGTCGCGCTTCCGCCGGAGCTGTCCGCCGAGCAGCGTGTCGTTCTGGCACGCGCTTTCTCGAGGGAGATAGCCGACCGCTACAAAGTAGCGGTGGACCTCGCGATCCACGAGCCGCGTCCGCAAGGCGACCCACGCAACTTTCACGCGCATCTGCTCGCGACGACGCGGGAGGTGACGCCTGAGGGCCTCGGTCCCAAGACCGGCATCGACATGAACGGCGCGGTGCGCAGCGAGCTCGGGTTGCCTCCCTCGCGGCAGGAGTTCACGACGCTGCGCGCGCGCTGGGCGGAGCTCACGAATGTCGCGCTCCGTGAAGCCGGCGTCGAGGCACGGGTCGACCACAGGACGCTGCAGGCACAGGGCATCGACCGCGAGCCGATGCCCCACATTCCGATTGCAGCGATCGCGATCGAGCGTCGTGGAGAGCGGAGCGAGGTCGCCGAACGGATCCGGTCGGGATACCGGGCGCGAGTTGCCGCCCGCGAAAGTGCGAAAGCCGCAGAGCAGGGCGCCGGTGTACAGGCCCGGGAAGATAAAGTCGCGTCCGTGTTACTGGAACGGGGGCAGGCGGGTACGGTGGCGCGGGATGGCATGGCTTCACTGGATATGGACGCACGCCGTCAACACGCGGTTCAAAACTGGCTCAAGTATCGCGCGAGCCTCCGGCATCCGCAGCAGGGTAATGAGGGACCTCGCCCCCACTCCATGGACGAGATTCGCCGGCGCGCCGTCGAGGCATGGCGCGGCCTTCAGGCAAGGGGGGCAGAAAGTCGACACTCAGGCACGGGACATCGCGCCGACGATCGCGGGCGTGAGCCGCAGGCAGAGCAGGAGCGCGGGGCGCCTGGACTTTCCGACGACTCTCCAGGGTGAGGGCGCTCGGCCAGGGACGAGCCCGGGAAGCGCTCTCTTTCCGGTCCTCCCACTGGCTTCCTGCTTCGCGTATTCGCCCAACGGCACGGGCAAACTTCGCAACGAGGGTAGGTCGATTTGTGCGCATCTGAAGGTCGCCGATTCGAGCTGGCTGCCGCGTCTCGTGGCAACTGTCTGGGCGCAGGCCGCCGGTCACGGGCGCTTCACCATGGCTCTGGGCGGCCATGTGGTGTTGGTGCCGGTTCCCGGAAGTGACCCGGTACGGCGTGCGAGGTGGGTGGGAGGGCGGTTGGCCTGGTGTCTCAAGGAGATCGGGCTGGCGGCTGAGGTCTGGCCGGTCCTACAGCGCCAGTACGCGGTGAGGAAGTCGGCATTCTCGCCGGCAGGTGAGCGACCGTCATTGTCCGAGCACTACAACTCCTTTGCCATCGAGCGCGGCGCCTGGAGTCCTGCGCAGACCGGCTGCGGCTGCCCGCTCGGCGCAAATGGCCTGCGGCTCACGCTGGTGGATGACGTGGTGACTCGAGGCCGGACGCTGCTTGCAGCGGCTGCCCGGCTGCGCGAAGCCTTCCCGGCCGCGGAAATCCGGGCTTTCGCGCTCCTTCGCACGTTGGCCCGGAATGAGACGTTGTATGGGCTGCTCGATCCCCGTCAGGGAGAGGTGCGTTGGATCGCCGGCGACGCGCGACGAACGCTCTAATCGCTCGCGCACGGTGATTCGGCCGCTCGTATTAACGCTTGACGATAATATCGCACTACTTTAGGATTTGCCGTGATCCGGACCTTCAAGAAAAAAGATGCTGAGATGATATTCGACGGAATGTTCGTGAAGAGCCTGGAAAATCAGATTCAGCAACGTGCGCGCGAGAAGCTCAAATACCTTGATAGCGCTGTGGACCTGCGGGATTTGATGATCCCTCCATCGAATCAGCTCGAGGCGCTCGAAGGCGACCGTGCGGGGCAATACAGTATTCGCATTAACCAGCAGTGGCGCATCTGCTTCAGGTGGCTGAACGGCGATGCTCTCGACGTCGAGATCGTCGATTACCACTGAGGCGGTAGTGATCAAGCATGGCGATACAGAGACTACGGCCAGTTCACCCAGGCGACATCCTGCTGCATGATTTCATGCAGCCGCTCAAGCTGAGCTCGTACAGGCTGGCAAAGGAGTTGGGCGTGACGGCTCCGTCCGTAAATGAGATCGTGCGCCGGCGGCGGGCGGTTACGGCGGAGATGGCCTTGCGGCTGTCGCGGTATTTGGGCACCTCCGCACAGCTCTGGCTGAATCTCCAGGCGCAGTACGACCTCGAGGTCATCCGCCGCCGGCTCGGTAAGAAGCTCGAGCGGGCTATTCGCCCGATTTCACGACCGAGCTAGTTGGTGAACTCCGCGGTGTAGGCGAGCATCACGCCGCCGTCCGTCGGCACCAAAGAGAACGCCGAGCTGTCTTCGTCATCCTCGCGCTGCGAGCTGCGGTTCATGACGAAATGGGCAGTGGCCGCTCCGAGCGCGGCGCCCGCTATCGTGTCCGACAGCCAGTGCTGGTTGTGTTTCATTCGCAGGTAAGCGGTGCCGAACCCGAGGCCGTAGCCGATCGTGCGCCGCAGCCAGCGGAACTCGGGATTGCCCGATTCCGCGAGCACGGTGCCGACGGCGAAGGCGGCAGTGGTGTGCTCCGACGGAAAGGCCCTGCCGCCGCCAAACCAGTGGTTGGCATCGGTGGTCTCATTGGGGCCGGGGCGGCGGATCATGTACTTGAGCGCGTAGGCACTCACCATGCTCAGTCCGCCGGACTCGACCATGTTCCAGGTCTCGCTCTCGCCGGCGCGACTGCCGATGAGCGAGGCGTAGCCCCAGGTGCCGAGCAGCAGCGCTGCAGTCGGGGCGATGTCCTTCAGCTCATCCGATTTCTGCGGGCCGAGCGGCGAGCTCGACCCTGCGACGTAGTGATTGCGGGCCTGGGTGTCGTAATGGTGGCTGACGGCGACCGCCGCCAGTGCGCCACCGAACAGCGCCCAGTCGCGACCGTTCCAGTGCAGCGGCGCGGTGTAGTAGGCCTCGGCGTCTTCGAGGGTCTGGGCGGTCAGGCTCTTGCGGGGCTGCGGATACTCGATCTGCGTTCCCGGCTCTGCGGCCGTCGCAGGCTGCTGCCCTGCATCTGATGCATTGGATGGGCTCTCCTGTGCCCGGAGGGCCGACGCATATAGGCCAACGGGGAGGGCGGCGGCCAGGAGCAGAGCGCAACGGGAGGTTGTTCGAGTTCTCATCGGCGGATTCTACGGGAATTGATCTCTTCTAATCAGGAGTATATAGTATCCATATCAGTAGATACCGGCCGCCCTGCCCGGATGACCTCACTCGCCTACCCGTCGAGTCGCTACGAGCCTTCCCCGCTCATCGACCTGCAGTCGAAAACCGAGCGGGAGCGCCTGAGCCCGGGAGCGCTCAAAGCCTTCTTCAACATCATGGAGCGTTGGGGGGTGCGTGACGAGGATGCCCGCCAGCTTCTCGGCGGGGTGACCAACGGGCCCTATTATGAGATGAAGAAGGATCCTCAGGGCCGGACTCTGGATGCCGACCGGCTGGTGCGGATCTCCTACCTGGTCGGCATCTTCAAGGCGCTCAACATCCTGCACTCGGAGCAGCTCGCCGATGAGTGGGTGCGGCTGCCCAACAGCAACCGCATCTTTCGCGGGGTGACGCCGCTCGCGTTCATGCTGACTGGCGGTGTGCCGGCCATGCAGGCCGTGCGGCGGTTGCTCGATGCCCGCCGGGGCGGCTTCTGACCGCAGCGCGAGCGGAGGAGTCATGGACGGCGAGCTGCCCCCGATCTCACTCGTCCGGCGCTACGACACCCACCGGCTGATCCCTTCGAAGTACAGCCCCGGGGGCGCCAGCGTGCTTGCCCGCATTGCGGACGATGACGCGCACCTCGCCGAGATTTTCGATCTCGACCATGCCACCAATGACCGGCTGCTCGCCGAGAACGACAGGCTGCCCGGGATAGGGGTGCACGAGCTGGTTTTCGGCGTGCCTCACTACCGCATCGTCAATGCAGCGTTCGCGCATGCTCATCCCCTTGGGGGGCGCTTCAACGGTCCGGAGCGCGGCGCCTGGTACACGGCCTTCGAGCTGAAGACCGCCCAGGCCGAGGTCGCTTTCCACAAGAGCGTGCACCTCGCCGAGATCGGCCGCTTCGAGGATGAAGTGACCTTCGACGACTATCTCTCCGATTTCAGCGGAGAGTTCCACGATCTGCGGCGCCAGAGCGCCTTCCGCGGTTGTCTCGACGCTGACAGCTACGTCCAATCCCAGCTCCTCGCCGAGCGGCTGCAGGCGGTGGGCTCGCTCGGTGTGGTTTATCCGAGCGTGCGTCGGCCGGAAGGCACCTGCCTCGCTTGCTTCCGTCCGGCGCTGGTCGTCAATGTCCGCAAAGGACCCACGTACCGCTTCCGCTGGAGTGGCGATCCAACGCCCACGATTGCGATCGCGTCCGGCCGCAGATAGCGTCTGCCACGACTTGACCGGCGGTGAATGCCGGCCACCGAAGCTGCTGCAGCCTCGGCTGAGGCAACAACAACTCACACCGCCGCGGTACCAGCGACCCGCGCGGTAATAATTGCAGCTTTGCAGCGCCAAGTGACAGGTATCCGGGTTGCTGTCGCGTAATTGCAACGCAACAGCCGCGCAACAACAAAGATGAGCTCCACCGCAATCTCGGCTCGACTGACCTACCTGTGGGAAACGCCACATACGCTCTGGGGCGCGCTCACGACCGTCGATCACAAGAAGCTGGGGCTGCGATATCTCATCACCGCGATGGTTTTCCTGGTCGCCGGCGGCATCGAGGCGCTCATCCTGCGCGTGCAGCTCGCGCAGCCGGAGATGAAGCTGCTCTCGCCGGAGACGTACGACCAGATCTTCACGATGCACGGCAGCACCATGATCTACTGGTACGCCGCGCCGATTCTCTCGGGCTTTTCCGTCTATCTGGTCCCGCTCATGATCGGAGCGCGGGACATGGCCTTCCCGCGGGCGAATGCCTTCAGCTACTGGACGTATCTGTTCTCGGGCGTCTTCATCTATACCAGCTTTCTCGTCGGCCAGGCGCCGCATGCCGGCTGGTTCGCCTACACGCCCTATACGCTGAAGCCGTATTCGCCTGGCCTCGGCATGGACTATTTCGCCATCGCGCTCATCTTTCTCACGATCTCGCAGACGGTCGGATCGATCAATTTCCTGGTGACGATTTTCAGGCATCGGGCGCCGGGCATGTCCGTGAATCGCATGCCCCTCTTCATGTACAGCACCAGCACGAACTCGGTTCTGTCCATCCTCTCCATGCCGACGCTGTGTGTCGCATGTGTCTTCCTGCTGCTCGATCGCAACTGGGGCACGCATTTCTACGACATCAGCCACGGCGGCAGCACGCTTCTCTGGCAGCAGCTCTTCTGGTTCTTCGCGCATCCGTGGGTGTACATCATTTTCCTGCCGGCCACCGGCATGATCTCCATGCTGCTGCCGGTATTCAGCCGGCGGCCGATCGTCGGCTATGCCTACGTCGCCATCTCGACGGTGCTCACCGGCGCATTCGGCTTCGGGGTGTGGATGCACCACATGTTCGCGACCGGTGAGCCGCTGATGTCGATCAGCTATTTTTCGGCCGCGAGCATGATGATCTCGCTCTTCAGCACCATCCAGATCTACGCCTGGATCGCGACGCTGTGGAAGGGAAGGCCGGTGCTCACCACTTCGATGTGCTTCGCGCTTGCCTTCATCGCGGTGTTCATCATCGGCGGCCTCAACGGGGTGATCACCGCGCTCATTCCGTTCGATTGGCAGCTGAACGACAGCTACTGGGTCGTGGCGCATATCCACTACGTGCTGGTGGGCGCCAATCTCTTCCCGGTGCTCGCGGGCTTTTACTACTGGCTGCCCAAGATGACCGGCCGGATGATGAACGAGCGCCTCGGAATGATCAGCTTCTGGACGATCCTGATCGGGTTCAACGCGGCCTTCTTTCCCATGCACTTCCTCGGTCTCCTCGGCATGCCGCGCCGGATTTACACCTACAGCGCCGGGTTGGGCTGGAGCGACTGGAATCTCGCCATGACGGTCGGCGCCTTCCTGCTGGCCGCGGGCATCCTGCTGACGGTCATCAACTTCATCATGAGCGCCAAATACGGGCCGCCGGCGGGTCCGAATCCCTGGAACGCAGACACGCTCGAGTGGTCGACGCCTTCGCCGCCGCCGCCCTATGGCTCAGTGCACATACCCACGGTGCAAAGCCGACATCCTCTCTGGGACGAGCACGATGAGGAGTACGACCCGGAGGACGCGCGGGTGCTCGACCGTGAGCGCATGACGATCTCGACGACCTGGCTCGATGCGCTGCCGATCGGGCTCGCGAAGATGCCGGAGGACTCGATCTGGCCGCTGGTGCTCTCGCTGGCGCTGAGTGCGATCGCGGGCCTCGTGCTGGTGAAGTCCATGTGGTGGACGCTGGCTCCGATCGTGGTGGGGCTCGCCGTCATGGCCGCGTGGCTCTGGCCGAAAGAGGAGAAGCACGCCGAATGAACGCGAATGCGCTGCTCGAAAGGGACGCGGAGGGCCGCGAGTGGGTGAGCGCGCAGGCGATCCGCGATCTGCCGATCGATCAGGGTCGCGGTACGGGCGCGATGGCCTGGTTCATCGCCTCGGAGGCGATGGTGTTCTTGGGCCTCTTCTTCAGCTACTACTACCTCGGTCACCGGCAGCCGCGCTGGCCGATCGGCGATCCGCCTTCCCTGACTTTGCCCACCGTGATGGTGTTCATCCTCTTCCTGAGCTGCATCGCGCTCTGGGCGGGCGGGCGGCTGATGCGACAAGGGCGCGAGCAGCCGGCCCGCGGCGCGCTGCTGGTGACGGTGCTGCTCGGCTGCGGCTTCCTGGTGCTCAACGCAATCGACTACAACACCGAGACGCTGGTTCAGCCCGTTACCCAGAATCCCTACACGTCCATCTTCTACACCATCGGCGGGGTACACGCCGCACATCTCATTCTCGGCCTGCTGTTCCTTCTCTACGCTGCGCTGCTGCCGCGCCTGGGGCCGACGGAAAAGCCTCCGCACAGCTCCTATCGCAACGCCGCGATGTATTGGTACTTCGTGACCGCCGTGTGGCTCGTCATGTACGCCATCCTCTACATCGGCCCGCATCACGTGGTCGCAGCCAATCCCGCGCTTCACTGAGTCAACCCTGCACACGATGGCCGCGACACAGCATCCGCCCACTCGCCCGAGCATCTGGTATGGCATTTTTGCGGCACCGGTTGCCTTCGGTATCCAGGAGCTCCTCAACTGGCTCATCTCGAGCGGCGCCTGTCCCTCGGGAAATCCCGCCGATATCGGCGGCATGCCGCTCTTCACCAACACGCGGGCGATCCTCTGGGGCATTGCCGCCGGCGCGCTCGTCATCGCAGCCGTCGCGCTCTGGATCGGAATCGGAGCATGGCGGCAATCCCACGATCCTTCCTTCCTCTCGATCCGGGCGCGACTGCGCCCGGATTACCTCGCCGCCGCCGCCATGCTGGTGAGCGCGGTATTTCTCATCGCCATCCTCTGGCAGACGGTTGGCATCTTCGTGCTCCCCGAATGCGGGCTCGTCAGATGAGCAGACCGCCGGCATCTGCTTGCCTCGTGGCCGCTGCGGCGCTGCTCCTGCTCCTCGGCGGCTGCCGCGGCGGCCGGTACACGCCTCCTGCCGAGATCGTGCCTGGCGGCAATGCGCAAGCAGGCGCGCAGCTCATCGAGGAATTCCGCTGCGGCGTCTGTCACACGATACCCGGCATCAAGGGCGCCGACGGCCTGGTCGGCCCGCCGCTCATTCTCTTTGCCCGCCGGACGTACGTCGGCGGCGAAGTTCCCAATACACCGCCGAATCTCGTCCACTGGATCATGAACCCGGCCTCGATCGAGCCTGGCACGGCAATGCCGGCGCTCGGATTGAGCGAGCAGCAGGCGCGTGACGTGGCGGCCTATCTCTACACGCTGAGGTGAAGACGTGATGGCGAATGATGGCAGGCAACGATCGACCCGGTGGGCTCTCACCGCCGTCACTTTCGCGGCGCTCGCGCTTGCCGCCCCCGCGGCCTTCTCGCAATCCAGCGTCTCCTCGCCGCCGCCCCCGACAGCAGAGGGCGCTCCGACCCCGAAGCAGCTCAATCCTCTGCCCGCGGCGGCGGACATCCATACGGTCGCACCCCTGGCTGACGGTCAGTGGACGCTGCCGGCCGGGGATTACGCGAATACCCGCTTCAGCCCGCTGAAACAAATCAACGCGACCAACGTCGGCAGCCTCAAGGTTGTCTCGACCATGGCGAATGGCATTCCCCACGGGTGGGAAGGGCAGCCGCTCGTCGTGGGGGACACGATGTACGTCGTGACTCCGTATCCGGACAAGCTCATCGCAATCGATCTGAAGGCCCCGCACGGGCCGGTCAAGTGGATTTACAACCCGAATCCCGACCCGCGATCCCAGGGCGTCGCCTGTTGCGACGTCGTGAACCGGGGCGCCGCATTCGCCGACGGCAAGATCATCTACAACCTGCTGGATGACGAGACCGTGGCAGTGGACGCCAAGACCGGCAAGCAGATCTGGCGGACGAAGCTGGGGAGCATCCGCAACGGCACGACCATGACCATGGCGCCGCTCGTCGTTGACGACAAGGTGTTCGTCGGCAACTCGGGAAACGAGCTCGGGACACGCGGCTGGATCACGGCGCTCCACGTGAGCGACGGCTCGATCGCCTGGCGGGCCTACAGCACCGGAACGGACAAGGACTGCCTGATCGGCCCCGGCTTCAAGCCCTTTTACGCGAAGGATCGCGGCAAGGACCTGGGAGTCACGACATGGCCGCCCGGGCAATGGAAGATAGGGGGTGGCGCCGTCTGGGGCTGGATCTCCTACGACCCCGAGACCAGGCTCCTCTTCTACGGCGATGGCAATCCCGGCACGTGGAACCCGACCCAGCGGCCAGGCGCCAACAAGTGGTCGAACACGCTCTTCGCCCGTAATCCCGATACCGGCCAGGCCGTCTGGGCGTTCCAGGAGGATGCGCACGACGCCTGGGATTACGACACGACCATCGAGAACATTCTCATCGACATGCCCTGGCACGGGCGGATGCGCAAGCTCCTGATCCATCCCGGAAGGATGGGATTCGTCCAGGTGTTCGATCGCACCAACGGGCAGTTGCTCTCGGCCGAGAAGTACGTGCCGGTCAACTGGGCGCGCTCTTACAGCCTCCAGACAGGCCTCCCCGATGAGGATCCGGCCTATCGGCCGCACGTGAACGCCACGACATCCAACATCTGCCCTTCTTCGACCGGCGGCAAGGACTGGAATCCGACGGCGTTCGACCCGCAGACCGGGCTCCTCTACATCCAGGCGCACAACGTCTGCATGACCGATACGCCGCACAAGGCGAATTACATCGCCGGTACTCCCTATCTCGGGGCGGACGTCACGATGTTTCCCGGGCCCGGTGGCTGGGAGGGCGCGTTCATCGCGTGGGATGTCGCGAACGCGCGCCCGGTCTGGACGCTCGAGGAGACGAAGCTGCCGCTCTTCGGCGGGGTGCTCGCGACCGGCGGCAATCTCGTGTTCTACGGCACGCTCGACGGCTGGTTTCGCGCCGTTGATGCACGCACCGGCAAGGTGCTCTGGCAGTTCAAGACGAGCTCGGGAATCGTGGGTGAGCCGATGACGTTTGTCGGGCCGGACGGCAAGCAGTACGTCGCCGTGTACGCCGGCATCGGCGGATGGCTTCCCGCCGCCGCGCTGCCGAGCGTGTCGGAAACCGATCCGACCGCGGCCCTCGGCACGGTCGGGGCGGTACCCGACCTCAAGAAGTACACGAGCCCGGGAGGCGTGTTGTATGTCTTTGCTCTTTAGGCAGCCGCGGCCATTTGTGGCAGTGCACCGGAGGCCATCGGTGACGCTCAGGTTGATACTGATGATGCTCGCGGGACTCACGTTGCTCGCCATGAGCGGCTGCTCCGCATCGGCTCCGCCGCCCTCCGCCGCGGCGTCGCCGCCCGGCGCAGCGCAGACGGTCGCTGGCGCGCAGGCTGGGCAACTTCCCGAGACCCCTGCTCAGCCGCCGAATGGTACCGTACCGCCCGCGTTCGCCCCCGTCGGACCGATTCCGGGCCCGCAGGTCGAGGGAGAGGATCCCGCGACGACGATGCAGAACCCGTATGCCAATGACCCTTCCGCGCTGGAACAGGGGCGACAGCTGTTCGTGGCGATGAACTGCGCCGGCTGCCACGGTGGCCATGCGGGTGGAGGCATGGGACCGGATCTGCGGCCCGACCACATCTTCCGCTACGGCAATGCGCCGGCCAATCTCTTCGACTCGATCTCCATGGGGCGCGGCATGGGAATGCCCGCGTGGGGAACGAAGCTGCCGCCGGAAGTCATTTGGAAGCTCGCCGCCTACATTCAGTCGCTCGGGACCCAGCAGGAGCCTGACAAGGCGGCGCCGGCGCCAGGTCATGCGCCCGACTCGATCGCTTCGCCGGCTTACTGACCAACATGAGCGTACGCCGTCACATCAGCCTCGCGACCATCATATCCGCAGCGCTCGTCGCTGCCGGTTGCAGCACGCCGATGAACTACATGATCGGCAACGGCGGCGTGGGCGCACGCTCCGCCGCCTGGCTCGGATGGCAAGCGATCATCGCATTCTCTGCCGCGACGCTCGTCACCTGGGGCTTTCTTCTCTGGTTCGCGCTGCGCCGTCGCGGGACGCTCGCCGAGCACGAGCCGATCGACATCAATCAGGGGCAGGCCTGGATTCTCATCGGTGGCTTCCTGGTGCCGATCGGGGTTCTCATCTTCCTCTTCGTCGAGATGATGGTCGTTCTTGCGGCCGAGCCGGTGGCAAAGCCGGTGAGCCCGGCCCCGGACATCGTGGTCTCGGGACAGCAGTGGTGGTGGAATGCCACGTACCGGTTCAAGGGCCACCCGGAACTGACCGTGGAACTGCCCACCGAGATTCATATCCCCGTCGGCAAGGCGATGATGGTCGAGGTGCAGAGCGCCGATGTGATGCATTCCTTCTGGGTACCGAAGCTCAACGGCAAGATCGACCTCGTTCCGGGGCGCAACAACTATGAGGTGCTCGAGGCCGTCGAGCCCGGAACCTATCTCGGACAGTGCGCCTCCTATTGCGGTGAGCAACACGCCAACATGAAGTTCCGCGTCATCGCGCAGACGCCGAGTGCCTATGCGGCGTGGCTCGCGCACCAACGCGCTCCCGCCACCGCGCCCGAGAGCCAGGAGGCGCAACGCGGCGAGCAGGTCTTCCTGGGCGGCGCGTGCAGCCTCTGCCACACCATCCGTGGAACCCCTGCCTTGGGTCAGTACGGGCCCGATCTGACGCACCTCGCGAGCCGCAAGACCATCGCCGGCGGAATGCTTCCCAATGACACCGCCGACCTCGAGGCCTGGATCACCCATGCCCAGTCCCTGAAACCGGGTTCGCCTATGCCGGATCTTCCGCAGTTCCGCGGTGCGGATCTGCGTGCCCTGGTGACGTACCTTCAAGGGTTGAGATGACCGGAGCGCCCGCGGCACGATGACGGCTGATCTCTGCCTGATCGAGCTTGCGGCCGAGAGAGAGGAAGAACACGATCCCAAACAGCGCGGCACCCGGAATCCACATGGCGCTGCCACCGAGCTCCTGGTCCATCACCGGCGAAATCGGCAGGAACCGTCCGCACACCGAGTAGACCGGAAACCAGTTGCTCTGCGAGAACGCGAGGGCCGCTGAGACCAGGGTCATGGGCAGCATTGCGAGGTAGAGGAAGAAGAAGCGGTGCCGCAGGCGCAGGCGCGAAAGCGGGTGGGGCCGCGGATCGAGCATCAGATGCCAGAACGGCAAGCCGCCCAGCACGGTGCACCAACTCATCACTGTATAGAGCCGGTTGTTCAGCATGACATCGAAGAACACCGGCGGCAGGAGCCACACGAGCTGGGTCAGGACGTAGAGTGCGGTCGCGATCCGCGCATCGAGCAGGAAATGAAAGGGCTTTCCAAGCGCGCGGATCCGCGGCTGGCGGCTTACGCCCGCCCAACGCGATAGGCCACGAAAGAGCGTGGCACCCGGTGCCGCAGCGGCGAGGAGCGCAGGTCCCAGGTCGTGCAGTACGAAGTGCTGCAGCTGCAGCACGAAGAACATGTGACTCGCGTAGTACTCGCAACTCGTCTGCAGAGCCGAATAGATGAGTCCCACACCGGCAAAGTAGGCAATGCGGCGAGAGTAGGGCAGGGGAAGGCTGCTGCCCATCATCCCGCGGACGTACAGCGCCACGGCGGCCGCTGTCGTGAGCAGGACCGTGGGCGAGAACTCCCAGGGGAGCAGAAGGTCCAGCGTTGTCGACGAGGCGGACAGAGCAGCGGCAGGGGTCGCAATCTCCGTTCCGGAGCGTCAATGCAGCCGCTGCACCATCACTGCCACGAGTGCGAGGAGCAGAGCCGGCGGCATTACCCGGGCTCCCAACTTGAGGAACTCGAGGCCGCTGAGATGCACCTTCTCGCGCCGCAGCGCGATGAGCCAGAGAATCGTCGCCAATGAGCCGGTCACCGACAGGTTGGGCCCCAGGTCGACGCCGACGAGCATGGCATCCTTGAGCTGAGTTGAGGCTTGCGCGGCCGCTCCGATCGAGCCGGCAATCAGGGCGACCGGCAGATTGTTCATCACATTACAGGCGGCCGCGACCCCGGCTCCGGCAGCCAGCGTGGCAACATGACCGGAATGCAGCGTGAGCCGTTGCAGGGTAGCGCCGAGCTCATTCAGCAACCCGGTGCGTCCCAGGCCTGCGACCAGCACGAAGAGGCCCGCCACGAGTGGGATCACCCCCCAGGAGACGCCGCGGACGATGTGCCAAGGCGAACGGCGATCTAGGAGCAGTGCGAGTGTGGCGGTCGCGACACCCGCCACGAACGTCGGTAACCCGAGCTCGAGACCTGCCGCTGACGTCCAGAGCAGTGCCACGCCTGTGAGCAGAATGCCGAGTGCCGCGAGCCGCGCGCCGCGGGTCAGCGGCGGTAGCTGCACACTGCTCGCGAACGGCTCGCTCAACGCTCGCTTCTGCGTTGCGCGTAGCACTATGAATGTCGCGGCTATGGCGACCACGGAGGGCGCCAGGAAACCGGCGAGCCATACCGCAAGCGGCGGCAGCTGGCTCGCAAACACGACCAGATTGGCCGGGTTGGAGATCGGCAGGACAAAGCTCGCCGCGTTGGCGATGAAGGCGCAGGTGAAAAGGTACGGCAACGGATCGGTGCGCGCCTGGCGCGCTGCGGCATAGACCGCAGGTGTCAACACCACCGCAGTGGCATCGTTGGAAAGGAACGCGGTGACGATGATGCCGACCAGATACACGAGCGCAAACAGGCGATGCGGCGAGCCCCGTGCCTGCCGCACCGCGAGCGCGGCCACCCACTCGAAGAGTCCCTCGGCTCTCGCCACTTCTGCGAGCAGCATCATCCCCGCGAGGAAGAGATAGACATCCGTGCCCCGAACTATGGCGAGCCAGGCATCGTGCGGCGAGATCAATGAGCCGATGACCAGGAGGCCGGCGCCCGCGACCGCCCAGACGGCTTCGGGGAGTCCCCACGGACGGGTGATGACGCCCAACGTGGCGAGGGCGGCAATCAGCCAAATGATCTCATTGGCGAGGAGCGCGTGGCCTGGGAGCACCGAGGGAGCCTGGAAGCCGAGCAGCCGCGAATTGGACCTGCGCGGCCTGCCGCCGTCAAGATGCAGTCTCGCTAGCGATGGCGCGCAGCGGGCCCGGCGGCCCGGGGCAACCGAACCTGCCGGGGTGCCGGTGCAGGCGGCTGGGCGCAGCGAGTTCAGTGTCGGCGGAACCCGTCATGCGGTTCCCCCGTTGGAAGTTTTTGCCTGCGGAGCAGACACCCATGAAGACCCTCGTTGGATCGATTACCGCCGCGGCGCTGGCTTCGATGCTGGCGGTGCCGCTCGCGCTCGGCGGCGGCGCCAAGCCGGATTCCTTCATCAAGAAGGCGATCGAAGGAAACCTGGCCGAGATCAAGGTGGGCCAGCTCGCGCAGCAGAAGGGCGCAAGCGAAGGGGTACGCCACTTCGGCACGGTTCTCGAGCAGGATCACTCCACTGCCAACAGCCAGGCCATGACGGCCGCTTCCTCGATGGGAGTGACTCCCCCGGCGGAGCCGAGTCTCAAGGAGCAGGCCGAATATCGCCGCCTCGCGGCCCTCTCGGGCAGCAAATTCGACCAGGCGTTCGTGAAGGAGATGGTGAAGGATCACAAGAAGGACATCGCCGAGTACGAGAAGCAGGCCAAGGCGAGCAACAGTCAGGCGACGAGCTACGCCGAGCAGAGTCTGCCTACCCTGAAGAAGCACCTGCAGCTTGCCGAGTCGCTCGAGCGGCATCCTGGCGGCTGAGTGCATAAGAGCCGAGAGCGTTGTCATGGCTACTACACCCTACGGGCCCTACGGAACCTCCGGAGCACCCGATCCTGGAAGCAACGGGGACCGCGAGTCGCAGTCCGCGTTCGGTCTGCTGCGCCGGCTCACGGATGAGCTGACCACTCTGCTGCGGCAGGAGCTGGCGCTCGCCACGGCGGAGATCTCCCGGTCGATGCGCGTGCTGCTCGGGGGCGCGGCCTCTGTGGCTGCCGGCGGGGCAGTGTTGTTCATGGGGCTGCTGGCCATGCTCGCGGCAGCCGTGTTGGGTCTTGCGACGGTGCTGCAGCCCTGGCTCGCTGCGCTGGTCATAGGAGCGGCGGTGGCTCTGATCGGCGTCGTGCTGGTACTCGTTGGCATCCGATCGCTCGACCCGTCTACCCTCAAGCCCGCGCGCACCGCGGAATCCTTGCGTCGGGACAAGGACGTCATCACCCGGAGACAATCATGATAGAGAGCGGCGGCACCGAGACCTTCTCGCGGGAAGATCCCGCACATATCGAAAGCAACATCCATGCGACCCGGCAGGAGGTCGACCGGACCCTTGGGGAGCTGCAATCGCGGCTTTCGGTGCGGCGTAGGATGTCGGCCGCGCTCGATAAAATGACGCCCGACATCACGAGGATGATACGGCTGGATCACACCCACGTGCTGGCGGCGTTCAGGCGCTTCCGGCCGCGGATGTCCGAAGTACGAAAGCGGGCGCTGGTGGAGAACGTTTGCCTCGCTCTCGATGTGCATGCGCAGCTCGAGGAGGAGATCTTCTATCCGGCGATGCGCCAAATCGGCGCGGCGAGCGACATGCTCGACAAGAGCGTGCCCGAGCACGAGGAAATGCGCGGCTTCATCCGCTCGCTGCGCGGCATGGAGCCACTCGATGCTGCATATGACGAGACGTTCAGGAAGCTGATGCGCACCGTGCTCCATCACGTTGCCGATGAGGAGACCGTCCTGTTGCCGCTCGCTGAAGAGCTCATGCCCGATGAGCTCGGCCATCTCGGCCGCCTCATGACGGCCCGGCGCATCGAGCTGCTCAAACCGCACGCCGCGGAGGCCGCGGCCACGACCATTCGCACCTTCCCGATCGGGGCTGCGGCGGCCGCGGCGGGCGTACTGGCAGTGGGCTGGCTCCTCATCCGGGGCATGACCGGCTCGTCGCGGTCACACTGAGGCGACGCGGGCGCGGCGGCTGCGCCTACAGCTCCCCGCGCGCGGCGAGCGCCTTGATCCGATCTGCCGTCCGGCAGGCGATGGCCTGGATGGTGAGCGATGGGTTGACGCCGCCTACGGTCGGAAAGACCGACCCGTCGCATATCCAGAGGTTGGGGATGTCCCACGAGCGGCAGTCTGCATTGACCACGCTCGTGCGTGGATCATCGCCCATGCGGGCGGTGCCATTGAGATGACAGGTATCGTCCGTTTCCTCCCAGATGTCGCTGGCATGCAGCGTGTCCATGGCGCGGCGCATGAAGTCGAGGGCGTGCCGGATGAGGCGCTTGTCGTTGTCGCAGTAGGAGTACGTGACCCTGGGTATCGGCAGGCCATACTGGTCCTTTTCATCGCTCAAGCTCACCCCATTGCGCTCCTGGGGCAGGAGCTCGCCGACCATCTTCAGTCCCACCTGATGGTTGTAGTCTTCCATCTTGGCGCGCAGGCGCTCGCCCCAGAGGCCGCGCGCCGTCGACACCACCCGTGACCAGAGCAGCGGCAGCGGGCCCTGACTCATGTAGCAGTAGCCGCCGAAGAAGTCCTTGCCCCGGTCGGTATAGTTCCAATGCTCGGTGATCGCGAGAGAGGGCGGTCCCTTGTACGAGCGAACCTCCCGATCGAGGAGGCCCCAGACTGCCTGATTCGCCTGCACCATGAGGTTCCTGCCCACGAGGCCCGAGGAGTTGGCGAGCCCGTCTGGGAAGCGGCTGCTCGCCGAGCTCAGCAGCAGTCGGGGTGTTTCGATGGCATAGCCTGCAACCACGACATTGCGCGCCCGCTGAAAATGCCAGCGCCCGTGGCGGTGGAACCTGACTCCGATGACCCGTCCGCGGGCATCGTGCTCGACGCGGCCGACCATCGCGAGATCACGGATCTCTGCTCCCGCTGCAAGGGCGCGGGGCAGCCAGGTGACGAGCACGCTTTGCTTGGCGTTGGTGGAGCAACCGATGGTACACATGCCGCGATAGACGCAGGGAGGCGCACGACCGCGAGGAGCGGAGAGCGTCGCGAGCGGGGTGGGAGTCCAGCCGATCCCGAGCGCCTCAGCACTCTGGGCAAGCGCGAGTGCGGCGGCGTTGAGCTCGTGAGGACGGTAGGGATAGCGCGGGCGCGGAGGACCCCAGGGATAGCTCACGGGACCGGCTATCTTCAGGGTGTTCTCGACCTCGCGATAGTACTTCCACATCTCGCGCCAATCGAGCGGCCAGTCGGCGCCATAACCGAGGAGGCTTCGGGACTTGAGCCATTCCGGGCGCAGGCGCAGCGAGACCATCGCGAAGTGCACCGTCGAGCCGCCGACCGACTTGCCGGAGTTGTTGGCACCGAGCTGCAACGGGTTCTCGCCGTCGACGATACGCTCATCAGTCCAGTAGAGCTTCTCCTGGTGGTGCTCGTCCGAGGCAAAGTCCTCGAGCGGCCGCCAATAAGGGCCTGCGTCGAAGGCCACGACCGAGAAGCCATACTCCGCGAGTTTGCAGGCGAGAGTACCGCCGCCTGCGCCCGTTCCGACGATCGCGAAGTCCACCGGCTCATCGAGAGAGTACTCGCGCATGGGCGCCCAACCGCCGTTGCGAAAGACGTCCGGCGCACGACCGCCAATGGCACGGGGGCTCGATGCGTCATCTACCGCTGTGCTCCGTTCCCTGCGTTCTGGCGCCCGCGTTCCGCTGCGCATGCGTTTCATCGCGCTGCGCGCGATGCGGAGGTTCTCTTCACGCGCCTGGCTCTCGCGCCCGGGCCGCGCTTCCGATGCTTCCCAGGGATCGCGGCGATCGTAATCCATCCTGACATAACCGCGCGGACTCGCCGGACCACCGTAGCCGATCTCGTTCCAGGCGGCCGGATGCGCGTAGTAGCCACCCACCACGTCGTGCAGCAGCCGCTTGCCGAAGAACTTCTCGGGTGGCATGTCGCCCCAGGCAGGGTCCTTGAGCTCACCCTCATGGCAGAGCGTGAGCAGATCTTCCTGCGCGGGGGGCTCGAGCTCGTGAAACCGACGTCCATGGCGCACGATGGACTCAGCGTCCAGCGCGAGGACTGCGCGGCGCCAGGCCTCGCGTGGAGGAGGGAGTCGTGAGTCACGGAAGCCATCGCGCACATCCTTCGCGAGCTTCTCATCCAGCATGGCCGCCAGCGGGACCTCGCTGGCCTTGCCGGTCTCCTGTGCCAGGAGGCGCGCACAGACGGCGCGTACCGTTGGCCATTCAGATTCGGTGAAGAAGGTGTGCCGGTCGGGGTCGAGGGCCAGGCGCTCGTCTATGACGCGCCGTGTCTGCTCGTTCCATGACGGCGAGTCGCGCTTCGCCAGCACGTCATAGCCGGGATACCGCTCAGGCAATTCGCTCGCTCTCCTCGATGAGCGACAGGGCAGCAAGACCGGTCACCGCGAGCCCCGTGAAACTCGGGGGCGCCGGCAGCGGCGGCCCATTGAGCACGTTCTGACTCCAATTCCGCCAGCCGCCCATGTTGCGCGAGACCCCGAATGCATGCAGCCCAACGCCCGCAAACCCGAGCAGGGCGGTCAGCTCGAGCAGCGAGCGGGCAAGGCGATGGGTTCTGCGGCCGGGCGAGATCACGGCCGCCCCGAGGAGGGCGGCGGCAACCGGCGGCACACTCACGGGAAGCACCATGGCAGGATTGTGGTACGCGCCCCGAAAGTGCAGCAGCGCCGCCTCGGCGGCCGTGCCGAGGAGCCCGGCGGCGCTCACGGCGGCCAGCAGAGATTGCAAAGGCATGCCGAGAGTTGTTGCCGAGCGCCCCTCCGCCAGCGCGCGCGCTTTCTCCGCGCCACGCCCGAGAAACCCGGCCAATGTCAGGGCAAAGGGCGCACCGATGGGCGCTGAATAAAAAAGGTTGAGCCACGACCAGCCGCCGGGACGCTTGCTGATGTTGTAGGCGTGGAACCCGAACCCGGCGACGCCGGTCGCCGCAGCGATCGCATAGATCGCATCCCGCAGGGGGTGGCGCGCAGCGCGGCGGTCGAGCGCCCCGTGGAGACTGCCGCCGAGCGCGAGCGACGCCGAGACGAGAGGCGCGTACATCGCCTTGTTGCGAAACGACCCGCGGTAGTGCTCGACTGCGCTGTCCGCCAACACCGCCAGGGCGAGCAGCGCGGCGCCGAGGTTGAGCTGGCGGGCGGCCGCGCCGCTGGCCGCCGGACCGCGCTCACTCATCCTTGCGGCCCGGGAGCAGCGAGGCGAGCTTCTGGCGGGCCGTGCCGGCGATGACACGCTTCTCGTGCGGGTCCATCTTGAGCAGCGCCTCGGAGAAGTGCACCGCCTGCTCGAAAGTGATGTGCGGCGGCAGCGGCGGGACCTCGGGGTCGGTCTTGACCTCGAGCACCACGGGACGGTTCGCCGCGAGCGCCCGCTCCCAGGCGGGTGCCAGGGCTTCGGGCCGGTCGACGAAGATGCCTTCCAGGCCGATGAGCTCGGCGAAGCGGTGGTATGGCACGTCGGGAATCTGTTGCGAGGCATTGAACTTCGGATCGCCGTTCATCACCCGCTGCTCCCAGGTCACCTGGTTGAGGTCGCAGTTGTTGAGGACGCACACGATCCAGCGCGGGTCCGCCCACTCCTGCCAGTATTTGGCCACGGTGATGAGCTCCGCCATGTTGTTCATCTGCATGGCGCCATCGCCCACCATTGCGATCACGGGGCGGTCGGGATGGGCGAACTTCGCCGCTATGGCGTAGGGTACCGCCGCACCCATGGAGGCGAGGCCACCGGAGAGGGACGCCATCATGCCGCGCCGGATCCTGATGTCCCGTGCATACCAGTTCGCGCACGATCCGGAGTCGCTCGTCAGGATGGCGTGATCCGGCAGGCGCCGGGAGAGCTCCCAGGCGATGAGCTGTGGATTGATGGGATTCGCGGGCTGCTTCGCCCGCGCCTCGAGCGTCTTCCACCATTGCTCGACATTCGCGGCGATCTGCTTGCGCCAGCTGCCGTCGGCCTTCTGCTCGAGGAGCGGCAGGAGCTCGCGCAGCGTCTCGGCCGAATCCCCGACCAGGTTGACTTCCATGGGATAGCGCAGCGAGAGCATGTCGGGCGCGAGGTCGATCTGCACGCCGCGCGCCTGGCCTTCCTTCGGCAGGAACTCCGAGTAGGGAAAGCCCGAGCCGATCATGAGCAGGGTGTCACATTCGGCCATGAGCTTGTAGCTCGGCTCGGTCCCGAGGAGGCCGATGGAGCCGGTGACCCAGGGCAGGTCATCGGGCAGCACCGCCTTGCCGAGGAGCGCCTTCGCAGCGCCGGCGCCGAGACGGTCGGCGACTGCGATCACTTCATCGGTGGCCTCGAGCGCACCCGCGCCGACCAGCATCGCGACTTTCTTGCCGCTGTTGAGCAGTTCTGCGGCCCGTCGCAGCTCGGGCTCGTAGGGTATCGTCCGCGGGCGCGTGAAGCCGATGCCGGAGTGCAGCGTACCGTGTGCCCGCGGTGGCTCCTGGTAGCTCATCTCCTGCAGGTCGTTGGGCAGGATGATGGCCGTCACCCGGCGCTCGCCGAGCGCGGTGCGAATGGCCCGATCGACGAGGTGACGCACCTGCGCAGGGGAAGAGGCCTGTTGCACGAAGGCGCCGGCGACATCCTTGAAGAGGCTTGCGAGATCGACTTCCTGCTGGTAATGGCCGCCCATGGCGGTGCGGGCCTGTTGGCCGGTGATGGCGAGCACCGGCATGTGATCGAGCCGTGCATCGTAGAGTCCGGTCACCAGGTGCGAGGCACCCGGCCCCGAAGTTGCGATGCATACGCCGAGCTCGCCGGTGAACTTGGCGTAGGCCGAGGCCATGAACGCGGCCATTTCCTCGTGGCGGACCTGGATGAAGCGTATCTTGCCGCCGGCGCGGTTGAGTGCACCAAACACCCCGTTGATGCCGTCCCCCGGGTATCCGAAGATCACCCGGACGCCCCACGCATACAGACGCTCGACGAAGAAGTCACTGACCGTCTTGGCCATTTCGCAAACCTTCCACGGGACAGCGACGCCCCGTACTCGGATGGACGTTGCGAGAAGAACACTTCGTCGGGAGTGATGTTCCGCGTGGGGGTCGCCAAGGCGCGGTGCGTCGCTCCTGGCCGCGGATCAGGCTGAGCTTCGCGGGCTGTACGGCGCCGCTTACGGCGCAGAGATTCGGCTCAGCTTTGCAGCTCGGTGCGCCTGCGGTTGAGCGTCGCGAGCCAGCCCTCGAGCTCTGCACCAGGCATGGCCTTGGCGAGGAGCCAGCCCTGCGCGAGCTTGCAGCCGTACTGGCGCAGGAGGCGCCAGTCCTGCAGACACTCGACGCCCTCGGCCACGGTCTCGATGCCGAGCTGACTCGCCATCTCCAGGGCGGAGCGCAGGATGACCTGCAGGCTGTCGCGCTCATGCGCTCCATGCACGAACGTGCGATCTATCTTGAGCTCGGTGAAAGGAATGCGGGCGAGCTGCTGCATGGAGGAAAAGCCGGTGCCGTAGTCATCGAGCGAGAGGCGAAACCCCCGCAGCCGCAGGCGCGTCAGCACGCCGAGGGCGATCGCGAGGTCCCGCAGGAGCGAGGTCTCGGTGACCTCGAGCACGATCTGATCGGCACGCAGGCCGTGCTCCTGCTGCAGATCGGAGATCTCCTGCACGAGCTCGCCGTGCTCGAGAAGAATGGGCGAGAGATTGACGGCGATCGAGAGGTCGAGGCCGTGGTGATTCCAGAGCGCCGTCTGCCTCATGGCGGCATCCATGACGTGCAGCGTGAGCTCGCGGATGAGGCCGTGCTGCTCCGCAACGGGGATGAAGGCGTCCGGCGCGATCCAACCGAGCTTCGCATCATGCCAGCGGGCCAGTGCCTCGACGCCACGCACACGCCCGGTATCGATCTCCACCTGAGGATGGTAGTGAACCGCGATGTCGCCGCGGGCGAGGGCGGCCCGCAGCGATTCCGGATCGACTGCCTGCAGCTGCGCGGTAGTCTTTTTCTGCACCGGGGCATGGAGCTTGTTCTGCAGAAGGGCGCCGAGGCTCGCGAGGGTGAGCGGCTTTTGCAGTGCCCCGACGATGCGCAGACCCAACGCCGTGCCCATGTCCTGCACGGAGTTGATGAGCGCGCGCTCCCGTGAGGAAGCGAGGACGATCGGGGCGCGCATGCCGCGGCCACCGAGGGCCGAGAGGAGCTCCGGCCCATCCATCATCGGCATCTCGAGGTCGACGATGAGCAGCTCTGGCGGAAGAGCGAGCTTGTCGAGCAGCGCCAGGGCCTCGCGGCCGTTGCCGGCTTCGAGCACCTTGCCGATCCGCAGCTCCCGGCACACGGCCGCACCGATTCCACGCTGCACGCCGCTGTCGTCGACGATCAGCACGGAATCGATGGTCTGCAGCCCGTTGCTCGAGGACATGGTATTCGTCACCCTGCGTCGCCCCACCTGTCGATATCGGCCTCCCCTCTGGCAGAGCCACACCCTGGGAGCGACAATACGTATCATCGGTTTATCGACGAAACGCGGCCGGGACTTGAGTCGCAAGTCCGGACTGCAAGTGTGAGACGTGTCACGTCCGGGGTGTTCCAGCGGTGGCGCGGGCCCTCAGGCTCGAGGAACGATCCCTTGGCCGGTGCGTAGAGACATAATCCGGACGCGGCGAGACGAGCCGCGCGTGCGGCGATCGCTTGTCACGGGAGGTTCTGCATGAGTGACCTCATCATCGCCTGGCCGGCGCTTTCCTATCCCGCCTGGCGTGATACCGCTGCGACGCTGCACCTGTGGACGCAGATCGTGGGCAAGGTGAGGCTCGCGCTCACTCCCTGGCTCAACCACAGCTGGCAGGTCCCGCTCTACGTGACGGCCCGCGGGCTCGGCACCTCGCCGATTCCGCTCGGGAGCGAGATCTTCGAGATGGAGTTCGATTTCATCGCACACCGGCTCATGACTCGCACGAGCTCGGGCGCCGAGCGAAGCCTGCCGCTCGAGCCACAGGCGGTCAGTGACTTTTATCGCCGGGTCATCGATCTGCTGCGTGAGTTGCGCATCGAAGCGCATATCCTCGACATGCCGAATGAGATCGCGAACGCAGTTCCTTTCTCACAGGACCACATCCACGCTTCCTACGATGCGAGTGCGGCGCGTGCGTTCTGGCGCGTGCTCCTCCAGGCCGATCGCCTCTTCAAGCTCTTTCGCAGCAGCTTCCTCGGCAAGGCGAGCCCCGTGCACTTCTTCTGGGGGAGCTTCGATCTTGCGGTGACACGCTTCTCCGGCCGGCCGGCGCCGCCTCATCCGGGCGGCGTGCCGAGCCTGCCTGATGCGGTTACACGCGAGGCCTATTCACACGAGGTGAGCAGCGCCGGCTTCTGGCCTGGGAACGATGTTTTTCCACGAGCCGCTTTCTATTCCTACGCCTATCCGGAGCCCGGCGGCTTTCGCGACGCCCGTCTCCCGCCGGGAGCGTATTTCGAGCGATCGCTCGGCGAGTTCATCCTGCCGTACGACTCCGTCCGCACGGCCGCCGATCCGGACGCACTGTTGCTCGATTTTCTCTCCAGCACGTACGGGGCGGCGGCGGCGGCAGGCCGTTGGGATCGGGCGGCGCTCGAGTGTTCGTTGGGTGCGCCGGGGCGGGTGCGGGAGCTTTGAGATGAATGAATACGAGCCGGACGCTCACGCGGTGAGCGAGACGCATCGCTATTTTCCCGAATGGGCGGACCGTCCGATCGGGCCGGAGGCTCAGCACGAGGCGGATCGCAACTCTTACCTGGCGGGCGGCTATGCCGATGAATTCGGCTATGGCACACATGCCGGCCGGCCGCCGGCGATCGCGCCGCTCGATGGCGACCCGGAGTGCTCGCGGCTCTGGGGCGAGCAGATCGGGGCGTTGCATCCGGGCTATCCCCAGTGCCCGAAGCCGGCTGACCGTCTGCTCGAGCCGCCGGATGGCCGTGTCCGGGCGGTGGGAGCGGGCACGGACGAGCCTCACAAAGCCTTCGCGAGTCGGATGATTCGCGCGCAGCCGGTTGCGAGGATGGCGTTTCGGATCATCCGGGTCGGGTCGCGAGATCGGGTGGTGTCAGGCCATCCCGCGCTTCGCTTCGGCGTTATTTCCTTCCTGGCGGAGCGCCTGATCCGCCGCCGGCATCTGAACGATGTTCTTTAGACCGGCCAGCGGTCAATTCTGCGGCTGAGTTCCTGGTATCCGCTGCGGCCCGGGAGTAATCAGGCCCGCATGCGCAGAATCTTCGCCGCTACCGGCACTTTCTCCGCCGGTACCCTCGCATGGGCGATCGGACAGCACGTCGGCTTGGGCACGGCGGTGATCCTGAGCGCCATTGCGAGTGGCTTCGGCTTCTATTGGGGCCGCAGGCTGTTCGATGAGTGGCTGGGTTAGCGCGACGCACGGCCGACGTAGGGTATCTTCCTCGCATGACAGGAGTTTCGATGGTTCGCTTGCGCACCGGCTTTGCCGGCCTCGTCATGCTCGTGGCGTGCGGGTCCGTTTGCATGGCGCGGAATGGGACCACTACGCGAGAACTCGAGCAGTGGAATTGCGGCCGCGATGCGCGACCGGCGCTGCAGATCCTCGGCTCGGGCGCGCCTCTCGATACCGGCGGGCGCGCCTCAGCGTCTTATCTCGTCTGGCTCGACTCCCATCCGCGGCTGCTCATCGATGTCGGTGCCGGGGCAGCCGTCAATCTCGCCCGCGCCGGCGCGGATATTCGTGATCTCGATGCGGTGTTGATCAGCCATATCCATCCCGATCACGTCTCCGATCTGCCCGCGCTTCTCTGGAGTGCCGATGTGGTGGAGCGAGCGCGCCCTCTACTCATCGCCGGCCCGGCGGGAAGAGGCGAGTTTCCCGGCATCAGCCAATATCTCGAGCGGCTGTTCGGCCCGCAAGGCGCATATCCGTTCATGGATGACATCATGAAGAGCAACGCGGCCTTCCACCTGCTGGCCATGCCGATTGCGGTGGGGCGCTTCCGGAGGATACCGCTGACCAACGTGGACGGTGTCAGAATCTCCGCCTTTCCGGTGGAACATGGCAAAGCTCCGACGATTGCTTACCGCCTGGAAGGCGCGGGCTTCAGCATCGTCTTCGCCGCCGATCAGACAGGTGCCACGCCGGGATTCGCGGGGTTTGCAGCAAACGCCGATGTGCTCGTTCTACATACCGCTCTCAGCCCGCACGCCGTCACGTTTGCGAGCGTCATAGGCCTGCCCCGGAACCTCGGGGAGCTCGCGGCCAAGGCACACGCCAAGAGTGTGGTGCTGTCCCACCTCATGGGCTTCCCGCCTGGTGATCCGCGCGCGGCGTCGTTCTCGCTCCATGATCCCGCAGCACTGAAGGCAACGATCGAATCGGTATTTCCCGGGCGGGTCACGCTCGCAGCAGACGGTGAATGCATCTCGCTCGCGCGCTCAGGCTGATGGCAGCAGCCAGGGACACTACTCGGCCTGAAAGCCGATTGCGGTGATCTGCCAGCCCCGAGAAGGCCGATCAGCCTTCCCTCAGCCGCGCCTCAGGCAACTGCTGACGAAGGCTTTGCGCCGATCGCCGCTCAGGCCTTTGACCCTGGCCTGCGCGTTGCAATCTTTCATCTTCTGCTGTTGCCTGTTGATCATCATGCGCTTGCCCGAGAGACACGCGCGCATGAACGCCTGCCGGCTGCTGCCCATCATGTGCCTCGCGCTCGCATCGGCATTGCACTGCCTCATGCGCATCTGCTGAGGCGTCTGTGCGTTCGTAACCCCCGTGGCGAGCGCGAGCAGTACGGCCACGGTGAGGACGGGGATGTGTCGATATCTCATGGAAGACCTCCGGAGTGGCTGCAGCGGTGCCTCAGACATTGCGCGGGCGGCGGGCAAACAGCAGGTGGTAGACGACCAGGAACACGATCGCGCCAACCACGGCGACCCCCAGGCTGTAGAAGTTGAATCCGGTCACCCCGGGCATGCCGAACCGGCGGAACAGCCAGCCGCCGATCACGGCGCCAACGATGCCGAGCACGATGTCCAGGAGAAATCCTTCGCCCGCTTTGTTGACGATCTTGCTGGCGATGAATCCGGCGATGAGCCCGAGAATGATCCAGGCGATGAAGGACATGAGACCTCCGGTTGCCGCAGGTTTGGCACGCGGCTCAGTGGGCCTGACGGAAGGGAATGGATATATAACATGAATTGCGGCCCGGGGTCTGGCCGACTCGGATCGCAGCCACGGACGCCAGTGGCATAGCGCGAGAGGAAGCGCTGCAGGGATTCAACCTCCAGCTTTGCCGCAGGAGGGCGGGCTGGCGTATCAGTGGCTCGAGCGAGCCCGTTGCGCCGCGAGCCGGCGGAGGGTCAGCGGACAAACTTTTCCCGTGTGCACGGCGCCCGTCGCGTGCTGGGCCACCGAGGGGCTGCCCGGCGGCAGCAGCACGTCGGTGGCAAAGCTCGCTGACGCTGCAAGCGTGGAGACGAGGAGAATGCCGAGACCGTGGCGCTTGCGGCCGGTCAGGGGCTGGTTGAGTAGCGCGATCCGTCGTGTCAGCGGATGGGCCGAGCGCCAGCGGCAGGCGAGCTCCGCGGTCATCCATGAGCTACGCGGTATCTGGGTCTTCACCAGGGCTGCGACATACCGGCGCCGTGCCGGCGCTCCGGCTGAGACGATCACGGAGGCATCACAGGCCAGGTCCTGATCGAACCGCAACGAGCTCGCCGCCCAGTACATCAACGGGTTGAACCAGAAGGCACACAGGCAGGCGGCGCTCAGAGCATTGGCCAACGGGTCGCCGCGGCGCACGTGGGCGAGCTCGTGCGCGAGCACCAAATCCCGCTCCTCGGGGCTGTAACGCAGGTCGAAGTCCAGGGGCAATACGATGCGCGGGGGCAGGGCGCCGACCAACATCGGCTCTTGCGCGGCGGCGCTGCGCCAGGTGCCGTCAGGGTGTTGCGCGAGCCTGCCGAGCGAGCGCACGAACACCCGCTGGCGATGCACGCTGAGCGCCAGCATCGCGACCGCGCCTGCCGCCCACGAGAGTATCGCGCCCGCCGCGAGCCCGGCCGGCTGGTTTGCGAGACTCAATGCCGCGAGCAGATCCGACCAGAGCCGGACAAGGAGACCCGGCACCACCGGGAGTCCCCCTGCCCGCGGCATGGCGGAGTACGGTAGCCAGAGCGCTGTCGCGCTGATTGGAACGGCGAGCCAGACCCAGTACGCGGCCCGGGCGCCCACCACGCGGCGCAGGGGCGTTCGCACGAGCCCGACGAAGAGCACGGCGAGGCTCATCGCCAGGGTGAGTCGCGCGAGATTGGATAGCGCGAGACTACTCATCCTCGAGGCCCCGCAAAAGGTCCCGCAGCTCGCGGATATCCCGCTTGGAAAGCTTGCGCTCGCGGCTGAAATGCGCCACCAGAGGGGCCACGCGCCCGCCGAACAGGCGATTGAGGAAGCTCTCGCTCTCTTTCGACAGCCACTGCTTGCGTGCAAGCAACGGCGAGTAGATGAATCGCCGTCCGTTCTTCTCCGCGCGGATGGCCCCCTTCTGCAGGAGGCGGCTCAGCAGTGTCTTGATGGTCGACTCCTGCCAGTTGCGCTGCTGCGCGAGCGCTGCCGTCACGTCTTCCGCTGTCGCAGAGCCGCGCTCCCACAGCACGGCGAGAACGACGGACTCCGCCTCGCTGATCGACTCGGGTGCCTTCATCGATACGGCCTCACTGCATGCCGGTGGGCACCTCGGCGATGCGGGTCTGGTCCGTTATCCAATTCACTTCCCAAGTCTTGCCCCCGTCTTCCGAGAAGGATTGCTCGAAGTGCGGCGTCTTCGTGTTGGTGCGCGACCACTCGAACCGCTCGAGGATATAGCGGCCATTATAGGTGTCCCAGCAGTAGAAGTATCCTACTCCATTCTTGAACTCACCTATATTGGGCGGGCCGCCGATCGTTCCTATCGCGGGCGTCGACCAGTAGAGACTCCACTGCCCGCTCTGCGGGTTGTACAGGCGCAGCGTCAGCCCGTGGATGGCGCCGTTCGAGCCCTTGACGTTGAATTCCTCGATCTCCGCACCGCCGCCCCACAGCGAGCGCGTCCGCGTCGTCCCGTCGTACTCCACCCAGTCGTGGGCGCCCGAGAGCGGATGGAGCAGTTTCTTCAGATGAATGTGCCAGTAACCCAGCTCGAAGTCGAAGTCATGGGTGCCATCGTGGGCGGCGGCAGGAGAGCCGGCCGTTGGGCTCGCGGCGGACGCCGGCAAACAGCAACCGGCCATGAAGAGAGGGCCCAGGAGCAGTGTTGCCCAGGCGAGCTTCGGCGTCGGCATTGCATCCCCCGATTCGACTACGTGTGTAGACACTTAGAGACTACACGCGTAAACATAGATGTCAAGACGCATCGCCGAGCGACTGGCGCCGCTGCTGCAGGAAGCCCTTCTCGGCGGGGTTGTTGCTGTGTGCGATCGCGGCATCGTATTCCCGCTTCGCCTCGGCGTTGCGGCCGAGGCGGCGCAGCAGGTCGGCCCGCAGGGCGTGGAAGAGGTAGTAGCCGCTCAAGTCCAGTTGGTCCACTGCGGCGAGCGCCGGATACGGCCCCTCCACCTCGGCGAGGGCAACGGCGCGATTGAGCGCGGCTGTCGGGGTCGGCGCGAGCGCAATGAGTTGATCGTAGAGCTCGAGGATCTGCCGCCAGTCCGTCTGCTCGATGTTGGCCGCATCACTGTGCACCGCATTGATGGCTGCCTGAATCTGATACGGCCCGGGCCGGTTGCGTGCGATGCACTGACGAACCAGCTCCCGTCCCTCCTCGATGAGGGCGCGATCCCAAAGCGCTCGATCCTGGTCCGCCAGCAGGACCAGCTCGCCGTCGGGCGTCAGGCGAGCGGTGCGCCGCGAATCAGTGAGGAGCATGAGGGCGAGCAGGCCGAGTACTTCGGGCTCCTCCGGCATGAGCTCCCGCAGCAGTCGAGCGAGGCGGATAGCCTCCGCGCACAGGTCATCACGGACCAGGCGCTCGCCGGAGCTCGCCGCGTAGCCCTCGTTGAAAATGAGGTAGATCACCGCGAGCGCCGAGCGCAGGCGATCCGGCAGGTCGGCCGCCTCCGGTATCCGGTAAGGAATCCCGGCATCGCGGATCTTGGCCTTGGCCCGCACCAGCCGCTGGGCCATGGTCGCTTCCGGAAGGAGGAAGGCCCGCGCCACTTCAGCGGTCGTCAGGCCGCCGATCAGCCGCAGTGTCAGGGCCACCTGGGCGCCCATGCCGAGGGCTGGATGGCAGCAGGTAAAAATGAGTCGCAGACGGTCATCGGCCACAGCCGCTTCCTCCTCGGGCTCCTCGGGGGTGAGCATCTCTGCGGCCTGCCGGTGCCGGTAATCGCGCGACCCCTCCCGGCGGAGGCGGTCGATCGCCCGATTGCGCGCGGTCGTGATGATCCAGCCCGCCGGGCTCGGGGGCAGCCCGGTGGTTGGCCATCGTTGTATGGCCTCGGCGAAGGCGTCCTGGACTGCCTCCTCGGCCATGTCGATGTCGCCGAAGGCCCGGATCAGGACCGCTACCGCGCGACCGTGCGCCTCACGGAAGACGCGCTCGATCCCGGCAACGTGCAGATCGCCCATTCTCAGTCAGCACCCTCGTAGAAGGGCCGCACTTCGATCGGCAGGGTGGTTGCGCGAGCCAACTTGCGCCCCCACTCCAGCGCGGAATCCAGGTCGGTTGCACGGATGATCGTGAAGCCCCCCACGTGCTCTTTGCCATCGATGTAGGGACCATCGGTGGTCAGGAACTCGCGGTCCCTCAGGCGTACTACGGTAGCCGTGGCAGGGGGATGCAGCCCGCCGCTGAAGACCCAGGCGCCGGCCGTCTTCATCTCCTGACGGACTGCGCGCACCTCACGCATGATGCCTTCGAGGACGGCGGGGGCCGGAACGCCTTGGTCGGGCTGATAGATGGTGAGCAGATACTGTTTCACGGGGTGCTCCTTCTGCACTCACGCCGGCGCCATTGCCGGCATTTCACCCCCAAAACGAAAGGCGCGCACGCCGATCGACATCGCCGGCGGATTTTTTGACGGAACGCGGCGGCCGGCGCGCTCCCGGGATAGGCTAGGGCCCGGTGAGGCACTGCCAAGTAATGGGAGGACCGGCTATGAGGATCGTGAGAGCACCGCTGCCAGCGGCTGTGGGCACCCTGCTGGCCGTCGTTTCAGGGTGCAGCACCCTGCGGCCGATGCCACCACCACCGGCTGCCGTGGACATCGCCGCGGGTACAGCAGATACAGCAGGCCATCGACCCGTTCTGGGACTCGGAGAAAAACGGGCTTCCGGGCCTCTCGAGCGTCAGGATTGCCCTGCAGACCGTGCATGACAACCGGGTGAGCGGTGAGGCGGATTATCTGATCGTCGCCTTGCGCGGCTACTACGACAAAGCGATGACTCAGGAGGTGGACCTCACGCTCGTGCCGCAGCCGCCGGCGAAGAATCGCGCCCATTTCCAGGCGCCGAATCTCGCGCAGGCGCTGACGGATGCCATTGCCGCGGCGCAGAAGCAGATCAAGACAACCTATCAGAACGGCAATCACGTGTTGAGTACGCAGGAGATCGACGTGCAGCTGCAATTTACGGTCGCGTGGAGCGTAGGCGGCGGGGTGGGACAGTGGCGAATCTCGCCCGTATCACTGTCCGCAAGCGACGATTACTCCCGCAGCACCACCAATACGATCACGGTGGCATTCACTGCGCCCACCGGCTAGAGCGGGGATGGCGGCGCGGCGCCGCCGTGCGGCTGGGCGGCAACTGCCCGATCGATCTTGTCGGCAAGCTGCACGATGGAGTGGTCGGCCAGCGGATTCCAGCCGTAGAAGAGGCTGTAGCGCACGCTGCGAATGGCAGGATCCTGCGCCGGCGGCTCGTGGATCAGATTGAGAAGCGAGCGGACCAGGGCCAGGATCTCGCCGCGCTCGTAGACGCGATCGATGAAGAGGTTGCGCTCGTTCTCATCGCGAAGAGTGCGCGGTACGCTGAAGTAGCCGGTTACGGGAGAGGGGTCGAAGGCATAGACGGCCGCGACGCGCGGCACCCCATCCTCGAGCGGCAGCCCGTAGGCGAATTGCTGGGCGAGTCCGCCACCCAGCGAATGCCCCGTCGAGTAAAGCGCCGGGCGCCGGGCCGCCGGGAACCGGCGCCTGTACTCTGCGCAAAATGGCCCGACGAATATGCGTACGACCTGCGTGTACTCATCGTTGGGGTCGGGAATGAACCAGCGCAGATCCGAGAGCCAGTCCTTCTCGTTGCCGAGCACGGTTCCCCCGAACGCCACGGCGACGGCGGCATTCGCCGGGTTCTCCCAGACCTCGACCCGCAGGTGCGCGTCATCGATCTGCTGCCAGAGGGCAGGCGTGCCGAAGGGAGGCCAGCGGATCCAACCCGCCGCTTCCAGTACGGCAACGGGGTCACGCGGCGCGAGCGATGAACCGCCAGGCGCGGCGCGAGCGCGGGTGGCGCGGGCCGCTCTTGCCGAGCGCTTGCGTGCCGCCGGCGTGGCGCCGTATGCAGCCAGGCTCAACCACGCAAACTCCCAGTGGCGGGCGGCGTAAGGCGCTATGGGTAAGGGTGCGCTCAGAAAGCGCTCTCCGGGGTGACGGACCACGACTTCGGAGGGCCCCTGAGCCAACGCGCGCAGAATGGGTATCCTGGAGAGCAACGAGGCGCCGCCTCGAGTCACCGTGGTCATGGGCAGAAGCCGGGAATGGTCATTGTGGCGGCTTCCCCCGGGAAGGCAATCTCATTCCTCGGGCGCCGCGAGCCAAACGAGATCCCGTTCCGCGGCCCCCGGCCCGGCGGCCGCCCCCACCATGTTAGACTCGATCGGAGAATCGGCACGCAGAAGTGCATTGGGGAGAACGCTCGATGAAGATCCTTCGAGGCTGCGCTGCGGTGTTGCTGCTGCTCGTCGCATGCCCGCCCTCGTTTGCGCAGCATGCGACCTATCAGCTGAAGCCGACCCCGAAGACCGTGACGTGGGGGAATTACTCGGCGACCGCCACGCCTGTTCTTCGCGTTCATTCCGGCGACACCGTGCAGATTCAAACGCTGCTCACCTCGAGCCCCACGCGTCTCGCCGCGGCGGGGGTTCCGGCAAACCAGATCGAGCAGTCCCTGCGCGACATCTTCGATCAGGTGAAGGACCGCGGTCCGGGCGGGCACATCCTCACGGGGCCGGTCTACGTCGAGGGGGCGGAGCCCGGCGATGTGCTGGAGGTCCACATCGAGTCCATCAAACTCGCAATCCCCTATGCCTACAACGGATTTTCGCCAGGCCGGGGATTTCTGCCCGATGACTATCCGTATGGACGCATCAAGATCATTCCGCTCGACGCCGAGCACATGGTCGCGCACTTCGCCCCTGGAATCACCATTCCGTTGCATCCATTCTTCGGGAGCGTGGGCGATGCTCCTCCGGAAGCGGCGGGACGCGTGAGCAGCGGACCTCCGTGGATGCATGCCGGGAATCTCGACAACAAGTGGCTCGTCGCAGGCACGACGCTCTACATCCCGGTGAACGCCGCGGGGGCGCTCTTCTGGGCCGGCGATGGACATGCGGGTCAGGGCGATGGCGAGGTGGACATCACCGCGATGGAAACCTCGCTGATCGGCACATTCCAACTGATCGATCGCAAGGACATGCACCTGCTCTGGCCGCGGGCGGAGACGCCGGACTACTACATTGCCATGGGAATCAACGCGGATCTCGAGAAGGCGACGGAAATGGCGGTACACCAGATGATCGATTTCCTGATGCAGCAGAAGCATCTCTCCCGCGACGATGCCTACATGCTTGCCAGTGTCGCCGGGGATCTGCACATCAGTGAGATCGTCGATGGCAACGACGTGGTCAGCATGATGCTGCCGAAGGCGATCTTCGGCTCGCAGAAGGCCAAGTGACGATAGGACCGCGCGAGCTCGGCCCTCATCTGCCGGGCCGCCGCCGGGCGTCAGTGGCTGCGGTAGATCACGCCACCCTTCATCACGAACTGCACGTGCTCGATGGCGGTGATGTCCTCAATGGGATTGCCCTGCACGGCGATGATGTCGGCATCGAGTCCCGGGCGTAACTGACCGAAATGATCCTGCTGGCGCAGGATCTTCGCGTCCACCGCGGTGGCGGCGAGAAGCGCACGGGCGGGCGACATGCCGTCGCGGACCATCAGTTCGACCTCCTTGTAATTGGTGCCGTGCGTGAATACACCGACGTCACTACCGCAGCCGATGATGACGCCAGCCTGCATCGCGAGCTTGAACGCTTTCTGCGACGCGAGCATCTCCTCGGTTGGCGGATCGCCCGGCTTCCAGTTCTGGAAGTACCCGGCAGAGGCGACGACGGCCTCCAGCGTCGGCAGGTAGGCGACGTGATGCTTCGCCATCATCTCGAACACCGCGCGAGTGCCGTTGAAGCCGTGCTCGATGGTATCGACGCCCGCCACAATGGAGCGGCGCATGCCCTCCGGCGTGGTCGAGTGAACCGACACCGGCAGACCCAGTGAGTGCGCGGCTTCGACACCTGCGTTCAGTTCCTCCTGGGTGAAGGTCGGCACCGAGCCGTGACTCTTGCCACAGTGGTAGTCGGCGTAGATCTTGATCCAGTCGGCGCCGTGGCCGGCCTGGTCGCGCACGGCGGCGATCATCTCGGGTACGCCAGCGACCGGGATGCCGCCCTGAGGCAGCGCGAGATTCTCCCGAAAACCGAGGGGACCCGGGCCGTAGCAATCCTCGGCGACGGTGGCGCGGGTGGCGACGAAGAGGTGCGGGCCGGGAATCAGTCCATTGTCGATCGCGCGCTGGACGTCCACGTCGGAATAGCCCGCACCCTCGGTGCCGAGGTCACGCAAGGCCGTGAAGCCGGCCATCAGCGTGTCGCGCACGTGATTGACCGCCTCGATGGTGCGGTAGGCCAGCGGCTCCTTCAGCACCTGGTCGTTCCACAGCGTCTCGTTGTAGGGGTGGAGGAAAATGTGCGAATGCGCATCGATCATGCCCGGCATCAGGGTGGCGCCCGGCATGTCGATCACCCGCGCAGCGGCCGGGGCTTTGATCTGATCGGCCGGCCCGATCGCGGCGATCCTGTCACCCTGAACCAACACTGCCCATCCTGCGTGCGTCTGCTCGCTGCGTGCATCGAAGATGCGATCAGCCTTCAGCAGGTAACTCGTGGTCGGCGCGGCGGGTTTATCGGCTGCGCCGGCGGTGAGGGCGAGCAGCGAGGTGCACAGGGTGAGCAGAAGGTTGCGCAACGACATGTGATCCCGCCGTGTGAAAGGGTTGGGGCTTACGCAGCAAGGATATGCGAGCGAAATGGCCCTTTGCAACAAAGGGCCTGACACCCGGCGCTCGATGCATTTTCCTAACGAACACGCGGCCGCCGCCCGCGGGGCCGGGCGCGGTGTCGACGCTGTAATTCCGCCTGCCGGTGCGCTATCTTGCCCGCGCCATGATTCACGAGGAACGGCGATGAGACCGACGTGCCGCTGGTTGCCTGCCGCTGTGCTCGCCGTGATCGCGATTGCTTCTGCCGCCGAAGCGCCGATTGCGGGCTTCCCGCCGAAGCTCCCCGCGGCAGATCTGGTGCTGCGTGATGCCGCGATCGTGACGCTCGATCCGCTGCAGCCGCGAGCACAGGCCGTGGCCGTGCGCGACGGCAGGGTTCTCGCGCTCGGCAGCGACGATGCCATCGCTCGCTACATCGGCCCACGGACCGAGGTGCTGGATCTGCACGGCGCCTTCGTGGCTCCGGGGTTCATCGAGGGACACGGGCACCTCATGCAGACCGGCGAATCGCTGATGGAGCTGAACGTCGGCAAGGTGCCGAACTGGGATGCGATCGTGGCGCAGGTGAAGGCTGCCGTCGCCAAAGCGAAGCCGGGCGAATGGATCGTGGGCCAGGGTTGGCAGCAAACGAAGTGGACCGAGGTGCCGCAACCCAATGTCGACGGGCTGCCGCTGCCAAACAGTCTGAATGCCGTCTCGCCCGATAACCCCGTGATGCTGTCGCACGCGAGCGGTCATGCGATCTACGTCAACGCCGCCGCGTTGCGCGCTGCGGGCATCACGGCCGAGACGCCCGATCCGATCGGCGGCAGCATCGTGCACAACGCCCACGGCGAGCCGATCGGCGTGCTGCTCGATACCGCAGGCGATCCGGTATTCGCGGTGTACGAGAAGTATCTCGCGAGCCTGCCGGCGAAAGAGCGCGAGGCGCGCAATGAGCGTGCGCTGAATCTCGCCGTCCAGAACGAGATCAGCAAAGGCATCACGACGTTCGTCGACATGGGCGAGCGCTTCGAGACGGTCGACTGGCTGAAACGACAGGCGGCGCGGTTGTCGCTGCGGCTGTACGTCAACATCAACGATGAGCCGGTCGCGGCGCTGCGCGAGCACCTGGCTGAATATCGAACCGTTGGCTTCGCCGACGATCACTTCACAGTGCGAGGCGTCGGGGAGATCCTGTCCGATGGAGCTCTCGGCACACGCAGCGCCTGGCTGCTGACGCCCTACAGTGATGCGCCGGATGTCACGGGCAAGAACGTAGTGCCGATGAGCAAGATCGCGCAAATCGCCGAGATCTCCGCGCGCGATGGCTTTCAGCTTTCGGTGCACGCGATCGGTGACCGCGCCAACCGCGAGACGCTCGATCTCTTTCAGAGGATTTTCAAGGAGGATCCGGCGGCGCACGCGCTGCGCTGGCGAATCGAGCACGCGCAGCATCTCGCGCCTGCCGACATCCCGCGCTTTGCGCAACTCGGCGTGATCGCCTCGATGCAGTCGATCCACACCTGCTCCGATGTGCCGATGGTGGTGCCGCGCCTGGGGGAGAAACGCGCGAAGGAGGGCGCCTACGTGTGGCATTCGCTGCTCGAGACTGGCGCGATCGTGCTGGACGGCACCGACACGCCCGTCGAGGACACCGATCCCATCCCGGCTTTTTATTGCGGCGTCACCCGTGCCTACGGTGGCGGCAAGACATTCTTCCCCGGCGAGGCCAAGACGCGCCTGGAGGAGCTGCGCTCCTACACCTGGGACAATGCGTACGCGATCTTCGAGGAGCAGCAGCTCGGCTCGCTGTCGCCCGGCAAGCGCGCCGATGCGGTGGTGATTTCCGGAAACCTCCTCACGCTGCCGGCGCAGGACATCCTGCGCACGCGGGTGCTCTACACGATCGTGGGGGGCAAGGTCGTCTACGCGCGGCCGGGCGCGAAGAGCTGGACCCGCGGGCAATTGTTCGAGGCAATGCCGGAATTCAATCACGCGCAGTGACCCGGCCGCCGGTGGGCGGCCCAGGCGCGGCGGCGAGTCCCGGCTCCAGGCCCGCTGCGGGGTCGTGCGGGAAATCCGACGAACCGTGTGAGGATCGCGCCGTGCGAGCCAATGGCCGCATTGCTGCGGGCTTAAGCTACGAGGCATGAGGCACCCCTCCTGCCCATGGCCGCCCAGGGCGGCTCGCGGCCACGGGCGCTGCCGTCAGCTTCCTTACGCAGAGTCGGAGAAATAATGAAAATGCTCAGGGGCATGCTAGCGGGCGCAATCGTCATGATGATCGCGAGTTTCATGGCAACGACGGCATTCTCGGAAACGACCTCGTTCGGCCAGCTCGGCCGCGGGGACCGCTATTCGGGGGTGCCGTGGGCCACGCGCTCGCCGGTGCTCGCGCAGCACGGCATGGTCGCGTGTGAGCAGCCGCTCGCCGCCGAGGCCGCGGTGGCGATTCTCAAGAAGGGCGGCAGCGCGGTCGATGCCGCAATCGCCGCCAACTCGATGATCGGGCTCATGCAACCGGTGCTGAACGGCATCGGCGGCGATCTATTCGCCATCGTCTATGACCCCAAGACACACAAGCTCTATGGTTATAACGCCTCGGGCTGGTCGGCGAAGGGCCGTGATCTTGCAAAGATGACCGCCGAGGCGGAAGCCGCCTACAAGAAGGCCGGCATGAAACCGGTGGCGCACATCCCGCCGATCGGCACGCTGCCGATCACGGTGCCCGGCACCGTGGACGGATGGTTCGCGCTGCATGGGAAGTTCGGGAAGCTCCCGATGAGCGAGGATCTCGCGCCGGCGATCGGCTTTGCCACGCACGGCTTCCCGGTCACGGAGCTGATCGCGAAATACTGGAAAGGCAACATGGCTGCCTTCGAGCAGCACCAGCAGTTGCTGCCGGCATTCGACAACGTCCGCCACACCTATCTCATTCCCGACGCCAATGGTGGCCACACACCGGCGCAAGGTGAGATCTTCCGCAATCCGGATCTGGCACACACCCTGTCCATGATTGCCCAGGGCGGCCGTAACGCGTTCTACAAGGGCGCCATCGCGCACACGATCGATGCCTACTTCAAGCGGGTCGGTGGCGATCTTCGTTACGATGACTTCGCGGACTTCCACGGTGAGTGGGTCACCCCCGTCTCGGTGAACTATCGCGGCTATGATGTCTATGAGCTGCCGCCCAACGGACAGGGCATGGCGGCCCTCGAGATGCTGCAGATCCTGAAGCACTTCGACCTGAAGAAGATGGGCGCCGGCTCGGCCGATACGCTGACGGCGATGCTCGAAGCCAAGCGGCTCGCTTACGAGGACCTCGCCGAGTGGTATGCCGATCCGCGCTTCTATCACGCGCCGATCAAAGGACTCCTCTCCGATGCCTATGCCGACCAGCGGGTGAAGCAGATCAACCTCGAGCACGCCAATCCAAACATCGGACCCGGAGATCCGAGATTGTTCGACGGCGATACCATCTATCTCACCACGGCCGACAAGGACGGCATGATGGTGTCACTGATTCAGTCGAACTATCGCGGCATGGGCTCGGGGATGGTGGCGGATCACCTCGGCTTCATGTTCCAGGACCGCGGCGAGCTCTACTCTCTCGACCCAAAGGCCGCGAATGTCTATGCACCGCGCAAGCGGCCGTTCCATACGATCATCCCGGCGTTCGTGATGAAGGATGGCGAGCCCTTCATGTCGTTCGGTCTCATGGGCGGCGACATGCAGCCGCAGGGCCACGTGCAGGTGCTCACCAACATCATCGATTTCGGCATGAACGTGCAGGAAGCGGGCGATGCGGCGCGCTGGCGGCACTACGGCAATGCCGAGCCGACCGGTGAGGCATCCCAGGGGATCGGCACCGTGGAAATGGAAAGCGGCTTCGATCCTGCGGTGAAAAAGGAGCTCGAGACGCGCGGCTATACGATCGTTCCAGGCACTGGCAGCTTCGGCGGGTATCAGGCGATCCTGTTCGACCGCAAGCAGCACGTGTATTGGGGGGCGAGCGAGATGCGCAAGGATGGCGAGGCGATAGGCTACTAGGCGCGAGCAGACCGGCGCGGAGGCGCACGCCGGATGCGGGGCCGGACACAAGGGGTGCTTCTGGATCGGCGAGGGCGGCTCACCGCGGCCGGGCGTCCATCTTGCATTCGCCGCGCAAAGCCGCGCGCCGGTCGTGGAATTCTACCGGTTGGCCTTGCAGGCGGCCGGCACGGGTAACGGCGCGCCGGGTCTCAGACCCCACTATCACGAGAGCTATTTCGGCCCATTTGTGCTCGATTCCGACGGCTGCAACGTCGAGGCCGTCTGCCACGAGCCCGATTGAGACACTGGCGAAGCGCCCCGGCCCCGGCACCAGGGGCTCTGCGCCTGTACTAGAATGAGCCCCACGTACCATCCCGTCGTTTGCAGGGGGAGATTTCCATGAAGAAGACTGTCCTGAGCGCGGCACTGTTGGCGCTGGCATTGAGCGGTGCGGTTATGGCCGCGGCCGTTCCGAGCTTCGTAACCAAGGCCGTAGCCGACCCAACCCGCCCCAAGGCGGATACCGAGCGCGACGCGGTGCGCCTGCCGGCCGAGACGATTGCGTTCGCGGGCGTGAAGCCCGGCATGAAGGTCGCCGAGTTCTTTCCGGGGGGCGGATATTTCACCCGGCCTTTGAGCGATGTCGTCGGGCGCAAGGGCCACATCTACGCAATCGAGAATGCCAAGTGGGACGATGGCTCGGATGCCAAGGCTGTTGCCGCGGTGAGAGATCACAACGTCACTCTGCAGATGGTGAAGCTCGGCGAATTCAATCTGCCCCAGAAGGTCGATCTCGTCTGGATCACGCAGAACTATCACGACCTGCACATCGCCAAATTCGGCGGCGTCGACATGGCGGCCTTCAACAAGCACGTCTATGAGTCGCTGAAGCCGGGCGGCATCTATTTCGTTCTGGATCATCAGGCCAATCCGGGCACGGGCGAGGCGCAGATCGCCAAGCTCCATCGGATCGAGAAGGCGCAGGTGATACGCGAAGTCGAGGCCGCGGGGTTCAAGCTCGTGGGCGAAGGCAGCGCGCTGCATCGTCCGGGGGACGATCACACGAAGTCGATCTTCGACAAGTCGATCCAGGGCCACACCGATCAGTACATGCTGAAGTTCCAGAAGGCCTAGGCCTCTCGCAACCTCCTGTCATGGGCCACCGCCTTCCGGCGGGCCATGACAGGAGGCGGTCCTCGTCTGCGAGCGCGCGAGCAAAGCGTCCATGCCGAATCTGCGCGTCGTGATCTGCACGGTATTGGCGCTCGTTGCCTTCGCGGGTAACTCGCTGCTCTGCCGTGCGGCGCTTGCGCACACCCACATCGATGCAGCCAGCTTCACGACGGGGCGGCTGCTCTCCGGCACCGTCGTCCTGAGCTGTCTGGTGTGGCTGCGCCGCGGCGCGCGCGTGGGCCGGGGCAACTGGCCGTCGGCGTTCGCGCTCTTCGCCTATGCCGCCGGCTTTTCCTTCTCCTATCTGCACCTGACCGCTGCGGCGGGGGCGCTGCTCCTCTTCGGCGCAGTGCAGACCACCATGATCGGCTTTGGGCTATGGTCCGGCGAGCGCTTGCGGCTGCTGCAGATCGCCGGTCTGATCCTCGCATGCGCCGGACTCATCGGGCTGCTGCTGCCCGGACTATCGGCGCCGCCGCTGACGGGCGCCCTCCTGATGCTCGGTGCGGGGATCGCCTGGGGTGTCTATTCCCTGCGCGGCAAGGGTGCGGGAGATCCCCTGAAAGTCACCGCCGGCAACTTCACGCGCGCCTTGCCCATGGCCGTGGCTTTGAGCCTGGCGCTCTTACCGCGCACCTCGCTCGACCCAGGGGGGATCGGCTACGCGTTCCTCTCCGGCGCGCTGGCCTCAGGTGTGGGCTATGCCATCTGGTACACCGCACTACCCTCCCTGACATCGACCACGGCTGCGACCGTGCAACTGAGCGTGCCCATTCTTGCTGCAGCCGGCGGGGTGTTCTTTCTCGGGGAGGCGTTCACGCTACGCCTGCTCATCGCCTCGGTGGCGATCATCGGCGGCATTGCGCTCGTGGTCTTGACGGCTAGGCTGCCGGCCACGGCTCCTCTACCCGAAGCACCGGATACAGGTTGAAGCGCGTGTCCCACGACGAATGCCGGCGCAGGAAGAACTCCAATCTTGCGGTCGCGCTCGCGGCAAACACCGGCTCTGCGGTGAGACGGTGGTTGAACTCCTGTTCCAGCTCGGGTCTCTCTGCCAACATCTCACGCGCGATCTGCTCGGCGACGTAGGGCTCGATGTGCTCCTTCTGCTCGAAGCACGCGTTGAAGAATCCCCACGCGGCCAGCGAGTCGGGTGCGCGCGGCTCCAGCAGGGCCATCATCAGTCGCGCGCAGGGCTGCGCGATCGGGACGAACAGGGATCCGCGCTCGATGGTGTGCGTCTCGCTCGCCCATGCCCCGTCGAGCTTCGCCCGCATGCAGCCTTCGAACGGCGTGGGAGAAAACGCCACTTTGTCCGCGCGGAATGCCTCGACGCGCGCGCCATCGATACGTGCAGCCACGGGCTGAAACCTGATTCCGTGCACCGCAAGCTTCCCGCCGATTGAATCCGCGTATCCCGCCGGCACGACATAGCCGCCGCGCGGTGCTTTGACGACCAACGCTGGCGTGACCCGGTTCCTGTAGGGGACTCTCCAGATCTGCGGTGTCGTCGGGTCATACACCGTGGCCAGCTCGCCCGAGATCGGCGAATGCTCGCGCGTGTAGGCGTACCCTCGGAACTCGATGATCTCGGCATCCTTGGCATCCGGAGCCCGCGCCGCGCTGCCGGCCTCGGCGGGCTCCCGCCACCCCGATGCGTAGTCGAGCGTGATCTCCGATCCCCCGATGCGAGTCGCTGCCAGATCCGACTCGTTAGCCTGAGTGCGCCACTTCGCGCCCTGCGAATCCATGAGCTCGGCGAGGCCCACGATCGTGTTGCGAGTGACGCGTACTCGGGTCGCGTAGTCCTTCCACGAATGGGTCTCGACGAGAACAGTGAAGCGGTTCCTCTGGGGGAAGTAGCCTGTCGAGAACCGCGGCGAATACACAGTGAGGAGAAAGCCGGAGGCGGGATCGTCGGTCACCGCGAGGTCGGGATAAAAGGGCAGGGCAAGTGAGCCCTGTGCGGCGAGCTTGCCGATGAGCGCATCGCGCAGCTCGCGACCGCTCGCGTAGAGCCGTGGATCACCCTGATTGATCGGCTCGGCCTGCAGCGAGATATCCGGCTCGAAATCCGCGCCGTCGGTCACGTGCAGGTCTGCGCATACGAGCGGATCCCACTCGCGAATCAACGCGAGCAGCGCGCGCATCTCCGGCGCTTCAGCCTTCATGTAATCGCGATTGAGGTTCAGGTTCTGCGCGGTGGCGCGCCAGCCGGTCTCTTCCGGGCCTCGCTGATTGGGCCGGTTCCAGCGCGCAAACCGCTCGTGCCCGTCGACGTTGAAGGCGGGAACGAAAAGGATCGCGATGCGCTCGAGGACGCCGGGGGCAGCAGTGCCTTCCAGCATCTCGCGAAGCGCAATGAATCCGGCGTCCTTACCATCGCTCTCACCCGGGTGAATGCCTGCCTGGATCATGAGGACGGGTACTTTGCGCGGATCGGTGCGGCAGGCGAGGAGGGCCAGCATGGGTCGGCCTTCGGCGGACCGTCCGAATTCGATGGTTCGTACGGCCCCTGGCCACGTGCGCGCGAATGCCTCGCAGAGCCGCTCCACTTCATCGGTGCGTCCGGTACGGCGAAAGCCCGACGCCTCGGCAATGGTCGGCGGAATCACTGGGGTCCGATCGTGCTGATGAGCCGTTGTACTACGGCTGCTTTGACCTCTGATACCTGTATCGTGCTCGACTGGTTGGTGTTATAGACAGAGTAGAGTAATGCCCGGTCCCATCGGCTCAGGTCCTGCGGCGGGGTCTTCGAATGTTGGAACAGCCGCAGGATAGTCGGCACATCGCCGGCATCGGCATCCAGACGGACATCCGCAAGGGCAATCATGGACACGTAGGCTGAAAGCTGTCCGAGTGAGATCCTTTTGAGGCGGCTCTTGTCAGCCACGATGATGGCCGAGTGTATGGACGGGAGACCCTCATGGAACACCAGTGAGCCGCCGCCTGAGCAGAAGCTCAAGCCGCTGCTGTCGTTCATGTAACTTTCCAATGGGGTGCCCTGCAGGGCGGCCGCCACCGGACTGGCGTTGCTCGGGTCGCTGGCGCAGTTCTCGCCGGTGTTGTACCAAACCCGAACCGGACGCCGGGAATGCAGGTAGCTCTCGATGGCGCTCCGCCCGTTTCGGGTGTAATACATCGTCGGATTGTGCTCCAACATGTCCTTCAGGAGCCCGTCAGGCTCGCTGCTCGCAATGATGTACAAGTTGGCCGTGCAGTCGTGGCCTGCCAGCGGAGCATGGGCAGCGGTCGCTGCCTGCAATACGCGATCGCGAACGGCTTCGCTGCTGTCAGGCGGCAGACCCTCGACTATCAGGCAGATCGGCGTGTTCCATCGCTCGATGGAATCGTGCGCGGGATCGACGACTGTCGAAGTGACGAATCGGTCGACCTTCCGCTTGAGCCTGCGGCCCGCCTCGGTGGCCTCGACCGTCACTGTGGGTAACGCATCGGTCAAAGCATCCCCGGTCGGTGATCGAGATACGGGGGCCGGGGAGGGAGCCTGGCTGGATGGCGGGGGTGCCGATAGCGCAGTCGCACTGGCACTGTGAGTCCGTCCCGATATGGCGGTGAGAGCCGTCATGGCCAGAAGAGGAGCTAGACGTCGGGCCGGCAGTCTGCTCTGCGCTGCGCCTCGCCGCTCGAGCACTCGAGTCATGGTTGTTCCTTGGAGTCGCGACTCAGAGAACGCTGCAGGCAGTATAAAGGGTCGCAACCCTCTTTGGCGGGCGCAGCCGGCGCGACCGGACCGCCCTGGCAACTGTGCGGACCCCGGCCATTCGCGGGAGAGCCTCCCGAGGGCAAGTCTTTGATTCTTATGATTCTGAACTGACCTGCGGCAGCCTGAGCTCCCAATACCCCACATCGATCCAGTGACCAAACTTCAGCCCGATCTCGTGGAAGTGGCCGGCCTCGATGAAGCCGAGCTTCTCGTGCAAAGCCACGCTCGCCGGGTTCGGCAGCGCAATGACGCCGATCGCACAGTGGATGTTCAGCGGCCGCAGTCTCTCGAAGAGGGACCGGTATAGCGCGGTGCCAATGCCCTCGCCCGTTGCATCCGGGCTCAGATAGATGGTGGTCTCCACCGAGTGTCGGTACGCGGACCTCGCCTTCCATGACATCGCATAGGCGTAGCCGAGTACCGTTCCATCCCGTTCCCATACGAGCCAGGGAAATTGAGCGGTTACGGCCGCCATGCGCTGTGCCATTTCGCTGGCCGACACGACGGTTTCCTCGAAGGTCACGCGTGTCTCGACCACGTAGTGGTTGTATATGGCAGAGATTGGCGCAGCGTCATGGGCGGTGCAATCCCGGAGCAGGCCGGGTGGCCGACTGCGGTTCCCGGCAGTCGTCGTTTCAGTCGAGTGCGACTTCGGGGGCATGGCTCAGGAAAGGGCTATGACGACGGCGTAGCGCGCCCGCCTTCGCGACGGATTGCTGAACGAGGAGGGTCTGCCATCGACATCCCTCGCCAGACAGTCTCCCTCCTCGAGGTGATGTACCTGCGCGCCGAATGACACTTCGATCTTCCCCTCGAGCACCCATATCTGCTGATGGTATGGACGCGCCCGATTGACACCTTCGTACTGGACGGTCGCGCCTGCCGGGAGACTCACCTGGACCAGCTGGAAGGGCGCAGCAACGCCGGACGGCGACAGCACTTCACGCAGATATCCCGTCTGGGGATCGCGCCAGGGCTGCCTATCCGTGGCGTGCGAGACGGGCCCAGCACCGGTAGCCGGATCTTCGAAGAAGGCTGCCAGCGGCACACCGAAACTGGCTGCGATCTTGTTCAGTATCACTGCGGTCGGGCTGCTCTCCTCGCGCTCGATCAGCGACAGCATGGACCGGCTGACGCCTGATCTCTCCGCCAGCTCCTCGAGCGAAAAGGCCCGTTCGGCCCTCAGCGCCCGTATGCGGCCAGCGATTCGGGACGTGATGGCTTCGACCGCGAGAGGCTCGGTTGTCTCTGCCATGGTGGATACGATATCTAATATAGTAGACAACGTCAATCGACTGCAACTTTCGACGGTGCGCCGTGTTCTGGAGGCGCAACACGGGAGAATCGTCATGGGTCGCATCCAGAAAGCCACCGCCGCTGCTCTCGCCCTCACCATCACGCTGGTCGGCTCGACACTCGCCATTGCGCCGATCGCGCGCGCAGATTCGCGGCAAGTCGTCACTCGTGCCCACGATTGGAGCGCGACGCAGCTTCATCGCGCTGCGGTTACACTGCGATCCGCCGCTTCATCTGTGCGACCGGGCTGATCACGGGGCACCCCGCGGCGGCGGCTGTTTCCCGCTGTAACTCTGCCTGGCCGGAGATCCTCCATGCGCAAAGCGATTCCGATGTTGGCCGCGCTGACGTTGCTCGTGCTCGCAGGAGCGGCGGGTGCGACGGAATGCCGATACAGCGCGCCCCGCAACGTGGACCTCGAGGCCACGGACCTGAAGTCGCTTCTGCTGAATCTAGGCTCGGCGGATGCGCACGTCACTGGAGTGGCAGGGTTGTCGCGGGTCGAGGTCCGCGGCACCGCATGCGCATCCAATCAGGAATGGCTGAAGGATCTGCAGCTCGACACCTCCCGCAGTGACGACAGCGCCACGGTGACCGTGCGGCGGGAAGACAACGACAGCATCTTCAGTTTCTTCGGCTTCGCGCGCTATGCCTACATGAAACTCACCGTGAGGGTGCCGCCGCAGCTCGCCGTCGCAATCCGCAGCGGCTCGGGTGATGTCGTCGCGCAGACGCTGGCATCGCTCGACTTCCATGCCGGCTCAGGGGATCTTCAGGCCGCCGGGATCACCGGTACGCTGGCTCTACAGGTAGGCTCCGGGGATGTCGAAGCGCGGCACGTAGGGAGCGTGCAGTTGAGCAGCACCGGGTCAGGTGATATCACCGTCGCCGGGATAAGCGGTGATGTGCATGCGGACCAGTCCGGGTCCGGCAACCTGCATTTCAGCAATGTCGTCGGGGGCGTGTGGGTCGGGTCCGTCGGCTCAGGGGATGTGAAACTCGAGAACATCGGCCGCGACGTTCAGGTAGGTAGCATCGGATCCGGTGACGTTGCTGTCGATGACGTCGGCGGTAATCTTCAGGTCGGCGCCGCCGGCAGCGGCGATGTGACCTATCACAGCATCAGGGGGACCGTCCACGTGCCCAAGGACGACGACTGATATTGACGGCGATCTTTCTCAGGTCAGCGCTTGCGATCGGTACAGCGCGCCCAGGAGTCGCGACCAGAGCGACCGCACGCCGAGCCCGCGGTCGGGAACCGGTTTCGGCGGGTCGATCCGTACCCTCGCCTGCAAGGGAGGCGGCGTGGCCAGGACGACAGCCGCGTACTGTCCTGAGGCGCCGATGTCCTTAACCGGCACGAACTTCTGCCGCAGGGATGAGACGATCTCGGCGACGTTGATCTGGATGATCGAGGGATCGCGAAAGTGCGGCGCAAGATAGCCGGCGATGGCCTTTGCGTGCTCGGGATCCTTGAAGTATCCGAGGCACAGCGAATGCTGTACCTGTCCGTCCCGGGACTTGCTGCTGCAGTAGAGATGGTAGAGATCGAACAGGTCGAGCTTCGGCACTTCGTCCGGCTCGATCGGCCGTGGGGACTGGCAGAGCCGTACGACGAATCGCGGCGCCGCGTGAGGCTTGGTGGCGGTGTCAGCCGTCGCGGCGGGAGAAACGGGGCCCTTGCTCGGCGCCATACGGAATGCAGGCGTGAGCAGTAGAGGTTGCAGCGACTCTGCACGAAGGTTGTGTTGCACGCGCACTCCCAAGCGGTAAGCATTTCCAATTTCCCAAAGGCGCGCGATGAGTTGCAGCACACGTCCCTGAAGCGGAGGCGTGTACGTACGAGACCGACTGACGGTCCCGGCAACCCCGCTATCGTAGGCACGAGCCTTTAGACCGGAGGCTTTGCGTCCCCACCTTTCGGTGGGTTTGCCAAGAGACTGCGCTAGCATGACAGCTCGAGCATGCATCGGAATACGTAGTCTCCGCATGGAACGCCGTGATGTGCGAGCCGCTGCAATGGGGTTGCCGCCTTGGGGGCGGCGATGCGGCATCGATGCGTGTGAGCCAATTCACGCTTGGCCGGCAGCGCCCGAGCTGCCGTATCCATCGGCGAAGCAGTCGTGTGATTAAGTAAAGCCGGGATCGGCAATCGGCCTGGAGCTGCGATGACGGTCACTGTCCGAGCCGCCGCGATCTGTCAGGGTCACCCCAACAGGCAGTTGGGGCATCATCATGATCAGAAACTTACGCCATCATGAGATCAACGACCAACAGCCGGCGGAATTCAGCGAGCAGTACCTGCTCGATCGGCTGATCGCCGCGGGCGTCGGATGTCTAGATGATTGGCGCGCACTCTCCCCTCGGGCGAGACGCAACGTTTTCGGCATTACTTCCGGCATGGCCCGCGCCCTCGACCGGCTGGTGAAAACGCGCGAGAAGTGACCGGCGGCGCGACCGCCCTCCGTCCTCGAGAAGGAAAGGATAGCCCCTGCGAGCGGCCTTCGACCCGTGGCAGCGGGCAGCCGATCACCGCGCCGATCACCCGCGGCTGTATGACCAGCCCAGCATGCTGCCATTATCGTAAGGCATGACGCCATGAAACGGACGGGGGTCATCATCGAGCAGCAGACGCAGAAAGTGGTTGGCGCCCTCCCACATGGGTAACGTCGCGATCGTCTCAATGGCCGCCCACCCCAGCGTGCCCTCGCGAGAGCGACTGAGCGGCGTACCGGCGAAACGCGTAATCAGAAACAGAAAGCCGAACCAGTCTTCGCGCTGTTTACCGAAGCCTGGCCAGCTCACCGTGCCCCGCAACGTCATATCGAGCGCGTCCAGGCCCGCTTCCTCGCGGATTTCGCGGCGCATACCGGCCGCGACGTCTTCGCTCGCCTCGAGCTTGCCTCCCAAGCCGTTGTACTTACCCGCATGATAATCATCGTCCCGGGTATTACGGTGGATGAGGAGCACGTGCGTACGGTCGGGTGAGAGAACGTAGCCGAGCGTGGCGAGAATGGGTGAGTAGGGCATGGAGGCGAAGCCGGTCGATGAGTCTGCTAGGATGGGAGGATGAGCGCTGTCGTCATCACGCCCTTGGCTCTGGGCCGTGCACTACGGCGCTGGCGGCTGCTCCATCGGGTGAAGCAGGAGCACGCCGCGCAGATCTTCGGGGTGGCGCAGTCGACGATCTCCCGGTGGGAGGCGGGCCGGCAGGCGATGGAGCCCACGGAGCGCACCAAGCTCGAGGCAATCGTCTGCGCGCGCCTCGACTCGGCAGCGGACCGGGTACTTGCGGCGCTGGTGAACGAGAGCCCGCGACCGGTCCATCTCATCTGCGACCTCACCCACTGCCTGCTCGCATGCTCTGCGAGCCGCGCGGAGGAGTTCCGGGTGCATGCCACGCAGCTCATGGGCAACTCATTGCTCTGCTATGCAACCGAAGAGATCCTCGCGACGGAGGAATCTCTGGGCAGCCTGGGTTGGTATGACGAGCCTGCACCGCAGCCGATCGAGCTCTACACCGGCGCGAACGGATCTGAGATCGTGCCCATCTGCGAAAGTCGCTGCCGCTGGACGCGCCTGTTGCTCTCCGACGGAACACCTGCTCGGCTGGTCGAGACGCTCAGCCGAGGGAATCGATCCAGGCCGGCAGATCTGTCAGGTTGCCGAGGCGCCTGAATCGCGGATGATCCATCGGAGCCTCGCGGCGCTCATGGGCCCACACGATGCCGTAGGGCACGTGCGCCGCCCATGCCCCCGCTTCCAGGGCCGGCAGCACATCGGAGCGCACGGAGTCACCTGCGACGACACAGCGGTCGGGCTCCACGCCATGATCTGCAAAGAGCCGGCGAAAATTGGCCGCCGTCTTGTCACTGACGATTTCGATTGCCGCGAACCGATGGCCGAGACCCGATGCTGCGATCTTGGCTTCCTGGTGAAGTAGGTCGCCTTTCGTAACCAGCACCAGCGGCCCGCGCGCCGCCAGTGCCTCGAGGGTTGCCTCGACTTCCGGGAAGAGCTCGACCGGATGGCTGAGCAACCGGCGTCCCGCAGCCAGAATCGCCTGGATCATCGATGTCGGCAGACTTTCCCCGCAGAGCTCAGCGGCCGACTCGAGCATGGAGAGCGTGAAGCTCTTCGCGCCATAGCCATACAACGCCAGATTCCGGGCTGTTACCTTCTCGAACTGCTCGCGCGCTGCTGTGACCGTGGCAAAAGGCTCGAGCATCGCAGCGAGCGCGCTCTCTGCAGCCTCGAAATAACGCATGTTGTGCCACAGGGTGTCGTCTGCGTCCAGACAGATGAGCTCGATGGGCATGGGATTCGGCCTCGTCACGGCGACTGGCGTGGCGCTGTCGCAGGCGGTGCATGCTAGCAGCCTCGAGGGGCGCGGTGGACGCATAGTCTATGCGTGCCAATCGCGGGAGGCTTCCTGCCAAGGACGCCTCGTCGGGCGGCCGCCGGACGGGGAAGGCTGGACTATTTCCACGTGCATCGTAAAATCGCCCACATCCGATGTCTTCCGGCCGATCCCATACTGTTGGGTGATCACCAAGCCGCCCAGCAGAGCTACCATCGTGCCCGAGCACGTATTCACGTGGGTCGATGCCGCCTAGATCCGCCAGCCGCGTCCGGCGCAAGAGCTCGCGAGGGCGCCGCGCACGCAGGCCGCTGCTGAGGCGGCTGTGGCCGAGCGCGCGACTGCGACGGCGATGGCTGCGGGCCTTCAGGCTCCTGCCTCCCGGGGTGCAGATCTGCGGCGTGCTGGGCACGGCGGCCCTCGTGTTTCTGGCCGTGAACTGGGTCTACCAGGTCGTACACAAGCCGTCCGAGTTGCTCTTCCCGGTGAGCGGCACCCTCTACAAATCACCACCCGAGACCTGGACCGAGTATGCATCGCTCTTCGAGAAGTACTCCACCGACACGATGACACCGGACTTGCTGGCTGCCCTGGCTCAGGTGGAAGGATCCGGCAACCCGATCGTCCGTACCTACTGGCGCTGGTCGTGGGGAGCGCATCCCTTCGAGGTATACCGCCCTGCCTCGAGCGCGGTGGGCATGTACCAGCTGACGGATGGGACGTTTGCGAAGGCGAAGCACTATTGCATTCACGACCATCACGTCGTCGAGGACGGCCGCTGGGACGATTGGCATTCGTGCTGGTTCAACAGTCTCTACATGCGCATAATCCCGAGCGATGCGGTCGAGATGACATCCGCATATCTCGACCGCGCCGTGACCGAGACTCTGCTCACGCGCCGCGTGCGTTTTGCCACCCTGCAGCAGAAGCAGGACCTGGCTGCGGTCATTCATCTGTGCGGGGAGGGGGCTGGTGACCTCTACGTGCGCAGAGGGCTGCGGCTGACGAGAGGCCAGAAGTGCGGCGATCACGAGGCACGCGTCTACATAGGGCGCGTCGAGGCCATGAAACGCCTGTTCGCGCGCCTGGCCGCGGGCCGCTAGAAGCCTGGATGCGTCTCCGCAGACCATCGTAGAGCTCACGATCAGGCTGTGTCACTGAAGCGCAATTGAAATTTCGCCGGGTCCGGCGAAAAATTCGCTCCTTGGCCAATCCGGAGCAGGCGAGCGGCGTTGCTCCGCTCGCTGCCTGCCATACGTGATGGACCTCGTGCACGAGGCAATAACGAACGGGCCGGGAGCATTCGCTCGGCCGGTAGCCACCGCAGAAGCCGGGAGTAACGTATGACTCTTCTCAACATCGGTTCGTGTCGGTCCGTCTTCATCGTATCCGTCGGGGCAGCACTCCTGGGTGGAGGAGGCATGAGCGCCCAAGCTGCGAAAATTGCGGCTGCTCACACGGCCGCGCCCGCAGTCGCGACTGTGTTTGCGACCGGGCTCGTCAATCCGCGCGGACTCGAGTTCGGTCCGGACGGCAAACTCTACGTCGCTGAGGGAGGGTATCCCGTCGAGCCTACGATCGAAGCGCAGGCAGGTCTCGGCGGCCCGTGCTCGGCTGGCGCCCACGGACCGGGGGACTACTTCGGCAGCACCACGGGCTCACGCATCTCCAGGATTGACGCGAGCGGTCACGTGGAGACATTCGTCGACAATCTACCGTCAAGCGAAGCAGGCGGGCTCGCCAGCGGCGTGGCCGACGTCGCCTTCATCGGGAATACGCTCTATGCCGTGCTCGCAGGCGCAGGGTGCTCACATGGCGTTCCCAGCATTCCCAACGGAGTCATCCGAATCAATGCGGACCGCAGCTGGACGATGATTGCGAACCTGAGCGCATTCCAGCAGGCGCACCCTGTTGCCCATCCGACGGACGCGATCACCGGTGATTTCGAGCCGGATGGCACGTGGTACAGCATGATCGCGCTGCGCGGCGCTCTGTACGCGGTCGAGCCGAATCACGGCGAGCTCGACAGGATCACGACCTCCGGCCAGGTATCACGCATCGCCGACATCTCGGCCTCACAAGGACACGTGGTTCCGACGGTGGTGGCCGACCACGGTGTCTTCTACGTGAGCAACCTCGGCCAATTCTCTCCCGCGGCGCTCAATACTCAGAGCGTTTACCAGATCACACCGAGTGGCCGGATCAGGGTGGTGGCAACCGGGCTGAGCAAGGTGCTCGGTATCGCGTTCGACTCGCATGCGCGACTGTACATCCTGGAAGCCTCCTTTTCGACCACCGACCCGGGTCCCGAGCCGGCGACGGCGCGCTTGATCCGGATCGAGCCAAACGGCCGGCAGGAAGTCCTGTTGGATGGCTCGAGCGGCATTCTGAGCGTGCCGAGTGGCATGACTCTCGGCCCTGACGGCGCGCTCTACATCTCGAATATCGGCTTTGGTGCGCCGCCGATCGGCCTCGGACAGGTCGTTCGGGTGGAGATTTCCGACTGAAGACTGACCGAAAGCCTCGTCGCCGCGCGCTCTGAACGGCGACGAGGCCCAACGGGTCATATAAGATGGGAGCTTGACCACCCCGGCACAGTCATCGAAAGCAAGGCCGATTGCGCGTGTCTGACCTTACGGTGCGCGCCCGCTCGCTGTCGTGGCGGCAGGCGCTGGCCATCGCGGTGGGCAACGGACTGGAATTCTACGATTTCGTCACCTACGCGTTCTTCGCGACCCAGATCGGTCATACATTCTTTCCCTCCAAGACTCCCGGCCTGAGCCTGCTCTCGTCGCTGGCCACGTTCGGCGTGGGCTTCCTGACGCGGCCGCTCGGGGCGATCGTGATCGGCCGATTCGGCGATCGGGCGGGCCGGAAGCCGGCGATGATGTTGTCGCTCTGCCTGATCGGAATGGCCCTCACGGGCCTCGCCCTCACTCCTTCGTACGCCTCGATCGGCACGCTCGCGCCCATACTGGTCATCGTGTTTCGTCTGTTGCAGGGATTTGCGCTGGGCGGTGAAGTCGGGCCAAGCACGGCATTCCTGTTGGAGGCCGCGCCCGTCTCGCGGCGCGGACTATACGCCTCGTTACAGGCAACCAGCGCAGACTCCGCTGCGCTCGTTGCGGGAGTGGTTGGAGTGATTCTCGCAAGCACGCTGGATGCCGGGCAACTGGAAGCCTGGGGCTGGCGCGTAGCGCTCCTGCTGGGCGTGTGCATCATCCCGTTTGCGTTCGTGTTGCGTCGCACTCTGACCGAGACATTGACCGCACCCGCAGCAGCGGATCCCGGCGACGTGTCCGCCGTGGGCTACGGCCGGATATTCCTGTTGGGACTCATGATGCTGAGCGCCGCAACGACGAACAACTACGTGCTCGAGTACATGACGACCTACGCGAGCAACACGCTGCGCATGCCGGCTGCGGTATCCTTCGGCGCGACCGCCATGATCGGCGCCAGCGGGCTGATTTGCGATACTCTCGGCGGCTGGCTGTCGGACCGGCTTGGCCGCAAGCCCGTGATGATCGTTCCCTGGGTCCTGCTGATCGTGGCCATATACCCCTCGTTCTGGCTACTCGAGCGGCTGCGGACCGGTACGGCACTCCTCGCCGTGAGCGCCCTGCTCAATGGGATTCAGACGCTGTCGTCGGCAACCATCATCGTTGCGATTACCGAGTCGCTGCCCAAAAAAGTTCGCTCGGGTGCTTTCGCGCTCATCTATGCCCTTGCGATCTCGGTATTCGGGGGATCCACGCAGTTCCTGCTGGCCTGGTTCATTCATGTGACGGGCAATCCGCTCGCGCCTGCGTGGTACATGCTTGCGGCAGTGACCGTCGGCCTCATAGCCATGGTCCGTCTTCCTGAGACGGCGCCGAGCCGGTCTCGTCCGCCGCTGCCGTCGGGCTTGCAATAAACCGGTGCACCCAATCGTCAGAGTGGTGGTCGCCATGGGGCGAACCATGAGGAAGGCGGATCGTGGTGACACAGGGGCTTTTGCGCGAGCTCTTCAGCGCGTTCGAGGGTATCGCGCCTGGACACGGCGCTGACGCGATCGACGAATACCGCGAGCTCACGATGCTTGCTCTTGCCTGGGAGCATGGCTCGCTCATGCCGGGGTCGGTCGAGCACGCGCTCGGTCGGGTCGATGGCGTAGAGGGGACAGTACGGGCGCGCCGCTGAGCGATTCTCTCGAGATAGCGTCTAAGCAATTGATTCAGGTGGGGTCGAGCGGCTTCATTGTGCTCCGCGGTGAGGCAGCGCAAAGTAATGCAACCGTGCAACCCGAATCTTCCCAAGCGGTGAGCGAGCGCGAGCTCCTCGACAGGAATCGCAGCTACTACGACAAGTTGTGGTCCGACGCTCGCCTGGTCGAGCCCCAACGGTTCAATACTTGGCCGCTGGTGCAATCGCTGCTGCCCACGGCCGCTCTGCGGCTCGAAGTGGCCCCGGGTCTACGGCCGAGACTGCCGCTGGAGGGCACGCAGTTCCTGGATATCAGCGAGCCCGCCATCGCGAAGCTGCGCGGGTGCGGTGCGCAGGTCGCGATTGGCAAGGTCACCGGGCTACCCTTCGCTGATGAGGCGTTCGACCTGGTGTGCGCCTTCGACATCATCGAGCACGTCGATGACGACGATCGTGCTCTCTCTGAAGTGTCGCGCGCTGCCAAGCCCGGCGGGGTGGTCTTGGTCTCGATGCCGCTACACCCGGAGTTCTGGACTTCGTTCGATGAGCTCGTGGGTCATAAGCGGCGCTATGAGCCGGCGCTGCTGCTGTCAAAACTGGCGCGGCATCAGCTGACGGTGGAGCGCAGCGCGGTGTACGGAATGCAACCGCGCTCGTCCTGGTTGGTCGATCTCGGCATGTGGTGGCTGTTGAACGATCGCGAGCGAGCCATGTGGTGGTACAACCGCGTCATCATGCAATTGGGGTTGCTTTTCCAGAAGAGGCTCAGACTCGAGCCGGGAATGGTTGCAACGGACGGCGTCGATGAGGTTCTGCTGGTGTGTCGCAAGCAGGGGCTGGGTTGATGCAAGCGGGCTCGTGACCCGATGGCCTACCGTCCGGCCCCATTCCTGCTAGCGGAGGTTTAGATCCAGGGAAGTCGTCAACTGTGCGGACTCGGCCGGCTCGGCATGATGAAAGCCGCGCTCCGGCAGGAGGAGCACGAGAAACGCCGAGACCGCATATAGCGCAAAGATCACCGCGAAAGTGGCCCGGGCGCTGGTGCCGGCGATGAGCGCGACCGCGAAAGTCGGAATGAAGAACCCGCCGCCGGTTTGCAGGAGGCTCACGATGCCGCCCGCACTGCCGCCGTAGGTCGTGCCGATCTCGCGCAACATGATCGGGAGAGGCAGGGTAAGCGTCAGCATGCCGTTCACGAGAAAGAGACCGAGCATCACGCAGATCCAGGTCATCGGGCCGAATGGAACGGCGAGCGCCGCGAGCAGCAGAGCGGCTCCCATGACGACCGTCGAGGCGAGCCAGATCCTGATTCCGGGCAAGCGCCTGAGGATCATGGGCATGACGGAGCACCCTAGCGCTGCGCCCAAGCCGAGAGGAATGCCCAAGAGACCCGCTTGGAGGGGGCTCGCGTGCCTCACCTGAATCAAAGCGCCGGGCAGGTCACCTGAGGTCGCGACGACACCGGCGAAAAGGAACAATGCGGCGATACCCGCGACCCAGACATGCCGGTTGCGGGCCGCCGTGCCCAGGAACTCTAGTGCCCGCTGTGGTGGTGCATCGGGTTGACCCTTGGGTTTCGTCCGGAATCCGATGAGAAACCAGACGGTGGCGATCGAAAATACAACCCAACCGAGGGTGAACACCCCCCTCAGCGAGCTCGAAAGAGGTGCGGTCGCCTCCCCGACGCCGATGCCGAGTCCGGCGCTCGCGATGAACACGCCCATCGCGAGGGGCATGTGCGCGGGCTTGAACCAGGTGCCGAGAATCTTGGGGCCGAGCGCATTGACGAATGCCATCGCAAAGCCGAAGACGAGCGTCCAGGCGAAGAGGCTCATGAAGTCCGATGAGGCATAAGCCCTGCCGATGATTCCCACGCAGCTCACGAGGAGCAGCACGCTGCCGACCGCTCTCGTACCGAACCGGTCCGCGAGCATCCCGACAGGAATACCGAACAGGAAGTTCACGAGGAACGGCGCGAACAGGCACATCGCGAATTCCATGGGGTCGAGGTGAAGAGCCGAGATGAGGCTCCCGCTCACGCCGGCCGGCTGGAACTCGGCGAAATTGGTCATGAAGAAGAGAAACCCCATGATGGCGAGGATCATCCATCGGTACGGGTCTTCTGCGTGGCGATGCGGGCTCATGCGGTTGTTCTCTTTATGTGCGCAGATCGACGGATGATCGGGCAGGCAGGCGCCGAATCCCGTCCTGAGAAGCGGCTCGTCTCATCGGATGCTAGTCCGATCGGTCGGGCAAGTCCAACCGTGCACGCGATACTGTCTACATCAACAAAAACAATAGGTTGCGTTTTGGTACGACCATACCAACCATATTGGAAAGCCTGCGTCTAACGATGTGAGAGTGGCGATATGAGGTAGGGGGCTGTGTGGCTTCGCTCCGGCACGAAGATGACTTTGTGACCCCGACGGTTCTCATCACGTCTGCCCTGGCACCGCCGGCGAACACGCCAGCGCTCCGGATGACCGACAGCGGGATGAGGACCATAACGACCAAAGCCGCAATTTTCTTCTGGGTAGGGCAGGGACAGAAGAACATAGTGGTCTGTGACTCGACCGGGTCGAATGTGCTCACCTCCCAGGAGCTCTCGAGCATCCAGCAGCTCGGCATAGGGATCGAGCAGCTCGCGTTCAAGCAAGACGATGCGCTGGTCGTTGCAAAGGGGAAGGCGTTCGCGGAGGGCAAGCTGATCGAGTTCGCGATCCGCAATTCCGAGCTCCTGAACAGGAGCGGTCATTTCTTCAAATGCACGGGCAAGATGTTCTGCAGGAATTTCGCCCAAATCTGGGATCTCATCGTCAAAAACAACATCGGCACCATGTTCTGGAAGCTGTACGAGCATTCCCTGGTAGACAGGAATCTCGCCGATGCGCGCTTCTTCTATACCTCCATTGCCGACTTCCAGCGGTTGGCTCTCGCAGCCTACGGGCGGGCGACCGAATCTCAGATCCTCGAGCATCTGCTCGCGGTGAGCCTGCATGGGCAGTTGCGCATGGGAGCCAGCCTCCGTCCGCTGCTTTCGGGGTTCTCCGGCGGACTCGGCCTGCAGTCCGAAGAGCATTACCTGGGCAACCTGGATCTGACCTACCCGTGTTGGTATTCCCTGCGGTGATGGCGTAACGCGCGGCCGGTCCGGCCGGGGTGCAGGCGCCCGGTCCGGTGGCGTCTGCGGACCGCAATTCGTGGCCACCGGCTTCGTGGAGCGGGCCTGCGATGGCAGGCCGGCAGCCTCCTGTCGTATTCTCTCCGGCGCTGTCCCAGCCGGCCACTCGAGCACACCCGTGAAAACGCGATGCACGCCGTCCAGCTCGCCGACCGGATCGGTCCGGGCAAGCTGATCGATGATGGCAGGTACTTCGTCATCGCTGTGGACTCCCTTGGTGATGGGGTCTCCTCTTCACCGTCGAACAGCAGGAGTCAGCCAGGCCTGGAGTTTCCGGAGTTTTCCATCCGTGACATGGTGAATGCCGAGCGGCAGCTGGTCGTCGGGTCATTGCACCTGCAGCATCTGCGGGCGGTAATGGGCGTGTCGATGGGAGGCATGCAGACGTTCCAATGGGCCGTCTCCTACCCGGACTTCATGGACAAAGCCATTCCTATAGCGGGCTCGCCGCAGCTCACGGCATACGATCTGCTGCTGTGGCGCAGCTCGCTCATGGCGCTCGAATCCGATCCGGGCTGGAAGGGAGGTCACTACACCAGCGAGCCCACCCTGCACCTGATGAACATGATGCAGATGCTGGTGCTGCTGACACCCCAGTATGTTGTCTCACACAATTCGCGCGCGAATTATCAAGAGTTCGAGGCGGAGCAGGTACAGGGTCCGAATGACCTCGATGCCAACGACATGCTGCGGCAGACTCAGGCCTTGCTGTCAGCGGACGTCGCCGCTCCCTTTGACGAGTCGTTACGAGGGGCCGCGGCCGCCGTGCGCAGTCGCATGCTGGTGGTCGTAAACAGGCAGGATCATCTGGTGAACCCACTGCCGGCTGAAGACTTTGCGAGGATGCTGCACGCGCGGCTGCTCGAATTGGACAGTGACTGTGGACATCGCGCGCATACCTGCGAAATGAAGCGGATCGGTAAAGAGGTGGCTGCGTTCCTCGAGGAGTGACTGCCGGGCAGTGAGCCGCATACCGCGCAAGCATGCTGGACGCTATCATGAGTGGTTTCGCGCACGCTTGCCCGGCAGCTGCGGCGAATTCGTTGTCCGCCAGGGGAGCCTGAGCTATGTCCTACCTAGAGAGTCGCCCACAGGTCCGTGCATTGCGGAGCCAACAGATTCGGGACGTCGCCGATGCGGCCCTCGGCTCGAAAGACGTTCTGGCGTTCTGGTTCGGCGAATCCCACCTTCCGACTCCCGAAGCCATTCGAGCGGCGGGTGCGGCCGCTCTCATGAACGGCGGCACGTTCTATACGCCCAATCTCGGCCTGCCCGAGCTCAGGGAGGACATCGCTTCCTACCTTTCCCGCTGGCATCGACCGATTGCAGCCGAGCGCATCGTCGTGACGAGCTCCGGGGTATCGGCTCTGATGATCACGTTGCAAGCCATAGTCGGGCCCGGCGACTCGGTAGTTGCGGTCACACCGGTGTGGCCGAATCTTTGCGAGATCCCCAAGATCATGGGCGCCGAGGTGATTTCGGTGCCGCTGCAATTCGGGCCGAAAGGATGGCAGCTCGATCTCGACCGCCTGATCGGCGCGATCAAGCCGGGCGTGGCAGCGGTAGTGATCAACAGCCCGAATAATCCGACGGGCTGGACGCTGAGCCGCGCGGAGCAGGAAGTAATCCTGGAGCGTTGTCGGGCTTCAGGGACTTGGCTGATCGGAGATGATGTTTACGAGCGTCTGTATTTTCACGCCCCGTCCGCGCCGTCGTTCCTGGACATAGCGGATCCTTCCGACCGCTTCATCTCGTGCAATTCGTTCTCGAAGGCGTGGCGGATGACGGGCTGGCGGATCGGTTGGGCCGCGATTCCCCGAGAGCTGGCGGCGAGCTACGCGAAGTTGATCGAATACAATACTTCGTGCGTTCCGAGCTTCGGGCAAAGCGCCGCACGCGTGGCATTGACCCAATGCGAAGCCGACGTGTCCTATTTGGTCGCCGAGATCGCGGCGAATCAACGGCGCCTCTACGAGCGCCTGTCGACCGTGGACCTCGTGGAGCTGGGCGCCCCCGCGCCCGGTGGCATGTATGCCTTCTTTCGAATCAAAGGGCTGAGCGACAGCTTGTCGTTCTGCCGGCGGCTCGTTGCCGAGGCCCGCGTCGGACTCGCTCCCGGATCGGCATTCGGCGATGATTCGCGGGAATTTGTCCGGTGGTGCATTGCCACGGAGCCCCGGAAACTCGAGGCAGGATTGGACCGATTCGTGTCCTTTCTTTGAGGGGCTGGAGCGCTCAGGCAGTCATTCGGCCAAGCACCTGGGTATCGCGTGCCTCGGGAATGGCGCCGACGATGTGCGCACTCCCCATGGAAAAAGCAAACTCGACCTGCACGCCCCGGCTCGCGTGGATCTCGGCTTCGTCGCAATCTGGCCGCATCAGCAGGTAAATGGGATCATTGATCGATGCGCCCACTCGCAAACAGAAGTCACTTAACGGCGATACACGGCGCACCTGGACGTTCCCCAGCGCGACTTTCGTAAGTTGGCTCAGGATGGAGCTCACGCCACTGCGTGCTCCGGTCTGTGTCACCTGCCGGGTGTTATAGAAAGTCATCAGCCGAGCCAGGTCTCCAAACAAAGGCAGAACGAAGGATCGTTTCGTCTTCGCGGCCGGCGAGGCTCGGCCCGGCGCCTCGAATGGCGCAGCTGCCGCGCGCGGACTGTCAACCCAGTGGGCGCTCATCACTTTGATCGGATGTACGGACGCGGAAGCCGCTTCGGGCGAGAGGCCGCGACGGACCAGACTCATCTCGTGTGCGCTGAGCTCGATGCGAGCCATTTTCTTGGGAAAGCCATAAACTTCGCGCCCGGCGGCCATTGCCGTGTCGTCATCGACGTAGAGACAGATCGGGTAGAGTCCCATTCTACCGATCGGATTGACGCCCCGTTCCCTAACGAAAGCCGCAAGCAACACTTCGTTGTAGCTGTAACGCGCACCGCTCGGATCGCATCGAGCATGTACATCCTCGTGGCGCAGGGCGGCGAACAGCATCCGACCGCCAAGTCCGGGGAACAGTCTCAGATCAGGAGAGATCACCTCGGCCAGACGCTCGGGATTGGCATCCAAAAGGAAGACTGACGCCGTGGAGCGCGGGAAGCAGTATGGCGGCGGCAGCACGAGCGGCGCGCTGCGCGGCACCCCGGCGAACCGGCGCGCCTCTACACCCTGCGGTGAACCCAGGGCGCGCGCTGCAATGAGCCCGGCGACCTTGATCGCGCCCTCGGCGGCCGCCTCCACGCAGGGAAGGGCGAACTCGTTGCGCACCCACGCGCCTGCGAGACAGAGGTTCGTGAGCGGGCTTTGATGCGGCGGCCGCAAGGGTAGCTCACCCGGCCGGGTCAGCAGGTAGCGGTGGAGTGGCTCGCGATTGCGCCGCAGGACAACATGCATGTCCGCAGGGTCGTCCGGGATCCTGAAGCCTGCATCCCGGAGCCCTTTGATGAAGCCCGCTTTGATGACCGGGTCCGGAATGTCCTCATATCCTCGTTCGGGTCCGGTCGCGATGATCTCGTGCCGGAGCGGGAGGTCCTCCGGCGGCCGCGTCGTACGGACCCGTGTGATCGGACAGAGGATCCCGAAAGGCGCAGGCATGCCGGTGACCATGCTGTCGATTCCCTGTGGGACGGGATCATCCCTGAACCAAGCTTGAATGGAGAAGCTCGAGACCGTCTGCAGTTTGTGCACGTTGCGGAAATAGTCGTGCTGAGAGGCAATCGCGCCAAAGTCCAGCTGCTTGAAGTCCTCGAGCCCAAGTGCAAGCACGTATTCGTCCGCCTCGACGGAAACCCGGCCTCCTGTAGCCTGATTCTCGAAATCGAGACCCACGACCCTGGTGCCGGCGTCGTCCGTCCGAACCCGGGTGAGTTTCTGGTTGAGCTCGATCCTGCCCCGGCAGCCATCCGTGAAGTGTCGTCGCAGCGGTGCAATGATGCTCGCCGTCGTAGGCAGGTTGAAGTAGTAGTGCCAACGCTTGGAGAAGATCTTGTAGATCGACTCGATTGCGACCGCCGCCGAGAGCTCCGATGGAGCATTGAAGGCGGCTTCGTAGAACTGGCGGAAGAACCCGCTCTGCAACACCGATTCCGGCACCCCGTGCTTGCGCGCGAGCGCCCGCAGATCACACGGGTCGTAAGCATCGAGCACGCCCATGCCCTTTCGCTTGACATCGAGGACGAGCTTGGTGATTGCAGGAGCGGCGGCGAGTAACCGTACCTTCTGGGCAGTCGTGAATCCGCGGTAGGTCGCCGGCCAGGTGCGGAGGTCGAAGCGGTGGATCGCGCCCCGCTCGTGGACGAAAATATGCTCCTTGCTGCGGGTCAGATTTTCGTGGGCACCGACTTTTTTGAGGATGGGGAGGATGTGGTCATAGAAACCGAACAGCGCATGCAAGCCGTGCTCTACCGGGTACCCCTGCTCGCTCCAGCTCGCCAGTTGACCGCCGATCATCTTCTCGTCCGCGGCGGAGTACAGCGTGATCGCGGCGTGCGGCAGCCTTTCCCGGAGCGTTATACCGGCCACGAACGAGGCGATGCCACCCCCGACGATCGCAATTCTGAGAGGTGGAGACGGGTCTGTGGAGCTCCAACGCATAGATGGGCAAGTCCTTCGACATGGGCCTTGCATCTATTAACCGAAAACGGAGCCGAAACCCGCCAGGACCGGGCCTCGCCTGTCCCGTCGATGATCGGACGAGCTCCGGTCCGATGAGGTCGCCTGGGCGGCGCCCACCGGACCGGTCAGCGACTATGCGACTCTCGAGCGATCCGGTGAGGCCGGTCGGGCTTCCGGTCAAGGCCGCAGGCCCGGCCAGGCGCGCGGGAAGAGCGCGACGGCGTTCTCGCGATAGATCTTGTCCACGACGCTGCGCGGCAGGTGCATGCCGCGGAACGCACGGTCGAGGTCCGGCGAGCGCATCTCATCGTCGGTGACGAGGAAGCGCCAGTCCCGGCGCCAATCGGCCGCGATTTGAGCGACCGCCTGCGGATCGTTGTCCTTCGGTCCATATTCGTCATCCGTGCCGTAGAGGATCCGGTCCTGGTAGCGGATGAAGAACGCTCTGACCTCGTCAGGGTGAGTCTCGGCCTGGTGCTCGAGATGGCTGATGCGCGCCGCCATGTCGACATTCGCCTCGGGAAACCGGTCGAGGAAAGCGGCAATGCGACCGACATCCCATTCGAGGGACGCGAGGTGCACCGCATCGAAGCGCAGTCGCGGATGGGCGGCGAGCATCCGGTCGCGGGCCGCCAGGATCTCATCGTGCTTCGGCATGTCTGGATGCAGGTACATGTAGTACTGCGGATGCTGCCGATAGTAGTCGGCATCTCCCTTGACGGTCATTTTCGAGTAGGGGAGCCAGCAGTCGAGCGGCTCCGCCATGTGGCCGAGCAGCACGACGTGCTCGTGCTCCAGCGTGGAGTAGATCGGCTCGAGTCTCGGGTCGTCCGGCATCACATACCGCCCGTTGGTGTCGCGCACGACCATTCCGAAGTTCTTCCAGATCTTTATTCCTGCCGCGCCCTGTGCCAGTGCGTCCTCGATCTGGCGCACCGCCGTACGCGACCAGCCCGGCTTGGTGAAGCCGGCAGCGGAGAACGTTCCGGCGAACGCTACCCGGCCCGGATACCGCTGCCGCAGCGAGGCGCTATCCTGAATTTGCCAGGAGACCTGTCCATGTTCCGGAGAATCGACATCGATCGCCAGAATGTGGAACCGGTCGCGAGCCGCCTCGGCCATCAGCAGGTCAGCCCGTCCGTAGACGTGCATGTGAGCATCCACCTTCTCCGTGCGTCCGAAATCGGAGGTGGAGTAGAAGCGCTCCTGCGAACGCGCGGCTGCCGGATTCAGGACCAGCAGCCACAGCGTAACCAGCGCGAGCAGATGCGGATTTTTGAGCGTGGACATTTGTTCAGGCCTTTCTGATTTCCCGGACCACTCGCTGCGCCGAGCGAATACATGATTCCATTCCGCGGCTCAGCAGGTCCGCATACGTTCCAGCAAAGTAAATCCGGCCCTCCGGCTGCAGGATTTGCGGCCAGAATTTGTGCATCTCTCCGAGCGGGAACGGCAGCATCTCACAGCTCGGGGCAAACTCATCCTGAGTCCAGTCCTTGGTCAGCGCCGCCACGATGGTGTCGTGTTTTCCCGGATAAACCTGCCGAAACGCGGCCAACACCCGCTGCGGCGACAGCCCTCCCGGGCCATAGGCCTTCAACAGGACGCGCGGCGTCTTCACTTCGCTCGGCATTTCCCAGATGGAGGAGATGAGAGGGTGGTCGAGCTCCATGTTGATGCTTTTGAGCCCATCCTCGAGCCAGAACTTCGAGCCGGCCTCGAACACGTAGAAGGGATGTGATGTATATGTCAGGTTATCCACTACGTGCTGCTTTGCCGGCGAGAGGGCGGGAGTAATGGGAATGCTTCTGAAGACCGTGAGACTGATGCAGTTGACGAAGAAATCCGCGTCCAGGGTCTTGCTTTCCTCACCTCCATACTCACGGTAGCTCACCGTGACGCCATCATGGCTTTGCCGGATGGCAGTGATCCGGTGTGCCAGCCTCACCCGCTGGCCCAGCCGCCGAGCGAAGGCAATGGGGAGCTGCTCGTTCCCGCCTTTGAGTCGAAACATCTCGCCTTCGGAAGACGGGATGCGCCGATGCCTCATGGCGGCCAGTCTCCAGATGCGATAAAGGGCGCTGCTTTGCTCTTCCCCAAGAGAATCGACGGCCGTCGGCGAAGCGCCTTCTCTTTTCAAGAGATCGCTGATGGCTACTTTGTCGAGGTCGTCGAGGCCCGCGCCGAACGGGTGATACGGATCCTTGATCCTGTCCACATAGGGCTGCAGATAGCTGCTCTCGAGCTCGTACCAGGGATGTTTCGATAGAAACCGCACCTCACGGCCGTTGAAGCCGAGCCGGGCGAGCGTCGCGGGATCGGCCAGCATCCTGTTCGTATAGAAGCTGCCGCCGATCATCCGCAGATCATGATCCTTGTAGGGGAGCCAGGAGCCTTCGGCATTCGGATAGGGAATCAGCGCAATGCCGAACTCCTCGGCATACTCGAGCAGGCGCTCGTAACCCGGCCTGGTGATGTGGTCGGCACCGAAATCGGCGTAGAGCCCATCCGAGAGGCCGTCGCTGCCGGTGAAAACATGGCCGCCATACCTTCCCGCAGCTTCGAGAAGGGTGACGTCGAACCCGGCCTTCATCAGCTCGTAGCCGCAACAGAGGCCCGTGATGCCGGCGCCGCCGATTACGACTTTCCGCGATCGCGAGCGACCGGCAGGTGCGGCTCTCGAGGCGGCAGCTGCCGCCATGGCGCCCGAATCGATCATGGAAGCGCTGGCGCCGGCGAGGAGCGTCTTCAGGAACGTCCGGCGAATCATCGGTGTCTCGACTATCTTGGCGCCCGCGCCAGTACCTCCAGGCTCGTGGCGCTGAGCGGGGTGCCGTTGAGTCTCGCGGCCTGGATGGCTGCGCC
>DASRDO010000103.1:0-82089 GCA_035652555.1 Steroidobacteraceae bacterium | reverse complement strand
AATTTTTCGATTATCGCCCACGTCGATCACGGCAAGTCCACGCTCGCGGACCGGTTCATCCAGCTGTGCGGCGGTCTACAGGACCGCGAAATGCAGGCTCAGGTGCTGGACTCCATGGACCTGGAGCGTGAGCGTGGCATTACCATCAAGGCCCAGAGCGTCACCCTCTACTATGACGCTCACGACGGTCAGCGCTATCAGCTGAACATGATCGACACGCCGGGGCACGTGGATTTCTCCTACGAGGTCTCACGTTCACTGGCGGCCTGCGACGGCGCACTCCTGGTCGTCGATGCCTCTCAGGGGGTCGAGGCGCAGAGCGTCGCGAATTGCTACACCGCCATCGAGCAGGGCCTCGAGGTCCTGCCGGTCATCAACAAGATCGATCTGCCTTCGGCGGACCCGGAAAGGGTCTGTAAGGAAATCGAAGAGATCATTGGCATCGATGCCACCGATGCGGTCCGGGTCAGCGCCAAAACCGGTGAAGGCGTGCCGGATCTGCTCGAGGCATTGATCAAGCGCATCCCGGCTCCGAAGGGCGATCCGCAGGCCCCGCTGCAGGCATTGATCATCGATTCCTGGTTCGACAACTATGTCGGTGTGGTCTCACTCGTGCGGGTCGTCAACGGCAGCGTCAAGACCGGCGAGAAGATCCGTGTCGTATCGACGGGCCGCAGCCACACGGTCGACCGCCTCGGCCGCTTCACGCCGAAGCCGATAGTGGAGAAAGTGCTTGCATCGGGCGATGTGGGCTTCATCGTCGCCGGGATAAAGGAGATCGACGGCGCGCCGGTGGGCGATACCATCACGCTCGAGAGCCGGCCGGCCGCAGCTCCGCTGCCGGGGTTCCGGCAGATCAAGCCGCGCGTCTTCGCGGGACTCTTTCCGATCAATTCCGAGGACTACGAGAGCTTCCGCGATGCGCTCGCGAAGTTGAAGCTCAACGATTCGGCGCTGCATTACGAGCCGGAGGTCTCCGGCGCGCTCGGGTTCGGGTTTCGCTGCGGCTTTCTCGGCCTGCTTCACATGGACATCGTGCAGGAGCGGCTGGAGCGGGAATACGAGCTCGATCTGGTGACGAGCGCGCCGACTGTGGTGTACGAGGTGTTGCGCACCGACGCTGCGGTGGCATACGTCGACAATCCGGCGAAGCTCCCGGCCTCCAACGAGATCGAGGAGATCCGCGAGCCGGTCATCGTGGCCAACATTCTCGTCCCTCCGGATCACGTCGGCGCGGTTCTCAAGCTCTGTAACGACAAGCGCGGGACGCAGAAGAAGATGCAGTACCTGGGCAGCCAGGTGTCACTGCAGTACGAGCTGCCGCTGGCGGAGGTGGTGCTCGATTTCTTCGACCGTTTGAAATCGGTGAGCCGCGGCTACGCCTCGTTCGATTACGAGTTCTCGCATTTCCAGGCGGCGCCGCTCGTGAAGCTCGACATTCTCATCAACGGGGAGAAGGTCGATGCGCTCTCGATCATCGTCCATCGCGAGAGCGCCTATCAACGCGGCCGGGAGCTCGTCGACAAGATGCAGGAGCTCATCCCGCGGCAGATGTTCGAGGTTGCCGTGCAGGCGGCCATAGGCAGCGCCGTCATTGCGCGCGCCACGGTGAAGGCGCTGCGCAAGAACGTGCTGGCCAAATGCTACGGCGGCGACGTCACCCGCAAGCGCAAGCTTTTAGAGAAACAGAAAGAAGGCAAGAAGCGTATGAAACAGTTGGGTCGGGTCGAGATTCCCCAGGAGGCGTTCCTCGCCGTCCTGAAGGTCGGCAAGTAAGGCGCCGGAGCGATGCCTCCCGTCCTCATGCAGGTCATCCTGGCCCTCGCCTGGCTCGCATTGCCGGTCGGGCTCCTCTGCATCCTCGATGACTGGTTCCTGCGGCCGCGGCGGCAGATCGCGGCAAGCCCGAAGCCGGCGGCCGACTCCCCGGCGATGTCGTTCGCCTACCTGGTGCTGCCGATCCTCATCGGCGCCGCGGTGGTGCGGCTCCTCGTCGCCGAGCAGCTCGATTTCAGCGGTGTGCTGGTCGCCATCTCCGGGGTAACCGGCGTCATCTGGGCGGCCGATGCGGCGGTGCTGCATCGCCGCCGGCTGCTAGCGGCCAAGGCGGCGGGCAAGGATCCGGCCACCATCCCGGAGCCGGGCACGGTCGACTACGCACGCAGCTTCTTTCCCGTGGCCCTGGCGGTGCTGCTGCTGCGCTCGTTCGTGTTCGAGCCGTTCCGCATCCCCTCCGACTCCATGATGCCGACGCTCCTCGATGGCGATTTCATCCTGGTCGACAAGTTCTCCTATGGCTTGCGGCTGCCGGTCTCCAACACCAAAATCCTCGACACCGGCAGCCCGAAACGCGGCGATGTGGTGGTTTTCCGCTATCCGCTCGATCCTTCTGAGAACTACATCAAGCGCGTGGTCGGCCTTCCGGGGGATCATGTGACGGTGCGCGACGACCGGCTGATCATCAATGGCAAGGTGATACCGTTCAAGGTCACCGACACCTACACCGACGGCTGCTACATCAACATGCAGCTCGCCGTCGAGCAACTGGGCGAGCATACCCACAAGGCGCTGCTCTGCCCCGTGCCGCTCGAGGTCACTCCATACCCGTTGCCGGGATGTCGGCGCAGTGATGCGCGCGGGTACGTCTGCGGCGGTACGGCGCCTCCGGGCGCGATGCCCCTCGATGAGCCGGAGGTGGTCACGAAAGTGGTGCCTGCCGGCGAATACCTGATGGTTGGCGACAACAGGGACAACAGCGACGACGGGCGCGTCTGGGGCTTCGTTCCGGATGCGAACCTCGTGGGCAAGGCGACCTACATCTGGTTCGATTGGGACCCGCAGCGCTCCGGCGGGCCCATCTGGAGCCGGATCGGCAACAAGATCCATTAGTGCGGGGGTTCAGCAATGCTTGCGCGTCAACGTGGCGTGACGGCGATCGGATGGCTCATACTGCTCATTCCCTTCGCCATCATCATCTATGCAGGCATTCGCCTGACTCCCGTCTACCTGAACTACATGAAGGTCGCTCGCGCGCTGAACGAGCTCGGCGACGAGTTCCGGGGCGGCGGCGCGAACCCGCAAAGCATCCGCAGCTCCCTCCAGAAGCACTTCGACGTCGATCAGGTGGATTACCCGGCGGTGAAGGACATCTCGATCTCCCGCGCCGGCCAGGGATGGCAGGTCGAGGCCGCCTACGATGACCAGGCACCGCTCTTTGCCCACATCACTCTTCAGGTCCAGTTCGACAAGACCGTCAGCCTGAGCGGTGGTGGATAAGCCCGATTGGCCGCTCGCCTGGGTACGCGCCCAGCTCGGCTACGAGCCGCGTGATCCTGCGCTCTTTCGCGCGGCGCTCACGCACAGGAGCGCGCCGGGCCCCAACAACGAGCGGCTGGAGTTTCTGGGCGATGCGGTGCTCAATCTCATCGTGGCGCACCACCTCTTCGCCGCATTCCCTCAGGCCAGTGAGGGCGACCTCAGCCGGCTGCGCGCGCGGGTCGTGAGCGGGGAGCCGCTCGCCCAGGTGGCGGCGTCCCTCGGGCTCGGGGAGGCGCTGCAGCTCGGCTCGGGGGAGCTCAAGACGGGGGGCTTCCGCCGCCACTCGATCCTCGCCGATGCCCTGGAGGCGATCTTCGGGGCGCTTTACCTCGATGGTGGACTCGCAGCCGCCGAAGCGGTGATCGAGCGCCTCTTCGGGCCACGGATTGCGGCACTCCCGGCCCCGCATGAGCTCAAGGACGCCAAGACACGTCTGCAGGAGCACCTGCAGTCCCTGGGATTCCCGCTGCCCCGCTACCGGGTGGAGCGGGTCGAGGGGGAGCCTCACGCGCAGACGTTTTACGTGACCTGCGACGTGCCGGCGATGCGGCTCTCGGCCGAGGGCCGTGGCTCGAGTCGTCGGCGTGCCGAGCAGGAGGCGGCCGAGCGCATACTGGCGGCACTGGACAGTGGCCAAGAGCTGCCGAAGTGACTGACTCTCCCCCTGATTTCCGCTGCGGCTTCGCCGCGCTCGTCGGCCGGCCGAACGTCGGCAAGTCGACTCTGCTCAACGCGCTCGTCGGGCAGAAGGTGAGCATCGTGACGCCACGGCCGCAGACGACCCGGCACCGGATCATCGGGCTCGCGCAGCTGCCGAATGCGCAGATCGCCTTCGTCGACACCCCGGGCCTGCACAGTCAGGCAAAGCGTGCGCTCAACAAGGCCATGAATCGGACGGCGGCGGCGGCGCTTGCGGATGCGGACCTCGTCGTGTTGGTGGTGGAGGCGCTCGTCTGGAATGCAGAGGACGAGCTCGTGTTGCAGCGCATCGCGCGCGCCGAGCGTCCGGTGCTGGTTGCGGTCAACAAGGTCGATCGGGCGAAGCCGCGCGAGCGGCTGTTGCCTTATCTCGCGGATCTCGACCGCCGCCATGGATTCCTTGCGCTCGTGCCGGTCTCGGCGCTCAAGGAGCAGAATCTCGAGGACCTGCGCACATCGATCGCGGCGCACCTGCCGCTCTCGCCCGCGCTTTTTCCCGATGGAGAGCTCACGGACCGGGGTATTCAGTTTCGGATCGCCGAGATGATCCGCGAGAAGCTGACTCTGGAGCTCAATCAGGAGGTGCCTTATGGCATCGCGGTGGAGGTGGAGAGGCTGGCCGAGGAGGATGGGCAGCTCACCGTCGATGCGGCCGTGTGGGTGGACCGCGAGGGACAGAAGCCGATCGTCATCGGGGCGAAAGGTGAGCGGCTGAAGCGGGTGGGCACCTCCGCGCGGCTCGCGCTGAACGGCCTGCTCGGGCGGCGATTGCACCTCAATCTCTGGGTCAAGGTGCGGGAGAACTGGGCGGACAATGCCCGCGCTCTGCGGGAGTTGGGCCTGGAGTAAGCACTGATGAGCGCGCATCCCCGCCGCGTTCTGCTCGCGCCGGGGTACATCCTCCATCACCGGCCCTACCGCGACACCAGCCGGATTCTCGAGGTGCTGGTGCGCGATCACGGGCGGTTGACACTGTTTGCACCGGGAGCGCGCGGGCCGAAACCGCGGTTCGGGGGAGTGCTGCAGCCTTTCGACCTGTTGCTTCTCTCCTTTCAGGTGGGACGGGAGGCCGGGCAGCTCACGGGGGCGGAGAGCGCTGAGAGCGCGGCCGCTCTACCGGCGGGGAGCCTCATGGCGGGGTTCTACCTCAACGAGCTGCTGCTGAAGCTCACGACGCGGCACGATCCCATACCGGAGATATTCGAGGACTATCGGCGGGCGCTCTCGGGGTTGCGGGCGGGCGGCCGGGTCGAGGCGGTTCTGCGGGTGTTCGAGAAGAGGCTGCTCGAGGCGGTGGGGTACGGGGTGGATCTGACGTCGGAGGCGCGGACGGGGAAGGCGATCGAAGCGGAGGGATTTTATCGATTCGTGGCGTCGGAGGGGCTGGTCCCTGCAGTAGAGCTCGACGCTGACGCCGTGGCGGGAACCTCCATTTTGGCGCTGGCGAGAGAGGAGCTGGGGGAAGGGCGGGCGCTCGAGGATGCGCGCAAGGTGCTAAAGGCGGTGCTGACTGAAAGGCTGGAGGGGAGGGAGCTGACCACCAGGCGGGTGGCTCGGGCAGTGGCATCACGGGGGGGGTCGCGTACTTAGCTTTTGTACGCAAGAATGCGCCTATTGACTGGTTTGCACGCGAACCGCCGGTCTCATTCGGAGCGCCTGTGACTCGTTCGTATATCGCGTTGGGCATCAATATCGATCATGTGGCTACGCTACGGCAGGCGCGCAGGGGAAAGAACCCTGAGCCGGTGCAGGCGGCGTTGGCTGCGGAGATGGCGGGGGCTGACAGCATCACGCTGCACCTGCGGGAGGATCGCCGACACATTCAGGACTTCGATGTCAGGACTCTTCGAGGGCTCCTGAAGACCCGCATGAATCTGGAGATGGCGGTCACCGAGGAGATGCTGGGGATCGCGTCGGAGGTGCGGCCTGAGGATTGTTGTTTCGTGCCGGAGCGGCGCCAGGAGGTGACGACCGAGGGCGGGCTGGATGTGGCGGGGCAGGAGGCTCGGATGAAGGAGGCCACGGGAATGCTCGTTGGCAAGGGGGTGCGGGTGGCGCTCTTCATCGATCCGGAACCGCGGCAGGTGGAGGCGGCGGCGAGAATAGGCGCGCCGGCGATCGAGTTGCATACGGGGGCGTACGCGGAAGCTACGGGGGCGGCGCGGGCGACTGAGCTCGAGCGGCTGGTGAAGAGCGCACGCCTCGGGGCCAAACTCGGGCTCGAGGTGCATGCGGGGCATGGTCTCGACTACCACAACGTGCAGCCGGTGGCGGCGATCCAGGAGGTCGTGGAGCTCAACATCGGGCATGCGATCATCGCGCGCGCGGTGTTCGCTGGCCTCACGGCGGCGGTGCGGGATATGAAGGCGTTGATGGCGGCGGCGCGGGCATGATCTTCGGGATCGGCGTCGATGTCCTCGAGGTGAGGCGTATCAAGGAGACGCTCGAGCGGTTCGGGACGCATTTCATCGAGCGGCTGCTGCTGCCGCAAGAGCAGGCGCAGCTCGCGAACACGCAGCGGCGGGAGCGCTTCCTCGCCATGCGGTTTGCCGCGAAGGAGGCGATCGTCAAGGCGATGGGGACCGGGTTCTCGCACGGGGTCTGGATCAGGGATGTCGGCGTCGTGCAGAACGCCTGGGGGAAGCCGGAAGTGGTGTTCTCGGAGCGCGGCGAGAAGGTGCGCAAGGGCCTCGGTGTCGGAGAGGGGCATGTCACGCTGACGGATGAGGCGGGGCTGGTCGTGGCGGTGGCTGTGTTGATGAGGGCGGAGTGACGGGCTTCAGGATTCATGAACTCTCTGGTGTTTGACATCGAGACCGTCCCGGATGTGGCGCTGGGGCGGCGCCTGTACGGACTCGAGGGACTCCCGGATGCGGAGGTCGCCAAGGCAATGTTTGCCTTGCGGCGGCAGGACTCCGGAGGAGAGTTCCTGCCGCTCGAGCAGCATCGGGTGGTGGCGATTTCCTGTGTGCTGCGCAGTGGCGAGGGGCTCAAGGTCTGGAGCCTGGGGGATCCGGAGTCGCCGGAGGGAGAGCTCATCGAGCGCTTCTTCGACGGTGTCGAGCGTTATCTGCCGGATCTCGTGTCCTGGAACGGGTCCGGGTTCGATATGCCGGTACTCACTTATCGGGCGCTGCTCGCTGGCGTGCAGGCGCCGCGGTACTGGGAGAAGGGGGACGGCGATCCGGCGTTCCGCCACAACAATTACCTCAGCCGCTATCACTGGCGGCATACCGATCTCATGGACGTGTTGTCGGGGTTTCAGGCACGCGGCAGGGTGTCGCTCGCGAACGTGGCATGCCTGCTCGGTCTGCCGGGGAAGCTCGGATTCTCGGGCGCGCAGGTCTGGGATGCGTACCTGGAAGGGGATCTCGTCGGGATTCGGCGTTATTGCGAGACGGACGTGCTCAATACCTATCTCATATACCTGCGCTTCGAAATGTTGCGTGGACGACTGACGCGCGAACGGTATGCGGATGAGGTCGAGAGGCTGAGGGTGCTGCTGCGCGCGGGGAAAGAGCCGCATCTCGCGGAATTCCTGCGCGTGTGGGAAGGCGGCGTTTGAGCGGCGCGGCCAATCGGGCCAGCGCCGGCCGGGGTCCCTGCGAGACGGCGGAAGTCGTCGGCCTGACGCGCGATGGCGAAGGGATCGTCCGGTCGGGCAAGACGGTGTTCGTGGCCGGCGCGCTCCCCGGGGAGACGGTGAGCTTCGAGCGCAGACGCAAACACCGGCAGCACGATGAAGGACGGTTGGTGGAGGTATTGCGGCCGGCGGCGGAGCGGGTGAGCCCGCGCTGCAGGCACTATGGCGTTTGCGGCGGGTGCGCCCTGCAGCATGCCAGCCCGGATGCACAGCTCGCGCTGAAAGAGACGGAGCTGCGCGACAATCTGGCGCGAGTGGCCAAGACCGAGTACCGCAGGTGGCTGCCGCCTTTGCGCGGTCCGGTCTGGGGCTATCGCCGGCGTGCGCGCCTCGGTGCGAAATACGTCCCGAAGAAAGGGCGGGTGGTCGTAGGGTTTCGCGAACGTCTGGCCCCTTACGTTGCTGACGTCACGCACTGCGATGTACTCGATCCGGCGGTTGGGGAGCTGATCGAGCCGCTTGCGCAGCTCCTGGGCGAGCTCGAGATCCGCCAGCACGTGCCGCAGATCGAGGTGGCAGTCGCGGACAACGCCACGGCGCTCGTATTGCGTGTCCTGAAGCCGGCCTCGGATCCGGATCTGCGCAAGCTGCGCGAGTTTGCAGCCAGGCACGCGCTGCGGTTTTATCTGCAGAGCGGTGGCCTCGATTCCGTCAGTGAGCTCTCCGCAGGCGAAGGGGTGTCGTCGTCCGCGGCGCTTCGCTATGGCTTGCCCGATTTCAATCTCGAGCTCGAATTTGCACCGACGGATTTCGTACAGGTGAATGGCGCCCTGAACCGGGCGCTGGTGATGCGCGCGGTGCAGATCCTCGCACCGGCTTCAGACTCCGCGGTGCTCGATCTTTACTGCGGACTCGGAAACTTCACGCTCGCGCTCGCGAGGTCCGCGGGCCGTGTCGTTGGAGTGGAGGGGGAGAGGAGCCTGGTGGAGCGTGCCCGTCACAACGCGCACCACAACGGACTCAACAACGTGGAATTTCACGCGAGCGATCTCTCGAAGCCGGCAGACGTCCCGCCTGCGTGGCTCGGCGGACCCTACACCCACATACTCCTCGATCCACCGCGAGCGGGAGCTGCCCGCGAGATGCTCGCTGCAATCGCGCGACTCGCTCCCGAGCGGGTGTTGTACATCTCCTGCCATCCGGGGAGCCTTGCACGAGATCTCGGTATCCTCGTTCATGAATACGGCTTCGCCCTCGAAGCCGCCGGAGTCGTCGATATGTTTCCCCACACCGCGCACGTCGAGTCGATGGCGCTGCTCACCCGCCCATGACGCTCGGGCCGCTGATGATCGACCTGGAAGGGACCTCACTCACGGTCGAGGAGCGGGAGATGCTGCACCACCCCCTGGTGGGCGGTGTGATCCTGTTCACACGCAACTATGCCGATCCGGGGCAACTCTCGGCCCTGGTGGCGCAGATTCACGCCGCCCGCAGCCCACCGCTCATCGTGGCGGTGGATCACGAAGGCGGACGGGTGCAGCGCTTCCGTCAGGGATTCTCGGCATTGCCGCCGCCCCGGCGGATAGGGCACGAATACGATGCCAACGCCCGCGCCGGCCTCGAGTTGGCCCGGAGCATGGGTTGGCTGATGGCGGCGGAGCTGCGCTCGCATGGAGTCGACCTGTCGTTCGCGCCCTGCGTCGATATCGACTATGGCGTCAGCTTCATTACCGACCGGGCGTTCCACTCCCGCCCGGATGCGGTCGCGGCGCTCGCTTCTGCCTATGCACACGGAATGCGGGACGCCGGGATGGCCGCCACCGCCAAGCACTTTCCCGGCCATGGGGCGGTGGTTGCCGATTCCCACCTCACCCTGCCCGTGGACCGGCGGGAGCTTGCCGACATGTCGGCAGACCTGGCGCCCTACCGCCGCCTGATCGCCAACGGCCTGCCGGCCGTGATGGTGGCCCATATCCTGTTTCCTGCGGTGGATGCCGCCCCCTCCAGCCTGTCCGCCCGCTGGATTCGCGACGTATTACGCGGAGAGATGCGTTTCCAGGGGGTAGTGTTCGCCGACGACCTGTCGATGGGAGGGGCCGCTGCCGCCTTCGGCGACGTCGTGACCCGGGCGAAGGGCGCATTGTCGGCAGGCTGCGACATGCTGCCGGTGTGCAATCAGCGCCCGTCAGTGAAGGAGCTGCTGGATCACCTGGCGGTGGAGCCCGAGCCGGCTTCGGGCCTGCGCCTCGTGAGGCTCCACGGACGCGGTGGCTTACGCCCGGAGGACCTCAGGAATCGGCCGGAGTGGCAGCGCGCTCAGGAATGGCTCGAACGGTGCGCGTCGCCTCCGGCACTGCAACTGGATTCGGGACGATGATGGGCTGGAAAGAATGAACAACTGGTCGGACGAAGCCTGGCGTGTGGTCGTCGACAGCGCGCCCGAGGGCGTCGTGGTCTGCGATGCCACGACCTCCGACCATCCCGTCATTTACGCGAATGCCGCTTTCGCCGCGATGAGCGGCTACGCCGTAGACGCTCTGCTTGGAAAGAACCTCCGCATGCTCCAGGGCAACGACCGCGAGCAGGAGGGGCGTCAGCGCATACGTGAGGCGGTGGAACGGGGCGAGACGGCACGGGTGCTCATGCGCAACTACCGTCAGGACGGCTCCCTCTTCTGGAACGAGGTAGTGATCCAGCCGGTGCGCGGCCCCGCCGGTCAACTGACCCATTTCGTCGCCTACTACCGCGATGCCAGTGAGCGGCTGAAGGGGGATGAGAAGGCGGCACCGGGTCTGCCCTCGTGGCTGCGGGAGGACCGGCTGACGGGGCTGCACTCGCGCGCCTACTTCGAGGAGCTGCTGCAACGCGACTGGGTGCTCGCGCAGCGCGACTCGCACGAGATCGCACTGACGCTGTTCGATATCGACGATTTGACGACCTACAACGACACCTTCGACAAGAACGCGGGGGACGCCTGCATCAGGCGGGTGGCCCGAGTCATCAGTGCATCCTACCGGCGCGGCGGTGATCTCGTAGGGCGTTGGGAGGGCGGAACTCTCGCGACTCTGACTCAGGGTGATGCGGCGCAGAAGGCTCCGCAGTATGCGCAGGTCGTCGCGCAGCGGGTTCGGGACCTGCTGATTCATCACCCGCGTAACGGCAACGGACGCTATCTCACTATCAGTGCCGGCGTTGCGAGCCTGGTGCCGGAACGCGACCTGCCGCTCGAGGCGCTGCTCAAGGCCTGCCGTGCGGCGCTCAAGCGCGCGAAGAAGACAGGCAAGAACAGCATCGTCACGGCCGGAGCGACCGACTTCTCCTGAGTCCGGCTCAAAAAAGAAGAGGGCCGCAGCCTCCCTGGCCGCGGCCCCCCGGGGATCACGTCACTTGAATTTCGCTTCCAGCTGCAGCGGGCCCCGCTGAGCTCCCGGATTCGCTGCTGCCGCCATGGCCGGGTCAGAGATAAGCGTCGATCGAGAGCAGATACGTGCGCCCGATGATTCCCGCGAAGTAGTAAGAGGTCGACGCGGTGAAATTGGCGGCCGAGCCGGCAAGCGCAAACGCCGGCGGTTCCTTGTTGAACACGTTGTTGACGACCAGGCGCACGTTGACGTGACTCCCCAGGGCATACGCGACCGAGGAGTTGATCAGCCACCAGTGCCCCACCGACAGAATGTTCTGCGAAGTGGGGGTGTTGAGGTTGTTGAAGTTCATGGCGCTCGAGTACTGCGCCTGCCAGTACCAGGAGAACGGTCCTTTCGCGTAGTTGAAGGCGAAGCTCGCCCGCTGCTTGGGCGCGATGATGTTGGTGCCGAGCTCGCCGGCCTCATCGAGGGGTGTCGAGTGCCCGATCTGCAGCTTCAGGGTCTTGGTATCGAGATAGTTGCCCACCAAAGCCACCCGGCCGAAATTCCGTGGCAGCACGAACTGGTAATTCAGAGAGACGGTATCTCCCTGGAAAACCAGCAGGCCCGCATTGATGAAGCCGTCGTGATAGCTGATGATCTGTCCGGAGGCGTTGCGCGTGAAATCGTTGCACTCCGCCGTGTTCGGATAGTCCGGCGAGTCGTAGCAGGCCTCGAGGATGTTGCCGAGATTGAATTGCTCGATGGCATTGCCCATCCTGATGCTGATGTAGTCAAGGGCGATGCTCAGATTGGGCACCCAGCGGGGGGTCAGCACCGCGCCGTAGGTATAGGACTTGGCAACCTCGCTCTGCAGAGCGGTATTGCCGGACGTCAGACCCGTTACCGTCGCGTTGATTGCATTCGAGGTGAAGGTCGCCGTGTTGATCCCTGCGGCGGCGCAATTCTTCGCGCGGGTCGCCGGATCGGGCCCTTGGGCGACGTAGTTCTTGTCGCACGGATCGCCGGGCGCCGTCGCGAACTCGTTCGAGGTCGAGGACGGCAGGAACAGCTCGGTGATGGCCGGCGCGCGGATGGAAACCGTCCGGTTGCCGCGGAACAGGATGTCCTTCGTCGGCGCCCAGCGCAGGCCCGCATCCCAGGTATTGGACGAGCCGGCGATGGAGTTCTTGACGCGCCGGATGGCGCCTTCGAGCTCGAGGCGGTTCAGCGCCGGAACGTTCTGCTTCGCCGCGAACAGCGGAATCAGGGTTTCGGCGTAGACCTCGTTGGTGTGATAAGCCCCTTCGATACCGGTGGCGGTGAGATTGCTGACCGGCGGGTTCGCGGAGTAGAAGGAATCAGGCTCGAACACCGCCGCTTCGCGCCGGTTCTCGTAGCCGACGGCGAGCTGCCAGTCGCCGGCGGGCAGCGTCACCAGTGGCCCGGTCAGGTTTGCGGTCACATCGCGCTGCGTGTCGTAGGACTCGGCGGTGGCGATGTGCGTGACGTAAGCCCGCGCGGCGGCGCTCGGGTTACCCTGGCCGAAGATATCGAGCGGCGCACAGGTCTCCGATTCCGTCTTGTACGGTGAATTGACCACGCCCGGCGGGCAGGCGATCTGTCCACCCGAGAGCACGGGATTGATCGCGTTCTCCAGGTTCTGGAAGTCGACGGCCGGCTGGCGCGAGATGTTGCGGGAGTAACCGTAGTTGGCGGTGACGTCCCAGTGGTAGGACTTGCCGAACGCGGCGAAATCGCCCTTCGTGCCGAGCACGCCGCGGCCGAGCACTTGGTCACCCGTGAAGGCGCCGGCCTCGAGGTCGGTGTTGGCGCGATTGAGGTAGAAGAAGTTGGGACTCCAGGCCGGGTCGAGTGGTGACCCGGGGGATCCCCCGAAGTCCGCGGCTCCTGGGTACCCGGCCGCCTGGTAGGCATTCATCTGGTTCTGGATGAGCGTCTGGTCGGCGGCCGAGAGATACGGATTATGGGTGCTGATATAGAGCGCGCCGTTCGGCGTCCCTGGGGGGCCGAAAATGTCGGCGAGGTAGAGCGGCTGAGAGATGAGCGCGTGGGAGTGGCTTTCCGAGAGCCAACCCTCCCAATACGTCTGCACGCTGTCGGTCCAGTCGAAGTGGCCCAGCGTAACGGCATTGAGCCGCTCGCTGAAGGCCTGGAGATTGCTGTAATTGATGAGGTTGACGCCATCGCCGCCGTTGTAGAAGATCGGATTGCCGGTAGCGGTACCCAAGCTATACGGCGAGAGCGCATTCGAGCCGGGCGAGAAAGCGAGCGGCTGCCCTGCCGCATTCACGAAGCCGACATCCCCGTTGGGGATGCCGGGCGTGTAAAAGCCGGCGCCCGCAGTAGCATCGAGGTATGGCACCCCGGAAGTGCTCAGCTGATTGACGACCGGCATTGGATACCAGATCTGCTGGAACGGTCCCGGGGTCGGCGGGGCCTCGAATCCGCCCTGGTTGACGAAATCCCGGCGGGAGATGCCCCTCAAGCCGTCGCTCTTCGTGAACTCGACGACGCCGGTCACGTTGCCCCGGCCGCCTGCAAAGTTCTCACCTCCGAGGGCGCTCACCCGGAAATTGAACGCATCCCACTGACTCGACGCGCCCGCTTCCGCATTGACGTCCAGTCCCTGGTAGTTTTGCTTCAGGAGGACGTTCACCGTGCCCGCGATGGCATCGGAACCGTAGATCGGGGCGCCACCCACCGAGACCGTCTCGATGTGGTCGATCAGCTGGACCGGGATGACGTTGAAGTCCACCTGACTGCCGGGTGACGAGGCGCCGAACAGGCTCGCGGTATTGGAGGAGACGAATCGGCGGCCATTGACCAGTGTCAGGGTGCGTTGCGAGCCGAGCGAATACAGATCGACGAAGCTCTGCCCGACGCTGAAGGCCGACTGCTGATTCTGCTGGCTCGTGGGCGGAACGCCGAACTGCGGCAACTCGTCGAGCGCCTGGCTGACGTTGGTATAGCCGCGGGCCTCGAAGGTCTGCGAGGAGACTTCGATCGTGGGCTGCAGGGTGTCGTTGACCCCGCGCGCGATGCGCGAGCCCGTGATGACGATCTCTTCGAGTTGCGCTCTTTTGGCTGCTCCGGTCGATTGGGGCACCGTCTGCGGCGGCCCGGCCTGCGCGAGCAGCGGCGAGCTCGCCTGCGGGTCGTTCTCGGCGAGGCGCAGCGTCTTCTTCTGCGCAAGAGACAGCTTCTTCTTCTGAGCTGAGGTGTGCGTCTTGCTGTTCACAGTGCTCTGCGTAGTGCTTTGTGTGCTGTTCTGCGTGTTGTTCATCGCATTTGCGCAGAGCGCGGCTGCGAAGAGCAGAGGTGCGAGGAGCCAACCGGAGCGGCGTCGGGCGGTGCGATGATTGATTTGATTCATCTGTCGACTCTCTAGCTGAGTGCAAGCGGAGGGTTCTGATCGGCGACGCCGAGCGCGGCTTCCAGCGCGCGCCCGAGCGTGATCAAGACGTCTTCCCGGAAAAGGGCGCTCCAGAGGCAGATCGCGCGGGGTACGCGATGTTTTGCGCCATGGGCGTCGATCGGCTCGTTGTCGATGCTGCGGGTCTGCAGCTCGAGGAAGCCGGCCTTCATGACGAGGCAGGGATGACCGCTGGCGTTGGTCGCTACCAGTGAGTGATCTCCCGACACGGGACCGATCAATGCATCGATGCCGTCGAAGAAACCGTCGAGCGCCACCATCACCTGACGACGCAGGCGCTCGACTTGTACCATCTCCACGGCGGGGAAGAGATGAGCGCGGCGCCAGGTGTTGGGCCAGGCCATGTCGGCCTGCCACTTGAGCTCATCGTCGCGATGGGTGAGGGTCAGCTCCGAGAAGGCGGCCGCAGCCTCGAGGAAGACGAGGGGGGTCAGCAGGTCGTACTGCAGATCGGGCAGGCGAACTTCCACGACCTGAGCCCCGGTCTCGCGCAGCGCATCGAGCGCCTGGCGGTCGACGGGCGTGGCGTCCTTGGATTCGAACCAAGCCGGTACGTAGCCGACCTTCAGGCCGCGGATGCTCGCCTGCCAGTCCCAACCCAGCGGCGCATCGAGGGAGCCCCAATCCCGCAGGTCGGGACCGTTGATGATGTCGAGAGTCAACCCGCAGTCCGTCACGCTGCGTGCGATCGGTCCGACCTTGTCCCACGACCATGCGAGGGCCATGGCGCCATGTCGGGAGACTCGCCCGAAGGTGGGACGCAGGCCCGTCGTCCCGCAGCGATTCGACGGCGAGACGATCGATCCCAGCGTTTCCGTGCCGATCGAGAAGCCGACGAGGCCAGCCGCCGTGGCGGACGCCGAGCCTGCTGAGGAGCCCGACGATCCTTCCGCAGGATTCCAGGGGTTACGGGTCGTACCCCCGAACCAGATGTCGCCGTATGCCAGCGCGCCGGCGCTGGTCTTTCCGAGGAGAACGGTGCCGGCCGCAGCCAGCTTATCGACGATGGCCGCGTTGCTGGCCGCTACACGCTCTTTATAGGGCTCCGCTCCCCAGGTGGTGCGCACGTGTGCCACATCGAACAGGTCCTTGAGACCGTATGGAACGCCGTGAAGGCCTGAGCGGATGTGGCCCCTTGCGAGGTCTGCATCCGCGCCCGCTGCCTGCTCGAGGGCGAGATCGTCGGTGACGGTGATGAAGTTCTGCAGTTCCGGGGACAGGCGGCTGATGCGATCGAGATAAAGACGCGTCAGCTCGACGCTGGAGATCCTCTTGGCGCGTAGCCAGTCCGCCTGCTTCCAGGCGGGGGCCAGCGCGACCTCGACCGGCGAAGAGGGAAGAGCGCCCGCTGCCGGCGCGCTACCGCGCACGCCCGGCGTTGGCATGCGGTAGGTCTTCCCGGGGATCCGTGGATCGAATCGGACGGCCGGAGATACGTCGTTCGGCAGGTTGAGCGCACGAACGCCGGCGAGCTCCTTGAGAACGGCCTGATACCCGCGAGCGAGCTGCTTGCGCTGCTTGGGCGTGTAGGAGAGGCCGAGGAGTCGCTCCGCCGCGGGCAGATCCGCCTCGATTCCGGCCGGCGTGCCGGCTTCGGCAGCCATCGGTTCGCGCGCCGGCCGTGCAGGGGCGGGGGCGGCGATGGGATTGGGGGTGGCAGCGGCATGGGCAGCGACCGATGCCGCTGAGGCGGTGAGAGCCTGAGTGATCAAGGCACGCCGTGTCAGTGTCATTTTCGCATCGCCGAGCCAGCACGCCGGGAGCCCCTCTGCGGAGTACGACTGGCCGAGTCGGTATTTCCGGTAGGTCCGGCGACAAAAATTTTGCCTTGCCGCTGTTGCGAATCTGCACTAGCCTCATGGTTCCTTGGGGCGTACTCGGGGGTCTCGCGCCTACTGCCGGTGGACGATACGGGCACTACAGCTTGGTTTTCCGAGGTCTTGGCGCACGAGCGGGATTTGCGCGCCTTCCTGGCCCGCTATCTTCCGCACCGGGATGATGTTTCGGACGTCCTCCAGGAGACCTACACCCGCCTGCTCGCTCTCTCCCCGGAACGACGTAGCGCCGTGCGCACGTGGAGGGCGTTCCTCTTCGCGACCGCCCGCAATGTAGCCATGGACCATCTGCGCTGGCCGGAGAGCGTTTCGCTCGATGCGCTACCGGAAATCGACGGCGCGGACGTCGTATCGCGAGGAGGCGAAGAGCAGAGCCCGGATGACATCGTGAATCTGACTCAGGAGCAGGACCTGCTTGCGCGGGTGATCGCTTCGCTCCCGGATAAGTGCCGGGAGGTGCTGACGTTGCGCAAGATTCATGGCTTATCCCAGAAGGAGATCGCCCTGCGCCTCGGGATCGCCGAGCACACGGTGGAGAAGCACATCAGTCACGGCGTGCGGCTCTGCGCCGAACGAGTGCTCGAGGCGATGGTCGAAGCCCCATCTGAGACTGATCCCGCTCGTCGGGGACGGACACGAGCACATGGCGCCGGGTGAGGACATCGAGGCTCGAGCCGCCGACTGGCTGGCGACTCTCGACCGGCCCGACACGCCGGCGCGCGCGCATGCAGCGTTCGAGGCCTGGTGCCGGGCAGACCCGCGCCATCTGGCAGCCTATCTGCGGCTGCTCGAAGTATGGAACCGGTTGGATGCGCTCAAAGAGCCGGAATCTGAGCTTGCTGACGGCCCTGCCGGCATAGCGAGAGTACCCGAGTCTCATGCGGTCCTGGGGCAGCGGCCGCTGCGCACCCGCCTAGTCTTCACGATGGCGTTTGCTGCGGTTGTGCTCGCCATTGCGGTGGGGCTTGCATGGTGGCAGTGGTCGCGGCCATTCGGGCTCTCGATCGGCGGGCAACACTATGTCACCACGCTCGGGGGGTTCCAGCAGATCAGACTCGCGGACGGCTCGGTGGTGCAACTCAACACCAATAGCGAGCTTCGCGTCCGGTTGCGCAGCGCCCGGCGCGAGATCACGCTGCTTCGTGGAGAGGCAACATTCGAGGTTGCGCCGGACAGATCGCGCCCCTTCATCGTCGTGGCGGGAAATACGGCCGTGCGTGCCGTCGGGACCGTTTTCAACGTGGAGGAGGCTGACGCTGGTGTCGAAGTGCTCGTCACGAAAGGCGTGGTGGCGGTAGGCCTGCCGCTCGAGGTCGTAGCGCAGCGTGGCACGCCCGCGATGGTCGACGCCGGACAGATGGCGATCGCAGGACAGTCGCAGGTGGAGGTCCAGAGCGTCGATCAGGAAGAGATCGCGCGGCGCCTCGCCTGGCACCAGGGCATGCTCGAGTTTGACGGCCAGTCGCTCGCGGACGTGGCTTCCGAGTTCAATCGTTATAACGAGCGCAAGCTGGTGATCGCCGATCCGCGCGTCGGGCAGGTTCGCATCGGTGGCTACTTTCGTGCGACGGACATCGGCGCCTTCGTCCGCGTCCTGCAGGAGCGCTTTGGGATAGTGGCGATCGAGGAGCCGGAACGCACCCTGCTGCGGCGGTGAGCTGAGCCACCCTTCGCTTGCCCACCGTAGCGTAGTGTGCTACGGCTATACGGATGAGGGGGCGTTTGGCGATCGCTGGCGCGTGCATCAAGCAACCGCGCCGTGACCGGCTCGTACGCGCTTTAGGGGTCGCGGTCGCCGTGGCGATTGCGCTCGGCCCCTGGCGCGCGGCCCTGGCGACCCCTAAACCCTTTGATATTGCAGCCAGCAATGCCGCAGCGGCGCTCACCGAGTTCGGCCGTCAATCCGGACGCGAGATCCTCTTCGAGTACGACCTCATCGCGGGTCAGCGGACCCATCCTATTTCGGGCCTCTACGAGCCCATCGAGGCCCTGCGCCGCATGACCGTGGGCACGAATCTGCGGGTGAGCGAATCCGCCGATGGCGTCCTCGTCGTCGAATGCAGCTGCGTCAAAGCCGGCCGCGGAGCCGCGCGAGGGGATGGACGAGCCCCGTCCGCGGCACCTTCCGCGCCGTCGGCTGCCGGCCCGGGCGTGGACCGTTCCACCGTCCCCCGCGCGCCCGCGGCAACGCCTGCGGCGTGGGGCAGTGCGGATCGGATTCAGGAAGTCGTCGTGACGGGCAGCCACATTCCGCAGGACGACGCCTCGGCGCCGATGCCTCTCACGAGCATCGGCCAGGAGTTCATCGCGGATACCGGCAGCGCGAATATCGCCGAGGCCATAGTGAAACTGCCCTCGGTGAGCGTGGGCCAGGGCCTTTCCAACACTCAGTCGCTGGTCGTCGGCGCCGGCTTGAGTCTCGTCAGCCTGCGCGGCCTCGGCACCTCGCGCACGCTGGTGCTGGTCGACGGCCGCCGGCAGGTATCCGGCTCGCCGTTGTCGGCCGCGGTCGACCTCAACACCATTCCCGCGGAGTTGGTGGACCGGGTGGAGGTCGTCACTGGGGGTACGTCGGCGATCTACGGCGCCGATGCGATCGGCGGCGTGATCAACGTGATTCTCAAGAAGCACTTCGAGGGCGTGAGCGTGCGCACCCACGGAGGCATGTCGTCCCGGGGCGATGCCGCTTCGCGCGGGATTTCGCTCACGGCAGGCAACGAATTCGAGGTCGGGAGCCGTCCCGGCAACGCGACACTCAGCTTCGTCTATGACAGCGCCCAAGGCGTGCGCGCGAGCTCGCGGCTCTATGCCTCCGACGGCCTCGGCCTCATCTCCAATCCCGCCTATCAGGGCCCGAACGGCGCTGCCCCGGCCTTTCTGACGAGGGTGAACACCGGAGTCAACACGGTGAGCAACGCCGGCGACTTTACGATAGGCGGCCAGACCTGGATTTTCACGAACGACGGCAGCGCCATACGGCCATACGATTTCGGACCGCTCGGCGACCGCTCGGGTGAATCCATCGGTGGCGACAGCGTCAACCCGGAACCCCCTCAGTTGCTGCTCGAGCCGATCGAGCGCGAGGTTTTCGGCGGGACCTTGCATCAGTCGCTGTCCGGCTCGGCGGAGCTCCTCTTCGAGGCCCGCATCGCGCACACCTCGGTGCAGACGCAGTTCCAGCCCACCTTCGATACGGGCGATGTCTCTCTCGGTATAGACAATCCATTCCTGCCCGCGGCGGCCGTCGCGCTGATGCAGGCCAACAGTGTCGCTTCCGTGCCGTTCCATCGCATCATCAACGAGATGGGGGTGCGTGGCACCGACAACGACAGGCTGATGCAGCAGTACGTGGCCGGAATCGACGGCACGCTGCCCAATCAGTGGATCTACGACGTGTCATACTCCTACGGCCACACTGTCGAGAGGACAGTGGATACGAACGATCGCAACAACGCGCTTTTTATCCAGTCGCTCGATGCGGTGCGCGATCCCACGGGGCAAATCGTCTGCCGGGACCCCTCGAACGGTTGTGTACCGCTCGACCTCGTCGGCATCGATCAGGCGAGCGCCGCGGCAATCGATTTCAGCCGCGTCGACAGCCTGTTCCGCCGGCGCGCGACTCAGCAGGTCGCGGGCGCCAACCTGACCGGCGAGCTGCCGGGACTATCGGCCGGACCGTTCCAGTTCGCAACGGGCGTGGAGTATCGCCGCGAGAGCGCGGCCTCGGTACCCGGCGCGGCCGAGCAGGCCGGCGAGCTCTTCCTGCCGCGGATAGCGCCGACTGCGGGCGGCTTCGACGTCCGCGAGGGCTATGTCGAGCTGCACGTGCCGCTGCTGCGCGACAGGCTGCTGGCGCATGAGCTCGTGTTGAACAGCGCGTTCCGGCTGTCGGACTACGACACGAGTGGCCTGCAGAGTGCCTGGGATGGCGGCTTCGAATACCAGCCGCAGGACGGCCTGAGGCTGCGCGCGATGTACTCGCGGTCCGTGCGGGCGCCCAACATCGGCGAGCTGTACTCGCCCCGCAGCACCACCTTCTTCTTCGGTCAGGACCCCTGCGACGTTTCGGTGAATCGCGTCTCGAGCACCCGGCTCAACAACTGCCTCGCGCTGGGAATCCCGGTCGACTTCAAGGCTCCGACCGACGAGCAGACGCTCGCTGCCGTGGTCGGCGGCAACCCCGGGCTGCAGCCTGAGATCGGGAATACGTGGACCGCAGGCTTCGTCTGGCAGCCCTCGCTGCTACCTGCTTTGTCCCTTGCCGCGGACTATTGGGACATCGCCATCAACCATGCCGTCAGCTCGGTGCCGCCGCAGACGATCGCGAATGATTGCGTCGATTCTGACGTCGGTGTCGAGTCCAACCCAAACTGTGCGCTCGTAACACGCGATCCACTCACGCATGCCATTACCGCGATCGCGGCCACCGAGCAGAACATCGCAAGTCTCCATACAGCGGGGGTCGACGTATACCTCGGATGGCGCCACGATGTGCAACTGCTTCACCTTCCGACAGGGGATTTCGAGCTCTCGGGCGTGGCGACCTGGCTCAGGACTCTCGATCTGCTGGGCGACGCCGCCGACCCCGACACACTGGTCGTCCAGGGGGGTGTGGTGGGCAATCCGCGCTGGCGAGCCTCGACGGACCTCACCTACCGCACCGGCGGCTTCCGGATCACCTGGCGTACGCAGCTCATCGGCGATGCGCGCATCGCCTGGTTCCCCGGTATTCCTGCGAATGAGTATGACCTGCCCATGACGGGCACCAGGCTCTTCCACGACCTCGCGATGGAGTTGCGCCGCGGGCACATCACGCTGCATCTCAACGTCGATAACGTGCTGGACGAGACACCCCCGGCGCGGGGTTTCGAGATCCACAGTGGCACCGGCACGGGGGCGGCCATCTACCCCAACCTCGGACGCCTGTTTTCCGCGTCGGTTGCCTATCAGTTCTGAGCGTTCCAGCCACCTCGAGCATCGCAGTACCGGGAACAGCCTTTGCTGTTACCTCCTCAGTGTGGTCTCACTGTAGGGGAGGCATTCACCATGGATGTCATTCTCGTAGTAATCCTGCTGTTGCTGCTCTTCGGCGGTGGCGGCGGCCTGTATTGGGGTTTCGGTGTCGGCTGGGGCGTCGGTCCCATCGGACTCATCATTCTGGTGATCATCGTAGCGTGGCTGCTGAATGGCTACCGCGGCCGGCGGGGTCCGCGCCTTTAGACCGCCGGGCCCGGAGCAGCAGGCTCAGGGAGCCATCATTTCGCTGACGATTTCCCTAAAAGCCGGTGACGATGGCGCAACGATCGCCCAGTCAGGTCCGTAGTATGGAGCGATCAGCTCGCCGACCAGGAAGAAAGGTACGCGCCGGCGGTTGATATAGAGATAAAGCGCCCGCGACCCGGCATAAGCGCCGCTCTCGATGGTCTGCAGGCTCGGTTGCACGCCCTCGAGGTTGCTCACGGAGAGCTCCTCGAGGGAAGAATGAGAATACCGCAGCGGGTATTCGAAGATCCCGACGGCGTTCGGCTCCATGAGTAGCCTCGCGGGGTCGAGCTTCGTGATCTCGACGTATACGCCATCCGTGCGAACCGTCCGGCAAATGCGGGCGTAGCGTTCCGGATCCGTCGACTTGAGTGCGGCTATCCAGGGATAAGTGTTACATCCCCCCTCCATCAGCAGCTCGATCATCGAGCGCCCCGCAGGCGATGCGAGTGGGGGGCCCAAGACCCGGATGGGCTCCTGTCCGAGCGCGGGACTGATCTGCCGCCAGGTGGTGCTCGGGTTGCCTTGAACGGTCGCCGGTCGCGCCGGATCCGGAACCCACGCGGCCAGTGCAAGGAACACCTGCCGGCGGGTGAGATCGACCGCTCCGTAGAGGGGGCTATGTGCGAGTGCAACCGCCTCGTAGGCGATGGGAAAGGCTACCACGGGGCCGAGCTTACCCAAGGCATTGCGAAAGCAGGGCCGACTGCTCACCGACCCCGCAGGCTCGAACGCATACGCGATATCGGGACCGCTCGCAGCGCCGTCGCACATCGTATGCGGCGGCCACGAATCTGAATCTCGAAGGGAGGCTTCAATATGCACGACGGGCGCTCCATTCATGCCTCCGTTCCTGTTGGCAGCCTCGGCGGTCTCGAGCAGGAGCGGGTAGGCCGCCCAGGAACTCACCGCCTTCAATTGAAGCCCGCGCGCTCCGAGCAAAGCGCCGCCGGCAGACGACGAGCTGCCGGCCGTTCCGGCGGATCCGCCTGCCGTTGAAGGGGTGCCGACAGCCGGCGTCGCAACGTGCGGAGGGCGGTTGCGCTGTGCTTCGCCACCGGGAAGGTTCCACGCGCCAGCGCCTTGACGCGCCTGTTCGCGGATACCGCCGTTGCCTAGCCCGCGCCCGGCGGTATGAGCACTTTTTCCGCCAGCGGAACGGCTGACGGCATGTTGGTATGCGTGCATGACCGATGTGGGTATCCCTCTCATCACCACGGTAGTGATCGCGAAAGCCGCGCCGCCGAGCAGCAGGATCGTGATCAGGGTGCGTACCAGCGAGGGCGCTCGGGGCCGAGGAGGGGCCGCAGATTTCAGCCGGAGCTGCGCCTGCAATCGGGCGGCGAACTCCGGCCGTGGCTCCTTACGCAGCCGATGGAGGAATTCATCATGCATCGTCGGTGGTCTGCGAGTCACCACTGCCTCCGTAGCGTCAGTACCGCCCTGTGGAGGATCGTGCCGACGTTCGACTCGGTGAGGCCCGTCAGTTTCGCTATCTGCCGGTTATCGAGCTCCGCGCCATACTTCAGCGCGATCAGCTCCTGCTCGCGTTCCGACAGATGCATGGCGAGCGCAGTCAATCGTTTCAGGTCTGAATGGAGCTCGACATCCTCTTCGGGCGTTCCCTCCGTGGGGAGCTCCTGCGCGGCATCGAGCGAAACCTGGGGCGGCGCGCTCGCAGGAAGTCCGCTGCGACGTTGTGGGCGATCGCGAACAGCCAGGTCGAGAAACCAGCCAGGTCCTGCCGATAGCGCTCCCGTGCTCGCCACGCGCGCTCGAAGGTATGGGCCGTCAGGTCCTCCGCATCGGCATCAGTGCCTACGCGAAAGCGAAAGTAGTTGTAGATACGCGGCAACTGGTCCGCGTACAGCGCATCCCAGTCCCGTTCAACAGCGGAGGCCCCCGCCATCCATTGGTCCGGCGTCGCCTGGTCCAGGCTCATGGTATGTTATACGGCGCAGGGGCCCGAGTATCACATGAGCCAATACTCCCGGCACGCCGCGCAGAGCTCACACCAGCCGCGCCCCTGGAGGGGCACCCACTGCTACTTCGGCAACAGGTGCATGAAGGGCTTTGCCTCCTGCAGGGCACGCGCATAGGAGGGGCGTGCCATCAGGCGGTCGAGATACGCCAGGGCATTGGGGTGTGTCTTGCGGAACGGACCGAAGAAGCGGTTGCCGTAGAAAAGGGCCGGCGCAGCTGCGCAGTCCGCCATCGTGAACTCATCGCCCATGGCCCAGGTCCTGCCGGCCATCTCGGCATCGACTGACGCGAGAGCGGTCACGAACGTCGCCTTCGCTTCCTCGACCCCATAAGCATCCCGCTCTGCCTCCGGCCGCCTGAGGTCGAAGGGGAGCTTCTGCATGGGGGTGTGCAGATAGTTGTCGAAGAACCGGTCGCGCAGGCGCACCTGCCAGGCGAGGTCGGGGTCATCGGGTATCAGCTTCACTTTGCCGGGGAAGTGGGTCTGCAGGTACTCGATGATGATGGTCGACTCGGGAATCACCCGGCCGCGCGTTACGTCGCGCAGGATCGGAAAGCGCCTGAGAGGGGAGAGCTGCTCCCATTCGCGGGCGACCGCCGGCTCGTCCAGCCGCTTCGCCGCGAACGGAATGTCGTTCTCATAGAGCGCGATCAGCACCTTGTGGGTGTATGAAGACAGCGGGTGCAGGAAGAGCTCGAGAGACATTGCGCGCTCCGTTTGTTAAGTGTCACATTAAGTATCTGGTGATCCGCTACCGAAGTCAAGGGCGCTCCGTCGCGGCTCGCCATGCGCGATCATGGCGCGGGCAGCGCATCATGCGCAAAGTCACGGAAATCGCAAACTGACATTGTTGTAATCTGATCGCCGCTCCGATGCTCGTCGCGAGCGACGAGCATTTTTTCATCGTGACCTGCTCGGCACGCGGTAAGGGTCGATGGGCGGACACCCGCAGCGGTGAGAACGCGACCGACACAAGGGCACCGAGATTGCGACTGCGCGGGCCCGCGGCCCAATGCCGCTGACGCCTGCAGAGCTCCAGACCGAGTGCGACAAAGGAGTTGCAGGCTCAGGTCAACGTGGAGGAGCTCATGAAGGCGGTATATCTCGAGAAGCCAGGCGACCCCCTCAAGGACGGAACGACCCGAGCCGAAGCTGCTGTCGGGCGGAGCTGTCGTCAAGATAACGGTGGCACCAGTCCTCAGCTTCATGAAGAAAGTGGTCTCTGGGGAGCTCGGATATGCCATGGCCACGCCGTGGATACCCGGGGCAAATGGGGTGGGCGTGATCGAGAGCGTCGCCGATGATGTGATCGGGCTGCGGCCGGGAGATCATGTGTTCATCGATCCCCACATCTATACGCACAGCACGACCGACGCCTACGACGGCATTTTGCTGGGGCTGACGGGTTTATCGCCCCTTTCAGGCTCTCTTCAACAGCGATGGCGCAATGGTACTTTCGCTGAGAAGTGCGTGGTACCTGCCGAGTGCCTCACCCTTCTGCCTGACAAGTCGTTCGAGCCGGCCATGCTCGCTTGGTTGAGCTTTGCAGCCGTCGCTTATGGCGGACTGCTGCGGGGAGCTCTTCGCCCGGGTCAAACACTGATCGTGAGCGGCGCAACCGGAAACATTGGCTCGTGCGCCGTGCTCATCGGCCTCGCCATGGGCGCCGGTCGCATCATCGCCGTGGGGCGGGAGAGAGAGGTCCTCGCGCAACTGAGGTCCGTCAATCCGGACAGAGTCGAGCCCGTCGAGCTGCAAGGCGACCTCGAGCGCGACAAAAGGGCGATCGCCGCGGCAGCGAAGGGCGCCGACCTGGTATACGACATGGTAGGCAACGCTCCGACGTTCGCGCCCACGGCGGCAGCCATCCATGCGCTTCGCCGCGGGGGTACGGCTGTACTCATGGGGGGCGTGCAGGCTGCGGTGGATCTTGCCTACTCGCACATCATGCTGAACGAGATCTCAATCAAGGGCGCCCTGATGTATCCGCGGTGTGCCCCTGCCGAATTGATGAGCATGGTGGCGGCCGGAGTCCTACCGCTCTCGCAAATCGACATCCGCATCTTCCCGCTCGAGCAGGTCAGTGGTGCACTTGATCACGCCGAGCGAAGTCGCGGTCTTAGTTATTCGATGTTGAAGCCGTGAGAGACCTCGGGGGCGCGCCCGGGCAGCCAGAGGGCGGCCTATGGCGTCGCAACCCGGTTCCGCGTATCTGACGCTCGAGCTCTCAGGGCGACAGCGCGATCGGGTACTCTTCAGGTCGGGGCTGGCCCCGCAGATGAGTCGCAATCGATGAGAATCGGCTTGATTTCGGATACCCATGGGCTGCTTAGGCCGGAAGCGGTGCAGGCCATGACCGGCGTCGGGCAGATCATCCATGCCGGTGATATCGGCGGCCCCGAGATCATCGAGGGCCTGCGACGGCTCGCACCCGTGCACGCCGTCCGTGGGAACAATGATCGAGGAGGGTGGGCGAACCTGATCCCGCCACGGCTGGGCCTGGAATTGGGTGGCGTACGGATATGCGTTCTGCATGACGTCCATGAGCTGGACGCGGACGCGAACGCACAGACGGCAGAATTTGGCGTCGTGATCGCAGGGCATTCGCACAAGCCGGGTGTCGTCGAGCGGGACGGGGTGCTGTTCGTGAATCCCGGCAGCGCAGGGCCGCGGAGATTCACGTTGCCGATAACCGTCGGGTATCTCATCGTTGCGGGTGGCACAGCGCGGGCGGAAATCCGCGAGTTGTTGTAATCGAATAATAGGTGTACGGGTATGGATTTGCGCATTGAGCGAGCGACACACGATGACCGTGATGCCATGGCGAAAATGCTCGACGCCTGTGGCCTCTCATCCTTTGGGATACTCGCTCCGAGCACTCTGTACTGGGTGTGCCGTGCGGAAAGTGGGCTGGTCGGGATCTGTGGCATGGAAGTCGGCGATCGGTGCGCGCTCCTGCGCAGTGTCTGCGTGCTCGAGAGTCAACGCGGAAAGAGCATTGCCGAGCGACTCGTGGGCTACGCCTTGCTCGAGGCGACTCGCCTCGATCTCGAGGACGTATACCTCTTCAGCAAGGACACTGGCGGATACTTCGAGCGTCTGGGTTGGCGTGAGGTGCCGGTAGCCGAAGTTGCTGCCCGCCTGCCGCGGGCGCCGCAGGTTCGTCGCTACGAGGAGATCGGGTGGTACCCCGATGAGCGTGCGTTCGTGCGCAAAGGGGCAGCAAAATGATCAGAGCGGAGGCCCAAGTGTCACCGCAACTCTACGCGCGCGCGATAGGTGTTCTTTACCTCATCGTGATCGTCCTGGGTTTTTTCGCTTATGGATACGTGCCCGGGAAGCTGGTATCGGCCAACGTAGCCGTCACGGCCAACAATATCCTCGCCCATGAGTTTTTATGGCGTGCAGGCGTGGTGGCCGGCCTCATCGTGGTGGTTTGTGCCGTTCCGCAGCTGCTGCTCGAGTATCTGCTGCTGCGTCCGGTGCAGCGCAATCTCGCGCTGCTAGGACTGCTGTTCAACGTGATCTCTCTGGTCATCGAGAGTCTCTCAGGCCTCGGCCACCTTGCCGCGCTCGCCATCGTGGTGGGGCGGGACTCGCTCAAGGGCGTGGCGGTACAGCAGCTGCAGGCGTGGGCCTCGCTCGCCATCGACGTTCACGATGCGGACCTGAACGTCAGTTTCCTGTTTTTCGGCTGCGTGTGCCTGCTCTATGGCGTCCTGATCTTCCGCTCGAGGTTTTTACCGCGGTTCCTCGGCGTGCTCATGGTGCTTGCCGGCCTCTGCTACGCGGGCAACAGCATTCTGGTGTTCCTCGATCTGCATGTCGTCCCGATGTCAGGCGTTCCTCTGTTGCTGGTGCCCGCCGGGCTCTCCGAGCTGATCCTGTGCCTTTGGCTGCTGATCGTGGGGGTCGATGTGCCGAAGTGGCACCTCTGGTCCGCTCAGCCGGTCGGGCAGTCGGTGTAGATCATAAAGCTGCCACGCGGCGTCCGACTTCAGCCAGTACCGCATCGCGCGCGGTGCTCGGTGCACTGGAGCCCGTGTAATACGCTGCGACGAGTATGGGCGCTCGCCGGGGTGGCCAGAGGATGGCGACGTCGTTGGTGGTGCCGTAGCTTCCCGTGCCCATCTTGTTGCCGCTTCGCCACCCGGCGGGCAGCCCTGCGGGAATGCGCGGAAACCTCGTCTTGCAATTGGCCAGCCACGCCGTGAGTCGCGAGCGGGCGGCCTCCGACAGGACGTTGCGCAAAGTGAGGCTCTGCAGATCCGCGAGCATGGCGCTTGGCGTGGTGGTGTCGCGTGGATCACCGGGAACGCAGGTATTGGCCAGAGGCTCCATTCGGTCGATGCGCGTGCTCTGATCGCCGATTGAGCGCGTGAAGCGGGTGGCGCCCTGGGGCCCACCCAACTCCCTGAGCAGAAGATTGGCCGCGGTGTTGTCACTGTATTCGATGGCGGCGGCGCAGAGCTCCTCCACCGTGAGGCTACCCTCCTGTACATGGGCACGGGTCACGGGAGCGGTTTCGAGAAGGTCGGACGGGCCATATGCGATAGGGCGATCGAGCTTTTCCTGTCCGTGGTCGATGTGCGCGAGGACCGCTGCGACTGCGATGAGCTTGAATGTGCTGCACATCGGAAAGCGCTCATCCGCGCGATAGGAAAGCATCCTGCCGCTGCCTACATCGAGAGCGGCCACACCCAGACGCCCGCCGTGACGCTGTTCGAGGGCTCGAAACGGGGATTGGCTCGGTGCAGCAGCGTAGGCTGCGACGGGTAGCGCGAGCATCGCGGAAAGCGCGTTGCGGCGGGTCCAGATTGCCCGGTTGACAGACATCTCAGTGCCCCTGAGAGGTCTTCTGCAACTCCGCGGCCCGTGCTCTGATCATCTGCTGCAGCTCCGGAATATACTGCTAGTATAGATCCATGCAACCGGAACGTGCGAGCCGCACGGCTCTTTCGGCCGCAGCACACAGGGCTGCTCACCAACTGGTGGAGCATGGCGTCATCTTCCCTGATCCGCTGGCGCTGTTGATTCTGGGAGCGGACGGTGAGCTGCTCGCACGGGAGTCGGCCGAGCGGCCGGACAGCCGGCGGATGCGTTTCCTGATCGCTGCGCGGGCGCGCTTCGCCGAGGAGGCTCTGGGTAAAGCAATCGAGCGTGGAGTGCGTCAGCTCGTCGTTCTCGGGGCGGGCCTCGATACGTACGCGTACCGCACTTCATCGAGCCGGCGCCTGCGCGTCTTCGAAGTCGATCATCCGGCAACTCAGGCATGCAAGGGACTGCGACTGCGGGAGGCGGGCATTCCGATTCCCGCGCAGGTGACATTCGTGGGAGTCGATTTCGAGCGAAACGAGCTGTCACAGCGGCTTGTCGCGGCCGGATTCGATACCGAGAAGCCGGCCTTCTTCACGTGGCTCGGCGTGGTGCCTTACCTGGCCCACGAAGCCGTCTGGTCCATGCTCGCATTCATTGCGGCGTTACCGGGCGGAGCCCACGTGGTATTCGATTATGGGGATCCTCCCGAGACGCTTGCGCCGCAGGAGCGCGCAGCTTACGAGCAGGACGCGCAGCGCGTCGCGGAGTTGGGGGAGCCCTGGGTGAGCTTCTTCGAGCCCGAGGAGCTCCATGCGCGTCTCAACGCGCTCGGGTTTCGGGAGATCGAAGATCTTTTGGCGACGGAGCTCGTCGGGCGCTATCTGCCGGTTGCTCGCGCGGGCTCTCGGCGCCGGGGTGCGCATGTGCTGTGCGCCACCAACACCTGACCGTGGAGGGCACGGCTAATACCTGCACCGTGCCCATCCACTCGCGCGTCATCAGACTACCTTCAGGACATGAGAGGCGACGGGCTGCGCGGCGGCCAGCACCAAGGGGGCGGTGGCGAGGGTCGCGCCTACGAGCGTGATGGTCAGGGACATGACGGCGGCGGCGGCTTTCTGGAAGGGATTCATGATGACTTCTCCTCTGTTGCGGTTACCTGCGAAGCACAGCGTCGTTGCTGGCAAGGTCCTCATCCCGTTAGACGCAGAGTTCGCGAGATGGTTGGAAGGGTTGAGCATGTGGTGCCTCTCGATTTCGTCTGCTACACCAGGAGAAAGGCAAATGCCGTGCCAGCCGCTGGGGCTGGCTAAGTCATTGGTTTTCGAAAGATATCTGCCCGCGGCACTGGTGTCCGGAAGTGTCCGCGGACGAGTCCGCGACCGTACGCCCGCGGACACATCCGCGCTTGCGGCCCGGGCTACAGGGCAGAGGCGGTCACTCTGAGAATGGAGCCGCCACGATCCTGGGCTTCGGAAAGCCAGGAGTCCCTTGCGGAGCGAAGAGGAAGCTTCCCACGACGGCGACGGTGAAGTTGATGCAGAGCGCCAGGAATCCGGCGTTGAGCCCGAACAGCGGGTCAAGGTGGGCGGACATCAGTGACACCGCGACTAACACACCTGCAATCATCCCGATGAAGACCGCGCGGCCCGAGGCTCGCCGCCAGTAGAGCCCGAGCACGACTCCCGGGAAGCACTGCGTCACCACCGCATAGCCGGTGAGGAGCAGGGAGACGAGCGTGCTCGAGCCGTAGATCGCGAGAGCCAGACTCGTGGCGCCAAGGAGGAAGACCATGCCCCGCGCAAGCCGGGCAACCCCATCGTCGGTCATCGCAGGGGCAAAGAGCGGCCGATAGAGGTTCTTGGCAAAGAGAGTCGCGGCCGTGAGGATGAGAACGGCTGCCGGCACCATTGCGGTCAGGGCGCCCGCGCCGCCGATTACGCCGAGGAACCACGGCGGGAAGATCCGGCGGACCACGGTCAGCAGCGCAAGGTCGCCGTTCTGCAGGTGAGGCGTGATGAGCACCACCGCAAAACCCGCGAAGAACATGAGCGCGAGCGTCAGGGTGTAAAGCGGCATGACGATCGCATTGCGCCGCACCGTGTCGGCGCTCTTGGCGGTGAACGTCGCACCGAAAGTGTGCGGCCACATGTAGAAGCCGAGGGCAGTGAGGAGCACGGTCGAGATGTACCAGGAGTGCCCCAGATTCACGGTATCGCCTGGCATCGTCAGATGATGCGGTCGCGCATGTGCCAGAGCGGTGAACATCGCGCCGATACTCCCGAAATGCGCCAGTGGTATCCCGACACCGATCGCCACCGCTGCAATCACCATCAGGACGTCCTTGACGACACTCACCCACGCGACCGCGCGCACGCCATTTGCGAACACGAAGGCGATGACGAGAGCCGTAGCAACGGCCATCGCCGGGACGCGCCCGATGTGGCCGAAGCTCGCCACGGATACGATGATGCCGACGCCGTCCAACTGTAGCTGCAGATAAGGAATGAAGGCGAGGATTCCCACCACGCAGACGAAGCCGGCGAGGTACTTGTTGCCGTAGCGAGTATTGAAGAAGTCCGGTTGGGTCTGCATCCGATGCTCGTGGCCGACTTCCCAGAGTTGCGGCAGGAAAAAGAACGAAGCGGCATAGGCGAGCGAGAGGTAGGCGAGTACGTAGAGGATGGGGCCGCCACGGCTGTAGGCCCAACCGCTCACGCCGAGAAACGCGAAAGTGGTGTAGACCTCCCCGGCCATCAGCAGGAAGACGAGCGCGGTCCCAAAGCCGCGGCCGCCGACGGCCCATTGCTCCAGGTCCATGCGTTGGCGGGAGCCCGCGAGGAAGCCAACGGCGGTGCCGACCGCCACGATGGCGATGATCACCGTGAGGGCGGTCGCAGCAGGAGTCATGCGCCGCGACCGGTCCGGCCGGTGTTGCTCTCGAGGCGGTATGCGCCCCACAGGCAGCAGGGTGTCAGCAGGATCCAGAGGATGAGCCAGAAGAGGTTGAAGGGCAGCCCGAGGATCATCGGCTCGATACGGTCCCAGAGCGCGACCGAGAAGCACATGGCGAGGTAGGGAATGGCTCCCAACGCGAGCGCGCCGATGGATGGTGGTTTCACTGGTAGGAGCCCGTCGACCTCGATCGAGTCTATCAGGCCGCGCCGTTGGCGCACGCCAGGCCGCCAAATGATTGCGTGCGAGCGGCCAAAGCCTCTACTCTAGCGCTCGGCCGATAGACTCTCGTCCGGTGAATTCGCGGAGGCTCCATGAATCCCCACCTCTTCGTGACTTACTGCCTCGCGGCGATCGTGCTGGTGATTCTGCCAGGTCCGATCGTGACGCTCGTCGTGGCGAATTCTCTGAGTCATGGCACGCGCAACGGCCTGGCCACGGTGGCGGGGGCCAGCGTCGGCAACACCATCCTGATTGCGGGGGCCGCCATCGGCTTGATGGCGTTCTTCTCGCTTCTGAGCGAGGTGTTCTCGATCGCCCGCTGGATCGGCGCCGCCTACCTGATCTGGCTCGGCATCCAGGCATGGCGCGCGCACGGCAGCGATGCGCCGGAGAGCACGCGGGTGCCCGTGCCCCGATCCGCGCGTGCGGTGGTTCTGCAGGGGTTTCTGATTGCGGTGACCAATCCGAAGGCCATCATTTTCTACATCGCATTCCTGCCGCAGTTCGTCGATCCGCGCCTGCCCGCAGGTCCACAGCTCTTCGTGATGAGCGCCGCCATGACCGTGATCGCGTTGATTTCCGATAGCTGCTACGCGCTCCTGGCAGGTCGCGTGCGCGGCTGGTTCAGCACCCATGCGCGGCGTCGCCTGCAGGGCCGGATTGCCGGGACGCTCCTCATCGGCACGGGTTGCGGCCTGCTGCTCGCAAGACGCGGCAGCTAGCTGGCATCGGCTATCTGCCGGGCTGCCGCGGACCACGCGCTGGAGTGATCAGGGCGATCACACCGAATGCCGGGTGATCGTAGTAGTTGCGTTGGTAGAAGCGCACGCGCCGGGTCTCGTTCATGACGAAGGTCGTGCCGGGCGGGGCGTTCAGGCCGGGCGGCGGGTCCTGCATCGTGTAGTTGAGCGTCATCCCGAGATGCAGGTACTGACCCCGCTCGAGGAATATGACGCCGCTGAGGCCGGGTACATTGATCCCGAGATCCCCCAGGGGAAAGCCGCCGCGGGTTCCCCAGGCACTCGCGGTCTGCACCCAGGCGGCATGTGCCACGGGCTCATACGTCCCGCTCGTGCGCAACCTCGTGGCAATGGATGTGAGGCGGTAGTCGGAAGATGACAGGACCGTCAACAGCTTGCCGACCTGACCTGAGCCGCTCGAGGCTTCGCCGCCCGCCACAGTTGCACTGGCACTCGTCTCGGACGCCCAGTTCTCCTGTTGGCCGAGTGCAGCTTTGGCGCGAAAGATGACGATCTCGATGTCATATGCAGGGCCGCTGACCGCGGGCGCAGCCTGAGCTGCGGCGCTCCCGGGCGCTGTCGCGGGAGTGCCTGCCGAAGCATCCGCTGCGGGCACCTGGCCTGGTTGGCCGCCTGTCCCGGCCGCAGCAGGCGCAGCAGACTGCGCCGGAGTCGTCCGAGATGGAGCACCCTTGGATGGCGCCGGCGGCCGTGAAGTGGCCTGCGGTGAAGTGACCTGCGATGAGGTGGCCTGCGATGAGGTGACCTGCGATGAGGCATCCCGCGGCGAGGGACCCTGCGCGGCCTGCGCAAGCGCCGGCGTCGGTGTGAGGGATGCCAGCGCGAGAAGCGCGGCGAGCGCATGGACCATAACGCGTCGTGCAATCATGCGGCCAAGTCTACCCGATCAGCGTGATGCCTCGCGGCCGGCGGCCGACTTGCCGGCCAGACGCTTCATCAGGTTCGCCCCGAACTCGAACCGCGCCTCCTCGGTGGGGATGGCGCGGCTCACCCGCAAGCGCAGCGGCCCCTCCAGGCGGTACTCCCGCGGCGCCTGCTGCATGAGGCGTATGACGGCGGCCGGCTCGACGGCGTTGCGCTCCTCGAAGGTCACCGAGCCTCCCTGCGGCCCGAGATCGAGCCGCCGGATGCCGATCGCCCGCGCGGTGAGCTTGAGTTTCGCGATGCGAAGGAGGCTCTGCGCAGGCGGTGGGAGGGCACCGAAGCGGTCGTGGATCTCGGCTGTCAGGTCATCGAGAGCCTCGGCGCTCTCGGCGGCAGCAATGCGCTTGTAGAGTCCCAGGCGCACGTGTACGTCGGCGATGAACGCCTCCGGCAGGAATGCAGGCAGGCGCAGCTCGACTTCCGTAGCTGCGGCGAGGGGCTTGTCGAGTACCGGCTCGCGCCCGGCTTTCAGCGCCTTGACAGCCTCATCGAGCAGATCGAGATACATGGCGAGCCCGATCTCGGTCATCTGGCCGCTCTGTTGCTCCCCCAGCAGCTCCCCGGCGCCCCGGATCTCGAGATCGTGAGTCGCGAGGACAAAGCCCGCGCCGAGCTCCTCCATCGATTCGATTGCCTCCAGCCGTTTGGCCGCATCACCGGCGAGTGCCTTGCGCGGCGGTGCGAGCAGGTAGGCGTAGGCGCGGTGGTGCGAGCGGCCGACACGGCCCCGGAGTTGGTGCAGCTGCGCGACTCCCATGTGATCGGCACGGTTGATGACGATCGTATTGGCCGTTGGGACGTCGATGCCGCTCTCGATGATGGTGGTGCAGAGCAACAGATCGAAGCGCCGGTGATAGAAGTCGACCATGAGCTGCTCGAGATCGCGCTCGCGCATCTGTCCATGGCCGATCCTGACGCTCGCCTCGGGTACGAGGCCCTGCACCTCGGCGGCAATCTTGTCGATGGTGCGGATCTCGTTGTGCACGAAGTAGATCTGCCCGCCACGGCGCAGCTCGCGAAGCACCGCCTCGCGCAGTGTCGGCCCATGCCATTCGATGACGAAAGTCTTGATCGCCAGCCGCTCCGCGGGTGGTGTCGTGATGAGCGACAGGTCGCGCAGGCCGCCGAGGGCCATGTTGAGCGTGCGCGGGATGGGAGTTGCCGTGAGTGTCAGTACGTGCACGTTCGCCCGCAATGCCTGCAGCCGCTCCTTGTCGCGCACGCCGAAACGGTGCTCCTCGTCGACGATGATGAGTCCCAGGTCCTTGAACCGCGCGTGCGCGTGCAGCAGCCGGTGCGTGGCGACGACGATGTCGACCGAGCCCCGCTCGATCCCCTCGATGGTTGCCTGGGTCTCCTTCGCATTGCCGAAGCGCGACAGGCCCTCGATGCGCACCGGCCAGTCGGCGAAGCGGTCGCGAAAGTTGGCGATGTGCTGCTGCACCAGGAGCGTGGTCGGCGCGAGCACCGCGACCTGCTTGCCGGCCTGTGTGGCAATGAAGGCGGCGCGCATCGCGACTTCGGTCTTGCCGAAGCCGACATCGCCGCAGACGATGCGGTCCATCGGTCGGTCGTTCTGCAGATCGGCGAGCACCTTGCGGATGGCCTCGGCCTGATCCTCGGTCTCCTCGAACGGGAACGCGTCGGCGAAGGTCTGGTAATCGGTCTCGTTCAGCGTGAGCTTGAGGCCCTTCTGCGCCTTGCGGCGCGCATAGAGGTCGAGAAGCTCGGCAGCAACATCACGGATCTGATCGGCGGCTCGCTTGCGCGCCTTGGCCCATTGATCCGTCCCCAGCTTGTGTAGCGGTGCGCTCTCCGGCGCGGCGCCCGTATAGCGAGTGACGAGATGCAGCGCGTGCACCGGGACGTAGACGCGATCGCCATCGAGGTATTCGAGGACCAGAAACTCTCCGGGCTGCCCGGCGACCTCCATCGACTGCAGGCCGACATAACGTCCGACGCCGTATTCCTCGTGCACCACCGGTGCGCCGGGGTTCAGATCCTGCAGGTCGCGCAGGATGGCCTCGGGGTCGACGGCTGCGCGCTTTCGCTGGCGCTCCTGCCGTGCGCGGGCGCCGAAGAGCTGCGCCTCGGAGATGATCGCGATCCGCGGCTCCGTGAGTGTCAGGCCGCCGAGGTCCGTTGCAACGGTCAGTGAGAGAGCCGAGCTGCCATCGGCAAACGCCTCCCAGCCTTGCACCATATCAACAGCGTGACCGTGTCCGCGGAGCAGGTCGTGCAGCACCTCACGCCTGCCGGGAGAGTCGGCCGCGATCAGTACGCGACCCTCGAACTCTGCGAGAAAGCCATCCAGCGCAGCGAGCGGCTGCTCCGACCGCGGGTCGACCCGCAGCTCGCGCGGGGCAACGGTCGGGAAGTTGCGCACGCTGTCAGCCGCCCCGCCGAGTGTGGTATCGGCCTTGAAGGCCTCGAGGGTGACGGAGGAGAAGCTCTCCAGCTTCGCTTCCAGCTCCGGCGGATCGATGAAGAGCTCGGCCGGCGCGAGCACGGGGCGCTCGATGTCGTGCCGGCGGTCCTCGTAGCGTGTTGCGATGCCGCTCCAGGCCTTCTCGAGCGCGGCCGGCAAGGCGGCATCGCGCACGATGACCGCGTTGGCCGGGAGGTAATCGAGCAGCGTCGCCGTCTGCTCGAAGAAAAGCGGCAGATAGAACTCGATGCCCGCGGGCGCCAGACCCTCGCTGACGCCGCGGTAGATCGTGGTCCGGTTCGGGTCTCCTTCGAAGTGCGTGCGGAAACGGCGCCTGAACTCCCGCACCGCTTCGGCATCGAGCGGCATCTCGCGCGCCGGCAGGAGGCGCACGCTCTCGAGCGCATCGAGCGAGCGCTGCGATTCCGGATCGAAGCGGCGGATGGCCTCGATCTCCTCATCGAAAAGATCGATGCGCAGCGGCGCCGCTGCGCCCATGGGGAAGACATCGAAGAGCGAGCCGCGCACGGCGAACTCTCCGGGGCTCGTCACCTGGCTGACGCTCGCATATCCGGCATCCGTGAGTCTCTGGCGGAAGGGCTCGAGCGCCAGGGCCTGTCCGCGGGTGAGCTCGAAGGCGCGGCTCTGTACGTACTGCCTCGGCGGCAGACGCTGCAGGAGCGTGTCCGCCGCGACGATGAGGCAGCCGTGGCGGGTCTGCGGTAACTCGAAGAGCGTCCGCAAACGCTCGGAAATGATGTCAGGATGCGGTGAGAAGAGGTCGTAAGGCAGCACTTCCCAGTCGGGCAAGGCGAGCAGGGTCAGGCGCTCGCCGGCGAAGAAGCGCAGCTCCGCCGCCAGCCGGTCGAGCTCGCGAGCAGCATCGGCCACGACCACATACAACCGCTGATCCGAGTGTGTCGCCTCGGCGAGGGCAAGGGCCGAGGCGCTTCCGTGCAGCTGATGCCAGCGCAGATGGCGCCGGGCGGCGCTCGGAACGGGCGGATTCAGGACTCTCAAATCGCGACGGGAACTTCCGTGACCTGCAGGCGCCGCTCCACGGGAACGCAGAAGATGTCGATCGAGCCGGAGCGGCCGCGCACTTGCATGGGCGGCAAGGGCGTGGCGCCGATGTCGAGCCCGATCGCATCGAGGGATTGCTTGACGGAGCGCGAGAAGAGCATCTCGCCCGCACGCGCCCGCTGACAGAGGCGGGCGGCGACGTTCACCGTGTCACCGATCAGCGTGTAGCTCATGTACGAGCTCGATCCGATGTTGCCCGCCACCACGTCGCCTTCGTTGATGCCGATGCCGAGCCCGGCATCGACCCCGTAGCGCTCCTTCCACGAGAGGGCCAGTGCCTTGAAGCTGTCCAGCATCTCGTGCGCTGCGCGTACCGCGCGGCGCGGGCTGTCCTCCTGCTCGAGCGGAACGCCGAAGCCGAGCATCAGACAGTCCCCGGCCATGTGGAAGACGGTACCCTCGTGGCGGAAGGTGATCTCCGTCAGGAGCGAGAAGTACTCGTTGAGGAGCGGGACCACCTGCCCGGGCTGCAGCCGCTCCGAGATGGTGGTGAAGCCGCGCAGGTCGGCAAAGAGGACGACCGCATGCGCGCGCAGATCCTGCGTCGAGAGCAGGGTATCGCGCAGCTGGGCATCCTCGAGAATCTTGTCGGCAAGCCGCGGCGAGAGGTAGCGGCGGAAGGTGCGGCGCAGTACCTCTTCGCGCCGCCGGATCTCCGCCTCGAGTTGCGCGGCCGCGAGCTTACGGCGCACCGCTCCCGCACGCACCAGCTCCTCGATGCGGGACTTCAGAGGCTCATCGACGGACAATTTCGTTAATCCCCGGAATTCTTCTATCAAATCCAATCCGAAGGGTATCACAGCTCGCCTCCCGGGCAGGAGGCCCCCGGGGCAGGCCCGCAGCCGGGCCGCCACCGGACCGGTCCGCGCGCGGCCGGCCCGACAATCGCCGAGCGGTTGGCTCCATGCGGTAGCGCCAGTGGCAGCGGTTGGACGGGCGTATTAGCGTCGCGCAGGACATTTTTCGTAACCGAACCGCCACATGTCTACCTCATCCAGACGCGCGAGCTTCTCGCTGTCCATTCGGATCGCGACCGTCATGACCCTGTGTATTGCCGGCACCAGCGCGAGCGCCGCTTGGGCCGAGACGGCCGGGGCGGGGATCCCACCACCCAAGGACACGGCATATCCGGGCACTATCCAGATAGCCGTCGACGCCAGCGATACGGCACAGGGAATCTTCCGCGTGCACGAAGTGGTTCCGGTGCACGGGCGCGACCTGACGCTGCTCTATCCGCAGTGGATTCCGGGCAATCACTCGCCGACCGGACCGATAGCCATGGTCGCTGGACTGACCATCACGGCCGACGGCAAGGCCGTGTCCTGGAAGCGTGATGAGTACGATGTCTATGCCTTTCATGTCAGCGTGCCGAGCGGGGTCTCGGCGCTGAACGTCGACTTCCAATACCTCTCCGGCCGCTCCGGTTTCGAGCGCATCCAGATGACCGGCGAGATGCTGTCGCTGGAGTGGAACGACGTGAGCCTGTACCCGGCAGGGCATTACTCGCGCGACATCACCTTCGCGCCGAGCGTGACGCTGCCGCACGGATGGCAGTTCGGCACGGCGCTGGAGACAGCCTCTCAGTCCGGCGACACCACCACCTTCAAGCCGGTGACATTCAACACGCTGGTCGACTCGCCGATGTACGCGGGTGTTTACTTCAAGAGGGTCGATCTCGATCCGAACGGTACGGTGCCCGTGCACCTCGACATCGTCGCCGATACGCCCAAGGATCTGGAGATGACTCCCGAGCAGGTGCAGGTGCACCGCAACCTCGTGACGCAGGCCTTCAGGCTCTACGGCTCGCATCACTTCGACCACTACGACTTCCTCTACTCGCTCTCCGACCAGTTGAGCGGCAACGGCCTCGAGCATCATCGCTCGAGTGAGGACGGCACGCGCGCGAACTACCTGGTCGACTGGAACAACAGCGCTCCGGGACGCGACCTCCTGGCGCACGAGTTCACCCACTCCTGGAACGGCAAGTTCCGCCGGCCCGCGGACCTGTGGACGCCCAACTTCAACGTGCCCATGGGCGACTCGCTGTTGTGGGTATACGAGGGCCAGACGCAGTACTGGGGCTATGTGCTGACGGCCCGCTCCGGGATGTGGACTGCCGATCAATTCCACGACGCGCTCGCGTTGGTCGCAGCCAACTATGACCGCAACCGCCCGGGCTTCGAGTGGCGCACCATCGAAGATACGACCAACGACCCCACGGCGGCGCGCCGCCAGCCGTTGCCCTACCGCAGCTGGCAGATGAGCGAGGAGTATTACAGCGCCGGCCAGCTGGTGTGGCTCGAGGTCGATGCCAAGATCCGCTCACTCACCGGCGATCGCAAGTCGCTCGACACTTTCGCCGGCCGCTTCTTCGGCGTCGACAACGGCAGCTTCGTCACCAAGACCTATACGTTCGAGGATCTGGTGGCCGCGCTGAACGGAGTGGTGAAGTACGACTGGGCTCGCTTCCTCGAGGAGCGCGTCAACGCCCATGAGCCGCCGCGCGCCGGCATCGAGGCCAGTGGCTGGAAGCTCATCTACAACGACCAGCAGAGCAACTTCCAGAAGCAATACGACACCGGCGCCTCGAGCCGGCACATGATCAGCTTTACGTTCTCACTCGGCCTGACGCTCATGAAGAGCGGTGAGATCAACGATGTGCGCTGGAACGGGCCGGCGTTCAAGGCCGGGGTCTCGAGCGGCGCCACCGTAGTGGCCGTGAACGGGCATGACTACTCGGCCGAGGTCATGACCGATGCGATCCTGGCGGCCGAGCACACCCAGCAGCCGATCAAGTTGTTGCTCAAGTATCAGGGCGCGTACGAGACCGTCTCCGTCGATTACCACGACGGCCTGCAGTATCCGCACTTGGTACGCCGTCAGGGTACGCCGGACTATCTGGACGAGATCATCGCCGCCAGAAAATGATAGCGCCCGACTTTGGGCCAGTCGAAGAGCTCAGCTGTGCACGACCGAGTGCACGACCCGGTTGAACTCGAAAAAGACGGAGAAGGAGGGGTAGTCCCAGCGGGTGATGGGCGGCTTGCCGACGGCCGGGTAACGCTTGGCCGGCGCCCCGAACTTCGCCTCCACCTCATGCATGGTGATTCCGCGCCCGGGCCGCGAGACCTGGGACTGCTGAAGCTGCACCTGCCCGTCGACCAATACCGTCTCCGCCGCCGCACCCCCGGCGATCGCGCAGCCGATCAGCAAAGCAAGTAGTTTTTGTGCGCGCATACGGAACCTCCACGGATCCGGCGTGACTATACACCCGGCCGGAATCTGTCAAAGCCCGCGGCCCCGGGTCTGCGGCAGTTCTGTGAAGCCCATCAAGGTTCGACGGCCCGCGGGCTCAATATGGTTAAATGACCGGGATGTTTCATCCGCTCTCCCTCTTCGTTGGCCTGCGCTATGTGCGCGCCCGATCTCACAAGTTTTTCGTATCTTTCATCACCTGGACCTCCCTTGCGGGCGTCTGCGTCGGCGTCGCGGCGCTCATCGTGATCCTGTCTGTGATGAACGGCTTCGAAGGCGACCTCAGACAGCGGCTCCTTTCTCTCGATGCCGATGCACGGGTCGTACCGACCGAGACTGCCAGTGCGATGGCGCCGGGCTCCGAGCCGTGGCAGTCGGTAACCCAGGCCATCCGCGGCTCTCCTGGAGTGGTCGGCGTCGCCCCTTATGCGCAGGTGCAGGCGCTCGCCGTGCGCACACCCGAGATGCTGCCCGTGCAGCTGCGCGGGATCGATCCCAAAGCCGAGCCCTCCGTCACGCGGATAGTCAAGGCGATCACCGAAGGATCGCTTTCCGATCTCGAGCCCGGCTCCGACAGCGTCATCATCGGTGAGGTGATCGCCGAAGAGCTCGGTCTCGCCCCGGGTGATGCGCTGACTCTTCTCATCCCGACCGTCACCGGTGGCGTGCCCTCGCCGAAGCTGCGGCAGTTCAAGGTGGCGGGTGTGTTCGAAGTCGGGCTCTCCGACAGTGATGCCACGCTGGTGTTCGCCAACATCAGTGATGTGCGCGCGCTCGGTCCGTCAGCGCAGGGAGACCAGGGTCTGAGGGTTCGCTATCGTGACGCGCTCGGCGCGCCCGCATTCTCCGCCAGCCTGCGCGCGCGGCTGCCGCAGGGACTCGAGGTGATCGACTGGACACAGGACAACGCGGATTACTTCCGCGCAATCCGCATCGAGAAGACCATGATGTCGCTCATCCTGCTGCTCATCGTGGCCGTGGCGGCATTCAACATAGTGGCGATGCTCGTCATGGTGGTCACCGACAAGCGCACCGACATCGCCATCCTGCGCACCTTCGGCGCATCGCCCCGGCGGGTGATGGGGGTGTTCCTCACCCAGGGGCTGGTCATCGGCTGGCTGGGCGTTGCGCTCGGAGTGGCGCTGGGGCTGGTGCTCGCCTTCAACGTCGGCACCATAGTGCCTTTCCTGCAGAGCACCTTCGGCTTTCAGATCTTCAGCTCCAGCGTCTACTACATCACCACCGTTCCTTCCATCGTGAGATGGGGCAACGTGGCGGCGATCAGCGCCGCGGCGCTCATCCTCACGGCTGCGGCGACAGTCTACCCGGCGGTGCGCGCCTCGCGGACGGCCCCGGCCGAGGCGCTGCGCTACGAGTAGCCGGCAATGAGCTCGCGATACGAATGGCTGGTCGGCACCCGTTATCTGCGCTCCACTCACCGGCGCGGTTTCGTATCGTTCGTCTCGCTCATGTCAGTGTGTGGACTCGCGCTCGGTGTGGCGACGTTGCTCGTCGTTCTCTCGGTCATGAACGGCTTCGGCCGGGAGCTGCGGACGCGCATCCTCAGCGTCACGTCGGATGCGACCATCATGGGGCTGCGCGGCACGATTCCCCGTTGGCAGGCGGTCCAGCAACGGGTGGAACGTGAGCCGGGTGTCCGTGTGGCCGTCCCCTATGTCGAGCAGCAGGCCATGCTGACGCACGATCAGCAAATCACCGGCGCAACCGTGCGCGGCATTCTGCCCGCAGAGGAGCAGCGCGCGACGGGTCTGGCGCAGCGGCTGACCGCCGGCACCCTCGCGGACCTGCAGTCGGGACGGTATTGCGTGATTTTGGGCAACGCGCTCGCGCAGGCGCTGCACGTGCACGTCGGCGACTCGGTCGTGTTGATTGCGCCGGAGGGCGTAGCGACCCCGACCGGGGTGGTGCCACGCATGCGCCGGTTCCGGGTGAGCGGCCTCTTTCATTCCGGCATGTATGAATACGACCGCGGGCTCGCGCTCGTGAGCCTCGAGGATGCGGCCCGGCTCTTCGGCCTGGCGCCGGCAGAGATCACGGGCCTGCGGCTCTCGCTCGATGATCCCTGGCAGGCGCCGAAGGTGGTCCGGCGGGTGGCCTACGACCTCGGCGGGGCGGGGTACTATGTCAGCGACTGGACGGACAACCACGCCAACTTCTTCCGCTCCATCGAGACGACCAAGTCGATGATGTTCGTGATGCTCTCGATGATCGTCGCCGTGGCGGCATTCAACATCGTCGCGACGCTCGTCATGATCGTGAAGGAGAAGCAGACCGACATCGCGATCCTGCGCACCTTCGGCGCCGGGCCGCGCAACGTGCTTGCCATCTTCGCGATTCAGGGCATCATCATCGGCCTCGCCGGGACGGCACTCGGAGCCGGGCTCGGCACCCTGGTTGCGGACAATCTGCAGGCGCTCGTCGGCGGGCTCGAGCGGCTGCTCGATACTCAATTCCTCGATCCGCGGGTCTACTACATGAGCGATCTTCCGGCGTACGTAGAGGGATTGGACGTGTTGCGCGTCTGCGGCGTGGCGTTCCTCCTCTGTGCGCTGGCGACCGTCTATCCGGCGTGGCGCGCCGGCCGTACCGCTCCCGCCCAGGCACTCCGTCATGAATGAATCGTCTGGAACGATTCATGACGACACGCGTGAGCGTGTCGGCGCCCGCGGCAGCGGGGGCGAGGCCCAGGATGGGCCGAGCAATGATTCGGCCGTGAGTCATGAGGTGCTCGCGGCGCGCGCGGTCTCGAAGAGCTTTCGTCAGGGACCGGTTACGCTCGAGGTGCTGCAGGGCGCTGCGTTGTCGGTCTCAGCGGGCGAGCGCGTCGCCATCGTCGGTGCCTCGGGCTCCGGCAAGACGACGCTGCTGCAGATTCTCGGCGGACTCGACAGGCCGACGAGCGGCCAGGTCCTCGTCGATGGGCGCGACATTCACGGCCTCACGGAAAGGGAGCGTGGTGAGTTGCGCAACAGTGCGCTCGGTTTCGTCTATCAGTTTCATCACCTGTTGCCGGAGTTCTCGGCCCTCGAGAACGTCGCCATGCCGCTGTTGGTGCGCCGGATGCCGGTAACGCCCGCGCGCAAGGCGGCCCGCGAGCTCCTGGAGCGGGTCGGGCTCGGCCAGCGCCTCGATCACAGGCCGCATCAGCTCTCGGGCGGCGAGCGACAGCGCGCGGCGGTCGCGCGGGCGCTCGTCACCCAGCCCAAGATCATCCTTGCCGATGAGCCCACGGGAAACCTGGACGGGGCGAATGCAGAGTCGGTGTTCGCCCTGATGCTGGAGCTCAACCGCGAGCGCGGCACGAGCCTGGTCGTGGTGACCCACGATGCTCGCCTGGCGAGCCGGATGGAACGCGTCTATGAGATCGAGAAGGGAAGGCTGACGGAGCGGCTCACGCCGCCGTTGCGAGGTGCCGAGTCCGATACCGGGACGTGACGTGCCAGCGCCAGATGAGCTCCAGGCACGCCCAGCCGAGTAAGCCCAGTACCACGGCGCACGTCACGCAACCCAAGAGGAACGGTTGCCACATGGGTCCCAAGCCGTGCTCGAGCCAGTCCCAACTCAAATGGAACGAGAACCTCTCCGGTGTGACCCGTAGGAGCACCGCGCCCACCCGATACGCCATGTAATAGATGGGCACCATGGTGAGCGGATTGACGAGGAGCGTCGTGCCATAGATGGCGGGTATGTTCAGCCGCCAGGCGAGCCCGATCAGGACTGCGACCACCAGATGCACGGGCAGGGGGATGAAGCAGATGGCAATGCCCACGCCGAAGGCGCCGGTGATCCCGCGACGGTGCAGCGCCCAAAGGCGCGGGTCTAGCAGGCGTTCCCCGAAGTGCCGCAGCAGCCAGTGGCCTTGCAGCCGGCCGGGGGAGGGAAGCAGTCTCTTCAGCACGCGACGGGGCATCGGGGTCCGGACTGTACCAGATTGGCGACGGGGCGGAGCCGCGGGGCTCCTAAATTCCGAAGCCTGGCGTACCGCAGCGGCCCTGAGGGCGCGCGGGCGGGGCCATTGCGCTACCGGCATACCCCGTTCCCGGCCGCTCGCCGCACTGGAATATGTGAAGAGCCTTTCATTGAGGTCGCACTCTTCTCCGGTATCATGCGCCGTCGCAGTTTCTTGGGTTCCGTCCCCCGGGGTCGCTGGATGTGGGAAATAGTGCGGGCAGGCGGCCCGCTCATGTGGCCGATCATTCTCTGCTCGATCACCGCCGCGGCGATCGTCCTCGAGCGGTTGTGGACCTTGCAGGACCGGCGGGTGATGCCGCGGGAGCTGCCGCAGAAGGTCTGGGCGCTGATCGAGGCCAATCAGATCAACGACAAGGTGATTGCCGCACTCGAGCAGAACTCCCCCTTGGGCAGGCTCCTCGCCGCGGGTCTGGCGAACCGCCACCGGCCGCGGGAGATCCTCATGGAGCGCCTCGAGGATACCGGCCGGCACGTCGTGTACGAGCTCGAGCGCTTCCTCAACACGCTCGGAACCATTGCCGGAGTGTCGCCGCTCCTCGGCCTCCTCGGCACCGTCACGGGCATCATCCGCGCATTCAACGCCATCCAGGCGGGGGGCATGGGTGATCCACGGGTCCTCTCCGGCGGCATCGCCGAGGCGCTGGTCGCCACGGCGGCGGGCCTGTGTGTTGCCATCCCCTCGCTCTTCGCCTACCGCTATCTTCGCGGCAGGGTCGAGCGCATCGTAGTCGAGATGGAGAAGCAGGCCATGCGCATGGCCGATGCGGTCGAGGCTGCCGGCGTCCGCGGCGGGCGCTCGGCCGCCGCTTGATCACTCTTCCATGAACCTCAAGCCGCGCCGTCACGAGGAGCCGGAGATCAACGTCGTCTCGCTGATCGACGTGGTGTTGCTCCTCGTGGTGTTCTTCATGCTCTCGAGCCGGTTCACCGACGAAGGGCGGTTGCACGTGCAGTTGCCGCAGGCGGGCGCCGTGCCGCCCGCCTCACCGCAGAGCGAGCCGCTCGTGGTATCGGTGACGGAGGCCGGGAGCTATCTCATCAACGGGCGTGAGCTCATCAACTCCAGTCCCGATACGCTGCGCTCGGCGCTCCTCAAGCAGGCCGGCACCGATCGCAACACGACCGTGACGATTCGTGCGGACGGCCGCGCCACCCAACAGTCGGTGGTCACGGCGATGGACGTACTCGGGCAGCTCGGCTTCGTCCGGCTCAATATTGCCACCATCAAGGACGAGCGGGCGGGCGGCCCTTGAACGACGTGACACGGTCCGGGTCCGACCGGACCTGCCGCCGGGCGAGCGAGCCGGTGAGCGTGCTCATCACCTATAGGCGGCTGCTCGGGTATTTGAAGCCCCACCGGTGGGCATTCGCCCTGGGGATCCTGGGGAGCACGATCTACGCAGCTTCCACGGCGAGCTTCGGCTGGCTGGCCAAGCGCTTCGGTGATGGCACCTTCACCCATCCCGACCCGCGCATGGTCTATCTGATCCCGATTGCGCTCGTGGTCATCTTCATCGGCCGCGGCCTCGGCAACTTCACTCAGACCTACTTCATGGGTTACGTGGGCCGCAGTATCGTCAAGCGTCTGCGGGGAGAGGTCTTTCGCAGCATTCTCGACCTGCCGGTAGCGTATTTCGATCGCACCTCGACGGGGACGCTCCTCTCGCGGCTCACCTACAACAGCGAGCAGGTCGGGCAGGGCTCCACCGACTCGGTGGTCATCATGATACGCGCGGCGCTCACCGTGCTCGCCATGATCGCCGGTCTCTTCTGGCTCAACTGGCAGCTCGCCCTGATTTCGCTCACCACGGGGCCGCTTGCCGCCTGGCTCGTGTCGGTGGTGAATCGGCGCTTCCGCCGCTACAGCCGCCGTATCCAGGACTCGATGGGCGATGTCACGCGCATCGCCAAGGAGAGCTTCGAGGCACCACGGCTGGTCAAGGTGTACGAGGCACAGTCGCACCTGCGGGCGATATTCGATGCGGTCAATGAGCACAACCGCCGTTCCTTCATGCGCCTGATCCTCACCCGCGGGCTCGCCAACCCGACCGTGCAGCTCGTCACGGCGCTAGGAGGCGCTCTCGTTCTCGGGCTCGCGCTTCGCGACACGCTCTCCGGGCGCATGACGCCGGGGGATCTGCTGGGCTTTTTCACCCTGCTCACCAGCATCGCGCAGCCGCTGCGAGAGTTGGTGCAGGTGGCCGATCCGCTGCAGCAGGGCATCACGGCGGCTGAGAGCCTGTTCGAGTTGATCGATGAGCCGCCGGAGCCCGTCGGCGCAGGACATGCGCTCAGCCGCGCCCGTGGTGACGTCGAGTTCCGAGAGGTCGCCTTCTCCTACCCACAGGGAGACAGGCCAGCGCTGCGCGGCGTCTCACTCAACGTCACTGCCGGCACGAGTCTCGCCATCGTGGGACGGTCGGGCAGCGGCAAGTCGACGCTGGTGAGCCTCCTGCCGAGATTCTACGATGTCGCCTCGGGCTCCATTCTCGTCGACGGCCGTGATGTCCGAGACTATGACTTGAGGAGCCTGCGTGCGCAGATCGCCGTCGTCAGTCAGGACGTCACGCTCTTCAACGACACCATCCGCAACAACATCGCATTTGGCCGCAAGGTATCGGAAAGCGACCTCCTGCAGGCTGCGGAGGCGGCGCACGTGTTGGAGTTCGTCTCCAGCCTGCCGGCCGGGCTCGATACGATGGTAGGCGATCGTGGCGTGTTGCTCTCGGGCGGTCAGCGGCAGCGCATCTCGATTGCGCGGGCGCTCCTCAAGAACGCGCCGATTCTCATCCTGGATGAGGCGACATCCGCGCTCGACACCGAGGCGGAGCGTCACATACAGGCTGCGCTCGCGCAGCTGGTGCGCAACCGTACGACGTTCGTGATAGCGCACCGCTTATCGACGGTGGAGCAGGCGGATCGGATCGTGGTGATGGATGCCGGTCAGGTGGTCGAGAGCGGCACGCACGCGGAGCTCCTGGCCCGCGACGGGCGCTACGCCCAGCTCTACAGACTGCAGTTCGCGGACTGATCGGCGATGCAGGGGCGGCTCTTCCGGCTCTGGTATGAGCAGCCCAGCAGAGCCTCGCTGTTACAGCCTATTTCCTGGCTCTACGGTGCGGCGGTGGCCGCACGGCGTGGGGCGTATTCACGAGGGTGGGTGCGATCGTATGCCGTCGATAAACCCGTCATCGTAGTCGGCAACCTGACCGTCGGAGGCACCGGCAAGACACCACTCACGGTGTGGCTTGCCAATCACCTGCGGCAGTGCGGCCTCACCGTGGGCATCGTGTCGAGGGGGTACGGACGCAAGCGGGGTGGTCTGCGCCTGGTGAGCTCGGACTCAGGTTGGCAGGACGTCGGCGATGAGCCGCTGATTCTCCATCGGCGTACCGGATGCTTGACCCTGGTCGCGAGCGACCGTGTTGCCGCGGCAAGAGAGCTGGTTGCGCGAGGGGTCGGGGTCATCCTCGCCGATGATGGCCTGCAGCATCTGCGGATGCGGCGCGATTGCGAGATCCTCGTCGTCGATGGCGCGCGCGGTTTCGGTAACGGCCGGGTGCTGCCGGCGGGGCCGCTGCGGGAGGGGAGCTCGCGAGCCCGGGCTGCCGACGCCCTGGTAGTGAATGGCGGTGCCCACGGGGAGCCGCCGCGCGGTGTTCCCCCGGAGCTCGTCGCAGCGGCTCTGCGGATGCGGCTCCTTGCCGGGAGGGCGCAGGAGATGGGAGGGTCGGGGCAGTCGCAGCCACTCGAGGCCTTTCGCGGTGGACCGGTGCATGCGGTGGCGGGGATAGGTAATCCCTCGCGATTCTTCGACGATCTTCGCGCGCGTGGCCTCGAGGTGATCGAGCACCCGTTTCCCGACCATCATGCCTTCTCCCCACAGGACCTCGCCTTCGGCGACGGCTCTGCAGTGCTCATGACGGAGAAGGATGCCGTAAAATGCCAGGCGCTCACGGGCTCCAGGCTCTGGTACGTGCCGGTGGAGGCGACGTTCAGCGAGGCAGACTCGCGCTCGCTCCTCGGGCTCGTGATGCGCACGATCGAGTCCTTTGTCCCTGCCGGAGGTTAGATTCCGATGGACGCCCGTCTGCTCGACATCCTGGCCTGCCCCGTCTGCAAGGGAACACTGGTCTATCGCCGCGAGCAACAGGTGCTCGTCTGTCGACTCGACCGGCTCGCCTACCCGATCCGCGAGGACGTACCGATCATGCTCGAGGAGGAGGCGCGGCAGCTCCAGGCCGACGATCCGCTCCTCGACCGCTGAGCCGATCATCCGCACGGCTCTCGCGTGACCTGCTCATTTCACGTCGCCATCCCTGCGCGCCGCGGCTCGACGAGGCTGCCGGGGAAGGTGCTCGCACTCATCCAGGGCAAGCCCATGCTGCAGTGGGTCTACGAGCGGGCTTGCGCCTCGGGTGCTCGTGACGTGTTGATCGCGACTGATGACGCCGGGATCGCGGACGCTGCCCGTGCGTTCGGCGCCGAAGCGCGAATGACATCTGCGAAGCATGCGTCAGGCACTGACCGCATCGCGGAGCTCGCCGCCATCGAGCACTGGCCCGAGGCCGACATCGTGGTCAACGTGCAGGGAGACGAGCCGCTCATTCCGCCCGCGCTCATCCGCCAGGTGGCGATTCTGCTGGAATCGGATCAACAGGCCGCGATAGCGACCTTGGCAACACCGATGGAGTCGCTCGCTGAATTTCTGGATCCCAATGCGGTGAAGGTGGTTGCCGACGCTAAGGGCCGCGCGCTCTACTTCAGCCGTGCGCCCATTCCGTGGAGTCGCGATGGCGCGCCGGCGGGAATTGCGAGCCAGCGGGTGTTTGCGGAGGCGCGACGGCATATCGGTATCTACGCCTATCGAGTTGGCGCATTGCAGACTCTCGCCGCCCTCGCACCCACAGCGCTCGAGAACTCGGAAAAGCTCGAGCAGCTTCGAGCCCTGGAGCAGGGTCTGCTCATCCGGGTGGCCGATGCAGTGGAAAGGCCGGGACCTGACGTCAATACGGCGGAAGACCTGGAGCGCGTTGGAGCCTTGATGGCCCCGTAGCCGACGGCTTGCGGCTTGCAGACTAGACAAAGGCGCATCATCGGCACGAGATGGGAAGGCGTTCGCGGGGGCGACGTGAGCGCAGAGGTATAATCCGTGCGTTATGGCAAATGCTCAGGCCGGGTTGTCAACCCGCAATTAGCCCCAACGTTCGGGCGAAGAGCGGGTTCGCGTAACGGAAAGACCATGCGTATCAAATTGTTACAAGATTTGTCGGCCTTCAGGAGCATCACCGGGATTGCAGCTCTGTCGGCCCTGTTTATGGGCCTCGTGGGCTGCGTGACGGCTCCGCAGCCTCGCCCGGCGCCGCCTCCGCCCCCGCCGCCGCCGGAGTACACAGGCCCGCCGCCAAATACGACGGTCTATGCCTATCCGCAGCGCGGCCAGTCGCCCGATCAGCAGAGCCGGGATCGTTATGACTGCAGCATGTGGGCCGTGCAGCAGACGGGCTTCGATCCCAGCGCGCCCAATGTTCCGCCGGCATATCGGGTGGTTGCGAGCGGTCCGCCGCCGGGCACCGGCACCGCTATCGGGGCCATCGCGGGCGCCGTCCTCGGTGCGGCGATCTCCCCTGGATGGGACAGGGGCGCGGGAGCAGTCTTCGGTGGTCTCACTGGCGCCATCATCGGGAGCGCGAGTGATTCCCAGCGCGCTCAGGAGAATGCAATGGCGATGAGCGCGCAGGACCAGCAGCAAGCGGCTGCCATGGCGCAGAAAGCATCGGAGTACCGCCGCGCCCTGGGCGCCTGCCTGGATGGGCGGGGCTACAGCGTAAAATAGCCGGGCCGTGAGGATCCTCTTCGTCTGTCTGGGTAACATCTGCCGCTCGCCGACTGCGGAGGTCGTGTTCCGCGTCGTGGCGCAGCGCGACGCACCGGAATTGGTGTTGGAAATAGACTCGGCGGGAACGGCTGCATATCACGTGGGGGAACTACCGGATCAGCGTATGCGCCAGGCCGCGGCGCGGCGCGGCTACGATCTCTCGACGCTGCGTGCGCGGGTGGTCGAGCCGGACGATTTCGAGCACTACGATCTCATCCTTGCCATGGACCGGGAGAATCTGCGCGTATTGGAGCGCCGGGCACCGCCCGAGGCCCGCGGGCGGCTGCGGCTCTTTCTCGAGTTCGCACCCGAGGCCGGTGTCAGTGAAGTGCCTGATCCGTACTACGGTGGCCCCAACGGCTTCGAGGACGTATTGGATCTCATAGAGGCTGCTTCGCGGGGCCTCATCGAGCATCTGCGCCGCCAATCCCGGGCGGCATGAGCCTGCTCGGCGCGTGCTTCGCGCTACTTGGCGAGATCCGACACGCCCATCCTTTGAGCCGCACCTGGCCGCCGGCCGTCAACCTGCATTCCGTTCCCGCGTTCTGCAGACGCAGTGGGTTCGCGTAACGGAATAACTCATGACCAACAAAATGTTGCAAGAATCACCCGCCTCCAGAGGCGTGGCCGGCTTCGCCGCTTTGTCTGCCCTCGTACTGGGGCTCGCCGGTTGCGCGACGCCGCCGCCACCGCAGCCGGAGTCAGCGCTCGTTGCCTATGGCGGGCCACCGCCGAATACCGTGGTTTACGCCTATCCCGAGCACGGTCAGTCCACCGACCAGCAGAGCCGGGACCGCAACGAGTGCGGGCTCTGGGCGGTCAATCAGACGGGCTTCGACCCCAGCGCGCCCAATGTGTCCGCAGACGATCAGGTCGTAGTGACTGGCCCGCCGCCGGGTACCGGCACTGCGATTGGGGCCATAACCGGCGCTCTCTTCGGAGCCGCTATTGCGGATAGATACGACCGCGGTGCGGCGATCGTAGACGGGGGTCTCTCGGGTGCGCTCATCGGCAATTGGATCGATGTTTCCCGGGAGGAGAAGAACGACGAGCTGATGAGCATGCAGCAGCAGGAGCAGGCGGACTACGTGGCGGATGGGGCCGCGGAATACCGTCGAGCCGTCGGCGCCTGCCTGGGGGCGCGAGGCTACAGCGTCAAATAGCTGCCTCTACGCGGCGGCAGCGACGCGGCCAGGTACGGCGGCCTCCGGTCTGAATCGGGTGCGCAGGCGAAGGAAGGGGCGTTCGACCAGGTAGTAGGATGCCGAGGCGCAGGCGAGTATCAGGAGGATTTTCCACGGGCCGCGAATATTCGCCCATACAAACACCTGTTGCCAGAGATAGATGGAGTAGCTGAGCGTCCCGAACCACACTGCAAGCGGTGCATTGAGAAGCCGCCCCACCCGAAGGTCCGGCGATCGCATGTACCGATCGAGGATCATCGCGATCGAGACGTTCAGGAGCGGAATGCCGAATAGGTCACGGACCCAGTAGGGCACGAATTGCGTCATGAGCCCGAGCGCGATGAAAGCCAGAATCCACGGCATCTCCGACTTGACGGCGCGCCGGTAGGCTGGCATCGCCCAAAGTGCATTTCGCAACAGCGCGAGTGCACAGCCGCTCGCGAGCGCGTCGCATACCGTCTCGAAAGCGTACTTCGATGAGCTGGGCCAGAATCCGGCATCGGACAGGAGCCGGAATGTCGGTCCTATCAGCAGCAGCGCGAGGCAAGCGATGCGCACGTAGCGAGCTCCGAGTAATACGATGAGCGGTGCCCAGAGGAGATAAAACTGCTCTTCCACCGACAGGGACCACGTGTGCCCGAGCGCGCCGCCGAGCCAGCGGTAATCGCCGAGATAGAAGAACGCCTCTGTCAGCCTTCGCCAGTCTGCGGTGGCGAGTCCCAATGGCGCGAGGATCGCGATTGCGGCGAGATACGTCCAGTAGGCGGGCACGATTCGGAAGAAGCGCCGCAGGTAGAACTGTCTGAGGCTGATCGATCCTGTTCGCGCGAGCTCCCGCAGAAGGAGCGACGTAATCAGGAAGCCGGATATCACCAGGAATACTCGCACTCCGAGATTGCCGAAGTCGAGGTATCTGCCGTAGTGCGAGCCGTAATCGGGGTCGAGCCGCAACAGCAGCGATCCTTGCATGTGCGAGAGAACCACCAGGCCTATCGATACCGCTCGCGCTCCATCCAGCGACGCGAACCGCGAGCTGTTGCTGTTCGATGTCATTTTCCGACCCCTCGAGCGTCCCTCGCTCGATTGTTATTGACATCGACCGCGGCGCCCTCTATCGGCCGCCGCGTACGGGATCTTCCTCCCTACGCCCTTGCTTGGCCAGCCTGGGCCTGGCCGGCGCGGGCGTCATTGATTCTCTGCGCTCGCATTGCTGCGTCTCGCTGCATGCCAACCGCCGAGGTGGTGTTTCCGGCTGCGGCTCGTTCTGGAGCTCGCTCCGCAAACCGGCATCAGCGAGGTGCCGGACCCATACTATGGTGGGCCGAATGGCTTCGAAGGCGTGTTGGATCTGATCGAGGCCGCTGCGCGAGGGCTCGTAGAGCATCTGCGCCGCGAGTCGCAGGCGGCGTGAGTCCTCACCGGCGCGCAGCGCGCGCCGGTGTAGATGTCAGAAAGGCTGGACTTGCTTATTCCTCCGACCCGCGGCTGCCGCCGGTGGCGGCATGGTCGGGCGGAGCTGAAGACCACACCACATACGGCTTCGCCTCCCGCGGTGTGTTGCTTTCGGTCGGCGGCGAAGGCTCGAAGTGCGCCGCGGGCGCGGTGGGCTCTTCGTGACGCGCCGGTGCCTCACGAGACTCGCGACGCTCCGGCGCTGCCGACTCACCTGTAGAGGGCGGCTCGGGACGGTGCTCGTGTGCGCCGTTCGCCGGTGTACCCGCTGAGAATTCAGACGCGCCGCCCTCCTGAGCAGACGCGGATGCTCCGGCCGGCCCACCTGATTCACGCAGGCCACCTTCCCGGCCCGCTCCGCCCCCGCCGTGTCGCCCGCGGCGACCGCGCCGGCGGCCGCGCCGCTCGCCGCGCTCTCCGCGGTCGGTGCGATCACCCGTAGATTGACGCTGCTCTGCGCTCGGCTCGACGCTAAAGCGTGGCTCCCCGCCTGACGGTGGCGCCCCGGCGCTCATCGAAGGCTCCGGGGGATGCGGGCTGACATCCCGATCGCGTGGACGACGGTCGTGATCCCGTCCGTGGTCACGCCGATCGCGATCACTCCCACTCCCGTCGCGCCCGCGTCCTTCGGAGCGTCGGCCATCACCGTGCCCGCGGCGCTGTCCGCCGTCCGAGCGGCGTGGCTGCCGTGAGTGCTCCCGATGACCGTCGCGATGCCGCTCGCCACCCCGAGTCGAGCGGTGAGTTGAGGTAGTCGAAGGTGCGGCGACAGCCGGCGCGGGCGCGGCGGTGTGTGCTGACTCCGCTGCTTCGGAATCGCCCACGAAGAGCTTCTTGAACCAGGCGCGAATACCGCCGTTGGCGCGGTGCTCTGCCGCGCTCTCGGCCGGCTGCGCGGCTGTCGCCACGGCGGCCGGCTGCGCCATCATCGGAGCCGGTGTGCTCGGCAACAGCGCGGCAACGGCCGGGGCTTCTGCCGGAGGCCGCTTGTCGCGGCTGCTGCCCGGCTCGCTGGGCTCCGGTGCCGTCGGCATGAGATAGCTCGTCTGGCGGTTCTCCGGCAGATCGGCCTCATCGTCCCTGACACGCCGGATGGAATACTCCGGCGTCTGGATGTTGGGGTTCGGGACGATGATGAGCTCCGCGGAGCTGCGGTCTTCCAAAGTGCGCAGCCATTCGCGCTTCTCATTGAAGAGATAGGTCGCCACTTCCACCGGAAGCTGGGCAATCACGCGCGTGGTGCGGTCCTTACGCAGCTCCTCGCCGATCAGGCGAAGCACCGCCAGGGTCATGGACTCGACGCTGCGGATGCTGCCGATGCCGACACAGCGCGGACAGACGATGTGGCTCGACTCGCCAAGCGAGGGGCGCAGCCGCTGGCGCGACATCTCGAGGAGCCCAAAGCGGGAGAGCTTACCGATCTGAATCCGTGCGCGGTCCATCCTCACCGCATCGCGCAGCCGGTCCTCGACCTCGCGCTGGTTCTTGGTCGACTCCATGTCGATGAAGTCGATGACGATGAGACCGCCGATGTCGCGGATGCGCAGCTGGCGCGCGACCTCGTCCGCTGCCTCGAGGTTGGTGTTGAACGCGGTGGTCTCGATGTCGCTGCCCTTGGTGGCGCGCGCCGAGTTGATGTCGATGGAGACCAGTGCCTCGGTGTAGTCGATGACGATGCTGCCGCCCGAGGGCAGCTGCACCTTGTGCGCGTAGGCGGATTCGATCTGGCTCTCGATCTGATAACGCGTGAAGAGCGGGATGTCGTCGGTGTAGAGCTTCAGACGCCGCTGCGCGTCCGTGGGCATGAAACGCTGCATGTACTCCTGCGCCTTCTGGAAGGCGGCCGGGTCGTCCACCTGCACCTCCCCGATGTCGTCGGAGAGGTAGTCGCGCATCGCGCGCGTGACCGCATCGCTTTCCCGGTAGACGAGAAACGGGGCGGGCCGGTCTTTGGCAGCCGCGGCGATCTGCTCCCACTGCGCGTTGAGGTTATCGAGGTCCCACTGCAGCTCCTCGGCGCTGCGTCCGACGCCAGCCGTGCGCACGATCGCGCCCATGCCGTCGGGAATCTTCAGCTGGTTCATCACTTCGCGCATCTGGTCGCGATCCTCGCCCTCGATGCGGCGCGAGACGCCGCCGGCGCGCGGATTGTTCGGCATCAGTACGAGAAATCGTCCTGCGAGGCTCACGAAGGTGGTGAGCGCCGCGCCCTTGTTGCCACGCTCCTCCTTCTCCACCTGCACGATGAGATCCTGACCCTCGGCGAGGAGCTCGCGGATGTTCATCCGTCCGCCCTGCACCTGCTGGCGGAAGTACTCCCGGGAGACTTCCTTCAGCGGCAGGAAACCGTGGCGCGCCGCGCCATAGTCGACGAAGCAGGCTTCGAGTGAGGGCTCGATGCGGGAGATGCGACCCTTGTAGACGTTGGCTTTCTTTTGTTCGCGCGAGGGAATTTCGATACTGAGGTCGAAAAGCTTCTGTCCATCAACCAGCGCGACCCGCAACTCTTCCTCTTGAGTCGCATTCACGAGCATTCTTTTCATGTGCCCCTACTATCAGATGTGGGGCCGGCAAGACGGCGGGAGGCCGCGGCGCTAGCGCGCTGCGGCAGCGAAGATTCCTCACACCCGGCGCATGCGCTCGAGTCTCGATGTGAAGGTCGGTGCCCGCCTCAACCGGGGCGGGGTGCCGGGAAAGCTTCGGTGCTGTCAAACGATGTCGCGGCCCGCGGAACCCTGAGCAAGGGGGTTCGACGCCGGCTGCGCGATCTTGTCGGCCCAATACGATGGCCTCTTATGCCGAGGTCCAACTAACATGCGGCGCAGTGCGCCGCCAACCATTGGCGCGTCCGAACGTCGGACGGCGCACGGAGTATACTGCAAAGATCACTGTAGAAACAGCGCCTTACGCCGAGGTCGATGTGCCAGAGGACGATTCGCAGCCTTCCCGGGGTGAAATGACCCGTCCGGGTCACGGCCCGGCCGAGGCCGGCCGGGGCCGGGGCCATGGGGTGCGGCATTTCGAGATCGGGGAGGAGGACGCCGGCCAGCGCCTCGACAAGTACCTCGTCCGGCGGCTGAGTGACGTGCCCCGGACGCGGATATTCCGGATCATCCGCAGGGGTGAAGTACGGGTAAATGGCCGCAGGGTCGGTCCCGAGGCACGCCTGAGCATCAATGACCGGGTGCGGATCCCGCCGGTCTGGGAGCAGGCCGAAGAGGGCACCGGCCGGCCGCAGCGAGGCCCCCCTCCGGCCATGCTCGAGGCGGTAGGCCGCGCGATCGTCCAGGAGACCGACCGGCTGCTGGTGCTCGACAAGCCGGCCGGAATTGCAGTGCACGGCGGCAGCGGCATCAGCTTCGGGATCATCGAGGCGCTGCGCTCGCTCAAGCCCGGCGAGCCGCTCGAGCTGGTGCATCGCCTGGACCGGGACACCAGCGGCTGCCTGCTCGTGGCGCGCAATGCCGCGACGCTGAGGACACTCCACGCGCTATTGCGCGAGGGAGGTTGCGACAAGCGCTACCTGGTGCTGCTCGCCGGCAGATGGAATCTCGGCCACAAGCGGATCGACGTCCCGCTGCGCACCGATACCCGCGTGGGCGGTGAGCGGACGGTCCGCGTGGACGCCTCAGGTAAGCCTTCCATCAGCGAGTTTCGCCCGGTGCAGTTTTTTGGCAAGGTCGCCACCCTGATGGAGGTTGGGCTGCACACCGGCCGGACGCATCAGATCCGCGTACATGCGAGTTATGCCAGTCACGCGGTGGCCGGTGATGAGAAGTACGGCGATGCAGGCTTCAACGAACGGATGCGGGAGCTCGGGCTCTCGCGGATGTTCCTGCATGCACACAGCATGAGCTTCGAATGGCCTCAGGGCGGTCCGTTCAGCGCGAGCGCGCCCTTGCCCCCCGAGCTCGCCGCAGTCCTCGATCGCCTGCCGTCCAGAGGCAAGTGAGCGGGCGGCCGGTCTCCCTGAGCACGTTCTCTCGGTTGCAGGGCTTCCCGGCGGCAGTTATCAGGGCCGCGAGAATGTTGAGTAGTCAACTATGGCAGTACAAAGCCTGCGCGCCTGAGCGCGCTGGCTAGCCAGATGAGGGGCAGGCCGATCAAGCCGGTCGGATCGCGGCTCTCGATGCTCTCGAAGAGGGAGATGCCGAGACCCTCTGCGCGAAAGCCGCCGGCGCAGTCGAACGGGCGCTCGCGCTCCACGTAGCGCTCGATCTCCTGCTCGCTCAAACTGCGGAAAAACACCGTGGTGGTATCTATGTGCACCATGCGGATGCCCGCCTGGGCGCCAATCACCGCACAGGCGGTATGGAAGCGCGCGCTCGAGCCGCTGGCGGTCGCGAGCTGGGCCCGGCACCGGGCGGCATCGCCCGGCTTTTCGAGAATCCTGCTCCCCACGGCCGCAACCTGATCGCTGCCGATCACGATGGCCGCCGAGCGCCGCGAGGCGATGGCCTGAGCCTTGGCGATCGCGAGGCGCAGGGCCCGGTCCGGGGGCAGCTCTCCCGGCAGGATCTCCTCAGGGGTTTCCGGGGGGAGGGCCGTGAAGGGCACACCGAGCCGCTCCAGCAGAGCCCGGCGGTAAGGGGAAGTCGAGGCGAGGAAGAGCTCGGGCATGAGGGGTTTGGAAACAACGACTTAAGGCGCGGCTGATCTTTGACTTGCCGAAAGCTGATACCTATTATACGCGGCCCATGTCGCCGCCCTGGTCCCAGCCGCTCGATGTCGATCGGCTCTCCCGTGGTGAGGCCGAGATCGAGTTCGACGTTCCGCTGGCCGAGCTGCCGCGGTTGAAATCGCGGATCGCAGGTGTCGGCGGTAGCGTGCGCGGTACTGCGCGCTTCGGGCAGCAGTCGGGCTTTGCGGTGGCGGAAATGTCGCTCGCCGGGACGGCGAGGCTCCAGTGCCAGCGATGCATGCAGGCGATGGAGCTCGGCATCGAGAGCACGACGAACCTGGCGCTGATCCTCGCGGAGGCCGACGCCGCCGAGGTGCCCGATGAGCTCGAGCCGGTGCTCGCGCGCGAGGGACGGATCAGTACCGGGGAGTTGGTCGAGGAGGAGCTGCTGCTCGCGCTGCCGATCGTGCCGCTGCACGAGGAGCTCGCTGAATGTGCCGTGCCGCCCGCCGCGCCGCTCATCGCCGAGGAGGCGCCGGAGCACGTGACGCAGCGGCCCTTCGAGGGACTCGCTGAGCTGTTGAGAGACAAGTAGTTCGAATGTTGGTTTGAGGTTAGCGCGCGCTTCGAGCGCCCGAGGACAATATGCCCGTTCAGAAAAGCCGGAAGACGCCCTCGCGGCGCGGCATGCATCGCTCCCACGACGGGCTCGCCAAGCCCGCCCTGTCCACCGATCCGCAATCGGGTGAGACGCATCTGCGTCATTGCATCACGCCGGATGGCTTCTACCGGGGCCGCCGCGTGATCGAGAAGCCCGCCGAGGCGGAAGAGCAGGAATAGCCCGCTTCGCTGACGAGCGCACCGCGCGCAACCGTGCTGCCCATCGCCATCGATGTGATGAGCGGCGATCATCCGCCGCCCGAGTACATCGCCGGAGCGCTTGCCGCCCTGCGCGAGGATCAGGGGCTGCGGACGCTGCTCGTCGGCGATCCCGATCTCATCGAGTCGCGGATATCCTCGCTCCCACGGACGCTGCGCGAGCGCATCGAGGCGGTGCCTGCTACCCAAGTCATCGCGATGAGCGAGACGCCGCGCGAGGCAATCCGCCGCAAGAAGGACTCCTCGATGCGAGTCGCGGTGGATCTCGTCAAGAGCGGGCGCGCGGCCGCTTGCGTGAGTGCCGGCAATACCGGCGCGCTGAATGCCATCGCGCACTTCGTTCTGAAGACGCTGCCCGGCGTCGAGCGGGCCGCAATCATCTCGGCCATCCCGGCCGCCCACGGTCACACTCACATGCTGGATCTCGGCGCCAACACCAAGGCGACGCCGGAGCAGCTGCGCCAGTTTGCCGCGATGGGCACCATCATCGCGCGCGATGTCTATGGGCTCGCCGCGCCGCGGATCGGTCTTCTCAATATCGGGGAGGAGGATATCAAGGGGCATGAAGTGGTGCAGTCGGCGCACGCCCTGCTCGCCACCACCCACCTCAACTATGTCGGCTTCGTCGAGGGCGATGACATCTTCTCGGGCGACGTCGACGTGGTGGTCACGGATGGATTCACGGGCAACGTGGCGCTGAAGACCATGGAGGGCGCGGCGACCCTGATTGCCGACCGGATGCGCCGGGAATTCCGCGCTTCCTGGCTCGACCGCCTGGCCGGCCTCGCCGCCCGCCCAGTGCTCAGGCGAGTGGCGGCCAGCCTCGATCCGCGCAAATACAACGGCGCGTGCATGGTCGGCTTGACCGGCATCGTGGTAAAAAGTCATGGTAGAGCAGACGGCGTGGCCTTCGCCAGGGCCATCATCACGGCCGCGCTCGCCGCGCGTCGCGGACTGACCGCGCACATTGCACAGGCGCTCGCAGCGCAGGAAGCTGCAGCGCCACAGGGTTCGCCAACTTGAACTATTCACGCATCGCCGGGACGGGCTCGTATCTTCCGGAGAAGGTTCTCACGAACTTCGATCTCGAGAAGATGATGGACACCAGCGACCAGTGGATTCGGGAGCGGACCGGGATCGAGCGGCGGCACATCGCCGCGACCGGCGAGACCACGGTCGATCTGGCGGAGCGCGCGGCGCGGGCTGCGCTCGATGCCGCTGGTGTCCGCCCGGAAGAGGTCGATTTCATCGCCTTCGGTACCACGACGCCCGACATGTTCTTCCCCAACTGCGGAGCGTTGCTGCAGGCGAGGCTCGGTTGCCGCGGGGCGGCGGCCTTCAGCGTGGAGACCGCCTGCAGCGGCTTCATGTACGCGCTCTCCATCGCCGATAAGTTCGTGCGGTTCGGTGATGCCCGCAAGGCGCTGGTGATCGGTGCCGAAACGCTCTCGCGAATCACCGATTGGAGTGACCGCTCGACCGCCGTGTTGTTCGCAGATGGCGCAGGCGCCGTGGTGCTCGAGCCGACGGAGCAACCCGGAATCCTGTCGACTCACCTGCACGCGGATGGCATCTACGGGGATCTTCTCTACTGCGGAGGAGGGCTCACCGCCGCCACCGGCGATCCGGCCAAGGCCCGGCGCGCAATCACCATGACCGGGAGCGAGGTCTTCAAGATCGCCGTGACCACGCTCGGCCGCGCGATGGACGAGGCGCTCGCGGCCAATTCACTCGACCGCTCGGCGGTCGACTGGCTGGTGCCCCACCAGGCCAATATGCGCATCATCCAGGCGACGGCCCGCAAGCTCGACATGCCTCTGGATCGCGTCATCATCACGGTGCAGGACCACGGCAATACCTCCGCGGCCTCGGTCCCCCTGGCTCTCGATGCCGGCGTCCGTGATGGGCGCATCAAGCGTGGCGAGCTGCTGCTGCTCGAGGCTTTCGGTGGCGGTGTCACCTGGGGCTCTGCGCTGGTGCGTTATTAGATTGGCTGAGCCGCCTGCGGCGCTTACACAAAGAAAAACGCCGCGCGGGTGCGCGGCGTTCTTTAAAGAACGGAAACCGCCCTTTACTTCGAGATCGACCGCTTGAACATGCGGTTGATCTTCTCGTTGGTTGCATCGACCGCAGACTGAGCGGCCTGAGCGGCAGCCAACGCCTGGTTCGCAGTGCTCTGCGCACCGCTCGCCGCCTGGCTGGCTGACTGGGCAGCGCTCGCCGCCTGGTCCGCCGAGCTCTTCGAGGCCGCAACCTGCGATTGCAGCTGGGCAACCTGCGACTTCAGATCCGCGATATCAGACTGCATCGGCTTGAGGTCCTGGCAACCTACAAGACCGATTACGACTGCCGCGGCAGCAGCCACCTTCACAACACTCGCGCACTTCATACTAGTCCCCTTCTGGGTTGTTGATTCGGGAGGTCCTGAGAACGCAATGCGAAGGCGATGGACATGCCCGGGTCCCACCGGGCAGGCGCTCCGCCGCCTTTGCAGCACGCAACTGCACCAAATTCGAGGCGGAAATGCAACTCCAAACGGAGATCTGTCTTTGACTCGCGACAGTTTGTGCGCAGGTCCGATAGGCGATAGATGGAAGGGCAGGCCATCGGGGAGCGCAGCATCCGCGAGGGCGGAAAGGCGCAACGGGAGGAGGGCGGTGACCTGGCTTGTTGCGTCTTTCCCACGAGCCATCTGAGACCTCTTGCCATCAGCCTTCATCTGTATATAATTGCAGTAGTGGATAAATGAACAGGCAGCGCAAGATGTCAGACCTTACCCCGCGGCAGATGCAAATTCTGCGCCTCGTCCAGCGCTTCATTTCCGATACCGGTATGCCGCCCACCCGGGCGGAGATCGCCCGTGAGCTGGGCTTCAGATCTCCCAATGCCGCCGAGGATCACCTGCGGGCGCTCGCCCGCAAGGGCGTCATTGCGCTGGTACCTGGCGCCTCGCGCGGCATCCAGCTGAAAGACACCATCCGGGAGCAGATGGGCCTGCCGCTCATCGGGCGGGTCGCTGCCGGTAAGCCGATCTTCTCGGAAGAGAACTTCGAGACCCGCCTGCAGATCGATCCCGGCCTTTTTCAGCCGCGGCCGCATTACCTCCTCAAGGTCACCGGCATGAGCATGAAAGACGCCGGCATCCTCGACGGGGACCTGGTTGCAGTCCACCGCACGGCGGAGGTGCGCAGCCGCCAGATCGTAGTGGCGCGGCTGGAGAACGAAGTCACCGTGAAGCGCTACCGTCAGGAAGGCTCCGTCGTTTGGCTGCTGCCGGAGAACAGCGACTTCGAGCCCATCAAGGTGGATCTCAAGGAGCAGCCGCTGCTCATCGAGGGCATCGTGGTTGGGGTCCTGCGTCGGGGAAAGACCCACGGGTTGATGTAGTAATGCGCAGGTTGTTGTAGTAAATGCCCAGGTCCTGCCATGTCCCGCGATCGAGAGCATGGAGGTGCGCTTCGAACGCCATCGGCGACCTCGGGAGCTACCTCTAACCAGGGGCTTTCTCGCCTTCTCGAGCATCCCGCCATCTGGCGCGGCCGTAGTGCCGCGCGGATGCGGACGCTCCCCACCGGCTTTTCTGCTCTCGATGGGAGTCTGCCTGGAGGTGGCTGGCCCCAGGCCGGGCTGATCGAGATTCTCCCCACCTGCTTCGGGGTGGGAGAGCTGCCGCTCCTGCTGCCGGCGCTTGCCGCCGTGACGCAGCGCCCGCAGGCGCGCTGGTGTGCGTGGGTGGCACCACCCCTGCAACCTTTCGCTCCGGCGCTTGCACAGTGCGGTGTGGGGTTGGAGCGCGTGCTCGTGGTGCAGACTCGAAGGAAGGACGCAGGGGGAAAATCCGCGCTCTGGGCCTTCGAGCAGACGCTGCGCTCCGGCGCCTGTGACATCGTGCTGGCCTGGCTGCGCAACGCGCTGCCGCGGCAGATCCGCCGGCTACATCTTGCGGCGGAGCGGGGTGCCACACTCGGGGTGTTGTTCCGGCCGAGTGAGGCAGCGCGGAGCTCCTCGCCTGCGGCGCTGCGGGTCGGCGTCGAGCCTGCCGCTCGGGGAATGCGGATCACGCTGCTCAAGAGCCGGGGCGGCGCACGGGGCACGATCGAGCTTCCTTTGAGGTGAGGCGCCATGCGACACCGCAGAGCCCTCGAGCTCCCCTTTCAGGAGAGCACATCCGTACCGGGGTCGGCGCCAGGGCCTGGCGATCTACTGCGCCCGATCTCCGGCCGCGCTGCCGTCTCGACCAGGGCTCCTGCGGAGTTGTGGTTGGCCGTGCATCTCGAGGAATCACCTTCCCAACCTGGACGACAGGACCTGGAGCGTCTGGGCGCCCGGGCTCAGCGGCTCACTCCACGGATCAGTCTCGACCCGCCTGACGGCCTGCTGCTCGAGGTGAAGGGAAGCCGGCATCTTTTCGGTGGTGTGGAGGGATTGATTCGGGAAATGGCGGGCGAGTGCTCGCGTCTCAGGATGGCATGCAGCCTGGCGATCGCACCAACACCGCTTGCCGCATCGGCACTGGCGCGCGCGGGCCGTATGGCCGCCGCCCCTGCCTCACTGCTGATCGTCACGGACCCGGCGCAGCTCATCGGGAGGCTTTCGCCTCTGCCGCTTGCGGCACTGCGGTGGCCACAGGACACGGTGGATCGTCTCGCGCGCATCGGCGTGCGCACCATTGGTGAGGCACTGCGCCTGCCGCGCGCAGGTTTCGCGCGCCGCTTCGGCACTGCGCAGCTGTTGGCATTGGACCGGCTGACCGGGCGGGCAAGCGATCTCAAGGACCGTTTCGAGGTCCGCGCGCGCTTCCGGCGGCGCCGTGAGCTGATCTATGAGTTGGAAAGTCATGCGGCTCTGCTTGCGGTGCTGGAGCCGCTGCTGGAGGAGCTCGGCCGATTCCTCGAGGCGCGCCAGTGCGGAGTGTTGACGCTCGAGTGCCGCCTGCAGCATCGCGCCGTTGCACCGACGCGCTGCGTGTTGCGACTTGCCGCACCGCTTGCCGATCCGCGGCAGCTCGCGGCGCTTCTTGCAGAGCGCTTGAATGCGCTCGTCCTGCCGGAGCCGGTACGGGGGTGTGAGTTGCGCTCGGGGCCACTGGTCTCGCGGGTGCTTTCCTCCGCAGGGCTCTGGCAGCCTGGGGAGCAGGGGGGTGGGGCTGCGGCGCAGGCACCGGAGCTCATCGAGCGGTTGCGGGCGCGGCTGGGGGCGGAGGCGGTGTATGGGCTTCGGCTTGTTGAGGATCATCGGCCGGAGGCTGGATGGAGGATCAGGGAGCCTGTAATTACTGCCTCGGCGGTTCAGAGCGGACTGCAAAATGACCCTGTCCGGAACGCCCTGACAAAATCGCAGGAGCGATTTTGGACGGCGGATGCCGGCCCGAAGGGGCTCGGCGCAGGGACGAAGCCGAGCAATCCGTCCTTGGAGGGTTTCCCGGGGCGCTTATCCTCGCGAGAGCGGGTCTCAGGGGGCGGATCGCCGTCCTGGCGATCAGCGTCCGGCCAGGATCATTTTGCAATCCGCTCTGAAGGTGATAATCCGGGTCCCTGGGACCGCCGTCCTCTTTGGCTGCTGTCAGCTCCACGTCTGCTCAATGAGCGCGACGGGCTGCCGCGACGTCGGGGACCGCTGCGATTGCTCTGCGAGGGCGAGCGGGTCGAGACCGGCTGGTGGGATGGCGGAGAGCTGGCGCGCGATTACTACAGGGCAGTGGATGTTCGTGGTGCGCGGCTGTGGGTATTTCGAGAGCGCGAGCCGCCACATCGGTGGTTTCTCCATGGAGTATTTGGTTGACCCCCGATGCTCCCTACGCCGAGCTGCACTGCCTCACCAACTTCACTTTCCTGCGTGGGGCATCGCATCCGCACGAGCTCGTGGGGCAGGCGGTCGAGCTGGGGTACGAGGCGCTCGCCATAACGGATGAATGCTCCGTCGCCGGTGTCGTGCGTGCTCACGTAGCGGCAAAAGGGCAGCAGCTGAAGCTCATCATCGGCTCGGAGCTGCGCCTCACCTGCGGTCTGAAGCTCGTGGCACTGGCCACCAACCGGCGTGGCTACGGCCGGCTCTGCCGGCTCATCACACGGGGCCGGCGGGCTGCGGCCAAGGGCGGATACTCGCTGACACGCGCTGATCTCGAGGAGAATGGGCTCGAGCACTGTCTCATCCTCTGGTTGCCCGGGAAGGCCCGAGGCACGACTCTCGGGCCGCAGGGCCATGAATTCGAGCCTCCGGATCCCGAGGAGGCGCGCTGGCTCGAAGAGCACTTCCGCGGGAGGTTGTGGATCGCCGTCGAGCTGCTTCGCGATGGCATGGATCGCGGACATCTCGAGACGCTGCAGCGGATCGGCCGGGATCTGACGCTGCCGCTGGTGGCCAGCGGCGATGTTCATATGCACATCCGCGCCCGTCGGAGGCTCCAGGATGCGGTCACCGCAATTCGGCACAACGTGCCCATTGCGCAAGCCGGCTGGAGGCTCTATCCCAACGGCGAGCGGTATCTGCGCGAGCGCGAGCGGCTCGCGAAGCTCTATCCGCGCGAGCTCCTCGAGGAAACGGTAGCCGTCGCCCGACGTTGTGCCTTCTCACTGGAGGAGCTGCGGTATGAGTATCCGCATGAGCTCGTGCCGGAAGGTGAGACTCCGGCGAGTCATCTGCGCAAGCTGACGGAGGCGGGCGCGCACTGGCGCTGGCCGCAAGGCGTGCCGCCGGGGGAGCGCGCCGCGATCGAGCACGAGCTCGAGCTCATCGCGGATCTGCGTTACGAGCCTTACTTCCTGACCGTCCACGACATCGTCGCCTTTGCACGCAGCAAAGGGATTCTGTGTCAGGGTAGGGGGTCCGCCGCGAACTCCCGCGTCTGCTACTGCCTCGGAGTTACCTCCGTCGACCCGCTGCGCGGCGCATCGCTCCTCTTCGAGCGCTTCATATCCCGTGAGCGCAATGAACCTCCCGATATCGATGTCGACTTCGAGCACGAGCGGCGGGAGGAGGTGATCCAGTATGTCTACGATAAATACGGTCGGGAGCGGGCGGCGATCGCCGCGACCGTGATCATGTACCGGCCGAAGAGCGCATTGCGCGACCTCGGCAAGATCTTCGGCCTCGATCCCACCGAATGCACGCGGCTCACCAAGGTCATGCAGTGGTGGGACGGGGGCGATGCAATGCGCGAGCGATTGCGCGAGGCCGGCTTCGATCCTGATGGCCCGATGCTCGCCCGATTGCTGCCTCTGGCGCAGGAGCTGATCGCCTTCCCGGGTTTTCCGCGGCATCTATCCCAACATGTCGGCGGATTCGTGATCTCGGAAGGAGCGCTCGAGGAGCTGGTGCCCATCGAGAACGCCACCATGGAGGGACGCACCGTGGTGCAGTGGGACAAAGACGACCTCAACGATCTCGGTCTTCTCAAGGTCGATCTGCTGGCATTGGGCATGCTGACTGCGCTGCGCAAGTCATTCGACCTGGTGAACGATTTTCGCGGCACGCACCATGCCCTGGGCAGCCTGCCGGCAGAGGCGGCGGAGGTCTACGAGATGATCTCCCGCGCCGACACCATCGGCGTCTTCCAGATCGAGTCGCGCGCGCAGATGGCGATGCTGCCGCGCCTGCAGCCGCGCTGTTACTACGACCTCGTCATCGAGATCGCCATCGTCCGCCCCGGCCCCATCCAGGGCGACATGGTGCATCCCTACCTCAAGCGCCGTAAGTCCGGCGAGCCGGTGCGCTACCCCAGCCGCGAGGTCGCAGGGGTGTTGCAGCGCACTCTCGGTGTGCCCATCTTCCAGGAGCAGGTGATGCAGCTCGCCATCGCCGCGGCGGGCTTCACGCCCGGGGAGGCGGATGCGCTGCGTCGCGCCATGGGAGCGTGGAAGCGCAGCGGCGGGATCGAGCACTTCCGCGAGAAGCTGATCGGGGGAATGCGGGCCCGCGGCTACGCGGAGGAATTCGCGCAGCGGTTGTATCAACAGATGTTGGGATTTGGAGAGTACGGATTCCCCGAGTCTCACAGCGCCAGCTTCGCATTGTTGGCGTACGATTCCGCCTGGTTGAAGTGTCATGAGCCTGCGGCGTTCGCGGCAGCGCTCCTCAACAGCCAGCCGATGGGCTTCTATGCGCCGGCACAACTCGTGCGGGACGCACGAGCGCACGGGGTCGAGGTGCGGCCGGTCGATGTCTGTGTGAGCGTCTGGGATTGCACTCTGGAACGCAGGGACGACGAGGAGCCGGTGCTGCGGCTGGGCTTGAGGCTCGTGAAATCCCTTACGCGTAACGGTGCGGATCGCCTCATCGCGGCTCGCCGCGAGCAGGCGTTCGACAGCGTTCAGGACCTGGCGGCTCGCGCGGCGCTCGATCGTGGCGATCTCGAAGCGCTGGCTGCTGCCGGGGCATTCGCCGCGTTGAGCGGCAACCGGCATCTGGCATTCTGGGAGGTGGCCGGAACCGAGCGGCCGCTGCCACTCGAGGCCGCTCTGGTCGATGCGCCCCACGAGGAGATACATGAGCCAACTCCGCTCCTGAGAACTCCCACCGAAGGGGAGCGCATCGTTGCCGACTATGCCTCCATAGGGCTCACGTTGGGACGTCATCCCCTGGCGCTATTGCGCGAGTCGCTGCAATCAAACCGTTTGCTCACCGCTCGAGATCTGGATGGTATGGCGCATGGCAAGCCGGTACGCACGGCAGGCATCGTTCTCATGCGTCAGCGTCCCGGAACTGCAAGCGGCGTGACGTTCCTCACCCTGGAGGACGAGACGGGCCAGGTGAACATCATCGTCTGGGAGAGGATCGGCGAGGAGTACCGCCGCCCTCTGGTGGAGTCCCGGTTGCTCGAGGTCCACGGCGAGCTGCAACGGCAGGAAGGGGTCATGCACGTCGTGGCACACCGGCTGATCGACCGCTCGCGGCTGCTCGGCGAGCTCATCACCCGATCACGCGATTTCCACTGACGGTCTCAGACCCGCTCGAGTGTGAAGAGGTACGACTCGAACCTGCTGTATTGCTCGCGCACGCGTTTGGGGGAGAGTGCGCCCAGGAGCCGATAGAGCCACGCACGGGGCATTTCCCGCTTGAGGCGCCGGCTTTCCGCGGTCATTTTTCGCACGGTGTGGGTCCGCCAGCCGAAGCGCTCGAAATAGGCAAGACCTCCAGGGGGCGCGAAGCGCATCTGCACGCTGCCCGTCGCAAACACCTTGAATTGGCGCTGCAGAAGGTACTCGAGCAGCTCAGGTGTGAGCACGTCCGCAATCCACCAGCGGAAAAGCGGCATGGCATGCAGGTCGGAGGCGAGGGCGGCGACGTCGGCCGGAGTCAGGTAGATGAGCAGTCCTTCGGTGATCACGAGTATCTGCCGGCTCGCCCGGCTCACACGCGTGAAGAATTGCTCGCGCGCCAGGCGGTCCGTGAGATCCAACGGAACGCGCTCGAGCGCGCACCGGGGCTGCGCATCCATGAGCTTGCCCGCCTTGTAGGCGATCATCTCGGGGAAATCGACCTCGATCCAACGAGTGTCGGGAGGTAGAGAAAGCCGGTACGGACGGGTATCCAGGCCTGCGGCGAGATTGAGGACCGTCTCAGCGCCATCCCGAATCGCGTTCAGGATGAGCTCATCGAGAACGGCCGTCCTCGTAACGATGGACCAGGCGCTGCTGGCGGCAGTCTCGAGCTGCCCGACGATCCGCCGGCCGCGCTCCCCGGCGAGCACCTCGGCATAGGGGTCGCGAAAGAGGGCGTCCTTCCTTTTCGATTCCGTCGCGCGGTGCACTGCGACCCAGAGAGCGGTGTCGGATACGTGCGCGACCGATTGGTCGGCGAGCGATGGGTCGGGACTGTTGACTGCGGGGTCCACCAAGGAATTCTCGTCCTCCAAGGCGCAAAGGACAACGGCGGGGTTGCATTCATATAAGTGTGGACTTATGATTGGACGATGCTCGAATCGCAGGTGTTTCAGGCGCTGGCGGATCCCACGCGCCGTGCGGTCTTCGAGACGCTCTGCCGTCAGGAAATGAGCGTTGCTGAGATCACGGCAGGGTTTCCGGTCTCGCAGCCCGCAATATCGCAACATCTCGCGGCTCTGCGGCGCGCCGGGCTGGTGAGCGAGCGTCGCGAGGGACGCAGGGCGTTTTACCGCTCCGAGCCGGCAGGTCTCGATCCGCTCGTGGCCTGGATGGAGCGCCACCGGCAGCTCTGGCCGGAGCGCCTGCAGAAGCTGAAACGAGTCTTGAAGGAGATCTGAACATGAAGACAACGCCGGATTCCTCGGACTCTCTGGTGTTCGAGTGTGACCTCGCGGAGCCGCCGGAAAAGGTCTGGCGCGCGTTGACGGAGCCTGCGCTGCTCGAGGCATGGCTGATGACCGAAGCACTCCCGGTGGCCGACCGGGCACCCGCATCGCACCAGGAGGCCACCGTGCCCGGCACGGCGCAAAGCCGGGATGGGCAGGACCGCGGCGCTCGTCAGGCTGGCTCCAGTGAATGCGAGCTCCTGACAGCCGAGCCGCACCGGTTTCTGCGGTACCGCTGGCGCGATCGCGAGAGCGGGGTTGGCGAGCCGACAGGGCGGGAGGTTCATTCCGTAGTCACCGTGGAGCTCGTTCCCTGCCCGGCAGGCGGCACGCACCTTCGGCTCACGCACGGTGAGTTCAGGCTCGTGTCGGTCGCGCCAGTCGTGGCAGCCGCTCGCATCGTGCCCATCACGAGCGCACGGCGGCGGCGGACGCCGACCGTCTCTTTCGCAGCGCAGGCCTACCTGCGGCGGGCCGCCTGATGAGCGCCAATCTGGTGCCCATGGTGATCGAGCAATCCGCCCGTGGCGAGCGCGCGTTCGACATCTTTTCCCGCCTGCTGCGCGACCGGATCGTGTTCGTGAACGGTCAGGTCGATGATGCCATGGCGGCGCTCGTGAACGCACAGCTCCTCTTTCTCGAGTCGGAGAACCCGGAGAAGCCGATCGCGATGTACATCAACTCGCCGGGCGGCATGGTGACGAGCGGACTGGCCATCTATGACACCATGCAGTGGGTCAAGTGTCCCATCGCTACGGTCTGCGTCGGAACGGCATACTCGATGGGCTCCTTTCTCCTCATGGCAGGCGCCCCGGGGCAGCGCATCGCGCTCCCCAACGCCAGCATCCTGGTACACCAACCCTCGGGAGGCTTCCAGGGGATGGTGTCCGACATCGAGCGGCACGCGCAGGACATCGTGCGGACCAAGCGCCGGCTCAATGAGCTCTACGCAAAGCACTGCGGGCGCACATACGAGGAGGTCGAGCGCACGCTCGACCGGGATCACTTCATGACGGCGGAGGAGGCGAAGAAGTGGGGCCTGGTCGATCAGGTGTACTCCTCGCGGGTTCTCGACCAGCGGCGGACGGCGTGAAGCGGGCGGCGTGTCGAGTTGACCGATGGGGCCGAATCCACTCGATTCCTGATCACCTTCGCTTTCGCTTGCGCACCTTATTCAGTAACCGCTGGGTGAGCGTCCGCCGCTGCGGCGAGAACTGCTCGACACACGCGCGCACGTAGGGGCTCAACTGCCGCTTGGCATAAGTGAGATAGCCCACCTGGCGAAGCTCACTCAGGGTCTGTCCGTAGTGCTCCAGCAGTGCCGCAGCCATGAGCCGCCCGGTGTGTCTCGTCCCAACACGGGCGGATGCCGACAACCGGCGCGCCTTCCGAGGCAGCGCGCGCACCGTGGAGACGGCCAGCACCGATGAGGTCTCGAAGATCGAGCGGCCCTGACGCGCCGACTCCTGCTTGAGCTCTTCCCATCGGCCGGAGACCGCCTGAGGGGAGGGCAGCGTCGCCGGGCGCATCCGGCCGGCCTCGTTGCGCAGCGCGGTCCATTCCTTGCGCAGGCTCGCGACGTCCAGCGGCGGAGTATTGAAGGTCTCTGCGAGCCGAGCCGAGGTCTTCTCGAGCCCATCGAGCAACTGATCGACACTCTCGAACCGGGAGCCTTTCTCCAACAGGCCTTCCGCCTCGAGTGCCGCGGCGATCTCCGGAATCAGCCGCCGGCCGAGCCCGCTGAGATCGGCCAGCGCTGCGAGCACCCACACCGGCGAGAGCCGGAAGGCGGCGATGCCGAGGAGCTCCACGACATGGCCGGCGCCGCGTCTCGCGAGAAAATCATCCGCCTGGGGCTCCGCCGCGGGATAGACGCCCCTGGCGCCGCCAACCTGCTCGATCACATAGCGGAGCGTCACGTCCACGAGGCTGCGGTAGAGGTGGCTGCGCCGCATGCCGCGCGGCAACGCCACCTCGCCGACTTCGCGCAGCAACCCTGCGCTGAATCCGAGCGCGGAGCGGAGCACACGCTCCGGAAGCGACAGGAGATAGTCCCGCGAGGACATGTCAGGCCGCGAATATACTCACGATGACGAGCAGGGCAACTCCAAACAAAGCGACAAGCAGCGCGAACGTGGGGCCGAGGTAAGGGCCGTGATAGGGCGGCGGCTGGTGGATGCGCCGGTGGGCGATGGCGAAGGCAAGGAAGCGCGCGCCAGTCGCCAATGCCATCAGGACGCCGAGCGCAATGAGCGCGCCTCCACCCCAGCTCGACAGGCCGTGTGTGCTCACGCGGCCGTGCGTTTGCGCTAGCGGCATTTGCCGCAGCAGCAGGCCGAACCGATCGATCGCGATACCGAAGATCATGAGCGCCAGGGCGGTGCGGATCCAGACGGCCAGGGTCCGCTCCGCATTCATGTAGCTGCGCTCGGCAGACATCTCGACCAGGCGCCTCATGATCGTGATCTGTTGCGGCTCGGCTGGCTCAGACATGGTGGGGGAGTATAGGGGCTGTACGCATGTGTACAAAGTACGCATGAGGAGTGTACAGTGTACGCATGACCAAGGACCGCATACTGTCTGCCGCCAAGGCAGTGCTCGAATCCGCAGGCATCGAGGGGCTCACCATCCGGCGCGTGGCGCAGCGGGCAGAGCTCTCGCCCATGGCGCTCTATCGTCACTTCGCGGACAAGGATGCGCTTCTGAACGCCCTCATGGAGGACGGCATTGCCGCCTGGGAGGGCATCGCGCGTGGCATCCGCGCCCGGGACCCGATGGAATGGCTGGCCGCGCTCGGAGAAGCGCTGCTCGATTTCGCCCTGACACAGCCTCATCGTTACGACGCCGCGTTTTTTCTGCCCGCTCCCGCGGCCCGCCGGTTTCCCGAGGACTTCGCGGCGGGCCGCTCGCCGGTGATGGCGATGGTGATGGCCCGAATCGATGAGGCGAAGGCCGACGGGCGGATCCGCGACCGGCCGACACTCGAGATCGCTCTCGCCCTGGCGGCATCCGGGCAGGGATTCATCTCGATGCATCGCGCCAAGCGATTCGCCAGCGACAAGCAGTTCAAGGCGCTCTACCGCGCCGCACAGCGTCATTTCCTCGAGTCCATCAAGCCGTGTGGAGCTGCCAAATGATCACCTTGCTGGCCGCCGTGTTGAGCGGGGTCATGTTTTATCTGTCGCAGGGGTTCGACAACGTATGGGTGCTCGCGTGGCTCGCGCCGGTGCCGCTCCTGTGGCTCGCGTATGGCAAGGCGCCCACCTGGCAGGTGACGGCGGCGAGCGCCGTCGCAATCCTCGCAAGCGCGGGCTACATCCTGCAATCGCCGTACCTCCACCTCATACCGCCGTTGGTCCTCGCTTCGGCTCTGTTGCTCGTTGTCGGACTCTTTTGCTTCGCAGTGTGGTTTGCGCGCTATGTGGAGCGGCGCGCATCGGCGTTTCTGACGCTACTCGCCTTTCCGGCCTGTTGGACCGCCTTCGAGTTCCTGGCGGAGCTCAAGTCGCCAAACGGCACCTATGGATCGTTCGCCTACAGCACGATGCCCGCGCCGGTTCTGATCCAGAGCGCATCGCTCTTCGGCATGTACGCCGTCACGTTCGTCATGTGTCTGTTCGCCAACACCCTCACCCTGGCGCTGCGGCGCAGACGCGAGGCTGCCGCGGCGATCGGCCTGGGACTTCTCATCTGCGCGGCCAATCTCGTGTTCGGAGTGGTGCGTCTGGCGCGGCCACAAACCGACCTGGTACGCGTGGCGGGGATCGTCGATGAGACTGCGGTTGCGGATTCCTGGCGTGCGCACTCCGCGAGCGATGATCTCGAGGTCACCGAGACCTACGCCGCAGAGATACGGCAGGCGGCTCGGCAGGGGGCCAGATTCGTAGTCACGCCGGAAGGCGGCATGGCCTCGAGCGCCGCTGCGCAGAGCACGGTCGCCGCACCTCTGGTTGCCGCTTCCAGGGACACGGGCGTGCAGATCGTCGCGGGCTTTCATTCCGAGGCACCGCCCGCCGACTTTGCGCTTTCGATCACGCCCGATGGCCGCATTCGACGCTATGACAAGCGCCATCCGGTGCCGGGGCTCGAGGACCGCTTTGCGCCAGGACGTGTCTCAGGCTTGCTCGCCGACGGACGTGCCGTGGAGATCTGCAAGGACATGGATTTCCCGGACACCATTCGCGCCGACGGCGCGAAGGGCATCCGCCTCGTGGCCGTCCCGGCCGGAGACATGGGCATCGACGGCTGGCAGCACGGCATCATGTCGGTGATGCGCGGCGTGGAGAACGGATTCGCGATCGTTCGTCCGGCACACGATGGCCTGGTGTTTGCGAGCGATGCCCAGGGACGCCTCATCGCGCTCGAGAAGGATGCGCCCACGGGCCTGACCATGATCATCGGCGATCTGCCGCTCGGCTCGGGGCGAACGCTCTACACGAGGATCGGCAACGCCTTCCCTTGGGCCTGCGTCATCTTCGCCCTTGCGGTGGGCGCCGGGTTGGCAACCTGGAGCCGGCTGCGAGGCGCCGTCCGTCAGCTCTTCTTCTTCCGCGGCGGCTTGTCCGGGTCGTCCTCGCCGCCCGCCTCGATGTCGTAATCCTCGAAGTCGCTCGTGAGCTCGGCGGTGCGCTTCTCCTCGAGCAGCCGCTCGAGGCGACGCCATGCGGGGTCGCCGGCGCGCTGCCCACGCCGCTTCGCCAGATCCAGGTCCTTGATGACCTGATCCAGATCGACGTCGCCTTCCTCAACGACCGGCTCGTCGTCGTCTTCGCTTTCGAACTCGTCCGATTCGGATTTCTCACTCACGCGGGACACCGGAGTCCTGCAAGGGATCGGCGCGAAACTTAAAACAGATTCCGTGACGTCTGCAATGCCGTCGTGCTCTTTTCTCAGTGAATCAGGTCATTCATCTGGAAGATGGGCAGCAGCATTGCAAAGACGATGCCCATGACGAACAGCCCCATCACCACGATGAGCAGGGGCCCGAGGAGGCCCACCATCGCCGCCAGGATGGCATCGAGCTCCCGCTCCTGGCTGACGGCGGCCTGCTCCAGCATGGAATCGAGCTCGCCGCTCGACTCGCCGCTCGAGATGAGGTGGACCGTCATCGGCGGGAAGAGCTTGCTCGAGGAGAGCGACCGGCCGATGGGGGCACCCTCGCGGACCCGGGCCGCGGCGTCCATGACGGCATCGCGCATCGGGAGGCTGGTCACGACCTCACCGGCGATGCGCATCGCTTCGAGCACCGGCACGGAGCTGGCCGAGAGAATGCTGAACGTGCGCGTGAAGCGCGCAGTGTTGAAGCCGCGCGCGAGCTTGCCGATGAGGGGCAGGCGAAGCTGCAGGCGATGGTATCGCCGACGGGCGTCGGGATCGCGCAGCCAGCGCCGGAAGAGCACGGCCGCGATGATCACGAGGATGATCAGCCAGATGCCGTACGACTTGAGAAACCCGCTCGTGCCGATGAGCACCCGGGTGATGAGCGGCAGCTGGGCTTTGGTAGCCTCGAAGACCGAGACCACCTTCGGAACGACGAAGACCAGCAGTGCCGAGACGATGATGAAGCACATCACCGTGAGCACGATGGGGTAGAGCATCGCCGCAAGGATCTTCTGCCGCATCTCCTCGCGGCTCTCCGTGTACACGGCCAGGCGCTCGAGGACGTTGTCGAGGTGCCCCGCCTGCTCGCCGGCGGAGACCGTGGCGCGATAGATCTCCGGGAAGACCCGCGGGAACTCCGTGAGTCCGTCGGCCAGCGTGTGGCCTTCCATGACCTTCGAGCGGACTCCGAGGATGATGCTCTGGACCCGCGGCTTCTCGGTCTGCTGCGAGACCGCGAGCAGCGACTCCTCGAGCGGCAGGCCTGCGCGCACCAGGGTGGCGAGCTGACGGGTGAAGAGCGAGAGATCCGCTGGCGAGACGCGGCGGGTGAAGCTGAACGATTTCTGCCGGTTCGCCTCCCTCTGCGCGACCTCGCTCACCGTCACCGGCAGGAGCTGGCGCTCGCGCAACAGCTGGCGGATGTGGCGCGGTGTGTCGCCCTCGAGGACGCCCTTGCGCTCTTTGCCGAGGTTATCGAGCGCTATGTATTCGAACGCGCCCATTGGATGTATGGCTTCCCCACAGGCACACGGATACTAGTCTTCCCGGGTGACCCGCAGCACTTCCTCGATGGTGGTCTCGCCCCTGAGGATTCTCGCGCGCCCGTCATCGCGAATGGAAGGGGTCGTCAGCCGGGCGTGGCGCTCGAGCTCCTGCTCGCTCGCGCCATCATGGATCATCGTGCGCATGGTGTCATCGACGACGATCAGCTCATAGACACCCGAGCGGCCGCGGTAGCCCCCCATGGCATCGCGTCCCGGCCGGTAGAGCACCGGCGAGGGATCCTCGGGGCGAAGATTGAGCAGGCGGCGCTCGTAGTCCCCGGCCTCGAACGGTTGCTTGGTTTCAGGATTGAGCACCCGGACCAGGCGCTGCGCGAGCACGCCGATGAGGCTCGAGGAGAGCAGGAACGGCTCGATACCCATGTCGCGCAGGCGGGTGACCGCGCCCGCGGCGGTGTTGGTATGGAGCGTCGAGAGCACCAGGTGTCCCGTGAGGCTCGCCTGTACGGCGATCTGCGCCGTCTCGAGGTCGCGGATCTCACCGATCATCACCACATCCGGGTCCTGGCGCAGAATCGCCCTGAGGCCCCGGGCGAAGGTCATTTCCACCTTCGTGTTGACCTGTGTCTGGCCGATGCCGTCGATGTAGTACTCGATCGGGTCCTCGACCGTCATGATGTTCTGCGAGTTGTCGTTGAGCCGCTCGAGCGCTGCATAGAGCGTCGTCGTCTTGCCCGAGCCGGTCGGCCCGGTGACGAGAATGATTCCGTGCGGCTTGTGGATCAGCTCATCGATCAGCGACTCGGTCTTCGGGTCCATGCCGAGGGCGCTCAGGTCGAGGCGGCCGGCCTGCTTGTCGAGGATACGCAGCACCACGCGCTCACCGTGCCCGGACGGGATCGTCGATACGCGTACGTCCACTGCGCGACCGGCGATCCTGAGGCCGATACGGCCGTCCTGCGGCAGCCGCTTCTCCGCAATGTCGAGCTTCGACATCACCTTGATGCGCGAGACCACGAGCGGCGCCACGGCGCGCTTCGACTGCAGCACCTCGCGCAGCACTCCGTCCACGCGGAAACGCACCACCAGGCGATTCTCGAACGGCTCCACGTGGATGTCGGAGGCGTTTTCCTTCACCGCCTGCGTGAGCACGGCGTTGATCAGCCGGATAATGGGCGCATCATCGTCGCTGTCGAGGAGGTCTGCCTGCTCCGGCAGCTCCAGAGCCAGATGCGCAAGGTCCGTCGTCTCGTCGAGGCCCTCCACGGCCTGCATGGCATCGGAGCCGGCCTCATACACCTCACGCAGCAGCAGATCGAACTCCGCCTCCGGTACGCGCTCGAGCCGCACCGGCCGGCCGACGAACCGGCGCACCTCGGCGAGCGCGAGGGCACTCGCGTGATCGCGGCAGATGCACTCGGCCTCATATTCGGTGATGTTCTTGATGAGGATGCCGTGGCGCTTCGCGAACGCGAAGGACAGCCGGCGCTGTGGGGCGGCTACGGTCTCGAGCTGCTGCGGCGCGTCCATGACTTCTGCGGCTTCGTTCAAGGTTTGTCTCCGTCCTTCGGGGGCGCGGCAGCGCTGGAATCCTTCGGGGCTGGGTTGCCGTCGGCTTTGCCGGCGGGATCTGATGCCGGGCTCTGCTGGGCCGGTGGCGTCTGTGCCGGGGCGGCCTGATCGCCCATGGGCGGGGTCTTGGCCTCGGGCTTCTTCTGCTCCGGAGGCGTGGGTGCGAGCGGGCTCGGCGCTGAGAGAGTACCCGGCGGCGGCGGGGGCGGCAGCGGCGGCAGTCGCGGCGTGGGCTGGCCACGCAGGAGCCGCGGGAACTGCTCGGGGGGGAGCGAGAGCTCCTGACCCGTCATGTAGTCATAAGTCTGGCCGGTCTGGAAGGCCGCCTGCGACTGATCGCGCAGAATCGTCGGCTTGATGAAGATCATCAGGTTGTCGCGCGTCTGCGCGTCGTTGCGCGACTTGAAGAGGAGCCCCAGGACCGGGATACCGCCGAGAAACGGCACGCTGTCGTGAGTGCGGTCCTGCTCGTTCGAGATCAGGCCGCCGAGCACGACGATGCCGCCGTTCTCGATGAGTACGTTGGTGGAGATGCTGCGCTTGGCGGTGGTCGGATTGGCGCTGGCCGCGGACAGCGAGGTCGCCAGCACGCTCGAGTTCTCCACTGAGAGTTTGAGCATTACGGCGTTGCCCTCGGCCGAGATCGTCGGCGTCACCTTGAGGATGGTGCCGACCTCCTGCTGCTGGACGGTCTGGAACGGGGTCACCGTGCCATTGCTCACCGTCGAGGCGCTGGTGTACTGGCCGGTGACGAACGGAACCTCATCCACGACCTTGAGCGTCGCCTCCTGATTGTCCATCGTCACTGCAGAGGGCGTCGACACGATGTTGGTATCAGCGTCGCTGCGCAGCGCGCGGATCATGGCGGCAAACGATTCGCCGCCGCCGGTCGCGAGGGTACCGACGCCGATCGTCGTGCCCGTGAGGAGCTGGGTACTGATGCTGGCTGGGTTCTTCGCGGCGCCGACCAGGTCCACGATGCTGGTGCCGCCGACTGGAGTGACGAAGCCGCCGAGCGGTACCGTGTTGTTCTGCGAAAAGGCTGCCCAATTGATGCCGAGGTCATCGGTCTTGTTGACGTTGACTTCGGCGATGATCGCCTGCACGAGCACTTCGGGCCGGCGGCGATCGAGCTTCCCGACGATGTCGAGGACGGTGCGCATCAACTTCGGTGGCGCGGTGATGACGAGCGCGTTGTTCTGCGTATCCGCCCATACGAGCGCGTTCTTCTCGGCCTCTGCCTGCGGGTTCTTGGCGCCGCCGGCCGCGCCGCCGCCGCCGCCCAGCTCCGCGAGCTCCGCCATCTGCTCCTTGAGTTTCGGCGCCAGCTTCGAGGCGGTGGCGTAGTGCAGGTAGACCACCTGCGTGTTGCCTCCGGACTGCAGCGGCGTATCGAGCTCCGCCACCAGCGCGCGCAGGCGCAGCCGCTGTGCCGGATCGCCGCTGATGAGAATGCTGTTCGAGCGGTCATCCGCCACGACGCGCAGCGCGCGGCCCTCCTGAATGGTGCCCTGGCCCTGGTAGAGGGAATTGATCGTGCGCACCACGTCCGAGGAGGACGCATTCTGCAGGGGCATCACATCGACATCCTGGTTGCCGATCTGATCGACCCGCTCGATGATGTCCATCATCCGATGAACGTTGCTCGCTCTGTCGGAAATGATGAGGATGTTGGACGGCGGATAGGCGGCCAGGTGCCCGTATTGGGGGATCATCGGACGCAGGATGGGCACCAGCTCCGCCGCGCTCACGTTCTTGACCGCGATGACCTGGGTGACGATCTCATCCGAGCTCGAGCTCACGTGCGCCGGCAGGTCGACCGAGGGCATCTGGCGCGCGTCCGCATCCGGTACGATCTTCACGATGTTGTTGCCCGAGGGCACCGCGATGAAGCCGTAGACCTCGAGTATGGAGAGGAACGCCTGATAGAAGGCCGGCGGTGACATGGGCGCGGAGGAGTACATCGTGACCTGGGCGCGCACTCGCGGGTCGAGGATGAAGCTCTTCCCCGTTGCCGCCGCGACCGCCTGGACGATCTGGGTGATGTCAGCGTCCTTGAAGTTCGGCGTGATGCTGACGGCCTGCTTCACAGCCTGCTGCGCTTGACACAGCAGCGGTACGAGCAGAGCCAGGCAGCAGGCAAATGTGCGAAAGCCTTTCACTAATCTCAACCCCCGGTTGGTGGGATAGCCCCTACCGCGTGCCCTGCGGCGGAGAGAATGGCATCGGGTGCCGCGGCGGCAGCGGCGGCCCGGGAGCCCCATTTTGCGGCGCGGCGAGCGATTCCGCCTCCTGTTCGACAGCCGCCAGATCGAGAGTGAGATCCTGTTGCTTTCCGTTGCGCAGTACCGTGACGTGCGCCTCACTGGAGGAGCCCAGCGTGCGCAGGATCTCTTCGCCGCGTGACGGGTCATCGAGCGGCGTACCGTCGATGGCTGTCACCAGATCACCGGGCTGCAGGCCCAAGCGTATGAATGCGTCCCGGTTGCGACCAGGGTACACCCGAAAACCCTGCTGTTTGCCGCCGGCGAACACCGGCTCCGGGCGCATGATGTCCGCGATGATGCCCGGATCACGGCTCACGAGCTCACGCATACGGTTGATGGGCGCCTCGGTCGGCGCTGCCGACAGGCTCGGCGGCGGCGCATTGCCGGCGAACTGGTGCGGCAGCGCCAGCGTTTCGAGACGCCCGTCACGGTCGAGCAGTACATGGTCTGCGAGCACCGAGTGCAGCCGCGCGCCGCCGGGGATGTTGTCTCCAACCGCATACACTCTGGTGGCTGCCGCGCTCGGTCCGAGTATTGCGAGCCCGTCGCGCGGATCATTGCCAGCGATCACCCCCGTGAGTACCAGCGGCATGTTCGTCTGTGGCGCGTTGGCGCCGTTGCCCCCGCCCGATACGGGTGCCACCCCGAAAAGGTGCGTATTGGTGATGGCGGCGATGTCGATAGGCGCGCGTTGGACGCGGGATGCCGCTGCCATCATGCCGGGCGCAGGCGCACGGCCGGCGCCGGCGAGATCGGTGAGGATCAGCGCGCCTTGTACGCCCAAGGCGAGAGCGAGCACCCACGTCGCCACCCGGGGGCCACGGGTGAAGAACAGAGCCCGCCACTTCTCGGAGCCCGGGATGCCTTGGAGCCAGGAGGCGGTGGTCATTGAGGTGGAAGCATCATGGATTCGTCGGCAAACACAGGATAGACCGCGGCCGGCTCAAACCGTGCGGCTGAGGCACGCCGGCGCAATCATACGGCGCCCCCGGTTGCGCTCTCAAGCGATTGTTTCTGCAAGGGTAAGAGCACGCCATCATCACAGGCTTGTGTTGCAGATTCGCGACCCCTATAAAGACGTCATGCCCGACCCGCATCCGACCCGCCCCGATACCGGTATTCTCGTCGAGGAGGCGCGGCCCGAGGTCAAGCAGCCGCCGCTCTACCAGGTGGTGCTGCTCAATGACGACTACACCCCGATGGAGTTCGTGGTCGATGTGCTGGAGAAGTTCTTCAGCCTTGATCGGCCGACGGCCACCCGCATCATGCTCGAAGTCCACACGAAGGGTAAGGGTGTGTGCGGGGTCTTTACGTTCGAGATCGCGGAAACTAAGGTGGCGCAGGTGACGACGTACGCGCGGGACCACCAGCATCCGCTGATGTGCACCCTGGAAGAGGCTTGACGTATTTTGAAGGTGAGTGCGAAAGCAAGTGAGTAAGCCGACCAGGGCCGCTCCCTGGGCGGCGAGATCGAATGCGGTAACTAGGCTGGCCGCGCAAAGCGGCAAAGCCGACTTTGCGCCAATTGAATATGCTGTCCAACGAGCTTGAATACTGTCTCAACGATGCCTTCCACCAGGCCCGGGAAGCGCGTCACGAATACCTGACCGTCGAGCATCTGCTGCTTGCGATCCTCGACACGCCCAGGGTACGTGAGGTCCTCAGGGCCTGCGGCGCCGACCTCGGCAAGCTCAAGCAGGAGCTGAAGGACCACATCGAGCAATCGACGCCTCGGGTGGAAGAGGGCGAGGAGCGTGAGGTGCAGCCGACGCTCGGCTTCCAGCGAGTGCTGCAACGGGCGGTGTTCCACGTGCAGTCGAGCGGCAAGAAGGAAGTCGGTGTCGCCAACGTGCTGGTCGCGATATTCAGCGAGAAGCAGAGTCACGCGGTGTTCCTCCTCAACCGCCAGCACGTGACCCGGCTCGACGTCGTCAACTACATCTCCCACGGCCTCTCCAAGATCGCGGAGGAGAAGACCGACAAGGAAGAGGCGCAGGCAGACGTCGAGCGCGACCCCGAAGGTGGCAGTGCCCTCGAGAAGTTCACGACCAACTTGAACCGTCTGGCGCAGGAAGGGCGCATCGATCCGCTGATCGGCCGCAAGCTCGAGGTCGAGCGCACCATCGAGATTCTCTGCCGCCGCCGCAAGAACAATCCCCTCTACGTGGGCGAGGCCGGCGTCGGCAAGACGGCCATCGCCGAAGGGCTGGCGCGTCTCATCATCGAGAGCAAGGTGCCGGAGGTGTTGGCGGACTGCACCATCTACGCGCTCGACATGGGCGCGCTCATCGCCGGCACCAAGTATCGCGGCGACTTCGAGAAGCGCCTGAAGGGCGTGATCACGGAGCTGAAGAAACAGCCCGGCGCCATTCTCTTCATCGATGAGATCCATACCGTGATCGGCGCCGGTGCCGCCTCGGGCGGTGTCATGGATGCTTCGAATCTGATCAAGCCGGTGCTCACCAATGGCGAGATCCGTTGCATCGGCTCGACCACCTACCAGGAATATCGCGGAATCTTCGAGAAGGATCACGCACTCGCGCGCCGCTTCCAGAAGATCGATGTCACCGAGCCGTCGGTGGCCGAGACCGTGGAGATCCTGATGGGCCTGAAGCCCAAGTTCGAGGAGCATCACGGCATCACCTACGCGGCCGATGCGCTGAAGGCGGCAGCAGAGCTTGCTGCGCGCCACATCAACGAGCGTCATCTGCCCGACAAGGCGATCGATGTGGTCGATGAGGCCGGCGCTCGCCAGCGCCTGAAGCCGATCGGCGAGCGTGAGCCCATCATCGAGGTCCGCCACGTCGAGGACGTCGTCGCGCGGATGGCACGCATCCCGGCGAAGAGCGTTTCGACTTCCGACCGGGAGGTCCTCAAGAATCTGGAGCGCAACCTCAAGCTCGTGATTTTTGGCCAGGACCGCGCCATCGAGGCGCTGGCTGCAGCGATCAAGATGGCCCGCTCGGGCCTCGGCGATCAGCGCAAGCCCGTCGGCAGCTTCCTCTTCGCGGGTCCGACCGGCGTCGGCAAGACTGAGGTCACCCGCCAGCTCGCAATCTCGATGGGCGTCGAGTTCCTGCGCTTCGACATGTCGGAATACATGGAGCGGCACACGGTCTCGCGCCTCATCGGTGCCCCGCCGGGCTATGTCGGCTTCGACCAGGGTGGCCTGCTCACCGAGGCGATCGCCAAGCACCCGCACTGTGTGCTGCTGCTCGATGAGATCGAGAAGGCGCACCCGGACGTGTTCAACCTCCTGCTGCAGGTGATGGACCACGGTACGCTGACTGACAACAACGGACGCAAAGCGGATTTCCGCCACGTCGTCATCATCATGACGACCAATGCCGGCGCCCAGGAGATGGCGCGACCCTCGATCGGATTCACCCATTCCGATCATGCGAGCGACGGGATGGAGGCGATCCGCCGCTCCTTCACGCCGGAGTTCCGCAACCGGCTGGATGCGGTGATTCAGTTCGCGAGCCTCGACCCGGTCACCATCGAGCGGGTGGTGGACAAGCTGGTCGTGGAAGTCGAAATGCAGCTCGAGCAGAAGGGCGTCACCATCTCTCTCGACGATGCGGCGCGCCGCTGGATCGCCGAGAAAGGCTATGACCCGAAGATGGGCGCGCGCCCGATGGCGCGTACGATCCAGGAGCACATCAAGCGGCCCCTGGCGGAAGAGCTGCTATTCGGCCGGCTGGTTGGGGGAGGGCACGTACGGGTGTTCGTTGCGGCGGACGGCTCGAAGCTCGAGCTCGAGTGCACCCCGAATACGACGCCTGAGTTAATCGGGTGAGTTGATTGGCTAAATATATGGACTCCCCCTGCAATGCGAGGGCGGTGAGCTGCTGGATTCAGGTTTGGACTGCGCAAATATATCCGGCCTCGTAAGTGCGTCCGTCGACGCGGGGCCCTGATGACAGTCGCTCGCAGAGGCCTCG
>DASRDO010000102.1:0-28578 GCA_035652555.1 Steroidobacteraceae bacterium | reverse complement strand
CAGCGGGCGGGTCAACGCGCTCAGTGCGACCGGCCAAAACCCGAAGCTGCTGCCGTATCTGGCGGACAACTTCGATCTCGGGGCCGAGTGGTACTACGCCTCGAACGACTACGTGTCGGTGGATGGCTTCTTCAAGCACGTCACCCAGTTCCCGGTCTCGCACATTACGCCGATCACGGTTCCAGGCGTCACCGATCCTGCTCCGCCCATCAATCCCTTGACGGGCGGGCCGCTGTCGAACACCTCCGGCCAGACGGCGGTGTTCCAGGAGAGCACCATCATCAACGGCCTCTCTGCCAACGTGACCGGAATCGAGGCAACCTGGCAGCAGATGCTGATGTATGGCTTCGGGTTCCAGGTCAACGGGACCTACGCGCACAGCAACAGGAACTTCAACGCCACGGTCTATACCAGCAACCAGTTCGCGCTGCCGGGTGTCGGCAACTCGGCGAACCTCATCGCCTTCTACCAGGCGCACGGATTGCAGGCCCGGCTCGCGCTGCAGTGGCAGGGCAGCGAGCTGCTCACGCTGGGCCAGGAGCAGAGCGGTGGCGCATTCGGCAACGAGCCGGTGTATCTCGCGTCCTCGACCAATCTGGACTTCAGCACCACCTACGACTTCAGCAGCCACTTGAGCGCCTATTTCGAGGCGCTGAATCTCACGGATAGCGTTTACCACACTTACGGGCGCTTCAAGAACCAGACACTGAACCTGGTGGACTTCGGGCGCTCCTACACGCTGGGGGTACGCGCCAAGTTCTAAGATGGTGCAAGCCGTCAAGGCGGTGGTCATCGTCGGCGGAGGAACCGCCGGCTGGCTCACCGCAGGGCTCATCGCCGCCCGCCATCAGGCTCGGATGAAGGCGGGCGGCTTCTCCATAACGCTGATCGAGTCTCCGGACATCAGGATCATCGGCGTGGGGGAGGGTACGTGGCCGACCATGCGCTCTTCACTGGAGCGGATCGGCGTGTCGGAGACTGCTCTTTTTCGCGAGTGTGACGCGGCGTTCAAGCAGGGAGGAAAGTTCACGGGCTGGACGACCGGGGCGCAGAATGACGCCTACTATCATCCGCTGATGGTTCCGCAGGGGTTCTCGCAGGTGAATCTCGTGCCGCACTGGGTGCGCGCGGGGCACGGCAGAAGCTTCTGCGACTTCGTCACTCCGCAGGGACGGCTTTGCGACGAAGGGTTGGCGCCGAAGACGATCACTCACGCGGAGTACCGGGGGCTCGCCAACTATGCCTACCACCTGGATGCCGGGAAGTTCGCTCCCTTCCTGGCCAAACACTGCATCGAGAAGCTGGGCGTGCGCCACGTGCTGGCGGATGTCGTGCAGGTCAACCAAAGGGAATCCGGCGACATCGAGGGCGTGCTGACGAAACAGGCGGGAGAGATCCTCGGGGATCTCTTCATCGACTGCAGCGGCTTCTCGGCGCTGCTCCTCGGCAAGACGCTCGGTGTCGGATTCAAGGGGTGCGGCGATGTTCTCTTCTGCGATACCGCGCTTGCCGTCCAGGTGCCGTTCGACACCCCGGATGCGCCCATGGCTTCCCAGACCGTCTCGACGGCACAGGAGGCCGGCTGGACCTGGGATATCTGCCTGCCGACCCGGCGCGGCATCGGCTACGTCTACTCGAGCCGGCACCAGAGCGAAGAGTCGGCGCGCGAGACGTTGCTCGGGTATATCGGGCAGCAGCACAAGGACCTGCCGGTCCGCAAGATTCCGATCCGCGCCGGCCATCGCGAGACGTTCTGGAAGAACAACTGCGTCGCGGTTGGGCTCGCGAGCGGCTTTCTCGAGCCGCTCGAGTCCTCGGCCATCGTCCTCGTCGAGCTCTCCGCCAAGCTCATCGCCGAGCAGATGCCGGCGTGCCGCGAGGTGATGGACATCATTGCGAGGCGCTTCAACGATGTGACGATGTATCGCTTCGGCCGGATCGTCGATTTCCTGAAGCTGCACTACGTGCTCACGAAGCGCACCGATACGGCTTTCTGGCGGGATAACGTGGATCCGGCGACGGTGCCGGAACGGCTGCGGGACCTGCTGACGCTGTGGAAGTACCAGTCGCCGTGGTTCTTCGACGAGCTCGATCGCCTGGAGGAGGTCTTCCCCGCGGCGAGCTACCAGTACGTGCTCTACGGCATGGGTTTCGAGACCCAGGTCACAGCGGAGGATACGGCCGAGACCGCACTGGCCGCCTCGCGGCTTCTGCAGGAGAATGAGCGGGTAACGGGCGAGATGCGCGGGCGTCTGCCGAAGAACCGCGAGCTCTTGAACAAAATCTATCAGTACGGACTGCAGCCCGTCTGAGGCCGTCCGGGGACCGGATTTCGCAGATGACTCAGATCGTTCCGCTCAACAAAGAGGCCCACAAGTCGCTGAAGGTCGACGCGCGCGCGTCAGCAGCCTATGGTGACAATCAGCGCTTCGCGTTCGTGATCGTCAACGAGTTTCCGCAGCTCCTGGTGCATTACCCGATACTCTTCTCGAAGGACCGGAATACCGGCGAGTTCTACTGCGGAGCCATGCTCGGATTCGACGAGGGGGAGAACCTCTTCCTCGAGGAGTGGCGCGACCTGCAGTTCTACCGGCCATTGAGCCTGCAGCGCGTACCGTTCTACGCGCATGGACCCGATGTCGCGATCGACCTCGATCACCCGCGGGTAGGCGTCGAGGAGGGCAAGGCGCTCTTCACCGAGCATGGTCAGCCCACGCGGTACCTGCAGAGCATCATCTGGGCTTTCCAGGACCTGAAGCCTGGGATCGAGGTGACCCGGCACTTCATTGCCCGCCTCCTCGAGCTGAAGCTCATCGAGCCGGTCGACATCGAAGCAGAGTTCGACGACGGCAGGATCATCAACTGCGAGGGACTCTACACCGTCAACCAGGAGACTCTGAGCAGGCTGCCCGATGCGGCGGTGGTGGAGCTCTTCCGGCGGGGCTACATGCGCCTCTGTCACTACATGATCGCCTCGCTCAAGCAGTTTCCAGTGCTGGCGCGCAAGAAGAATGCACGGATCCTGCGAAGCACCGAAGACCTGGCGGTAGTGCGCGCATCGACGCAAGGCTGAACCCCCAACCCTCTCGCTCCCGCCCGGCGGTCTCCGCGGTGACCCCATGACTCTCTCACTCAAAGAGATCGCCGGCCGGGACCTCGATGCGGAGCGCTTCCAACGCGAGGTGGTCGCGGGCTGTCAACCCGTGGTCCTGCGCGGTCTCGTCGCCGACTGGCCGGTCGTGCGCGCGGGGCAGGAGTCTTCCGGGCGATTGAAGGATTATCTGTCGGCATTCGATGTCGGCCGCCGGGTGGAGGCCTTTCTGGGCAATCCGGCAATCGGTGGCAAGTACTACTACGCATCCGACCTCAAGGGATTCAACTTCGAGCGTCGGATGATGAAGCTCCTCGATGCCCTGCAGGTCATGATGGAGTCGCTCGACCGCACGGATGCGCCATCGATTTACGTCGGCTCGGTGCCGACGGGCGATTCCCTGCCGGGGTTTGCGGCCAGCAATCCAATGGCGCTGCTCGGGCAGGGGGTGAGTCCGCGCATCTGGCTCGGCACGCGCGCGAACGTTTCCTGCCATCACGATACCTTCGACAACCTCGCCTGTGTGATCGCGGGTCGCCGGCGGTTCACGCTGTTCGCGCCACAGCTGATCGGCAAGCTCTATGTCGGTCCGATCGACAACACCATGGCGGGCGCTCCGGTGAGTCTCGCCGCCTCGGCCGAGGATCCAGCGGAAGGGGACTTTCCGCTCTTCCAGGAGATTCGCGAGCAGGCGCAGCGGGTGGAACTCGAGGCGGGAGATGCGCTTTATCTGCCGAAGCTCTGGTGGCACAAGGTTGAGTCGCTGGCGCCGATCAACGGCCTCGTCAACTACTGGTGGGACGCATTCAGCGCCGGGCCCGATGCGCCCTATATCACGATGCTCCTCAGCATGATCGCAATCGCGGAACGGCCGGCTGCGGAGCGCCAGGCCTGGAAGGCGTTTTTCGACCACTACGTGTTCCGCACGGGAGGCCATCCCCTGGCGCACCTGCCGCCGGAGCAGCACGGGCTGCTCGGGCCGCTCAAGCCCGAGAACTACGCGCGGATACGCGCGCGGGTCATGCACATGCTGCGAGGCGTTTGAGCAGCGGGACGGCGGCTTCCGGGGGCTGTACCTGAAACGGGGGCAAGGGGGTCCCCCCGTAATGGGCCAGTGACACCGCCCCGGCGAAGGCGCATGCTATCGGCAGGGTGACAACCGAGAGGCGCCGAGAGAGCTGCCATGGACGGGGACCCCATTACTTCAGTCCGGTGCACGGCTCCGTCGGGGACGGAGGGTGCGTCTGCCGATTGGTCGCGGCGGCGGTTCGTGGCCCAAGGGCTCCTCACGATCGCCGCAACCCTACCTTCGCTCGCGCGGGCAGTCACTGCCCCCGTCGTCGAATCGCCGCCAGATCTCACTACCAGGAATGCGGCGGCTACGGATCCGGGGAAATACGCCGGCTCCGGCGCGGTGCGCTCCGCGAGCGATACCGACAACCGGCTGACGACCATGGTCTTCATCAATGGCGCCGGGCCGTACCATTTTCTGGTCGATACCGGTGCCGAGAGAACCCTGATCGCGGAGGACATCGCCACGCGGCTGTCGCTGCCGCGTGGGCGCGATGTGATGGTCGAAGGCATCATCCGAGACCAGGCTGCGCACTTCGTCAACGTAGAGCGGCTGGAGATGGGAGGTCTCGTCTGTCCGCATCTCGAGGTGCCGGTGCTGCCGCGCGCAATGATGACCGTCGATGGCTACCTCGGCCTCGATGTCCTGGATCAGCGGCGTGTGATCTTCGATTTCAGGGCCGCAACCTTGACCGTGACTCGAGCGCAGGGATTCTTCTCATCCCTCTGGACTCACGGGGATGAGGCCGTCGTGCGCACGCTCGGCACTTCGGGACGGCTGCGCGCGACGAACTGCCTCGTCAATGGCGTGCGGGCAGCGGCGTTCGTCGATACTGGCGCGGAAGTCTCCGTGAGCAACCCGGCGCTCTACGCGGCCCTGCGGCGGCGTGCCGCCAGTCGTCAGGTGTTGCACGGGGAGGTGGGTCTGTACGGCGTGACGGGCGGCAAGGTGACCGGTCTCGATACCAACGTCGATGAGATTCGGCTCGATCGGCTGGAGCTGACCTACACGGAGCTCGTCGTCGCCGCGCTCGAAGTGTTCGATCTATGGGGTCTGCGTGAGGAGCCGGCACTGCTCCTGGGGATGGATTGCCTGCAGCGTTTCTCGCGTGTGTCGATCGACTACGGACGCAAGGAGCTGCGCTTCGAGATCGCGAGCGCACAGCCTGCGCAGCCGCTGCAAGCGAGGTTACGCGGTCAGCTCCTCGGCTGACGGGCCGGCTATCCGGCGCGAGCGGCACAGTTGCCGTTGATGAAGTCCTCGTGTAACGGCATGGTCGCAGCGCAATTCGCAACGACTTCGCGGATCTCGTCGAGCGCCTGCTGGGCCTGCTCGTCGCTCAGGCTGTCCGCGATGGGGTCGTAGCCGGCGGGTCGGACGTTCTGCCCGGTGAGCAGATACAGCCAACTCTGAACCGTGAACAGCTCCCGGTCGTCGCGCAGCAGGCGGCCGTGACTGCGGAAGAGCTCGAGACGCTCCTTCAGGCTGTCCGGAATGGCGACATTCCGGCAACTCTCCCAGAATTCGCCCGGACGCTCCGTCAGATGGTAGTGCGCGATCAGAAAATCGCGGGCATGCTCGTAGTCGAATGCAAGCTGCCTGTTGTATCGATCGATGTCCGCCTGCCTGAAGTGCCGGTCGGGAAAGAACGTCAACAGCACGAAGATGCCGCGCTGGATCAGATGAATGCCGGTCGACTCCAGCGGCTCGAGGAATCCGGCGGAGAGGCCGATCGCGACACAGTTCTTGTTCCAGGAGAGTCGGCGCCGGCCGGTGGTGAATTTCAGCCGCAGGGGATCCCGCAGCGGCGGTCCCTCCAGTCCCGACATCAGGATGTCGTGCGCCTGCTCGTCGCTCACGAGCCGACTGCTGTAGAGATAGCCATTGCCTACCCGATGCTGCAGGGGGATGCGCCACTGCCAGCCGACCTCGCGTGCAGTGGCGAGGGTATGCGAAGAGAGCGGGCCCGAGCGCGCGCAGGGCACGGCCACCGCCCGATCGCAGGGCAGCCAATGGCTCCAGTCGTCGTATCCTGTCGCGAGAGCGCCTTCGATCAGCAGCCCGCGGAAGCCCGTGCAGTCGATGTAGAGGTCGGCCGCGATCCGCTCACCGCTCGCCAGCGTGAGCGACTCGATGAACCCATTCTCGGGCCTGAGGGCGACATCCCGGACTTTTCCTTCGACCCGGATGACGCCGTGAGCCTCGGCGTGATTGCGCAGATAGGCGGCAAACAGACTCGCATCCAGATGCAAAGCGTACGTGATCGTTTCCAGGGGGGAGCCCGCGCGGCGCGCCGGGCGCATGAATTTCCCTTGGCGCGCCGCGACGGCCGGCAATGAGTACGCCTCGAGGGGAGCGGCCGCCCCGCGCTCCAGGCGCTTGTGCCAGTAGGCGCCGAATGGCACTCCCCTTTTTGCAACGCCGGTGGGGCCGAACGGGTGGATATAAGAGTGTCCGGGCCGCGTCCAGTCGTTGAACACGATCCCGAGCTTGAAGGTCGCTTGTGTGCTGCGGACGACCTCGTTCTCGTCGACTCCGAGCGTCCGAAGGTACTCGATGATCGGCGGAATCGTCGCTTCGCCGACGCCGACCGTACCGATCTCCGCCGATTCGATCAGGCGGATCCGGCCTCTGAGGTGAGGGAAGAACTGCGACAGCGTGGCAGCCGTCATCCAGCCCGCCGTCCCTCCGCCGACAATGGCGATGCTGCGGATAGGATCGACTGGCACGGTCGCGCGAACCCCCTCAGTACTTGCAGTGCCGCGCGATGATACTCTCGGCCAGCTCCTGGCGGCCCGACCTCGGCACTGGATCGAGGCCTTTCTCCACCGCGAGGTCGGCGAGCGTCGCGAGGTCGATGGCACCGCTTTCGATGCGCGCGCCCAGGTCACTGGTCCAACGCTGGTAGCGCTCCTGCCGCAAACGTGCGAGCTTGCTCTCGGTCACGATGTCGGCCGCCGCGAGCAAGGCGCGCGACAGGGTGTCGATGCCGCCGATGTGTGCGATGTAGAGATCGGTCGGGTCGACCGACTGGCGGCGCAGCTTCGCATCGAAGTTGAAGCCGCCGGTGCTGAAGCCCTTGTCCTCGAGGAGCTGGATGAAAGCCGGCACGAGCTCCTGGGCGTTGTTGGGAAACTGATCGGTGTCCCAGCCGTTGCGCGGATCGCCGCGGTTGATGTCGATCGAGCCGAAGATGCCGTAGGCGCGCGCCGCCGTGACCTCGTGCTCGAAATCGAGGCCCGCCAGGGTCGCATGGTTGACCTCGATGTTGACTCGTACCTCCTGGGTGAGGCCGTACTTCTGCAGGAAGGCGAACACCGCCGCGACGTCCCGGTCGTACTGATGTTTGGTGGGCTCGAAGGGCTTGGGCTCGATGAGGATCGTCCCTTTGAAGCCGATGCGATGCTTGTGCTCGACCACCATCGAGAGGAAGCGGCCGTAGTGATCGAGCTCGCGCTTGAGGTCGGTATTGAGCAGGGAGTCGTAGCCCTCGCGCCCGCCCCAGAGCACGTAGTTCTCACCGCCCAGGCGGTGAGTGGCCTCGAGGCAGAAGCGCACCTGCGCCGCGGCCCAGGCGTAGACCTCGGGATCGGGGCTCGTGGCCGCACCGCCGGCGTAACGCGGATGGCTGAAGAGGTTTGCCGTACCCCAGAGGAGCTTCATGCCGGTCGCAGCCATCTTCTGCTGCATCTTCTCCACGATCGCCTTGAGGTTGCGGTCGTGCTCTTTCAGCGTGGCCGCCGTCGCCATCGCATCGATGTCGTGGAAGGTGAAGTAGGGAATGCCGAGGCGCTTGAAGAAATCGAAAGCAGCCTCGAGCTTCTCGTCGGCCATCTCCTGAGTCATCTTCGGGGCGAGCCACGGGCGGGGCAGGGTGCCGCCACCGAAGATGTCCTGGCCGGGCCAGTTGAAGGAGTGCCAGTAGCAGACCGCGCATCGCAGCCATTCCTCCATGCGCTTGCCGAGAACCTTGCGGTCCTTGTCGTAGACCCGGTAGGCGAACTCGTTCGCCGTTTCCGGACCCTCGTAGCGGACCGGATCGATGCTGGAAAACAAAGTCATGAGCGAAACTCCAGGAACGTGTTCTTGAGATCCCGATACAGCCGCTGGAACGTGCGGCGGCGGCTGGCGAGCAGCGCAGAGAGCGCCGTATCGGGCTCGACCACCCGCTCCACGGGCGGGGCCGTGCAGACTTCCACCTCGCTCCCTTCGCCGGCCGCCAGCCGTGCAAGCCGTGCCGCGCCGAGAGCCGCGCCGACCTCGCCGCCGGAGCGGTAAGTGAGTGGCCGGCGCAGGGCTGCGGCGATCAGACGGCCCCAATAAGGCAGCCGTGCGCCGCCGCCCGTGACGCTGATGTCCGCAATCTCCTGACCGGCCCGATCGCTCTTTTCCGTGAGGACATCCAGACCATCGGCGAACGCGAACGCGACGCCTTCGAGGACTGCTCCGGTCAGCTCCGCCGCAGTCGTATCCGGCCGCAGACCGAAGAAGACACCGCGGCAGTTGGGGTCGTTGTGAGGCGTGCGCTCACCCGTGAGGTACGGCAGGAAGAGCGCTGCATGCCGGCTCAGGCCGAGCGTTTCGGCCTGCGCAACGAGCTGCGGGAGGTCGGAGGAGCCGGCGACCTGAGCGATCCAGTCGAGAGTGCTCGCTGCGCTCAGCATCACGGACATCTGGTGCCAACGCTCGGGCAGGCAGTGGCAGAAAGCGTGTGCAGCGCGGTCCGGATTCGGACGGAAGCGGTCCGTTACCACAAAGAGCACGCCAGACGTTCCAAGCGAGAGGAACGCCTGACCGGGACGGACTACGCCGAGACCTACAGCACTTGCTGCGTTGTCTCCGCCGCCGCCAGCGACCACGACACGGGGGACGCCGAGCGCCGCCGCGGCTTCGGCCGTCAGAGCTCCTGAAGGGCTCGAGCCTTCAACGAGCCGCGGCATGTGCGCGCGGCTGAGGTCTGTCGCCGCAAGCATCGCATCGGACCACTCGCGGCGGCCGACGTCCAACCAGCCGGTTCCGGCCGCATCGGACATATCGCTGACCTTCTCGCCGGTCAGCCGCAGACGGACGTAGTCTTTGGGCAGTAGGACAGTGGCGGTCCGCCGGAAGACCTCCGGCTCGTGACGTGCCACCCAGAGTAGCTTCGGGGCGGTGAACCCCGGCATCATGATGTTGCCGGTGATGGCGCGAGTGGCCGGCTCACGGCGCTCGAGCTCGAGGCACTCCTCGGCGGAGCGGCCATCGTTCCAGAGGATGGCGGGCCTGAGCGTGCGGTCCTGCGCATCGAGCAGCGTCGCGCCATGCATTTGGCCCGAGAGGCCGACTGCCCGCACACCGGAGCGAGCGGCACCCGGCAAAGCATTCACGGCGCGCACCGTGGCCTGCCACCAGGCCTGCGGATCCTGCTCCGAGAATCCCGGCGCCGGCCGGCTGACATCGAGCGGGGTCGAGGCCGAGCCCGTGATGACGCCTTGCTCGGTGAGGAGCACTGCTTTCACGCTCGAGGTGCCGATGTCGATCCCGAGATACAGGCGTCGTGCTCCGACCGGTGGACAGCCGCGCTGGATGGTAGCGGTATCAGAGCGGAGGTGTCAATTCAGCCTGCCGCGTTGCGGGGAGAGCCAGTTCCGCACGGTGAAATGGCGGGATGCGGGCGGCGGAACGGCCCCGGGTCCGCGGCGAAATGATTGCTGCTCGCGGGCCTGAGCCACCGGTCCGCCGGTTGTGATACGCTCCGGGTGGATCGGTCGCATGGGCTGTCAGCCGGCAGCTCATTGGGCCACTTCAGCGTGCAAGGGTTGCCCGCCCATGTCGAAGACAGCCGCCACCATCACCATCACCCTCGGCCCCAGAGCCGCCGGCGCCACTCTGTTGCGTTGGCTCTACGATGAGATCCGGTTGGCCATCGTGGAGGGGCGGCTGTCGCCCGGTGCGCGTTTGCCTTCGACGCGCAGCATCGCGCGCCGCTATGGTGTGGCGCGTGGGACGGTCGTGGCCGCTTTTGATCACCTGATCGCTGAAGGATATGTCGAGGGAAGCGTAGGAAGCGGTACCTTCGTGCGGCAGATGGCGACGATGTCGCCCACGGCACCGGCAATCACCCGAGGGCGTCCGCGGACCGTCGTCGCGGTGCCGTCGCTCTCCGTGCGCGGACAGCGGTTGGCGAACAATCCGTTTCCGCTGCGTCCCAACAAGGAGCCGCATACTTTCCGCCTGGACCATGCGGCGCTCGAGGCATTTCCGATCAAGACCTGGAGCCGGATCACCGCGCGCTGCCTGCGCACTGCGGTGCCTGACCTGCTCAAACATGGCGATACCCTGGGGTTTGCGCCGCTACGGGCGGCCATCGCCCACTATGTCGGGTTGACCCGGGGCGTGCACTGCACGCCCGGACAGGTGGTGATCACCTCCGGCACCCAGTCCTCGCTCGACCTGATCGCACGGCTGGTGCTCGATCCCAGGGATCGCGCCTGGGTGGAGGATCCGTGCTACTCCGCCATCTCCTCGTTGCTGCGCGGGTCCGGAGTCGAAGTCATCGGCGTGCCCGTCGATGAGGCCGGGATCGATTGTGAGGCGGGCCGGCGGCGCGCCCGGCTCGCGAAGCTCGCCTGCGTCACTCCGGGCTGCCACTTTCCGCTCGGGATGACGCTGTCGCTGCAGCGGCGCCTGGCGCTGCTCGAGTGGGCGCGGGAAGTCGGCGCCTGGATCTTCGAGGACGACTATGACAGCCAGCTCGGCTTCAGCGGCCGGCCGCTCGCCGCGCTGCAGAGCCTGGATCGCACCGGCTGCGTGATCTATTCCAACAGCTTCAGCAAGATGTTGTTTCCGTCGCTGCGGCTGGGATTCCTCGTGGTGCCGCAGACGCTGCTCGGGGCAGTGGAGGCGGCCAGGTCGGTATTGCAGCGCTTTCCCGCCGGGCTCGACCAGGCGGTGCTGGCGGAATTCATCGCCGCCGGCCACATGGAGCAGCACATGCGGCGCATGCGCGATCTCTACACCATGCGCCATGAGACGCTGCTCAGAGTCGCCAAGCGTGAGCTCGCAGACGTGCTGCAACTCTCGCCGGTCACCGCCGGCTTGCAGACGGTGGGCTGGCTCGCCGAGGGCATTCCGGAGCTCGAGGCCGGCCGCATCGCAGGTGAGCACGGCATCGTGGCCCTGCCGCTCTCGAAGCTCACCATCGAGCGAGCGATGCCACCGGCGGTAGTGCTCGGCGCAGCCGCGACCGATCCCAAAGGAATCCGACGCGGCATCGAGCAGCTGGGCACGATACTGCGGGGACTCAAAGCCAAAAGCAGCGCGGCCGGCAGCCGTCCGCCGGGGAGCACCGAGCGAGTGGAGCTGCAGTAGCCGGCGCACAATGGTCCAGTCGACCCTCGACAGTGGTCCAATACATCCGGCGCGATCGGCTTACGATCTCGCCTCCGTCGATTCTCCGGAGGCGGCATGTACTTGCGCAGATTGGGCATCGGGCATCTGCTCTTTGCCTCGAGTTTCATCCTGATCGGGGCGATCAGCCTCGGCCTCCATGACTTCGTCCTCTTCCAGCAGCCGGTGCCGCACGGGATACCCTGGCGAGTGCCGCTCGCCTGCATCTCTGCCGCGCTGCTGCTGCTTCCCGGCGTCGGGCTCCTCCTCGAGCGGACTGCCAGGCAATCAGCGCTCATCCTGACAGCGTTCGTTGCGCTCTGGATTTTCGCGCTGTGGCTCCCGCAGGTTTTGGCACATCCCGCGGTGGAGTTGAATTGGCTGGGAGTGGGCGAGGACACGGTGCTCGCCACGGGTGGATGGCTCATCTACTGCGAGGTCTCGGGCCGCAGCGACGGCAGCGTGCGGCTTGCGCGGCTTGCATTCGGCCTCGCGCTGGTGCCGATCGGCCTGTCGCATTTCTTCTATCTCGATTCCGCCGCCAACTTCATACCGGCCTGGATGCCGTTGCACGTCCCGCTCACCATTATCGCCGGCGCCGGGCACATTGCCGCGGGTGTGGCGATCGCCTGCGGGGTCGTGCCGCGGCTCGCGGCGATCCTGGAGGCGGGGATGGAAACCCTGATCACGCTCATCGTCTGGGTGAGTGCCATCGCGACGAAGCCCGGCGATCACCAGAGTTGGATCGGCCTCTTCCTCTCGACGGCAGAGACCGCAGCGGCGTTCGTGGTGGCCGCGTCATATCTCGCGCATGTCGAGAGGAGTCGACTCGGGATGCGTGAAGCGCCGGCCGGCTGAGCGGGATGTAGTGCAGCGGCCGGCCCGCCAGGTTGCGCCGGCGTGAGCTCAGGAGACGATCATGTACTTGCGCAGGATCGGTGTTGGCCATCTGCTCTTCGCTGCGAGCTTCGCGGCGATCGGAGCGATCAGCCTCGTGGCGCGCGATTTCCTGCTGAATCAGCAGCCGGTGCCGCCGCACATACCCTGGCGGGAAACGCTCGCCTGCATCTCCGCGCTGTTGATGCTGGCTCCCGGCATCGGGATGCTGTTTGCCGCCACCGCAAGGCGCTCGGCGCTCATACTGACCGGGTTCGTGGCGCTCTGGGTGGTCGCACTGCAGATCCCGCGAGTGCTGGCGCATCCGCTGGTGGAGGCGAGTTGGCTCGGCGCAGGTGAGGACTCGACGCTGGTCGCGGGCGGGTGGCTCATCTATTGCGCGATCGCGGGGCGGGAGGATGGCAGTGTCCGGGCAGCGCGCATTCTCTTCGGTCTCGCGCTGATACCGATCGGGCTGTCTCACTTCTTTTATCTGAAGTTCGCCGCCACTCTCATACCGGCATGGATGCCGCTGCGCGAGCCGCTCACCTGCCTGGGTGGGGCGGGTCACATCGCCGCGGGTCTGGCCATCGCGCTCGGGGTGGTGCCGCGGCTCGCGGCTACGCTCGAGGCCATCATGGAGAGCCTCTTCACCCTCATCTGCTGGCTGAGCGCCGTCGCGACGGCGCCGGCCAACCGCGAGGACTGGGTCAACCTCCTCATCTCGACTGCGCTCAGCGCAGCCGCATGGGCGCTGGCCGCCTCCTACGGCAGGCGTGTCGAGCCGACGCGGCTCGCGGTAACCGAATCAGGAGCCATTGCCGGGTCAGGTTGATCACATGATCACCCGGGGCATCGGTATTGGCGGACTTCTGCTCTTCACTGGCCTGCGGCTCGCCATCGCAGCGCCGCCCGCAGAGCCGGGACTGCCGCCCGCAGAGCCGGGACTGCAGGTAGAGCACTACGGGCTGCAGGTGTCCTTCGATGCCGTGGCACAAACTATCTCCGGGGTCTCCGTCCTGACGCTGAGCTGGGAGCGCTCACCGCAAGGACGGCTCACCGTCGATATGGCCGACTCTCTGAGCGCACGCGCGGTCAGGTTGGACGGCAAGCCCGTTGGCTACGAGCATCAGGGATCGAAGCTCCTCGTCACGCTGCCGCCCGCATTGTCGACAGGACGAGAGCACGTCCTCGAGGTCAGCTACGGGGGGAAACCGAATCCTCGCTATCTGCACTTTCATACCGTGGCGGGTGAGCCGGCGATTGCGAGCTACGGGCTGCCGTTCTCCGCCATGGGATGGTGGCCGACGCTCGATGAGCCGCTCTTCAAGGCAGCCGGTGCGGATGTCATCCTAACTGCGCCCCAAGGCACGATGGCCATTTCCAACGGCACCCTGATCGGCACCGAATACCTACCCGACGGCAGGCGCCGCTTCCATTGGCGCGAGCGCTCACCGATCTATCCAGACGTCATCTCCGCCACCATAGGTCCTTACGACATCATCGATGCGCGCTATCGCAGCGAGAGCGGACGGACGATAGCGCTCCACTACTACGTCTATCCTGCCGACAAGGCGCGGGCCGAGCCGGAATTCGCCGCCGTTCCCGACATTCTGCGAGTCTACGAGTCATTGTTCGGACCCTATCCGTTCGCGCGGGAGAAGTATGGAATCGCGGAAGTTCCTTTTCCGAGCTTCCGCGAGCATCAGACCGTGCCGAGCCTGGGGCGCGACCTGATCCTGGGAACCGCCGAGGCCTGGGACCTGCACTCGGTCGGTAACGTCATCGCTCACGACATGGCTCATCAATGGTTCGGAGACAGTCTGACACCTCGCCGATGGTCGGACGTCTGGCTGAACGAGGCATTCGCAAACTACGCGGTGGCCTTGTGGCACGAGAGACGGGGCGGGGAGGCGGCTTATCGCCGGTTCATGCGCAGCCTCGATGCGGGGTCCTTCTCAGGCTCCGTTTATATTGCGCCTGACCGTCCTGCTGAGGAGCTGCTGACCTACGTCACCTTCAACAAGGGCGCCTGGGTGCTGCATATGTTGCGACACATCATGGGCGATGAGCGCTTCTTTGCGGCGCTGCATGGATACGTCCAGGCGAATAGCGGTGGCCTCGTGGATACGGGGACGTGGCGGGCGGCGTGCGAGCACGCCTATGGGCAGTCGCTCGGCTGGTTTTTCGCCGAGTGGGTTTACGGCCAGGGTCGTCCCGCGCTGCGGATGAGTTGGAACGCAATCCCGCAAACGGGTGGTTTTCAGTCCCACGTGACCATCGAGCAGACGCAGGCGGGTCAGGTATTCACCATGCCGGTCGACGTCGAATGGACGGGAGCGGGCCGGTCCGGGCGACAGACGGTATGGCTGCGGCAGCGGCGGCAGGACTTCACGTTGAGCACCCCGGCGGCGCCATCGAGAGTCATCCTCGATCCCGACCACTGGTTGCTCAGGAACTGAGACGCTAGACTGAGCGCGTCTCAGTGCCGGAGCTTCCCGAGGATCATGCAAAGGCGCCAACGCGCGCGCGAGATTCGCCGCGTCGACCTCTCCGACGTCGAGCTGGCATCCAGCGTCACGGCGCGGCGCATCAATCGCGACATCGTGCTCGAGCTGATCCGGACGCGGCAACCCATCTCGCGTGCAGAGCTCGCCAGGCAGTCGGGGCTGCAGCGCAGCACCGTCTCGCAAATCATCGAGCAACTCCTAGCGGAGGAGTGGGTCTGCGAAGGCCATACAACCGTCTCGCAGCGCGGGCGGCGACCGACACTCATCCGCCTGAACGAGGCCCGCGTGGCGCTCGCGGTCGACATTCATCCGCGCCAGGCCACGATCGCCATGGTCGATCTCAACGGACGGCTGCTGTCGCGCTCCATGGCGCCGCTCAGCAGAGATGCCGCCGCATCCACCGAGCTGATCCTCGATGCCATGGCGAGAATGAAGGCAGGGCTCGGGGCCGTCTCCATCGAGGGCGTCGGTGTCAGCTTCCCGGGCCGCACGGATCCGCAGACCGATCAGTATCTCTTCGCGCCGAACCTGCACTGGCGCGATTTCGACCTCAAAGGGACCCTCGAGAAGCGGATGAGGCTACCCGTGCATGTCGCCAACGCGGCGATCGCATGCCTGCTCGCGCAGCTCACCTTTCACCATGATGAAGGCAGCTGCGATGCCGTCCTCATCACTACCTCCGAGGGAGTCGGGGGGGCCATCTTTGCCAACGGCAGCATCATCACGGGGCACGACGGGATGGCCGGAGAGTTCGGCCACATCTCCATCGACTCGGAAGGGCCGGAATGCGCCTGCGGGCGGCGCGGCTGTTGGGAAGTATTTGCATCCTGCCGTGCGGCGCTGCGGTACTTCCGGGAGCTGCAGCCACAGCACCGGGCGGTCACCTTCGGCGAGCTGCTGAACCTCGCCGAGGAGGGGAGCGCTCAGGCCGGTGCGGCCCTGGAGCGACAGGCGCGGGAGATCGGTCAGGGGCTGCGTCTGATCATTGCGGCACTCTCGCCGGCGGTCATCTACATCGCCGGTGAGGTGACCTCCGCCTGGCACCGGTACCGGCCGATCATCGAGAGGGAGGTCAAGGATGTCACGATCGCGGGGAGTCCTCCGCGAGTGGTGCCGATACCGGACGGCGACCTCGCGAGGCTGCGCGGCGCTGCCGCCCTGGTGTTCCAACGCAGAGCGTAGCTCTGCCGCAAGCCGGCGGCGCCGTGGAGGGGGTGTGGCGTCCTTGCACGCACGGCGCCGCCGCCTGGGCATGGGCTCGATATAGTAGTTATCGCGAACTATATTGCCGCGAGCTTCGCGACGTCAAGGCCACGGGTAGGCGGAATCGAACGCACGAGGGCTCGTGTGCCACCGGTGGCACAATGGCCATCGGCCGGAGCGTCCCGCACCGGGATCGGAGCGCTCGACGTCGGCTCAGTGTGTGACCTCGAGGGTGGCGGTCTTGAGACTGACGGAGTCCGGGCCGGTCATGATCTGGAAGGTTCCGGGCTCGACGACGTGATGCAGGCTCTCGTCCCAGATGGCGAAGTCGTCCCAGCCGAGCTTGAACCGAACCTGGGTCGAGGCACCGGGCGCGAGCGATACTCGCTTGAATCCGCGCAGCACCTTCGTGGGCTCCGTCACGGAGGTGACGAGCTCGTGCAGATAGAGCTGCACGACCTCATCGCCCGCTACCTTCCCGGTGTTGCGGACGCTCACCTTGACGGTCACGGTGCCATTCGAGGGAATGCTGGACTCGTCGAGTACCGGCGGACCCACGTCGAAAGTGGTGTAGGAAAGACCGTAGCCGAAGGGGAAGAGGGGCGAGTTGTCGGCGAACTGATAGCCCCGGTGGGCGCTCGGCTTCTCATCGTAGTTGTAGGGCACGAAGCCCACTGAGCGCGGCACGGTCACGGTGAGTTTGCCGCCGGGATTGGTTTTCCCGAAGAGGACATCGGCCATGGCGGTACCGCCTTCCTGACCGAGATACCACCCCTCGATGAGCGCATTGGCCTTCTTCGCGATCCGGTCCACCGCGAGCGTGCAGCCGTTGATGAGCACGACGACCACCGGCTTGCCCAGCGCAAAGAGCGCATCCGCCAGCTGTTGCTGCTGCGCGATGAGCTGCAGGCTGTCGCGATCACCCAGGTGATTATCCGCCCAGCCCTCGCGGCAGAGTGCACCGCGGGTGCCGATGGCGAGCACGATCTCATCCGCCTGCTTCGCGACCTCTACCGCCTGGCGGATCAGGGGACGATTCTCCTCAGGCGTCGTGAGGACGACCTGGTCGGTGTACTGATCGCCGCTATCGAGGAGGCGCACGCCTTGTGCATAGACAACGTGCGTCTCGCGGCCGATGGCGCTGCGGATGCCTTGAAGGATGCTGACGGAGTGCGTGGGCACCTCGGAGTAGCCGCCGAGGCGAGCTACCCCTGCGTTGGGACCGATCACGGCCAGCGTTCTGATGCGGTGCCGCTCCAGCGGCAGCGTGCCGTCGTTCTTGAGGAGAATGATGCTTTCCCGTGCCGCCTCCAGGGCGAGCGTCCGTGCCTCGGCGTCATCGGTGATTTTCTCGGCGTGACGCACATCCGCATAGGGGTGCTCGAAGAGGCCCGCCAGGAACTTGAGCCGCAGGACCCGCCGCACGGCCGCATCGATCTGCGCCTGCGTGACTTTCCCCTGGGCGAGGGCTCGAGGCAGATTGGCGTAGGCCTCACCGTCGGGCATGTCATTGTCGACGCCTGCATTGAGCGCGCGGGCGGCTGCATCCGTCAGGTTGCCCGCCACGTGGTGCAGCGAGATGAGCTGCTCGATGGCCTCGTAATCGCTGGTGACGAGGCCCTTGAAACCCCACTGGTCGCGCAGCACATCGGTCAGCATCCAGCGATTGGCGTGGGAGGGAATGCCGCCGATCTCATTGTAGGAGGGCATGACGATCTGCGCGTTGGCCTCCTGGATGGCGGCATGGAATGGCTCGAAGTACATCTGCAGCAGTGTCCGTCGAGTGACTTCGGCGGGACCAACGTTGGTGCCTGCCTCCGGCACCTCGTAGGCGGCCATGTGCTTGAGCGTGGCGAAGACACGATCGGGACCCAGAGGAAGAGTGCCGCCCTGCAGCCCGCGCACCTCGGCGACGCCCAACTCACTGGCGAGATAGGGATCTTCGCCAAAGGTCTCCTCCATCCGTCCCCAGCGCGGATCGCGGGCCAGGTTGATGACCGGGGTCAGTAGCAGCTGCACTCCGCGTGCGCGCGCTTCGCGCGCTACCACCGTGTAGACGCTGGTGATGAGCGCGGGATCCCAAGTGCTGCCGAGCGCGATCGCCTGAGGGAAGCTCGTTGCGTCCCGCGCCATGTAGCCATGCAGGCCCTCCCCATGGAAGATCGTCGGAATACCGAGGCGGGTGTGTTCGACGGAGTAGTGTTGGACGGCGTTGACGAAGTCCACCGTCTGCGGAACGTTGCGAAAGACGTTCTGCAGGGGGTCGTTCGGCTCCAGCGGCACCCGATCGCTCGGCCGCGCGACCTGGCCGATCCCGTCGGGGAATACGCGGCTCGCTTTCGCGGGGTCGAAGTTGCCGCTCGCATCCTCGATGTCGCTCTTGCGCTGCCAGATGCAGGAGATCTGCGCGAGCTTCTCCTGGAGGGTCATCCGTGAGAGCAGATCATCGACCCGCGCATCGATGGCTGCGTGCGGATCCTCATAGGGCGGCTTGTCGGCGGCCAAGGCCACGGCGCTCGAGAGCGCCAGGAGCGCGGATGCCAGGGTGAGAGCACGGCAGCGGCTGCGACAGGTTGAATTACTGGGACACGACACGGTCTTCCCCCTCATCTCGGTTTCTGCCGCTCCGGGCCGGCTCTGATGATAACGATATCATAGCCCGGATTTTCGGACAGTTGGTCGGCTGCTGCGGCAGGACGCCAGCCCCTTGCCGCACCGCGGCGCGCCCCGTTGCAAAGTGCAATTGCGAGCGCTACCATCCCGCCGGGGATATAGTTCGGGTCCAATACCAAAACAGGGGTAGCCCATGGCCGACCGATCAGTCTTCACCCGGCAGCATCTCACCGCGGCCGGCTTGAGGCTCGCTGTCGCGAGCGGGATCATTTCTCTGGCCCTGCCGGCGCTGCCGGCGGCAGCGCAATCGGCCGCCGGCGACGGCAAGACGAGCTCCAGCGCCAGCGGCAACGTCATGGTCGCGCAGACGGTCCCTCAGGCGGCCGCCTCGAGCGGGGGCACGGAAGAGACCAACCCCGAGCCGCAGCTGCAGGAAGTCGTGGTCACGGGCTTTCGCCAGAGTCTCGCCAAGGCCACCACCGCCAAGCGCGACAACATCGGCTTCAGCGACTCGATCTATTCCGAGGACATCGGCAAATTCGCCGACAACAACATCGCCGAGTCGTTCAACCGCATTCCCGGGATCACCATCGCACGCGACATCACCGGACAGGGCGTGAATATCGCCATCCGCGGCCTCGGCACCGATTTCACCAAGGTGCTGCTGAACGGCGCACCGGTCGCGGTCGCCTCCTCGGGCGGCTATGGGCAGCAGAATACCAATCAGGAAGTCGACCTCAACATGTTCCCGACGGAGCTCTTCACCAGTCTCACCGTCGAGAAGACCAGCTCCGCCGACATGCTCGAGGGCGGAGCCGCCGGCACCGTCAACATGCGCAGCGCCCGTCCGTTCGATTCGCCGGGCAAGCACATCGCCTTCGGCGCGCAGGGCACCAAGAACCAGAACTCGGGCGCCTGGGGCGACCACGATTACATCGTGGCCAGCAATACTTTCGAGAACGGGCTCGGCGTGCTCTTCGGGGCCGTGTACACCCACAATGACGTGGACACGCCCGGATACGAGACGGTCGGCTGGACCAACCCGAACCTGTCGGTGGTCAAGGCGGCGACCGCGACCACTGCGGCGGTGACGGCGGCTCAGGCCCAGTGTCTGGCGAGTGTCTGTAACGGCACGGGCGGAGGCAACTGGACGATTCCGGCGACGGTGCCGGCCACCGCCGGCAACGGCCTCGCGCCGGGCACCGTGATCAACCAGGCCTTCCTGCTCGCCGAGAATCCCGGCGCCACCATCCAGCAGATCGACAACGGCATCATTCCCCGGCTCAGCCGGCCGACGGACGGCCGCGGCTTCCACGATACCTACAACGCCGTCCTCAGCCTGGAATACCGGCCGAACGATGCGCTGCATTTCTACATGGACAACATGTTCGGCAGGGAGCACAACGTCTGGACGGAAGAGGACATGGACTGGTCGCTGCGCAACGGCTCGGTCATCCCGCTCAACGAGAAGTTCGACAAGAGCGATTGCACCAATGGCTGCACCGTCACGAGCGCCACGTTCGCCAACTCGCAGTTTTTCCTGGAGTACCGGCCGTACACCGAGAACACCGACTTCTGGGGCACGAACCCCGGGCTCAACTGGCGCGCGAACGACTGGCTGAGCGGCGACATCCAGGCGAACTACACCAAGAGCATCTTTCATCGCGAGGTGCCGAGCGTGCTCGTCGCCACGGCGAACGACGTCACCATCAACTACAGCAACAACGGCGGGATTCCGGTCACCAGCTCGAACGTGAATCTCGACGACCCCGCCAACTTCTCGTGGGTCGGCGGACGCGTCAACATGCAGGACGAGAAGCGCGAGACCACGACCAAGGGTGTCCGCTTCGATCTGACCTTCGGCCGGGGAGGCCCCTTCAACGTCAAGACCGGCGCGGCCTACGACGATATCTGGCGTCACATCAATGGCTTCGACAGCAGTCAGCAGTGGCAGAACGCAGCCTGCGGCGACAATCCGAACGTCTTCCTGCAGGGCCCGAACACCGAGCCGCCCTGTCAGGGCCAGGATACCCCGACACCGATCTCGACGCCCGGAGCCACGTATCCCACCTATCCGGCGCTCGGGCAGGGTGCCTCGGCGGGCATCACCGGGCCGCTGATCTACCAGGGGTCGCTCATCCCGGCAAGCGCGCTCGGTAACTATATCCATCCCGGACCCGAAGGCTTCATCACAGTCGACTGGAACAAGCTCAAGCCGGCTTCGGGCTACAACGCCATCCACGCGAACGAGGCGCCCGCCCCGGGTGCGAACACGGGGGCGAGCGGCGGCTATGTCCGCACCTCCGACACCGGGCTTTACCTCGAGCTCACCGGGGATACGACCATCGTCGGTCATGGGCTGAGGTACAACGCAGGCGTACGCTGGGTACGCACCCTACAGTACATCAACGGCCCGGTCTCGATCCCCAACCCGCTCAATTCCGGCATAGGAGGGCCCTGCCCGAACAGCACCACGAAGGCGGCCTGCGACGGCTCTTACTATCCCAATGCCCTGACATTCCCCGTCACAGAAAATAACTACAATAACACCCTGCCGTCCCTGGAGATCGTCTACAACATCCAGCGCAACTTCCTGGCACGCTTTGCGGCCTCGAAGAGCATGACGCGGCCGAACCCGAACAGCATGCTGCCGGGAGTGAGCTTTGGCGACCAGTCCGCGGCCGTGGGTACCGTCGGCAATCCCGCATTGCAGCCCTACCTCTCCAAGAACCTGGACTTCGGCCTGGAGTACTACACGGGCAAGGAAGGCTATGTCGCCCTCGCGCTCTTCCAGAAGAAGATCACGGGCTTCACCTCCAACGTCAATACCGTGTATCCGTTCTCCTACCTCGCGCGATTCGGCATTACCTATGACACGCTGGGTCAGACACAGCAGAATGCCATCAACTCGCGCGGCGGTCCGGACGCGGCGACGGTAGTACTGACGCAGCAGCAAAACGCCACTGGCATCCTGACGGTCAAGGGCGAGGAGGTCGACTGGACGCAGCCTTTCGACTTCCTCCTTCACCGGTTCAATCTCGACGGCTTCGGCATTTCGGCCAACTATACGCACATCAAGCAGACCGGGACCGGTGCTGCGCCCGCCATCGCCATCGGCGTACCGCCTGATACGTACAACCTGACGTTCTACTACGAGCATGGCCCCTATAGCTTCAGGGTCTCCGAGAACTACAACGCGGCCAACATAGTCACCAGCAACAACCAGAACGGCATCACCCAGGCATCGCTCTACGCGAGCTCCTTCCGGGAGTGGGATCTGTCCTCGTATGTGGACATCGGAACGCTGCTGCGTTGGCCGGTCAGCTTCCAGCTCACGGCGAACGCGCTCAACCTCTTCGATGCCAAGCAGCGCTCATACTTCCAGTTCCCGAATGCCACGTTCAACGAATTCAATCCGGGGCGCGAGCTCATGATTGGTTTCCGTGCGAAGTTCTGATCCGGCGGCGGTTCGCGCAACCTTCTCAGCGGGGCTCGCACACGCGGGCCCCGCTGGGCGATCCGCCGCACTGGCACGGACGAGCCGCGCTGCGCCAGCACCGGGCGCATGAGGATCCGCAGACTCATCCGGCGGGCGCGCTTCGTGCTTGCGATCTGCGGGCTGCTGAGCGCGGTCTTCGCGCCGCCGGGCCGCGCCGCTGCGCCCGGATTCACCGTGTTCGATGGCCGCACGGTCGCAGCCGTCACCTACCAGCCGCGGGTCGCAGTGCCGATCCGCAAGGCCGCGGATCTGCTGTCGCATGATCTCACGCGGTTGGCCGGACGCACGCCGGTTGCCGGCGCCGACATCAGGAGCACCGGTAACGGAATCATCATCGGACTCGCCGCCTCGCCCTACATCGCAGAGCTCCTGCGGCGCAACGGCATCAGTACGCGCCCGCTCGCTGGGAAATGGGAGAGCTATGGGCGGGCCGTCGTGCCGGCCCCCTGGGATGCGCGCCGGAGCGCGCTCGTGATCTTTGGATCCGACACCCGCGGCACGATCTGGGGCGTGATAGATCTCACCCGCGAGATGGGCGTATCGGCCTGGGAGTGGTGGGCGGACGTCGGCATCCGCCGGGTGAGCCGGATCTCGGTGTCGGCCGCGCTGCGGTATTCCAGGGAGCCGTCAGTCAGGTATCGGGCGCTCTTCCTCAATACGGAGCGGCTGCAGATATGGGCGGCCCACACATTCGATCCGGCGCGAGGCGGCATCGGGCCGAAGACCTACGCGCGCGTGTTCGAGCTCATGTGGCGCCTGAAGGCGAATACGCTGTGGCCGGCGATGGGCGGCAATGACACGGCATTCAACGAGATCCCGGCAAACTACGACCTGGCGAAGGATTACGCCATCATCCGCGGCAGCTCGCACGTGGAGATGCTGCTGCGCAACAACTCGCACGAGTGGGACCCGAAGACCAGGGGGCCCTACAACTGGGTCAGCAACAAGGCGCGAATGATCGAATATTGGCGGCAGGCGGTCGCGCGCTTCGGCCGCTACGACAATCTCTACACCGTAGGGCTGCGCGGCGCGGATGACTTTCCGATGCAAGGCGCGAGCACGCCGGCGCAGATGGCGGCGGTGCTGAGCGATGCGATCAGGGCGCAGCGCAGGATTCTCAGCGCTACGCTGCACCGGCCGGCGGATGCCATCCCGCAGGTTTTCACGCCCTACAAGGAGATCACGGCCGCCTACAACACCGGACGCCTGGCGCTGCCCGCGGACGTCATCCTCAACTGGTCCGATGACAATTTCGGCTACATCATGCAGCTCGGCGATGCGGCCGAGCGCCGGCGGCCCGGTGGCGCCGGAATCTACTACCACGCGACCTTCTGGGGGGCGCCGGCGGCCTATCTCTGGCTGGGCTCGACCGATCCGTCGCTCATGTGGGAGGAGATGACCAAGGCGTACCATTTCGATGCGCGCAGGCTGTGGGTCCTCAACGTCGGCTCGATCAAGCCAGTGGAGCTCCTGAGCGAGCTCTTTCTGGCGATGGCCTTCGATGAGAGCGCATTCGAGCAGCCGGCGAGCGTGCGCGCCTATCTGCGCGACTGGGCGGGACGCACCTTCGGTGCGCGATATCAGGACGCGATTGCCGGCATCCTCTGGCGATACTACAAGCTCGCTTTCGACCGCAATCCGGAGCTGGCTTCCTTTGCTACGACCTTTCCGGAATCCTCGGTGCGCGAATCGAGCTTCGACATTCTCGATTTCGGCGACGAGAACGCCCGCCGCGCCGCCGCCTACCGCGTGCTCATGAAGGAGTCGGCGGATCTGATGGCCGCCATGCCGCAGGATCGTAAGGCGGCATTCTACGAGCTGGTGCAGTACACCGTGGACACCGGAGCGAATCTGAGCCTGCGCCAGCTCGCGCTCGACAAGTCGATCCTCTATGGCCTGCAGCACCGCGCGAGCGCCAATCTCTACGCCGAGGAGGCGAGGACGGCGCAGGAGAGGATCGCCGCCGATACGCGTCGCTTCAATGACGTGATCGAGCAGGGTAAATGGCGCGGCATGGTCACGGACTACCCGCAGCCGCTACCCAGCTACGAGGCGCCCTATATCCCTCACTGGAAAGCCCCGGCAGACGCCCGCAACTGTGGGGTGCAGGTCGAAGGCGGCGGTTACTTCGACGATGCGGGCTGGTGGACGCCCACGCTGCCTTCCTTCCATCGCGAGCTGGGCGTTCACGATTACTATCTCGATGTCTTCACGGAAGCGCCCATCGACGAGAAGTGGAGCGCGGAGCCGAGCGCTCCCTGGATCCACATCGACCCTCGCTCCGGGCGCTTCTCGCGCGCGGCCAACTCATTCGAGCACCGCATCAGGGTCTCTCTCGACTGGGCCAGGGCGCCGGCTGAGGGCGAGGGGGTGGTGACGATCCAATGCGGCGCGGGCAAACAGCCGATACCGGTTCACGTGCGGATCGCAGCACCGGTCCGCGATCAGGCGGCATCCTTCCTCGATTCCCAGGGCGTCGTCTCCCTGTATGCGGCGCATGCCGATGTCATGACCGGCTCCTGGAAGGTGCTGCAGGGGGTCGGGCATACCGGCGCGGACCTGCAGGCGGATCTGGATCTCGCGCCCGTCGATGTGCGCGATCGCGCGGCGCTCGCCGCGGCGCCGCGGGTCGTTTATCGCTTCGCCACGGGCGCTCAGGATCACGACTACAGCTTCCCCAACTACGTGATCGATGACAGCGCGACCATCAAGGCCATCGCGCTGCCGACCTTCCCGATCACGAAGAGCGACCGGCTGCGCATCGCCATTTCACTCGATGGCGCCGCGCCGCAGGTGCTCGACTTTCGCGTCCCATACTACGGCGCGAAATGGCGGCAGCACGTGCTCGACAACGCGGCCGTGGTCGCCCTGCACGACATCCCGCTGGCGCCGGGCAGCCATACGCTCGCGGTCACGGCGCTCGATCCCGGCGTGACGCTCGATCGATTCGAGATCGATCTTGCCGGCTCTTCGCCAGCCTATGGTCCGATACCGGAAACACGCATCCGCCGCCACTGAGTCAGAGCCGGTAGGCCTGCTTCGGCAGCTTGTAGGCGAGCTCGCAGGCGACTTCGGCCGCTTCTTCCTCGGGGAGGCGGTGCTCGGCGACCAGACGGGCAAGGAAGGCACAGTCGATGCGCCGCGCGGCATCGTGCCGGGCGGGGATCGAGAGGAACGCGCGCGTGTCGTCGTTGAAGCCGACGGTGTTGTAAAACCCCGCCGTCTCGGTGGTTTGCTCGCGAAAGCGCATGAGCCCCTCGGGGCTGTCGTGGAACCACCACGCCGGCCCGAGCTTGAGGGCGGGGTAGTGGCCGGCGAGGGGCGCGAGCTCGCGGCTGTAGGCGGACTCATCGAGCGTGAAGACGATCAGGGTGAGCGAGCGCTCGTTGCCGAAGCGGTTGAGGAGCGGGCGCAGCGCACCCACGTAGTCGGTCGGCACCGGGATATCGGCGCCGATGTTGGGGCCGAACTGCCTGAAGAGCGCGGCATTGTGGTTGCGCCACGAGCCGGGATGGATCTGCAGCACCAGGCCATCATCGAGGCTCATCCGTGCCATCTCGGTGAGCATCTGTGCGCGGAAAGCTTCCGCATCCGCACTCGCCACCCCACCACTTTGCGCCGCCCGCACGATGCGGGCGAAGAGAGACTCCGCATCGTGGGCGCTCAGGTCCGCCGTTGCGGCAGTGCGGTGGCCATGGTCCGTGGAGGTGGCGCCCATCGCAGCGAAGAAAGCGCGCCGCTTGCGGTGCGCCGCGAGATAGCCGGCCCAGGAGCCGGTGTCCTCGCCCGTGATCTCACCCAGGCGCAGGAGTCCCGCCGCGAAGCCGGGAGCCTCCGGATCGACGACCGGATCGGGCCGGTAGGCCGTGATGATGCGGCCCGGCCAGCCGCTCGCGCGGATCGCGGCATGCTGCGCAAGGTCATCGAGGGGCGATTCGGTCGTGGCGAGCACCTCGATGCCGAAACGCTCGAAGAGCGCGCGCGGGCGAAACGCATCCTGCGCGAGGCGCTCGGCGATGCGGTCGTAGGTGTGGTCGGCATTGCCGGCGGTGAGCGGCGCTCTCGTCCCGAAGACTGCGCACAGCACCCAGTCGAGCCAGAGCCGGGTCGGGGTGCCGCGGAAGAGGTGATAGTGCGCGGCGAACTTGCGCCAGATGGCGCGCAGGTCGGGCTCGCTCACGGAGCCGGCGGCGGTTCGCGGGGAAAGGAGGCCCAGCTCCTCGAGGCTCAGGCCCTGGCTGTAGAGCATGCGGGTGATGTAGTGATCGGGCGTGAGGAGGAGCGAGACCGGATCGCTGAAAAGTGTGTTCTCAGCGAACCAGCGCGGGTCGGTATGACCGTGCGGGCTCACGATGGGCAGGGCGCGAACGGTGTTGTAGAGTCTGCGTGCGACCGCGCGAGTGCCGGCATCCGCGGGAAACAGGCGGTCCGGATGCAACGTGCCGGCACTTTCCCAATTGGAGTCATCGTTCATGGCAAATTCTCGGTCTGAGCCGTTTCCTGGAGAACCGACACCCGCTCATGCGGGCTCGAGAGGCATCTCCGCACATGACCGGGAGATCATCGGCGCGCGTGTCATCGTCAGCTGCCCGGGCCGCAATTTCGTGACGCTCAAGATCGAAACGCGCTCGGGAGTTTCCGGACTCGGGGATGCGACCCTCAACGGCCGGGAGCTGGCCGTGGCGGCGTACCTCGAGCATCACGTGGTCCCCAACCTGATCGGGCGCGATGCCGGACGCATCGAGGATACCTGGCAATTCCTTTACCGTGGCGCCTACTGGCGGCGCGGACCGGTGACCATGACGGCGATCGCCGCAGTGGACGTAGCGCTCTGGGACATTCTCGGCAAGATGGCCGGGCTGCCGCTCTATCGTCTGCTCGGTGGTCGCTCGCGCGAAGGGGTGCTGGTGTATGGACACGCGAACGGCCGCGACATCGAGGAGACGACCGCGGAAGTTGCGCGGTATGTCTCCATGGGTTATCGGGCTGTGCGCGCCCAATGTGGAGTGCCGGGGTTGAAGAAGCCGTATGGCGTCTCCCGACAGAAGGACGCGTATGAGCCCGCGGAGAGCGAGCTGCCGCTCGAGACGGAGTGGTCGACGCCAGCCTATCTCGACATCGTGCCGCGGCTCTTCGAGCGGCTGCGCACAGACCACGGACGCGCGCTCGAGCTGCTGCACGACGTCCATCATCGCCTGATGCCTGTCGAGGCAGCCCGGCTGGCACGCGACCTCGAGCCGCACAGGCTCTTCTGGCTGGAGGATGCGACGCCGGCGGATAACCCGGAGGGATTCGAGCTCATCCGGCGCCACTCCGTCACGCCGCTCGCGGTAGGAGAGGTATTCAACTCCATCTGGGACTGCAAGCGCCTGATCGAGGGCCGGCTCATCGACTTCATCCGCGCCACCATCGTGCATGCCGGTGGCATCACGCACGTGCGCCGCATTGCCGACCTCGCAGCGATGCACCAGGTGCGTACCGGATTTCACGGCGCGACCGACCTCTCGCCGGTCACGATGGGCGCGGCGCTGCACTTCGACACCTGGGTTCCCAACTTCGGCATCCAGGAGTACATGCGCCACGCGGAGCAGACCGACGAGGTCTTTCCGCACGACTACGCCTTTCGCGACGGCCGGCTGCACTGTGGCGAGAGTCCGGGTCATGGTGTCACCATCGACGAGAAACTCGCGGAACGTTTTCCCTACAGCCCCAAGCAGTTGCCGATCGCCCGCCTGGAAGACGGCTCGATGTGGGACTGGTAGCGGGCGGCGCGCAGCGCATGTGACACCTCACCGGGGCACCGGCACGTCGGCCGGCGGGCAGGCCGGGCGGTTTCCCGGCGAGCCTTCGAGGTAAGGAATGCAGAAGGCCTCGTAATGCGCCAGGGTATCCGGAGGCGGTGCCGCCCCGGCCGGCAGCGGGCGATGGGAGATCGACTGGAAGTAGGCGATGCTCGCGTTGCGCCACCACTCGGCGTCTTTCTCCTGGATGGCGAGGAAGTCCGCCGTCAATCGATAGCGCTCGGCATCGATGTAAGGCGATAAGGTGCTCCAGGTTTCACGCGCCTGCCTGACCGAGGCGACACCTCGATCGTAGTGCAGCACCAGGGAGTCCCACAGCGTGTGTCCCGAGCGCAGGCGGTAGTCCCAGGAGAGATGATGGAACCAGAGAAGGAGCGACTCGGGACAGGTTGCGGCATTGCCGTACTGTGCGGCGAGGTGCGCGGAGTACTGCGCCACGGCATTGCTGCCTGTTGCCGTGCGGTCGAAGCCGATGCCCGCGGCATCGGCACGGCTGTAGTAAGTGCTGGTCCAGTCAGCCGGTATGCCTCCGGCGGGAGCCATCA
>DASRDO010000101.1:0-2017 GCA_035652555.1 Steroidobacteraceae bacterium | reverse complement strand
AGGCGGAAACCCAGATTGAGCAGCCGATACCACACGTCGGCGGTCGCGCGATGGTCGCTGAAGCCGAGAATCTCCATGTAGTCCACCTTCCCGAGCGCTACATCCACCGGCAACTCATCGGTGAGGCGCTCCCGCGCATCGAGCGGATGCGGCGGATCGTCAAACGGGTGGACGTAGCCGACCAGGGCCCCCCGCCGATGCGCGAGATCGGCAATATCGCCGTTGGTCGGGTACAGGCTCGAGGCGGCAGTGTTCGGGTAGCCCACGTAGCCGGGCAGCAGGATGCCATCTGCGAGGCTCAGCAGCCCGAGATGGCCCCAGTAGCTCGTGTGGTACTCCTGACCATGCACGATGAGCGTATCGGGACGCGAGGCCGGATCGAGCTGCCGCCCGTTGTAGGCAATGTCGGGAAAGCGCTGCTCCTTGTTGACGATCAACGACTCCACGATGTTGAGATCCTCAGCCTGAGCCTGCAGTACCAGGTGTGTGGGATCGTTGCGGTAGGTGCCGCCGTAGTTCATATGCACATGCACGTCACCGCTCACCCAGTGCCCGGGCGCCGGCACGCTCCAGGCATGCTCATCCGTCTGCACCTGCAGCTCCACCGTCTCGCCGGCCCGCACCTGCAGCTCGCGCTGTTCCAGCGGGCGCGCGAAGCCCTTCATGACCTCCACCCGAATGGCGCCTGTCGGGACATCGAGCGTGGCTTCTCCGACAGCATGGAAGTAATGAGCCTCAAAGAGCCGCTCTTTCCGGTCGAACGCGTCGTCGGCGTTGATCCAGGCATCCTCCGGCGCGTGAAACAAGCCGACGGAGTCCGTGACACTAACGCGTGCCGCGGCAGGCAGGCCGAGATGGTCCTGCAGCTTCAGATGAAGCCGCCCAGTTGGGTGCAGATAGTGCCGCTCCGCGATCTCGAGCGGCTGGATCCTTCCTCCTGGTATCGTCAGGATGGCCAGCGCGGTATTGCCCGATCGATTGGTGATGAAGGCTATCCGGGTGCCATCGGGCGACCAGCGCGGACTCACCTGGTCCCAGTCGCCGAAGCTGATGGCGAAGGCATCTCCTCCCTGAGCCGGGAGCAACCACAGGTTGTGCCATGATCGCCCCAGGTAGGAGGCGTACACGAGCCGACTGCCGTCCGGCGAGAATTCCGGCCGCGCCCGCCAGTTCGTTTCTTCGTAATGGATCTCGCGTCCCGCTGCGCCCGCTTCCGCGGGCATGCGCCAGAAGCCACCGGTGCCGTAGATATGGTTGCGGTTCGAGACGTAAAGGATCTCGCGGCCGTCAGGCGACCAGGTCGGGCTGATCTCATGATCCACGGCGCTGTAGTAATACCGCGGCAGCTCGCTGCGGTGCTCGCCGGTCAGCCGCTGTACGTTCGTAAGTGCGCCCTCGCGAAAGTCAGCGGCAAAAATGTGGAAGTGTCCGTTGAAGGCGGTAGAGACGAACACCAGTCGCCGGCCGTCGGGCGAAAATCTCGGCTCGACGTTGACCGCGCCGTTCTGCAAAAGCGGCTGCGTGCGGCCCGTCATCGTGTCGAGCACCCACAGCTCGAGCGAATCGTCCCGGTACGAGCTGTACACGATCCATCGGCCATCCGGCGACCAGTCCGGTTGATAATCGTACGAAGAGGAAGCGGTCAGCTGCTGCGCCATGCGCGCACCGATCTCCTGTCTCCACAGCGAGCCCGCCATTGAATAAACGAGCGCGCGTGAGTCGGGTGACCAGGCCAGACTCCCCGGGCCGCTCGTCAGCTGCGGCAGATACATCTCGCGAAAGTAGTAGGGGTGCGGCAGATCGATCTGCTTGAGTACCGGCAGGCGCTGCCCGAGGCATGGAAGGCAGGCTGCAGCAACCACCACGGCACCGAGCGCGCCCAGGACTTTCGTCTTCATTGCGTTGGTTTCGACTGTGCGGCCCCCGGGTCTCTAATGTAGCAACCTGGCCTCGCGGCGGCACGCACCGCTTCGCTCCCAATGCAGCCGAGCTGTCACCCCCCCTTCGCCGCGCCCGC
>DASRDO010000100.1:0-8278 GCA_035652555.1 Steroidobacteraceae bacterium | reverse complement strand
CGATCGTGATTGACGTAGCGGAAGCCGACGAGACCGCGCGCGACACATTCCTCGGCTGCCGAGCGCGACTCGAACTCGGCGTGCCCTTCACCGTGCGCGACGGCGATCGGCAGGAGAGAGCCTTCCATGCCGGCGAGCAGCACCGAAGGAGAGCGCAGCACCTCGACCAGCGTGAAGCGCGACTCGTACTGCTCGCTGCGGTTGCGCACGAAGCGCGGCCAGTGGTCAGTGCCGGGAATGATGCTCTTCAGGGCAGCAAACATCTGGCAGCCGTTACAGACACCGAGTGCGAAGGTCTCAGGCCGCTCGAAGAACCGCTGGAATTCCTCCCGCAGCGCCGGGTTGAAGAGGATTGACTTCGCCCATCCCTCCCCCGCTCCGAGCACATCGCCGTACGAGAAGCCCCCGCATGCGACGATGCCGGCGAACTCCGCCAGCCGGTGCCGGCCGGCGACGATATCCGTCATGTGAACGTCGTAGGGAGTGAACCCGGCCTGATCGAAGGCCGCGGCCGTTTCCGTGTGGCTGTTGACACCCTGATCTCTCAGGACGGCAATTTTCGGCCTCGCGCCACGCGATACGTAGGGCGCTGCGATGTCTTCCTGCGGATCGAAGCTCAGCGCGATGGCGAGCCCCGGATCCTCCGCGGCGGTTTGCGCTGCGTACTCCTCGTCGGCGCACTGCGGATCATCGCGTAGCCGGCGCATCCTCCAGGTAGTCTCCGACCACGCGCGGCGCAACTCCACCCAGGACTCATCGAGCACTTGCTCGGTGCCAACATGAATTCGGACACGCAGCTCCGGCATCGGCGCTCCGACGCGCATCACGAGGTCGGCGAGCCCATGCCACGCGAGGACCTCGCGCACCCTCTCCTCATCGGCAGCCGCGACCTGCAGCACCACTCCCAGCTCTTCCGCGAAGAGCTGCGCCGCGGGTACGCCGGCTTTCGCCGGCAGTCGGATGTCGAGGCCGCAATGGCCGGCGAAGGCCATTTCCAGCAGCGTCGCCAGTAGCCCGCCGTCCGACCTATCGTGATAGGCCAGTATCCATCCGGCCTGCCGTAGCTCCGCCAGCGCGGCAGTGAGGCGCAGGAGAAGTTGGCTGTCGTCCAAGTCGGGCGGTTGGGCGCCGAGCTCACCATAGACCTGCGCGAGCGCCGAGCCTCCGAGACGGTTCCGGCCCGCACCGAGGTCGATGAGCCAAAGGCTCGTCGGACCCAGGTCGGTACACAGCGCCGGCGTAAGAGTTCGCCGGGCATCATCGACCGGCGCGAATGCCGAGATGATGAGTGATACGGGTGCGACGACGCTGCGCTCGACTCCATCGTCCTGCCAGCTCGTGCGCATCGACAGGGAATCCTTACCCACGGGAATGGCGATGCCGAGCGCCGGGCAGAGCTCTTTGCCCACCGCCTGCACGGTCTCATAGAGCGCCGCATCCTCGCCTGCCTCTCCGCACGCCGCCATCCAGTTGGCGGACAGGCGAATCCGGCGGAGTGACGGGACATCTGCGGCCAAGATGTTGGTGATGGCCTCGCCGACCGCGAGACGCCCTGAAGCGGGCGCATCGAGCAGGGCCACCGGCGTGCGCTCCCCCATCGACATTGCTTCGCCCGCGTGGCCGCGATAGTCCGCGACGGTCACCGCGACATCGCTCACGGGCACCTGCCAGGGGCCGACGAGAGGATCGCGGCTGATCATGCCCCCCACCGTCCGATCGCCAATGGTGATGAGGAAGGTCTTGTCGGCCACGGCGGGCAGGCGCAGCACCCGATAAACCGCTTCACGCAGCTCGATTCCGCCGATCTCGAGATGCCGGGGCCGGATCTTTGCGCTGACGACATCGCGCACCATGCGCGGCGGCTTCCCGAGCAGAACCTCGAGCGCCATGTCCACCGGCTCGCCGCCGAGGAGCGGGTCGGCGACGATCAGCTGACCCGTGCCGTCGATATCACCAATGACCGCGTAAGGACAGCGCTCCCGCGCGGCAATGGCGGCGAAGGTCTCGAGGGCATGAGGCGCGACTACGACGACGTAACGCTCCTGCGCCTCGTTGCACCAGAGCTCGAGCGGCGACATCCCGGACTCAGCGCTGGGAATGGCTCGGAGGTCGACTCGCGCGCCTCTGTGACTGTGCGCCACCGCTTCGGGCACGGCGTTGGATAGCCCGCCCGCGCCAACATCGTGGATGAGGAGGATCGGGTTACTCTCGCCCAGCGCCCAACAGCCGTCGATCGTCTCCTGTGCCCGGCGTTGGATCTCCGGATTGCCGCGCTGCACGGAGGCGAAGTCGAGGTCGGCGCTCGAAGCGCCGCTGCCCACCGAGGAGGCCGCACCGCCCCCGAGACCGATGAGCATCGCCGGGCCGCCGAGCACGATGAGCTTCGCGCCCACGGGGACCTCGGCCTTCTCCACGTGCGCGCGTCGGATGTTGCCGAGACCGCCTGCAATCATGATCGGCTTGTGATAGCCGCGCACTCGGCCGGGAGCATCGCCAGGTGCGGCGAGCTCGAGCGTGCGGAAGTACCCGCAGATGGCCGGCCGGCCGAACTCGTTGTTGAAAGACGCGGCGCCGATCGGCCCCTCGAGCATGATGTCGAGCGCCGAGGCGATGCGCGCCGGTGCTGTGGCGGGCCGCTCCCATGGACGCTCGTACCCCGGAATACGCAGATCGGAGACTGAGAATCCGGTGAGCCCGGCCTTGGGTCGCGCTCCGCGGCCCGTCGCGCCCTCGTCACGGATCTCGCCTCCCGATCCGGTGGCCGCTCCCGGGAACGGCGAGATGGCGGTCGGATGGTTGTGAGTCTCGACCTTCATCAGGATGTCGATGGGCTCGCGGTGCTCGCGATAGGCGCCGGTTCGCGGGTCGGGGAAGTAGCGCACTCCCTCGGTGCCCTCCATGACCGCGGCGTTGTCGCGATAGGCGGAGAGCACTCCCTGGGGGCTGCGCGCGTGCGTGTGGCGGATCATGGCAAAGAGCGACTCCTGCCGCTCACGGCCATCGATGATCCAACTCGCGTTGAAGATCTTGTGGCGACAGTGCTCGGAGTTGGCCTGCGCGAACATCATGAGCTCGGCATCGGTCGGATCACGGCCGATCTGCTGGAAGCTCGCAAGGAGGTAGTCGATCTCGTCTGCCGAGAGTGCGAGACCCATCGCGCGGTTGGCCTCTTCCAGGGCAGCGCGCCCCCCCGCGAGCGCGATCCGCCGCGGCGGCCTGGGCGCCGAGTGGTCGAAGAGCGCACCCGCTGCCGCGACATCGAGGAGCGCCATCTCGGTCATGCGATCGAGCAGTGCGGGTGCGATCTCTGCCAGCCACTTCTGCCCGAGCGGCCGGCGGGCCACGATCCGGTACTCGATTCCGCGCTCGACCCGCTCGACGGCCGCGAGGCCGCAGACGCGTACGATGTCGGTCGCCTTGCTCGACCAGGGAGAGATCGTCCCTGCGCGCGGCACTACGAGCAACTGCTCGCCCTGAGTGCCAGTAGCCGCTCCCTCCGAGCGGGGTCCATATGTCAGGAGCCGCTGCAGGATCCCCCGCTCCCCATCGGTGAGCGGCCGCGCCAACGCGGCGAAGTGCATGAAGCGCGAGGTAAGCGCGGTAACCGCCGGCTCCATGGCTGTGATACGGGAAAGAAGCTTCTCGATGCGAAAACCGGAGAGTGCCGGGGTGCCGGGGAGGACGAGGAGCTGGTCCGTCTTCACTTCTTATCGCCCTGCGGCGGCGAATACATCGGCATGGGGAATTGGGCGACGTTCGCGCCCGTCTCGAGCGCCGTGATCTTGCTGACCCCCTGCTTCTTCACCTCATCGATCCGCAGCACCGAATGCAGCGGCAGGAAAGTGCGCTTGACGCCGGTGAACTCGCTCTTGATCCGTTCCTCGGACGGGTCCAGGACCACCGAGGAGCGCTCGCCGAAAACCAGCTCCTCGACCTCAATGAACCCGAACAGGTCCCCATGACCCACCTTACGGGCGTAAACCTCGTAAACCTTGCCCTGATTCACGAACATGATGCGGAAAATGTGACTGGCTGCCATGGCTGGGGTCAGGCCCGCTGCTAGTTTGGAGGGGCCATTATATTGCCGGGCGTGCCGGGGAAGCTGCCGCGTCCGTGCAATTGGCGAGGGTTTTCGCAGCCAAGGCCATTTGTTCGGGGCACCATGTCGCTTCGCCTGCGCGTCGTCAGCGATCATCGGCGGCAGCTCGCCGAGCGTCATACCGTCGTTTTTGGCGTAAGCGGCGGCTCGATCGGCCGCTCGAGCGACAATGACTGGGTGCTGCCGGATCCGATGCGTTACGTATCGGCGCATCACGCCCGCGTGAGCTTCCGCGACGGACAGTTCTACCTCGAGGACCTCAGCACCAACGGAGTGTATGTCAATGACCGGCCGGAGCCGGTCGCCAAGCTCGGCTCGGGCGGCTATCGATTGAAGAACGGCGATGTGCTGCGGATCGGCGACTATCAGATCGTGATTGCGCTGGAAACCGAGACGGTCTCGGACATTCCGCAGCTCGACTCGGCCGCCGCCGTGCCCACCAGCATTCACGCCCTGCACCCGATCGGGCGCGCCGCACAGACCGACATTGGAGCCATGCTCGATCTCGAGGAGCTCCTGGTGAGCGATGCCGGCTCCGGTTCCGGCAGCTTTCAGCCGGTGAACGCCTACGGCCAGGCCATCTCCTCGGGTCCGACGGCTGCCGCCGGCTCCGCCGCGAGTGCCGCCGCCCTGAGGCCCCTGCCGGTTCAGGACCCGAGCGAGGAGTCCCTCGCCCGCCGCATCGCCCGGCTCGCGAAGGCCGCCGGTCGGGATTCGCGCGGGGCAGCCGCGCCCGCGCTCTACGATGTGCACTCGGGGTTGCAGGCCTTCTGCCGCGGCGCGGGCATCGATCCGGAAAAGCTGCCCGCTGAGGCCCAGACTCGCCTGCTGCACCTGGTCGGACAGCTCGTGCGCGAGGCGCTCGTCGGACTCAAGGACCTGCAGCGCTCGCGGGGCGAGATCCGGGATCGCTTCCGTATCGAGATGCCACCGCCCGAGCCGGACGATCCGCGGCCCTCGCTCGGGCGCTCGACCGTCGATGAGCTGCTGCTCGAGCTCCTCGTGCAGCACGAGAGCCGCAGCATCGATGCCGTGCAGTGGCTGCGGGAAGCAGTGGACGAAGGCAAATCGCATGAGCAGGCCACGGCACTGGCGATACGCGCGGCTTTCATCGAGTTCCTCGATCGGCTCGACCCGGCGGAGCTCGAAGCCCGCTTCGAGCGCGCCGCGCGCCGGGGCAAGGCACGCTCGGCCGACAAGGCGCAGTACTGGGAGCTCTTCACTACCTTCTACCGCAATCTCATCGAGATGCCGGCGGACCATCTGCCGCATACCTTCGTCGAGGCGTTTGCGACGGCCTATCGGGAAGCCGTAAAAAAGAAGCCGTAGGCCGACTTCGCGTCAGGGCGCTCGCTGCGCCAACTGAAACTGCTCGAACGAGTGCAGCGCCGCCTCCACTGCCGCGCGCAACGAACGCGGGGGGCGCTTCACCATCCAGGTCCATTTCTGCATTCGCAGCTGCCGCTTCTCCCGATCCGTCTTCATATCCAGGGCGGCGACGATGCGGTCGCCCGCGAGTACCGGGCAGGCAAAATATCCGAGCACGCGCTGATGGGCCGGAAGATAGGCCTCGAAGCGATGCTCGTAGTCGAAGAAGAGCTGCAGCCGCTTGCGCTGCAAGACCAGGGGATCGAACGGCGAAAGAATATGGACTCGCGCAGGGTCGGCTTCGGACTCGAGATTGAGTGTCTCGGGTCGCGCCCAGTGCGGGCAGGCGTCCGCGCCCTCGAATTGCACGGGTACGAGCTCGCCGCGGCGAGCCTGCAGCTCGATCAGACGCCGGATCGCGGGCCTGCTTGCGATACCTCCATGGCAGATCGAATCCAGGCTGACGAGTCCCTGCGAGCGCAATGCCCGCTCGAGGACATAGCCCAGCGTCTCGCGCTCCGAGGCCATACGCGGCAGTCGCGCCCACCCGAAGTGCCGCGTCGTCAACTCATAAGACTTCAGCATTCCGGTGCGGCGGCTGATGGTGACCAACCCCTTGAAGAAAGCGAGCTGCAGCGCCCGCTTGGAAGGCTTGCGGCTTGCCCATGGGTGCGCTTTCTCGACGAGCACGTCATCGTCGATGTCGCGGATGGTGAGCGCCCCATCTCGCCGAATCCGTGCCAGGACTCTGCGCAGATCCGACGGCGACACCGAGGCGAACCATCGCCCGCCCTGTGAGCGTGCACCGCGCCGCATGGCGCGCACGTAATACCTGAAGTCATCGACCGGCAAATAGGCGAGAGCGTGGGTCCAATACTCGAAGACGCTGCGCTCAACGGCCTGCGCGTGATCGAGATGCTCCGGCCGGTAGTCGGGGATCCTCGTGTAGAGAATGTGGTGATGACACCTCTCGATCACATGGATGGTGTCGATCTGCACATAACCGAGGTGGCGCACGGCCCGTGCAGTCGCGCCGGGCCCGCTGCCGAAGGGCGCATCGGTGTCCAGCCGCTGGGCGTGCAGCCAAATGGCTTTGGCAAGGCTGCGCGATATCTTGGCAGGGAGGGCGCTCATGATGGGATATTGCCATGAGCATGACGGGTCCGGACACGCCGCCCGCCATCGATCGCATCACCCTTGCGCGGCCGTCACCTCTCGAGCATCTGATGGAACTCCTCGGCGGCCGTCGGTCCGGCAACCTGTCCCAGCACCATAAGGAAATCTGCCGTCACGTGCGGCGGATTGCGCCCGAGTATGGCGAGCACGCGGTCCATCTTCTGGCGACCGATGGCCTGCTGCAGTCGGAACAGCAGCAGCGGTCCCTTCGCGTAGAGGTCGGCATGGGTCGGGCGGCCGTGACCCAGGATGGGCGGTGCGCCCTTGGCTTCTTCGCGCTTCTTCTTGAGACGCAACTCGAGGATCTTCGGTCCGAAGGCCTGCTCCGTGTAGCGCATCGAAGAAAATTCGGCGAGTGACTCGGCGAGCCAGTAATTGTCGGTCAGCGGATCGGCGGGCGACCACCAGGCATGGGCGAACTCATGCGCCACGAGGCTCGCCGGTCCGTAATCCGGGTAGTTGGGGTTCTTGGCCAGCTCCTCGCGCGAGGCGCCCACGGAGATGAAGGCGCGCCGCGCATAGGCGCTGCCGCTGCGGCCGGTCACCACGAGCCGCACCGGCGGGCCGCCCGGAATGGGCCCGAACCATTTCTCGTAGTAGGTGACGGCATCGACCGCATGCTTGCTCAGAATCTTCACGAGCCGGCTGTCGAGATCCTCGGCATACACCTGCACTGACGGTGTCGCGAGCTCATTGAGACCTCGCGCAGCCACGACCGGGAGCCCGAAGTCCGGATAGTCGCGCTGCAGGTCGAGCGCCTCGCCGATATGGCGATACTGTCCCTGAGAGACGACCACTTCGTCGTGCGGGATGCCGCGAAAATGCGCATCGACGGTGAAGCGCATCGCGAAATCCGCACGCACGGGTAACCACATGTCTTCCAGCCGCAATTCCATCCGCCCTGGCGTAAAGGTCTCTTCCCCCTTGTCCGTCCCGGGTCCATTGAGAGTGCCGTGATAGCTGATGCGCAGGATCACGGGCTGCTCGAGGGGATGCGGCACGTGCAGAGTGATCTTGCGCACGTGCGCGATGGGTTTTGAGGCTCTGCCCTCGCTGGTCGTGATTCCGCCGCCGACCGTGAGGGTCGTGATTTCGTACCAATCGCCGATGAAGAAAGCCGTTCCGTCCGGCACATCCTTCGGCGGCAGGGTGATGGTAACCGTGGAGGATATCGTGCCCGTCTTTTGAGTTATGGCCGCATCCACCTGGTAGTGAGCGGCGCCCGTAGCCTCGGCGCCTGCCACGGCATGCATCGGGGCAACGGCAGCAAAGGCGCATGCGGTCGCCATGGCAGCCCATCCTCTCACGCTGATCATTTCCACCCGCGCACTGTCGAAGAGCCGCCCCAACATCATGTCCCTCAGCGCCCCAGCTCGAGCGGGTCCGCCGCCTTGGGCCGCGCATCGGCCGCCCGCCGTGACTTCACGAACCGATCGAGGAAGGCGCGAATCGTCTTGTATGCATCGATCTGGTTGGCCTTCTTGCGAAAGCCGTGGCCCTCGTCCGGAAATACGACGTATTGAACGGGCACGTGATTCGCCCGCACCTCGTCCACGATGCTCTGCGACTCGATGGGCTTCACCCGCGGATCATTGGCGCCCTGCAGCACGAGCAACGGGCGCTGGATCCGATCGG
>DASRDO010000099.1:0-8831 GCA_035652555.1 Steroidobacteraceae bacterium | reverse complement strand
CCGCTCGTCCGAGTGCCAGGCCAAGTCCACCGTTCGGCGGCTCACGAAACTGAGCGTCGAGCGGCAAGGCGAGTGGATCGCCCTCGAAGTCACCGCGAACGCGTTCCTGCACCACATGGTTCGCAACCTCGTCGGCGTGCTGATGGAGATCGGTCGTGGCGAGCAGCCGGTCGAGTGGGCCCGCCGCGTGCTGGAATCCCGAGATCGGACCCAGGGCGGCGTTACAGCGCCCGCTGAGGGCCTATATATGTGGAGCGTGGACTATCCGGCCGCGTTCGGGCTGCCGGCCGGGGTCGGCTCCGTTATGATCGCGCCTCCGTTTGGCGCACGAGTCTGAGCATGTCCTGGTTCGAAAAGATCATGCCTTCGCGTATCAAGACGGAGCGCCGCACGCGCTCGGTCCCCGAAGGCCTGTGGATCAAATGCCCGGCGTGCGACGCCGTGCTCTATCGCGCCGAGCTGGAGCGCAATCTGTACGTCTGCCCGAAGTGCAGCCATCACATGCGCATCGGCGCGCGTGAGCGGCTCGAAGGCTTCCTCGACAAGGGCACCGGCACCGAAATCGGCGCGAACATCACGCCCGAGGACCCGCTGAAGTTCCGGGATAGCAAGCGCTACAAGGACCGTCTGTCGCAGGCGCAGAAAGCCACCGGCGAGAAAGACGCGCTCATCGTGCTCGCGGGCAAGGTGAACGGCCTCGACGTGGTTGCGTGCGCGTTCGAGTTCCGCTTCCTCGGCGGCTCGATGGGCTCGGTCGTCGGTGAGCGCTTCAAGCGCGCCATCGATCACGGCATCGAGCACAAGAAGCCGGTGATCTGTTTCTCCGCGACGGGTGGCGCGCGCATGCAAGAAGCGCTGTTCTCGCTCATGCAAATGGCCAAGACGAGCGCCGCGCTCGCGCGACTCGCGCAAGCGCACGTGCCGTTCATCTCGGTGATGACGGATCCGACGACGGGCGGTGTGTCCGCGAGTCTCGCGATGCTGGGCGATCTCAATCTCGCCGAGCCGCGCGCGCTCATCGGCTTCGCCGGACCTCGCGTGATCCAACAGACGGTCCGCGAGACGTTGCCCGAGGGTTTCCAACGCAGCGAGTTCCTGCTCGATCACGGCGCGCTCGACATGATCGTCGACCGGCGTGACATGCGAGAGCGGATCGCATCCCTGCTTCGCATGCTCCTCAAACAACCGGCCGCCGCTGCATAAGCGACGCCGTGGCCCGCTCGCTCGAGGAGTGGCTGGCGCTGCAGGAGGCGGCGCATCCGAAGTCGATCGACCTCGGTCTGACGCGCGTCGCGGCGGTGGCCCGTCGGCTGGGCATCGACCGGCCAGCCGCACCGGTGATCACCGTGGGCGGCACCAACGGCAAAGGATCCACCGTCGCGCATCTCGAGGCGCTCTGCCTCGCGGCCGGGCGCTCGGTGGGACTCTTCACCTCGCCCCACTTCCTGCGCTACAACGAGCGCATCCGCATCGACGGCAGGGAGGTCGAGGATGCGGCGATCATCGCGGCCTTCGAGCGCATCGAGGCGGCGCGCGGCGCCATCTCACTGACGTTCTTCGAATACAACACGCTGGCGGCGCTGCAGCTCTTTGCCGAGCATGGCGTCGAGCTCGTGCTCCTCGAGGTGGGGCTCGGGGGACGTCTCGATGCCACCAACCTCATCGATGCGGACGTGTCGGTGGTCTGCTCGGTCGGCCTCGATCACCGCGACTGGCTGGGAGAGACGCTGGAGGAGATCGGAGCGGAGAAGGCCGGGATCTTCCGCCCGGGCCGGCCCGCGGTCCTCGGCACCGCGCGCATGCCCGCGAGCGTCTACGCCGCGATCGTGAGTGTCGGGGCGAGGCCCATCGTGGCGGAGACGGATTTCACCTGGCGCCTGACTTCACGTCCGAACGGGGGGCCGTGCTGGAGCTACCGCGGTGTCCGCCTCAGCCTCGATGACCTGCCGCCTTCGGCGCTTGCCGGCTCGATCCAATACCGCAACGCGGCGACGGCGCTCGCCGCGCTCGAAGTGCTGGCCGTCGGGGGGGCGCGTTACGCGGCGGCGCGGCAGGCGCTCTCGGCCCTCGATGTGCGCACCGTCGCGGCTGCGCTCGGACGGGTGCACCTCGCCGGCCGCTTTCAGATCGTGCCGGGCGCGATCGAGTGGATCCTCGACATCGCCCACAACCCGCCTGCCGCGCAAGTGTTGGCCTCGCAGTTGCGGGAGCGGCCCTGTCAGGGACGCACGCTCGCCGTCGCAGGCATTCTCGGCGACAAGGATTCCGCCGCAATAGCAGCTGCGCTCGCCCCGGTGGTGGACGGTTGGGTGCTCTGCAGCCTCGAGGGGCCACGTGGCATCTCCGCCGCAGAGCTCGCCCGGCGTCTCGAGGCCGTCGTACCCAACCCGAGCCTCGCCGGCTCGGTTCACGAAGGCTGCGAGATGGCGCGAGCGGCTGCCCGGCCGGGTGATCGCGTGGTCGTATGCGGCTCGGTGCACACCGTCGGGCCGGCGCTCGACTGGCTTGGGGTATACTCCACCCAGTGAAAGAGCGACTGACGGGCGCCATCATTCTCGTGGCGCTGATCGTGCTGTTGGTTCCGGAGCTCCTGACCGGACCGATCCGGACGAGGTCCGCGCCGGCCGCATCTCATCCGGCCACGCCGGCCGGGTATCCGGAGCCGCCCCTTCGCTCCTACACCCTGACACTCGCCGCGCCGCCCGCCCACGATGCTTCCGGCCCGCAGGCCGGCCAATCGCCGGCCGAGCGAGCCCCGGCCCGGCCCACCCAAAGCGCTGCAGCGTCTGCGCCAGAGACCCCAGCAGAGAGCCCCTCGGAAATCACCCCGACGAGGCAGGGGCCGCCGCCACGCGAGGCTGCCGCGTCCGCCCAGGTGCTCCCGAGCGCGCCCGCCGCGCAGCACGGCCAGGGACCCGGCCGGGGCTTGCAAGCCGCCAGGTCGGCCGCACATCCGTCGGTGCGAGAGGCCGTCTCATCGGGTGGTGGCTGGGTGGTGCAGCTTGGCAGCTTCGCGAGTCGCGGCAATGCCAACCGCCTCGCCCGTTCGCTCTCGAGGAAGGGCTTTCGCATGTCGGTCTCCCCCGCACGCGCCGGGTCGCGCACCCTCTGGCGGGTCCGCGCCGGGCCGGCGCACGATCGTGCAGGGGCGATGCGCCTGGCCGCCCGGTTGCGCGGACTGGGGCATCGGGGCGAGCTCCTGCCGCTACGGTGATGTTCCGGGCGGCAGCGATTTCTCCCGGGCACCCGTGCTTGAGATCACGTACCGCGGAGGTCGCGCTCTTGTACAATCCGCCGCGCCCGCACTTGGCTCGTTCCTGTTATGAACATAGCCGATTATCTGGTGATCGCCGCGGTAGTGCTGTCGGCGGCCGTGGGTGCCGTCCGCGGCTTCCTGCGCGAATCGATTGCCCTAGGCACCTGGCTGGTGGCCCTGTTCGTCGCCTGGCATTTCTCGGACATGATCGAGCCGCACTTGGGCGGACTCCTCGGTACCAGCTACGTGCGGCCGTGGGCGGCCCGGGTGATCATCGTCGCGCTCATCCTGCTCTTCGGCGCCGGGCTCGGTGCCCTCATCGGGCATTACGTGCGCCTCTCCATCTTCAGCGGCATGGACCGTCTGCTCGGATTCGTCTTCGGCGCGGCGCGCGGCGTGGTGCTGATCGGGGTGTTCGTCATCCTGGCGCAACTGCTGAAGCTCGATGGCGAGATCTGGTGGCGGCATTCCATGCTGCTCCCGTATGGTGACTCGGTGGCGAGCGGGTTGCGCGTGCTGGTCGGCGCGGGCCCCTTGAGGTAAGGAATATGTGCGGAATCGTCGGTGTCGTTGGAACGAGCGCGGTCAATCAGCGCATCTATGACGCTCTGACGGTGCTGCAGCATCGCGGGCAGGACGCTGCCGGCATAGCCACCTACGGCGACGGGGAGCTCTACGTGCGCAAGGAAAGCGGCCTGGTGCGCGATGTCTTCCAGCAGCGTCACATGCTCGAGCTGAAGGGCAACGCCGGCATCGGCCACGTCCGCTATCCCACGGCGGGCTGCGCCAGCGCCTCCGAGGCGCAGCCGTTCTACGTCAATTCCCCCTACGGCATCTGCCTCGCCCACAACGGCAATCTGACCAACGCCACGGAGCTCGCCGAGGTGTTGACGCGAGAGGACCGCAGGCATCTCAACACGACTTCCGACTCCGAGGTGCTGCTCAACGTGTTTGCCTCGGAGCTGCAGCGCATCGGCACTCCGCGCATCACTCCGGCCGACGTCTTCGCGGCCCTGAATGCCGTCTACCGGCGCTGCCGCGGCGGTTACGCGGCGGTGGCGATGATCATCGGGCACGGCATCCTCGGCTTTCGCGATCCCAACGGCATCCGTCCGCTGGTGCTCGGGCAGCGTGACACGCCGCGCGGACCGGAGTGGATGCTGGCCTCGGAAAGCGTGGCGCTCGACAGCCTGTCGTTCCGGATGGTGCGCGACATCGCCCCGGGCGAGGCGGTGTTCATCGATGAAGGCGGCCGGCTCCACTCGCAGCAGTGCGTGGCGAGCGTGCGCCACACGCCCTGCATCTTCGAGTACGTCTACTTCGCGCGTCCGGACTCGAAGATCGACAACATCTCCGTCTACCGTGCGCGGATGCGCATGGGCGACCGGCTCGCGGAAAAGATCCTGCGCGAGCGCGCCAACCACGACATCGACGTCGTCATTCCGATTCCGGACACCAGCCGCACGAGCGCCCTGCAGCTCGCACAGCGGCTCGGCGTCAAGTACCGGGAAGGCTTCATCAAGAACCGCTACATCGGCCGCACCTTCATCATGCCCGGCCAGGAGGAGCGGCAGAAGTCGGTGCGCCGGAAGCTGAATGCGATCGATCTGGAGTTCCGCGGCAAGAACGTGCTGCTGGTGGATGACTCCATCGTGCGCGGCACGACGTCGGCCCAGATCATCGAGCTCGCGCGCGAGGCGGGCGCCCGCAAGGTCTACTTCGCCTCCGCCGCACCGCCCGTGCGCTTCCCCAACGTCTACGGCATCGACATGCCGGCAGCCCGGGAGCTCGTGGCGAGCGGACGCCGGCTCGATGAGGTGGCGGAGCTCATCGGCGCCGACTGGCTCGTCTATCAGGATCTCGAGGACCTGATCGCCGCCTGCAAGCACGAGGATGCGCGCATCGAGGAGTTCGATACGTCCTGCTTCTCCGGCGAGTACGTCACGGGCGATGTCACGCCGGAATACCTCGAGCGGTTGCAGCTCGAGCGCTCGGATGAGGCGAAGAAGCTGCGCGGCGACCGCCGCCCGCTCAAGGTCATCCGCGCCTCCTGACATGACCTCCGCCGACCGGCGGCACGCGCTCCTTCTCGGGCTGCTCCACGCCGCACTCGAGTCTGTCGAGGGGCGGCGGTGTGTGCGCGAGGCGCTGCTCGCAGCCCGGCCGGCGCAGCGCGATGCACCGGTCTGGGTCGCCGCCGTCGGCAAGGCCGCCTGCTCCATGGCCCTCGGCGCCCGCGATGCATTGGGCCCCGCGCTCGAGCGGGTGTTGGTCATCACGAAGCGCGGGCATCTCAGCGCCGAGCTCCTCTCGCTGCCGGGCATCGAGGCTCACGAGAGCGCGCATCCCATTCCCGATGCGCGCTCGCTCGCGGCCGGGCGGCGGCTTCTCGAGTGGGTGAAGGAGTTGCCGCCGTCGGTCTCACCGATGTTTCTCATCTCGGGGGGAGCATCGAGTCTGGTGGAAGTGCTCGAGCCCGGGGTCTCACTGGCGCAACTCGAGGAGCTCTGCGCCCGTGGGCTCGCGGCAGGCGTTCCGATCGGGGAGCTCAACACGCGCCGGGCGCGCCTGTCGCAGATCAAGGGCGGACGGCTGGCGACCCACCTGGCAGGTCGTCCGGCGCGCGCCTTTTTCCTGTCGGATGTGCCGGATGACGACCCTGCGGTCATCGGCTCCGGGCTCCTCGGTCCTGCGACGGACGGCTCGGATCGCATCGAGCGTCAGGTCATCGCCTCCGTGGATCGAGCGACGGAGGGAGTTGCCGCGGCGGCGCTGCAGCGAGGTCTCACGGTAGAGCGCGTGCCGCAGCGGTTCGCCGGCGAGGCGACACGCCTCGCGGCGCGGTTCACCCATGAGCTCCTCATCGGAAACACCCAGGTCCGCGTCTGGGGCGGCGAGTCGACCGTGCATTTGCCGGCCAATCCGGGCCGGGGCGGGCGCAATCAGCACCTGGCGCTCGCCGCGGCGAAGCTCCTTGCGGACTATCCGCAGCTCATGCTGCTCGCCGCGGGCACCGACGGGACGGATGGCCCCACCGAGGCCGCAGGAGGCCTCGTCAGCGCCGAGACCTGCGCACGGCTCACCCTCGCCGGGCTCGATGTCGAGGACTGTCTCGCGCGCGCGGACTCGGGCACCGCCCTCGCGGCGGCCGAGGCGCTCGTGAGCACCGGCCCGACCGGGACCAACGTGGCCGATCTGGTGATCGGACTCAAGCTGCCCCAGAATTGGGCCGGCACATGAAAGGCAACATTCCCGAATCGCAGTGCTTCGGCGGGGTGTTCATCCGCGGCTACCGGCGCGTGCGCCAGGTGGCTTCCGGCACCCGCGCCGAGATCTATCTGGCGGAGCGCGAGCAGACCCGTTCACTGGTCGCGCTGAAGGTGGTGCGCGACCAGGAAGACGGGCAGGCCGAGACGACGGACTCGTTTCTGCGGTTCCTGCAGGAGTACGAGATCGCGCAGCGCATCCGCCATCCCGGCATCGTGCGGCTGTTCGACCTGGGTGTCAGCGACGAGCACGCGTGGCTGGTGATGGAGTACTTTCCGCGCGGTGATCTGCGCCGCCGGATGAAGTCGCCGGTTGCCCCGCGATGGGCCGTGAGCGTCGCCGCCGCGATTGCCCGCGCGCTCGATGCCCTGCACGGGGAGCACGTGATCCATCGCGATCTGAAGCCCGGCAACGTCATGCTGCGCGAGGACGGCAGCATTGCCCTGATCGACTTCGGGCTCTCGAAGGACAACGCGCAGCGGCACGACCTCACCGAGCGCGGCCTGATCTTCGGCACGCCGCACTACATGAGCCCCGAGCAGGGGCACGGCGAGCCCACCGATGCGCGCAGCGACCTCTACAGCCTCGGGGTCATCCTTTACGAGATGCTGACCGGCGGCAAGCCGTACCGCGCCGAGAATCCGATGGCCCTCATCTACAAGCACCGCAAGGAGCCGGTGCCGCAGCTCGGGACAGGTCTCGATGGGCTGCAGCCGCTGCTCGAGCGACTGCTCGCGAAGCGGCCCGAGGAGCGCTTCCAGAGCGCGCTCGCAGCCGCCGAGGCGCTCGATGACCAACTCGAGCGGTTCCTGGAGCCGGCCTGAAATCCATGAGCGACGGCCCTGCCGACATCCTGCTTGCCCCGACGCCGCCGGCGTGGATGGCGGCGGCAGCCGGCCGCTGGCGCGAGCTCCTCAACGATCATGCGCAGTGCGAGAAGAAGGCCGCCTCCACGGCGCTCGCGCTGATGTTCACCTATCCGGAGGACCGGCGCCTCTCGACCCAGCTGTCGCGCCTCGCGCGTGAGGAGCTGCGGCACTTCGAGCAGGTCCAGCGGCTGATGTCGCAGCTCGAGGTGCCGTTCGAGCGGCAGCGGCCCGGACGTTATGCTTCGGGGCTGCGCGCGCTGCTGCGCACGGCAGATCCGGGACGCAAGCTCGATCTTCTCCTCACGGGTGCTCTGATCGAGGCCCGCTCCTGCGAGCGCTTTCACCTCCTGGCGCCGCGGCTGCCGCGGCAAGTGGGCGGCTTCTACGAGCAGCTGGCGCGCTCCGAGGCCCGCCATTTCGAGGAATATCTCGAGCTCGCGCGCGAGGTGGCCCCGACTGAGTGGCAGGGGCGGCTCACGGAGCTCGCGGCCCACGAGGCGCAGCTCGCCACGACACCGGATGAGCACCTCCGCTTCCACTCAGGCCCGCCGGCGGGCCCGCTGCCATAACAGTTCATTACAACAGCCGCCCGCGGCACGCCTATCTTCTGGCTCATGGCCGAACGCCCGCACCTCCTGATAGTCGATGACGACCGCGAGATCCGCTCGCTCTTGAGTCAATATCTCGAGAAGAACGAGTTCCGCACCACCGCCGTGGCCGATGGCCGCGAAATGCGGCGCGTCCTCGACCGGGCGCCGGTCGACCTCATCGTGCTCGATCTGATGCTGCCGGGGGAGGACGGCCTCACCCTCTGCCGGGAGCTGCGTACGCACTCGCAGATTCCGGTGATCATGCTGACGGCACGGGGCGAGGACGTCGATCGCATCGTCGGCCTCGAGATCGGCGCCGACGACTATTTGCCGAAGCCCTTCAATCCGCGCGAGCTCCTGGTGCGCATCCGGGCCGTGCTGCGGCGCGCCGCGCATGCGCCACGCGACCCGAATCCGCAGTGGGTCCGAGGCTTCTCGTTCGGAAACTGGCGGCTCGATACGACCCGGCGCACCCTGACGGATGCGAGCGGCAAGGATGTCTCGCTGAGCGGCGCGGAATACCGTCTGCTCGCCGTCCTCCTTTCCGCCGGCAACCGGGTGTTGTCGCGCGCACAGCTCACCGAGCTGCTGCGTGGCCGCGAGGCGGACCCTTTCGACCGCAGCATCGATGTACGGGTGAGCCGCCTGCGGCAAATCCTCGGCGATGACGCGCGGGCGCCGCAGATCATCAAGACGGTGTACGGCGAGGGTTACGTGATCGGCGTGCCGGTCGAGAGCACCTGAGGCCGGCCGCTTGGCCATGCGCATCTCGCTCTGGCCGCAATCCCTGTTCGGCCGCCTGATCGCAGCGCTCGTGATCGCCGTCGTGCTGGCGCAGGCCGCGAGCCT
>DASRDO010000098.1:0-85868 GCA_035652555.1 Steroidobacteraceae bacterium | reverse complement strand
GATGTGCTGTGGACGCACGCCGATGGCGACGTTCGAAGACGGCAAACAGATCTGTCGGGAGAAGATGATCGCGTAATTTGATCTGACAGACAGAACCGGAGAACCGGGTAACTGTCAGATCGGGTCGTGACTACTACAGCTGAGCGCTTGCCGGGTAGGTATGCCCGCGCGGCGAGACCGCTTTGACCAGCACCCATAAGTCCATGCCTACCCGCAGGCCCAGCGCCTCCATGGCGTTGCGGGTGACGCGGGCGAGCACTGCCGCGCCCGCTCCGATGTCGACCTTCACCAGGATGGCCTGTCCGACATCGTCGGTGAGCTCGGTGATCACGCCTTCCAATGCGTTGCGGACGCTCAATCCGCGAGGCGGCTCGGTCGCCAGAATGATGTCCCGGGCGAGAAGTTGGATCCGCATCCTTGCGCCTGCGTGCGCATGCGGGACGCTGATATGCAAAATGCCGCGTCCCAGCTGAACGTCCGCCATCCCCCGCTCAGCATCGACTTGGATCACTGTACCGTCGATTACGGCGCCCACCACCTCGGGCCCCACGATGGCGCGGAACTCCGGCCGCAGGCTGATATCGCCCAGGGTGCCGAAAGCGATGATGTGACCCGCCTCCATCAGCGCCACATGGGTTGCGAGCCTCAGGACCTCCTCGAGCTGATGGCTGACGAACACCATCGGAATCGAGAGCTTGTCGCGCAGCGTCTCGAGGTAGGGCAGCACCTCATCGCGGCGGGCGACATCGAGCGCGGCAAGGGGCTCATCGAGAAGCAGGAGCCGCGGCTGCGAGAGCAGGGCGCGTCCCAGGGCGACCCTCTGGCGCTCGCCGCCGGAGAGCTGGTGCGGACGGCGCGTAAGGAGCGGCTCGAGACCGAGCAGGGCGAGCACTTCCTGCAATCCAACGGCGCGGCCCTCTTTCGGCGCCCGCCGCTCGCCGTAGCGCAGATTGCGCAGCACTCCGAGGTGCGGAAAGAGTCGCGAGTCCTGGAACACGTAGCCGATGCGCCGGCGCTCGACGGGCACGCGGATGCGCGAGCGTGTGTCGGTGAGCGTCACGCCATCGAGCTCGACCCGCCCCTCATCGGGCTGCAGGAGTCCCGAGATGATGTTGACCAGAGTCGTCTTGCCGCAGCCCGAGCGGCCGAAGAGCGCCACGACGCCGGGAGTCGGAGCCTCGAGCTCCGCCATCAGCTTGAATCCTTCGAAGCGTTTGAGGACCGACAGTCGCAGCATGATGGGGTCGCTTCTACGAGCCTTCAGCGCCCCAGGAGCCGGTACACGCGCCGGGCGAGGAGCTCGGCGAGCACGAGCCCGAGGATGCCGAGCGTGATGGAAAGCACCGCGAGCCGCATCGCCATTGCCTCCCCGCCCGGCTCCTGGATGGCGGAGTAGAGCGCAAGGGGCAGGGTTCGCGTGACGCCGGGCACGTTGGAAGCGAACGTGATGACTGCACCGAACTGACCCAGTCCGGCGGCAAATGCCGTGAGGAGCCCGGCGAGGATTCCGGGCAGCATCAGAGGCAGGGTGATCGAGAAAAATCGATCGACCGGTCCTGCACCGAGCGTACGCGCCGCGGCCTCGAGCCCGCGGTCGACGCTCTCGAGCGCCAGCCGGATCGCACGCACCATGAGAGGAAAGGTCATGACGGCGGTCGCCAGCGTAGCTCCCGCGGCGCTGAAGGGCAGCTCGATCCCCAAATGCGCGAGCAGCCATCGCCCGACGGCACTGCGGCTGTCGAGCGATACCAGTAACAGGTAGCCCACCGCCACCGGCGGCAGCACGAGGGGCAGATGCACCAGGGCGTCGAGCGCCAGCGTGCCCGGGAAGCGGCTTCTCGCGAGGAGGTAGGCGACGAGGATCGCGAGCGGCAGACTGAATACGACGCTGCGCAGGGCGATCTCGAGACTGAGGCGCAATGCATCGAGCTCGGCGGATGTCAGTGCGGGCATGGCGGCTTGCTGTCGGGCGTAGACGCGGCGGTAAGAGATGACCTTAACGCATGCGCCGGTACAAGCGCACGCACCTTCGACAGCAGGAACTGAGGGGCTGGGCGGCACAACCCTTGACTTGCCCTCATGCGACCGCATCTCTTGCCTCGGGTGCGGTCTTTGCGGCTTGAGTCCACGAATGAGCAGCGAGCGGCAATACGGCTGGATGTGGGTGGAGGCGTGCGAGGTGCTGGACAGAGCCGAGCGCCTGCAACGCCAGTTCCTGCGCTACCTCGGACGGGGAGCCGATGGCGCGGTATGGGAGCCGCCGGTCGACATCCAGGAAACCGCCGACGGACTCGTTCTGCTCTTTGCGCTCCCCGGCGTTGTGCCCGAGGAGATCAGCCTGAGGCTCGAGCCGGCGGAGCTGATCCTGAACGCCATGCGTCCGCTCAAGCTCAGCTCTGCCGATGCGGTGATTCGACGGCTCGAAATTCCGCACGGACGCTTTTTCCGGCGCATTCCGCTTGCAGGCGTGCGGCTCAAACTGGCGGCCAGCCGCTACGAGCATGGCTGCCTCGAAGTCCGGCTGACCCGGGAGTCCCAGGAGAGCGAGAGATAACTTATGGCCGACACCGACCAGACTCCTTCGACCCGACGGCTCGAAATGCCGCCGCTGCCGGCCGAAGCCGTGCCGATCGTGGCGCTGCGCAACGTGGTGCTCTTCCCCGGAATCGTATTGCCGGTCACTCTCGGCCGCGAGGAGAGCATTGCCGCCGCCCAGGACGCCGTGCGCAGCGGCCGCAAAGTCGGCCTGCTGTTGCAGCGCGACCCAACCCTGGAGAAGCCTGCGCCGACCGACCTCTACGAGATCGGTGTGCTCGCCACCGTGGTCCGCTACGTGACCGCTCCCGATGGCGCGCATCACATGGTCTGTCAGGGTGAGAGCCGATTCCGGCTGCAGCAGGTCGTGCGCGAGACCCCGTTCCTCGCCGCGCGCATCGAGACCATAGCCGAGGCGGAAGTCGCCGGTGCCGACATCGAGGCGCGCACGGACTTCCTCAAGCAACGCGCCGCCGAAGCTCTGTCACTGCTGCCCCAGGTACCGGCGGAGCTGACGCGCACCATCACTGGGATCGACTCACCAGGCCAGCTCGCGGATCTCATCGTGAGCTTCATGGACGTGAAGCCGGAGGAGAAGCAGGATGTGCTCGAGACCGTGGACCTCAAGGCACGGCTCGACAAAGTCATGAAGCTTCTCGCCCATCGGGTCGAGGTGCTGAAGATCACCCGCGACATCACCGAGCAGACCCAGGCTGCCCTCGGAGAGCGCCAGCGCGAGGCCGTGTTGCGCGAGCAGCTGCATCAGCTGCAGAAGGAGCTCGGCGAAGGCGAGGGAGGAGGGGGCGACATCGCCGAGCTCGAGAAGGCGATCGCCGCCGCGCACATGCCCGCCGAGGCCGATGAGCAGGCCCGCAAGGAGTTGCGGCGCCTCGAGCGCATGAACGAGGCGAGTCCCGAATACGGCATGGTGCGCTCGTATCTGGAGCTGCTGGTGGCGCTGCCCTGGAGCCACGCAGATGTGGAGGATATCGACATCGAGCGGGCGCGGCGTGTGCTCGATGAGGACCACTATGGCCTGGAGAAGGTCAAGCGGCGCATCCTCGAGTATCTCGCCGTGCGCAAGCTCAATCCGGAAGGCAGGAGCCCCATCCTCTGCTTCGTGGGTCCTCCGGGCGTGGGCAAGACGTCGCTCGGTCAGAGCGTCGCGCGTGCGCTCGGCCTGAAGTTCGTGCGCGCGAGCCTCGGCGGTGTACACGATGAGGCGGAGATCCGCGGTCACCGCCGTACCTACGTCGGTGCCCTGCCAGGCAACATCATCCAGGGGCTGCGCAAGGCGGGTACCCGCAACCCCGTCTTCATGCTCGATGAGATCGACAAGCTCGGTGCGAGCTTCCAGGGCGATCCGGCCTCGGCGCTGCTCGAGGTGCTCGATCCGGAGCAGAACTCGAGCTTCCGCGACAACTACCTGGGACTGCCGTTCGATCTGAGCCACGTGCTCTTCATCGCGACGGCCAACGTGCTCGAGACGATTCCCGGCCCGCTGCGCGACCGGATGGAGATCATCGAGCTCACCGGCTACACCGAGGACGAGAAGCTCGAGATCGCCAAGCGCTACCTCGTCGCCCGTCAGTTGAAGGCCAATGGCCTGAAGCCCGAACAGGTGAGCCTCGCGGATGCGGCGCTCTCGCGGCTCATCCGCGAGTACACCCGCGAGTCCGGCTGCCGCAGCCTCGAGCGTCAGATCGGTGCACTCCTGCGCCGGGCGGCCATGCGCATCGCGGAAGGCAAGGTCGAGAGCGTCCGCTTCGAGGCGAGCGATGTGGCCGAGGTGTTGGGGCCTTCGCGCTTCGAGAACGAGGTCGCGCAACGGACCTCCGTGCCCGGTGTGGCAACGGGGCTCGCTTGGACGCCCGTCGGCGGCGACATCCTCTTCGTCGAGTCGGCGCGCATGCCGGGCAGCGGCAAGCTCATCCTGACAGGGCAGCTCGGCGATGTCATGAAGGAATCCGCGCAGGCGGCGCTGAGCCTCGTGAAGGCCCAGGCCGCCGACTTCGGCATCGATCCCAAGATCTTCGATCAGAGCGACATTCACGTGCACGTGCCTGCCGGCGCGATCCCCAAGGACGGCCCGAGCGCAGGCGTTGCCATGTTCGTCTCCCTGGCATCGCTCCTGCGGCGCCGGGCCGTGCGGCCGGATGTGGCCATGACCGGTGAGATCAGTCTGCGGGGCCTCGTCCTGCCGGTCGGCGGCATCAAGGAGAAGACCATCGCCGCGGCTCGAGCCGGCATTCGCAAAGTGATCCTGCCGGCCCGCAACCGCCGCGATCTCGAGGACATTCCGCAGAGCGCGCGCTCGATGCTCGAGCTCGTATGGGTGGAGCGCGTGTCAGAAGCGCTGGAGGTGGCGCTCGCCCCGGCCGGTGAGAGTCAGAAGCCTGCGCGTCAGGGCGAGAAGGAAAAGGCCGAAGTCTCGGCAGCCTGAGAGAATCGCCGGCGATCTGGCGTCGGCGAAAGCGCGATCGCAGGACTCACGACAGGGTGTTGAGAAGCCCGGCTGCCCCGAGCACTACGACCACCACGCCGACGGCCGTCGCTGCAGCACGTGCCGGGACGTGGCGCGTGACCCACGCCGATAAGGGCGCAGCGACCGCGCCGCCAATCAGCAAGGCAATGACTATGTCGTATCTCATATGGCCCATCTGCGTCCATAACGCGATGCTGGTGGCGAGGGCAACGAAGAAGTCCACCGCGTTGGCCGTGCCGATCGCATAACGCGGAGCGACGCCCCGCGCGATCATGGTCGAGGTGACTATGGTGCCCCAACCGCCGCCGCCGATCGCATCAAGGAAGCCTGCGCCGAGGCCCAGTGCCGGTCCGGGTGCCCCCACGGCGAGCTGCGGCGCGCGCTTGAAGGCCACGCGGCCGACGACGCAAAGTCCGGTAATGATCAGATAAGTCCAGACGAACGGGCGGATGGCGTGAGTGGGTACATGCGCCAGCACCGTTGCTCCGACTACGCCGCCGATGACACCTGGAACGAGTAGCGATACGAAGATCTTCCGGTCGAGATTGCGAAACCATGCGTGCGAGGCACTGGAGATGCCCGATGTCACGACCTCCGCTGCGTGCACGGTCGCGCTGGTGATGAGCGGCGGAATCCCCAGAGTCGCGAGAATGGAGCTCGCGGAAATGCCGTAACCCATGCCGACGCAGCCATCGACCATCTGGGCGATGAAGCCGACCGGAATGAGCCACAGGACTTGCGATGACAATGTCACGGTGCCCGCTCAGGCAACCATGACTTTGTCGAGAGCGATCGACGGCCCGGAGGCGGGTTGCGCGGCCTCGGCCGCGAAACCCTTCGACTGGAGCCATTCGGCATTGAACAGGCGTGATTGATACTTCGCGCCACCGTCGCAAAGCACGGTGACGACGGTATGACCGGGGCCGAGCTCGCGCGCGACACGCACCGCCGCGGCGACATTGATACCGCTGGTGCTGCCGAGGAAGAGGCCTTCCTCACGCAGCAGCCGGTAGACGAAGCGGACGGTTTCCGGGTCCTCGATGTGGACGGCATCATCGATAGGGGCATCCTTGAGATTGGCCGTGATGCGTCCGATGCCGATCCCTTCGGTGATCGATCCGGAGCCCGTTGCCTTCAGCGCACCGTTGCGCACGTACTCGTAGAGGCTGCTGCCTGGAGGATCGGCCAGCACGCAGCGAACCGCACGGCGGCGCGACTTCAGATACTCGGAGACGCCGGCGAAGGTACCACCCGTTCCCGAGGAGGCGACGAAGGCATCCACCCGTCCCGAAGTCTGCTCCCAGATCTCGGGCCCCGTCGTCTCGATGTGCGCCTGGCGGTTGGCCGTGTTGTCGAACTGGTTGGCCCAGATGGCATTCGACAGGCTGGCGGCGAGCCGCTGGGAGACTTTCTGATACTGGTTGGGATTGCTGTAGGGAACGGTCGGGACCTTGTGGACCTCGGCGCCGAGCGTCTCGAGCAGCCGGTACTTCTCCGGCGACTGGTTGTCGGGCATCACGATGATGCACCGGTAGCCCCGCGCGTTGCAGACGTGCGCGAGCCCGATTCCGGTGTTGCCTGCCGTGCCTTCGACGACCGTACCGCCCGGAGCGAGCTCACCGCTGCGCTCGGCGGCGAGCACGATGGCGCGCGCGGCGCGGTCCTTGACGGACCCGCCGGGATTCATGAACTCGGCCTTGCCGAGCACTACACAGCCGGTCTCCTCGCTCACCCGCCGCAGCTTGATGAGAGGCGTATGGCCGACCGACCCGACGAAGCCGTCACGCATGCGATGCCTTTCCGATCAGATGGGCTGACTGAGGTCAGCGGCGGTCTCTGCCGCCACGGCACGCGCCGGGATCATTGCCGGCTCGGCTGGCGGGGCTGCCACCTCGCCGACGATGAGCAGGGCGGGGGGCGAGAGGCCCGCCCGGCTGCCGAGGTCGGCGATTTCCCCCAGTGTACCGCGGAGTACCCGCTGCTCGGGGAGCGTCGCGCGCTCGATGAGCGCTGCCGGAAGCGTTTCCGCAGCCCCGGCCGCGCGTAACCGGGCCACTATGGCCCCGAGGCTGCCCACGCCCATGTAAAAAACGAGTGTCTGCCCTGACTGCGCGAGCATTCTCCAGTCGAGGGTGTCCTCGCCGGGCAGGTGCCCGGTGACGAAGGTCACGCTCTGCGCCAGCCCGCGCTGCGTGAGGGGGATGCCGGCGCAGGCCGCTGCCCCGAGTGCTGCCGTGATCCCGGGGACGATGAGATGGGGGATGCCGTGGCGCAGGAGTACCTCGACCTCCTCGCCGCCGCGTCCGAAGATGAACGGGTCCCCGCCCTTCAGACGCGCTACTTTGAGGCCTTGGCGCGCGAAGCGGATCATCAGCTCGTGAATGTCTTCCTGCGCCGTGCGCTCCTGCCCCGCACCATGGCGCTTGCCGACGAAGATCCGGCGCGCCTCGCGCCGGCAACGCTCGAGTACCGCGGCGGGCACCAGCCTGTCATACAGGACGATGTCAGCCTGTTGCAGCAGCTGCAGCGCACGCAGCGTGAGCAGATCCGGGTCGCCCGGGCCCGCTCCGATGAGATAGACCTCGCCGAGCGGGGTGCCGCCGGTCGCGGCCGAGGTGGTGAGCTGGGAAATCAACAGCTCCGCCTCGAACGCACGCTGTGCGCCCGGCGCATCGCCCGCCAACAGGCGAGTGGCTGCCTGGCCGCGTACGATCCGCTCCCAGAATGCGCGCCGCGCCGCGGCGCCGAGCGCCCGCTGTACGCTCCTGCGCCGCTCGCCCATGAAGCGCGCGAGGGAGCCGAGGCTCGCCGGAAGCAGGGCTTCGATCTGCTCGCGCACCCAACGGGTGAGCACCGGCGCCTGTCCGGCGGAGCCCACCGCAACCAGCACCGGAGAGCGGTCGATGATGGCCGGGAAGATGAAGGTCGAGAGCGAAGCGTCGTCGACGACGTTGATCGGGACGCCGCGCTCGCGGGCGGCTTCGGAGACCGCTGAGTTGACCTCCCTCAGGCCGGTTGCCGCAACAGCGATGGCGGCCCCATCCAGGTGCGCGGGTACGAAGCTTTCCGCGATGTGGGTCAGCTCGCCGGCTGCAACTCGGCTACTGAGCTCCTCGTGCAGCAGCGGCGCGACCACTATCACGTCCGCGCCCGATCTCACCAACAGCTCCGCCTTGCGCGCTGCTATCCGGCCGCCGCCGACGATGACCGCGCGCGCCGAGCGCAGCTGCAGAAATACCGGCAGATAATCCATCGGTTTCCGACCGCCTGTCAGGCTTGCGCGGCCGCATGGCGCACTCTGGGATGTAAGCCGCATTCGCGAGACTCGGGTTGCTCCCACCACCAGCGGCCGGCGCGGCGGCTCTCACCCGGCTGAATCGCGCGAGTGCAGGGAAAGCACCCGATGCTCGGGAACTGGCGGTCGTGGAGGGAATTGTACGGCAGCCTGCGGGCACGGATGTACTGCCAGATCTCCGCCTCGCTCCAATCGAGCAGCGGGCTCACCTTGTAGAGGCCGTGCTCGGCGTCCCACTCGAGCGGCTGCGTCTGTGCGCGGGCTGCAGACTGCTCCCGGCGCACACCCGTCACCCAGGCCGTGTAGCCCGCGATCGCGCGCTTGAAAGGCTCCACTTTGCGCACGTGGCAGCAGGCGAGGCGCGCCTGCAGGCTGTGATAGAAGCCGTTGATGCCCTGCCTGGAGACCAGTTCCTCGAGCGCCTGCGCGTCCGGGTAGACCAGATGCAGAGTGCGCTTGTAGCGGCGCTCGAGCTTCTCCAGCAGATCGTAGGTCTCCTGATGCAACCGCCCGGTATCGATGCTGAACATGTCGATCTCGGGCACGTGCGTCCAGATGATGTCTGTGAGCACCATCGCCTCGGCGCCGAGGCTGTTCGAGTAGATGACCCGGCCGTGCTCGCGGACGGCGCCGATGAGCTGCTCGCGCAGGGCCGACGCCTTCTGCTGCACTTCGAGGTTCAGTAAGTCTCCCATGGTGCGAGGACTATAGCCACGGTACCCCGGCCTCTAGAACGAATGATTTCTTCTGAGCGACTGCAGGCCGGTTATTTATTGTCGACTGGCCGTAGCCGGCCCGCAGGGCCCCGGGGCAGGGACGCGTCAGCGGCCCCGAAGCGGCGAGGTCCAGGATGGGCCGCGCAACGCGGCGCCCGCCCGCGCCTCACCATTCGGAGAGATCGCCGTGTGCGCCGCGGTTGCGCTAGGCTCTGCCCTCCGGTCAGAGCCACCCAACGGGTCGAGCGTCGATGAAGCTGCACCAGTTACGTTATCTGGCCGCCGTGGCGCAGAGCGGTCTCAACATCACGGCGGCGGCGCAGAAGCTGCACACCTCCCAACCCGGGGTGAGCAAGCAGATCAAGCTTCTCGAGGATGAGCTCGGCTTTCAGATCTTCGTGCGCGAGGGCCGCAATCTGACCCGCATCACGCCCGCCGGCCAGCAGGTGATCGACCGGGCGCTGCACATCCTGCAGGAGGCGCAGAGCATCCGTGCGCTCTCGACGGAGCTGCGCGATGAGGGCAGGGGGAGCCTCTCGATCGGTACCACCCACACCCAGGCCCGCTACGTCCTGCCCGACGTCATCCGTGAATTCCTGGCGAAATACCCGAACGTGCGCCTGAACCTGCACCAGGGGACCTCCGAGCAGATCGCCGAGATGGTGGCCCAGGATCGCATCGACTGCGCCATCAACACCGGCTCCGAGCGTCTCTTCTCCGACCTCACGATCCTGCCCTGCTACCGCTGGAACCGAGTGGCCATCGTCCCCCGCGACCATCCTCTCGCCAGCGCCGGCAAGCTCACCTACCGTGCGCTCGCCGCCTATCCCATCATCACCTACACGTTCAGCTTCTCCGGCCCTTCTTCCCTGATCGACGCCTTCGCCAAAGCCAACCTCACTCCCAACGTAGCGATCACCGCCCGCGACTCCGACGTGATCGTGACCTACGTCCGCCTGGGCCTGGGCGTAGGCATAGTCGCCCACATGGCCGTGGACGAGAACGACCCCGACCTCACCGTCATAGACGCCTCCCACCTCCTACCGGCCCACACGACCTGGCTGGGCTTCCGCCGCGGCACCCTCCTGCGCAAATACATGTACGACTTCGCCCAACTCCTCGCACCCCATCTCGACCGGCGCCTGGTAGAGCGCGCCCACCGCGCCAGCACCCCCGAGGAAGTCGCCGAGATGCTGGCCGACATCAAACTCCCGATGAGGTAAAAGCCGCCAGCCCCGCGGCGCTGCGTTCCACGCAAGAGCACGGGACGGCGGCGCGCAAGAGCGCCGCACCGCCACGCGAGAGCACGGGAACGGCCAAAATCATCTTTCCGGGAGCCTCAAAAACAGGACGTTTTTGCGGCAGCCTCCATGGACGGATTCACGGCGGTCCCGGAAAGATGATTTTGGTCGGTCCCGTGCAGATGTCCGCCCATGAAGTGGCTGCACATGAAGTAGCGCCCACACGAAGTGCCCGCACACGACGCGGCAGTGCAGTCCCGATCGCCGCAGCCCTCCGGCCGCGACGCACCTCAATGCGCAGCAGCGACTCCAGCCCGTCGCCTAACCCAAACCGGCGTGTGCTCATCCGCCGCCGCCTGATAAGCCGCCGTGATCTCCCTGAGAGCCTCCCGACACCCCTCCAAGCTCTGATCCTTCCGCGGCACGATGCTGTCAAACCCACACCGCCCCAACCAGAACACCAAATCCCTGATCACATCCCCCACAGCCCGCAATTCCCCGCGAAACCCCAGCCTCTTGCGCAACACCACCGCCTGCGACAACGCCCGCCCGTCGGTGAATGTCGGGAACTGCAACACGATGAGCGGCCGATCCTCAATGTCCGCAAACACAGCCTCGATATCCGCCGTATTAGGTACCAACACCCCCACAGCGGCATGCGCCGAGAGCAACGAGGGCCGCTCCTCCCTCCACCGGGCAAGCGTGACGATGACTCTACCGTCACCCGCCCCGAGATCCGCGCGTCCGTCCTCCAGCACCGTCCACTGATCCTCGACGAGCTCGCTGTTGTGGAGAATCCTCATCGTCATGCCGCCTCCGCCTCAGCCTCGCTCTCGTACAGGCGCTCCTTGAAAGGCGCCATGCCGAGCCGCCGGTAGCACTCGATGAACGTCTCATCGTCATCGAAGCGCAGCTCGAGGTAACCGCGGATCAACCGCTCCACGCCATCGGCGATCTCATCCCGCGCCAGCGCACGTCCAATGCGCTCACCGATCGCAGCGTCATTGCCAGGGCTGCCCCCGAGCGTCACCTGATACCACTCCTCACCGTGCTTATCGACGCCGAGAATGCCGATATGCCCGACGCTATGGTGCCCGCAGCCGTTCATGCACCCGCTGATCGTGATGCGGATTGCCCCAATCTCGTACTGCGCATCGAGGGTATCAAACCGTCGGTAGATATCCTGTGCCACCCCGATCGAGCCCGCATTCGCCAGGCCGCAGAAATCCAGCCCCGGACAGCTCACGATGTCCGTGACCAGCCCAATGTTGGGCGTCGCCAGCTTCATCGCATCGAGCCGGCGCCACAGGTCGTGCAGATCGCGCTCCGCGACATCGGCGAGCACCAGGTTCTGATCGTACGTGGAGCGCAGCTCCCCGAAGCTGTAGGCATCGCAGATCTCGGCGAGGGCCTCGAACTGCTCGGCCGTGCAGTCGCCCGGCACGTGATCCGGCGCCTTGAGCGAGACGAACACGACCTTGTAGCCCGCAATCTTGTGGGCACGCACGTTGCGCTTGATCCAGGCCGCAAACCGCGCATCGCGCGCCGCCAGGCCGGCGATGTCGGCGCTGACCTCGGCGGCCGGCCGATAGGCCGGTGCCGGAAAGTGGCCGCGCACGCGCTCGATATCCTCGGGCAATAGGAGCAGCTCCTCACCTTCGGAGCTCGCCTTGATCTTCCCGTATTCCTCCTCGATCGCGGCGCGGAAGCGCGCATAACCCCATTCCCGCAGCACGATCTTGATGCGTGCCTTGTGGATGTTGTCGCGGCGCCCGAAACGGTTGAAGGTGCGCAGAATTGCGCAGGCGTAGCGCAGCAGGTCGGACTCGGGCACGAACGGGTTCATTTCCTGCCCCAACATCGGCTGGCGGCCGAGGCCGCCGCCGACGAAGAAGCGGTACCCGACCGCACCATCTCCGCGGCGCACGAGATGCACCGCCACGTCATTGGTGCGTGTGGCTGCCCGGTCCACCGTCGCGCCGGTGAAGCCGAACTTGAACTTGCGCGGCAGCCAGTAGAACTCCGGATTCAACGTGACGTACTGCCGCATGAGCTCGCAGTAGGGGCGCGGATCGATGTGCTCATCGGCTGCGACACCGGCCAGGTAGTCGCTCGTGATGTTGCGCGTGTCATTGCCGCAGGCCTGGATGCCGTGCAGCTGCACCTCGGCGAGCTCGCCCAGGAGGTCCGGCACCTGCTCGAGCTTCGGCCAGTTGAGTTGGATGTTCTGGCGCGTGGTGAAGTGGCCGTAGCCCTTGTCGTATTTGCGTACGATGTGCGCCATCTTCCGCAGCTGTGCCGACTCGAGCAGACCGTAGGGCACCGAGATGCGCAGCATCGGCGCAAAGCGTTGCTGATAGAGGCCGTTGCGCAGCCGCAGATGGCGGAACTCATCCTCCGAGAGCTCACCGGCCAGGTAGCGGCGGGTCTGATCCCGGAACTGCTCGACGCGCTGCGTGACGAGCGCACGGTCGATGTGATCGTAGCGGTACATGCCGGCCGACTATAGGCGGCACGCCCCGGCGCGCTAAATACCGTGTGGTTTGGTATCCCGCGCCGCAGGTTATGAGTGCCATAATCCGCCGGACATCAGGCCAAAGAGGGGTGCTCCCCGTGAAGCTCAGAATCAAAGGCGACTCGCTGCGGCTGCGGCTCACGCAAGGCGAGATGCGCCTGCTCGGCGAGCGCGGCGAAGTCGAGGACCGGACGTCTTTCCCCGGCGGAGCGACGCTCAGATATCGACTGCGCGTTGATAGTAAAAACGATGTAATATCAGCTAATTACACGTCAAATCTAATCGACTTTATACTCCCAGCCGCGCTCTCCGAGCGCTGGTGCGGCACGGATCTCGTCACGTTGAGCGCCAGCCAGGCAAACGCCACGGGCGAGCTGCGGATCGTGCTGGAAAAGGATTGGGCGTGCCTCGCGCCGCGGGAGGGCGAGGACGAGTCCGACAACTTTCCACATCCGGGCTCGAGCGGCTGAGCATCGCCCCGGACGGCTTGCGCAGCCCTGGCGATCGCAGCGGCCCCGGCCGGATCACCTGTTCACTGTTGAGGTGAGCTCGAGCAGGTCGTCCGGCGTGTCCAGGTCGAAGGCGGCGCTCGCCATCGGGACGGTCACCACGCGGTCGGCATGCCGCTTGATCAGTGCTCTGGCTCCGGTGTCGCCCTTGAGCTCGCTCAGCTCTCCGAAGAGGTATTGCGGGAAGATTGCGGGTACGCCGACGGTTGCGCCATAACGCGCCGCGACGAGGCACTGCGGCTGGCGCCGCCATACGCCCGCGAGCCTGCGCAGATCCTCCGCGGTCACGCAGGCCTGATCGGCCAAAACCAACATCACGCCCGCGGCAGAGGCCGGTAAGCGCGAGACGCCGGCGCGAATGGAGCTCGCAAGTCCTTCACGCCAGTTGCGGTTGATGACGACGGAGCCCGCGGAATGCCTGAGGAGCGGTGAGAGCTCGGCCGCGGCTGCTCCGAGCACAACGATGAGCGCGTGGCCGACGACCTCGGCGGTGCGGCCCGCGATGAGACTGAGGAGCGGCCGGTCGCCGATGCGTACCAGCTGCTTGGCCGAGCCGAAGCGGCTCGAGCCGCCCGCCGCGAGTACGACGGCATGGAGGCTGCCTGCATCACTCTCGGTGCTCATGAGCGCGGGCCGTGCGGCGGCGCCGATCGGTGCAGCGCGATGCCCGCCGGCAGCTCCGCCATCACACGCGCGTAGCCGTTGCGCTCATCCAGAATGGAATCCGCATCGATGGCGCATACCGCGCGCCAGTCGGCAACACTGAGATACTCGGCGAGTGCTGCATCGAGCGCGGCGCGGCGCGGTGCCCACGCGGACTCGAAGAACCGCGCGAACTCCTGCCAATGATCGCGCGCCGCGGCGGAGTCATCGGCGGCAAAGGCAGTCTCGAGTCGCGACAGCGCCTCGCGGCTGGTGCCGGTTCGGCTGATGAGGGTGCCGAGCTGTCGCAGAGCCGCACCGCCGGGGCCATCCGCCATCGGCTGGCGTGAGGCGAGAAGCTCGGTCAGAGTCTGATCACGTTCCTCGAACCGTGCGAGCACCCAGACGAGGTAGCTCACGCAGGCTTCGCGAAAGGAAGCTGTGGGCTGTGCAGCGGAGTCCCTCGAGCCGAACACCGCGGCACATGCGTTGACGACCTCCGCTGCATGCGATTGCTCGGCGGCGAGCTGGGAGCGAATGATCTGGGTCTCATTCATTGTGGGTCTTTCAGCGGCATACCGTGGAGGAACGCTTGGATTTCCGCAACGATCGCCAGTGCTATGGACTCAGGCGTCCGTCCCCCCAGGTTGAGCCCGACCGGCGCCCGCAAACGCATCCGCAGGCGCTGCGACTCCGTGCGCAGCTCGGCGAGCAGTTTCTCGCGCCTCGCGGGTGGTCCGAGGAGGCCTACATACGGGAGCGAGGTCGCACTCAGTGCCCGTAGATACTCGAGGTCCGACGGCAGGTGATGACTCATCACCACACCCGCGGTGAACTGACTGAGATCCAGAGCCTGCGCGAGCTCCTCGGGACGCGCCAGTACGACGCGCTCCGCCAGCGGAAAATGTGACGGCACGGCATACGCTGGGCGATGGTCGACGAGGGTCACGCGCCAGTCCATGCGCGCCGCAAAGTCCACGACGGGCAGCGCATCGGGTCCGGCGCCCAGAAGGAGAATCCTCGGCGGCAGTGCAAGCGGCAGGAGCAGCAGCTTCCAGCGGCCCGCGGGCTCTTCCAGATACCTCACGGTCGCCGAGCGTGGTGTGGCGGCAAGCGCCTCGAGCACGCACGGCGCGAGGAGGCTCGCCCGGGCTTGGGCGGAGAGCGAGCGCGGGAGCGTGAGCGCCGTGTCCCCGGAGGCTTCCGGGAGTAGGAGGGCTCCCGCCGGAATCGACTCGTCCTGCGATGCCGTCACCACCCCGATCGCAGTCGGGCTGGACGAGGCCAGCGCTGCTGCCAGATGGGTGAGCGGCTGCCACTCCTCTCGCGGGCCGAGCGGCAGCAGCAGGATGTGCATCGCGCCCTCACACCCCAGCCCGAGGCCCCAGACGAGATCGTCGGAATTGCGCAGGTCATAGGTCACGAGCGAGGCGCGGCCGGTTTCCATGACTGCCTGCGCGCGCTCGCGCAGATCCCCTTCGAGGCATCCCCCGGAAAGCAGGCCGGCGTACTCGCCGTTGCCGGCAATGAGCAGCAATGCGCCGGGCTTGCGGTACGTCGAGCCTGCCGTGTGTACGAGAATGCCGAGCGCCATCGCGTGACCGGCAGCCCGCTCGCGCTCGAACAGGGGGAGGAGGGGACCGAGAGCAGATTCCATCCCGTGGGATTATGCCCGGTGGGCCTCGAATATCCGAGAAGCTGATTGCGCGCACTCGGGCTCGTCAGTAGAGTCGCACGGCTTTTCCTCTCGTCGATTCGAATTCCATGCCCAATTCCGCTCCCTGGGTCGTGCACAAGTTCGGCGGATCGAGCGTCGCCGATGCCGCCTGTTTCCGTCGCGTCGCCGCCATCATCGACAGCCTGCCGGCTGCTCGCGTCGGCGTCGTGCTCTCTGCCTGCAAGGGCGTTACGGATGCCCTCCTCGGACTGGTGGCGCTCGCGGAGCACCAGGACGACCGCTATCGTGTCGAGCTCGCGGGGCTGCGCTCGCGACACGCGGAGATTGCCGAGACGCTCCTCACACCGGAATCAGCGCGGCTGTATCTCGCACGCTTCGATCGCGATTGCCACGACGTCGAAGGCATCCTTCATACGGTGAAGCTGACCCGCGCCGCGGCGCGCAACGTGAGCGACCTCATCGCCGGGTATGGTGAGATCTGGTCGACCAAACTCTTTCACCGCTTTTATGAGGAGCGCGGCAGTCCCCGTGGTCCGGTGCAGTGGGTCGATGCACGCCGCGTCGTGGTCATCGAGTGGGGTCCGCTCGGTCCGGCTGTGCAGTGGGCGCAGTCGCGGACGAATCTCTCGGACCTCGTCGACCGTGACTTCAAGGGAACACTGATCATCACGGGCTTCATCGCCTCGGACCAGCGCGGCGTTCAGACGACGCTCGGCCGCAACGGCAGCGACTTCTCCGCCTCCATCTTCGGCGCGCTGCTCGATGCCGCGGAAATCCATATCTGGACGGACGTCGATGGGGTCCTGTCGGCCGATCCGCGCCGCGTACCCGATGCAACGGTGATCGACTCACTCACCTACAACGAGGCGATGGAGCTCGCCTACTTCGGGGCGAAGGTCATCCACCCGCAGACCATGGCGCCGGCCGTGGGTGGGGCCATTCCCATCTGGATCCGCAATACCTTCGCCGCCGAAAAGCCCGGCACCCTCATCTGCGCGCAGCCGACCTCGACCCTGCCGGTGAAGGGCATCGCGAGCATCGACAAGGTGGCGCTGATCAACCTCGAAGGGGCCGGCATGATCGGTGTGCCGGGCACCGCGCATCGGCTCTTCGGCGCGCTGCGCGAGGACGGCATCTCCGTCATTCTCATTTCCCAGGGCAGCTCCGAGCACTCGATCTGCTGCGCCGTCCCGTACGATCAGGGCGAGCGCGCCGCCGCGCTCGTGCGCCAGGCGTTTCAGCGGGAGCTCATGGAGGGACAGATCCAGAGCGTCGAGATCGATCCGGATCTCGCGATCCTCGCCATCGTCGGCGACGGCATGGCCGGAACCCCTGGGGTGGCGGCGAAAGTCTTCAACTCACTCGGCACCGCGAGTGTGAATGTGCGTGCGATCGCCCAGGGCGCATCGGAGCGCAACATCTCCGTCGTGGTCGACGGCCGCTCCGCTACGCGCGCGTTGCGCGCTGTTCACGCCAGTCTTTATCTCTCGCCGCATACTCTCTCGATCGGAGTCATCGGGCCCGGCACGGTGGGCAGAGTGTTCCTCGATCAGCTCGCCTCGCAGAGCGCGCGGCTGCGCCAGCAGTTCAAGATCGACATGCGCATGCGCGGTATCCTCGGCTCCAAGCGCATGGTGCTCTCCGAAAGCGGCATCCCGCTCGAGCATTGGCGCCAGGAGTACGAGGAGCGGGGCGTCCCGGCCGACCTCGACCGCTTCATCGAGCACGTGCGTGTCGATTACCTGCCGCACTCGGTGGTCATCGACTGTACCGCGAGCGCCGAGATCGCCGGCCGGTACGCGACCTGGCTCGGCGCGGGCATGCACGTCGTGACGCCCAACAAGAAAGCCAACAGCGCCGATCTCGCCTACTACCGCGCGGTGCACGAGGCCCGCCGCGCCGCCGGCTCGCATTACCTCTACGAGGCGACGGTCGGGGCGGGGCTGCCCGTGGTGCACACCCTGCGCGACCTCCGGGAGACCGGAGATGAGATCACGAGCGTCGAGGGCATCTTCTCCGGGACCCTCGCTTACCTTTTCAACATCTATGACGGGCGCACCGCGTTCTCCGATATCGTGCTCGATGCGCGCCAGCGGGGGTACACCGAGCCTGATCCGCGCGATGACCTCTCCGGGATGGACGTCGCCCGCAAGCTCATCATTCTCGGCCGCGAAATGGGGCTCGAGCTCGAGCTCGGCGATGTCAGGATCGAAAGCCTGGTCCCCGCGGGTCTCGAGAGCGGCTCGATCGAGGAATTCATGGCACGACTGCCGCGCCACGATGCGGCCATGCGTGAGCGGCTGGAGGGCGCGCGCGCCCGCGGGAAGGTGTTGCGCTACGTTGGCCGGCTGACCTGCGAGCGCGCCTCCGGCACCGACCCGGGCAGTGTGCGGGCGCAGTCGGGGATCGCGACCGTCGGGCTCATCGAGCTCGATGCCAGGCATCCCTTCGCCAACATCGCGCTCACCGACAACGTCGTGCGCTTCGCGACCCGCCGTTACTGCGACAACCCGCTCATCGTCCAGGGTCCCGGCGCCGGTCCCGAGGTAACGGCCGGCGGCGTCTTCGCCGACCTGCTGCGCCTGGCGGCTTATCTTGGAGCGCGGCTTTGAGCCTCGCGCCGCGCTGGGCTACCGCCTTCGCGCCCGCATCGGTTGGCAACGTCGCGATCGGCTTCGACATTCTGGGCTTCTCGGTCGATGCGCTCGGGGATCGAGTCACCGTCAGCCGCACCGAGGAGCGCAATGTCACGATCCTCGATGTCACCGGCATAGCGGGCAAGCTGCCGAGCGAGCCTGCGCAGAACACCGCCGGGCGCGCGTTGCTCGCCATGCAGGAGGCCGTGCACCCCGGCTTCGGCTTTGCGATGCGCATCGACAAAGGGATCCCGCTCGGCTCCGGTCTCGGGGGCTCGGCTGCCTCGGCGGTCGGCGCGGTGGTGGCTGCAAATGCGCTCCTGCCGCGGCCCTGCAGTAAGCTCGAGCTCCTCAAGTTCGCGATGCAGGGTGAGGCCGTGGCGAGCGGCTCGCTGCATGTCGATAACATCTCCCCGTCGCTCTTCGGCGGCCTCGTGCTCACCGTCGGAATCGAGCATCCCCGGGTCAAGCAGATCCCGATACCCTCCGGGGTCCGCGCCATCATCGTGCACCCGCACATGTTCCTCTCGACGCGCCAGGCGCGCGCCATGCTCAAGCGCAGTGTCGAGCTCTCCGATTTCGTCTGGCAGACCGCCAACCTCGCGGGCTTCATCTCCGGCTGCTACACCAACGATCTCGACATGATCCGCGCCTCCTTCGAGGATGTGGTGATCGAGCCGCAGCGCCAGGCGTTGATCCCAGGCTTTGCGGGCGTGCGCCTCGCGGCCATGCAGGCGGGCGCACTCGGCTGCTCCATCTCCGGAGCCGGGCCCGCGCTTTTCGCCTGGGCGCTCGCCAAGGATGCCCACCGGGTGCTCGAAGCGATGCGGCGCGAGTTCACGGCCGGTGACATCCGGATCGATGAGTGGCTGGTGGATGTCGGAGCCGATGGCGCACGCGTCATCGAGTCCGGCTGACCCATGACAGGTGGCACATGAGCGCGATGCGGTTCAGGAGCACGCGTGATGCGCAGCTGAACGCCGGATTCGGCGAGGCGCTCAGCCAGGGACTGGCACCCGACGGCGGGCTCTATGTGCCGAGCGAGTGGCCGCGGCTCTCGCCGAGCTCCTGGAGCCCGCGGGAGAGCCTGGCCGCGATCGGGGCGAAGCTGCTCGGGCCCTTCGTCGAGGGGGATCCCCTCGCGCCATCGCTGCCGCTCATCACCTCCGAGGCCTTCGATTTCCCGGCGCCGATCGTGGCGCTACCGGGAAACGGCCGCCTCGCCGTGCTCGAGCTCTTCCATGGTCCGACGGCAGCCTTCAAGGACTTTGGCGCGCGATTTCTCGCGGCATGCCTCGCCCGCCTGCGTGGCGCGGCATCGCCTCCGCTCACCATTCTCGTGGCGACCTCGGGTGATACGGGCGGGGCCGTGGCAGCGGCGTTCCACGGCCGGCCCGGCATCGAAGTGGCGGTCCTCTTCCCCAAGGGACTGGTCTCGCCGACCCAGCAGCGGCAGCTCACGTGTTGGGGCGGGAACGTGCGCTCCCTTGCAGTGCGCGGTACGTTCGATGACTGTCAGCAGATCGTCAAACAGGCGTTCCTCGACCGCGCGTGGCAGGAGGAGCGCTCGCTCTCCTCGGCCAACAGCATCAATCTGGGGCGTCTCCTGCCGCAGGCCGTGTACTACGCCGCGGCGAGCCTCGCCGTCTTCCGATGTCATGGCGAGCCCGCTTCCTTCATCGTCCCGAGCGGCAACCTCGGCAATGCCGTGGCCTGCATCTGGGCCCGCAAGCTCGGGCTCCCGATAGCGGAGGTCGTGCTGGCGCACAACGCCAATCGCACGGTATCGGATTTTCTCGACTCCGGGGACTGGCGGCCGCGCGCCAGCATCGCGACGCTCGCCTCTGCCATGGACGTCGGTGATCCCAGTAACATGGAACGCCTGCGTACCCTCTATCCGCAACTGGACGAGATCCGTTCCGCGGTGAGCGCCTGCACGGTGGATGATCAGGCCATCCGTGCCCGCATCCGCACCGGTTACGAGGCACTCGGCCAGATCTGGTGCCCGCACACCGCCACCGCCGCCGAGGCGCACGCGCAGCTGCCGGAGGCGCGCCGCAACGGCGGCCGCTGGGTGTTGGTCTCGACCGCCCATGCGGCGAAATTCCGTGAGATCGTCGAGCCGTTGATCGGGCGCGAGGTGCCTGTGCCAAAATCCTTGGCTAAACTTTTTGCCCGCCCGACCGAGTGCACCGAGATCGATGCCGACCTGGCATCGCTCCGGGCCGCATTGCGGGAGCGACGGGTACCGGAGGGTCGTTGACGTGGATGAGATCGAGAAGCTGCCGCCCGCCGCATGGGTACTGATCGGTGCCGCGGCGGCGGTGGGGTTCGGTGTCTCGTGGGTGTGGCGCTGGTACCGCCAGTACAGCGCCCGCAAATCCCTGCGCCAGGCGGTGACTGCGGCCGGATCGGATCACGCCGTGGACGCGCTCGTGCCGGACGGAATGGGGGGCGGCTTTCACGTCGACTTCCTGCTGCTGACTTCGCGGGGTGTCCTCGTCATCGACCTGCGCGACGTGCAGGGCAATATCTTCGGCGGCGATCAGATGGCCGAGTGGACCGTCATGGATGGCCCGCGGCGCTTCACCTTCACCAATCCGCAGAGCGGCCTCTATGACCGGATTGCTGCCGTGAAGGCCATCGCCGGTGACGTCCCGGTCGAGGGCAGGGTGGTGTTCACCCGGCGCGGCAGGTTCCCCAAGGGACTGCCGAAGTGGACCTTGATGATCGATGCGCTGCGGGCGGAGTTCCCCGCGATGGAGCACGAGACGGATGCGGCGATCGCCCGCTTCCGCGAGGGCTGGGAGAAGATCAAAGCGGCGGTGAAGCCGAGCTACATGACGCACATGCGTTGATCATCCCCGGCCGAGCGTCTGTGCATGGTCGGCCAGCACCAGCGAGACGCAGGCGGTGAGCTTCTCGGCGTACTCGAGGTGGAGGAATTCATTCGGGCCGTGGGCGTTGGCGTGCGGGCCGAGGACTCCGGTGATGAAGAACTGGGTGCGCGGGAAACGCTCGCCCAGCATCCCCATGAAGGGAATGGTGCCGCCGCACCCCAGATGAACGGCCTCGCGTCCATAGATCTGCCGCGAGGCGCGCGTAATCGACTCCTCGAGCCACGGCGCAAAGGCGGGCGCGTTCCATCCGGGTGAGGCCGCTCCCGAGTCGAAACGGACCTGGGCGCCATAGGGAGGGTTGTGCTCCAGGGCCTGTTTGACCGCGCGCGCAGCCCGTGCGGGGTCGCAGGTCGGCGGCAGACGCAGCGACAGCTTCAAAGTCAGCGAGGGCAGCAACACATTGCCGGCCGACACCGTCGCGGGGAGGCCGTCGGCACCCGTCACGGCGAGCGTCGCCTTCCAGGTGCTGTTGATGAGCAGCTCCGCGGGATCGTTGGAGATCGCCCGGACACCGGCGGCCCACGGGAGCTTGCCGGCGACGGACTCGCCGAGCACACGCGCAGCGGCATCGATCTGCGCACGGCGATCCTTTGGTATCGCGACCGACAGCTCATCGAGGAGCAGCCCGCCGTTGATCGGACTCTCGAGGCGGGTGAGCAGTTGCTCGATGATCCGGAAAGGCGTCGGTGCGATGCCGGTCGCCATGCCAGAGTGCACGCCTTCCTCGAGCACCCGCACGTGCAGGTTGCCCACGAGATTCCCGCGCAGAGAGGTGGTGCACCACACCTGCTCGTAGTTGCCGCACTCGGCATCGAGGCAGACCACGAGCGAGGGATCACCGATCGCATCGCCCAGCGCCTCGAGGTGCGCCGGAAGATCGACGCTGCCGCTTTCCTCCGAGGCCTCGATCAGGAGGACGCAGCGAGGAAGAGCGACCTGCTGTGCCTTGAGCGCGGCAATGGCAGTGAGCGAGCTGAAAACGGCGTAGCCGTCATCCGCCGCACCACGCCCGTAAAGCTTCCCATCGCGCACCACCGGCTCCCAGGGACCGAGGCCGGGCAGCCAGCCGGTGAACTCCGGCTGCTTGTCGAGATGACCATAGAGCAGCACCGAGCCCGGAAGCTCGCCCGGGACGTCGACCAGGAGCACGGGCGTGCGGCCCGCGAGCTTACGCACCTCGACGCGCATCCCGCGCACGGGCTGGGCGCGGCACCAGTCGGCCATGAGTTGCACCGCAGCATCCATGTGACCGTTGGTCTCCCATGCGGGGTCGAACATGGGTGACTTGTTCGGGATACGGACGTAGGCGGTGAGGCGCTCGACGATGGAGCTGCGCCAAGTCGTGGCGATCGCGGCACGCAGTTGCTCTAGGTCCATAAGGGGTTCTCTCACTTGCTGTCGTTACAAAGGGTTAAGAACTCTTCTTCGCATCGATTCCAGGAATGCGAAACAGCCTCCGCGCGCCTTCCGTGCTCGCCTCTGCCAGGGACTCGAGCGGCTCGCCGCGCGCCGCGGCCACGGCGGCGGCGATATGGGGAAGATACATCGGCTCGTTGCGTCTCGAGGCCGGCTTCGGATCGAGATCCCGCGGCAGGAGATAAGGGCCGTCCGTCTCGAGGAGGAGCCTGCCGGCAGGGATGTCCCGCACCAAACCGGTGAGGTGTGCGCCCCGCCGCTCATCGCAGATCCAACCGGTGATTCCGATCGAAAGGCCGAGCTCGAGGTAACACTCGAGCTGCCTCGCACCGTCGGTGAAGCAATGCGCGACACCACCGGCGAGCGCCGGCCAGTGCTCGCGGAGGATCGCGATGAAGTCCTCATGCGCCTCGCGCTGGTGCAGGAACACGGGCTTGCCGCAGCGGGCGGCGAGCTCGAGCTGGCGATGGAAAGCCTCCCGTTGCACCGCCGGCGGTGAATAGTTGCGGTAATAGTCGAGCCCGCATTCTCCCACGGCGATGACCTCGCGCTCGAGCGTCAGCTCGCTCAAGTCCGCGAGAACCGCAGCCGTGAGCTCTGTGGCCTGGTGCGGATGCACTCCCACGGTCGCGAAGAGCTTCCCGGGATGTTGCCGGGCCAGTGAGATGGCGCTGCGGGAGCTCGCGGCGGAAGAGCCGGTGATCATCATCTGCACGACGCCCACCGCCTCGGCGCGGGCGATCACCGCATCGCGGTCAGCGTCGTAGCTGTCGTGAGCCAGATTGATGCCGATGTCGATGAGCGGGGCGGCCCTGGCGGGCAGGGCGGCCGGTGCCGCCCCTGTGGTATCGTTCTCAGCCATGGTTGGAGCGCATTCTACTGGAGGGCGCGGGTTCCGGCCGGCGGCGTGGCTCGGCTCGGCCCTGCTCCTCGCGGTGCTGGCGTCCGTGCCGACCATCACAGCGGCCGCAGCGCCGGTGGTTGCGGCTGCGAGCGCGCCGCCAGCGAATGCGCATTGGCTGGAGGTCGAGAGCCGCATCGAGAGCGGCTATTTCCAGCAGGATGCGGCGGGACTGGAGGCGTTGGCCGCCACCCTGCCGGATGATCCCACTGAAGGCGCCCAGGATACGAGTACCCGCAAGTGGCGCAGTTACTACGGCGCGCTCCTCGCTTACCGGCTCGCGCTGCTCGCCAGGAACAACGAGGAGCGGGCTTGGCTCGCTGCACAGCGCTGCATCGACCGTCTGAACCGCGCGCTCGTCATCGACACCGGCTCGGCCGAGGCGCTTGCGCTGCAGTCCGCGTGTCTCGCGTTGCAGAGCCACCTCGATGCCTGGCGCTCGCCGCTCGCCGCGCCGCTCAGTCTCGCGCGCATCGACAAGGCCCTGACCCTCGCCCCGCACAACCCCCGCGTGCTGCTGCTCGGGGCGCTGGCGGCACGGGATCGGCCGCGGCTCTTCGGCGGCGATACCGAGCAGGCGTTCTCGCTCCTGCAGCGAGCCGTGTCTGCGTTCGAGCGGCAGCGGGGTCAGGCGCGCGGGCTTCCGGGGTGGGGCGCCGCTGATGCCTTCACCGACCTGGCACAGGATTATCTGGCGCGCGGTGAGGCGGTCGCCGCGCGTAACGTGCTCGAGCGGGCGCTGCTCGTCGCGCCCGACTTCTCGCAGGCGCGCCAGCTCATGGCGGAGATCGTATCCGGGTAGTATCCGCCCGATATGTCATCCGATTCCGACAAGACACACCTCATCCATCAGCTGAGGATCGACAGGTCTGACCGCGAGGAGAGCGGTACCGGTCGCCGCAAGTGGTGGCTGCCTGCCGGTATTGCGGCATTCGTGATCGCCGCCGCGGCTATTCTCCTCCTCACCCGCAACAGTGCAATCGAGGTGAGCGAGGCGACGGCGGTGGCTGCCTCCGCAAGCGCCGCGCCGGCCGCCATTCTGCAGGCGACGGGTTATGTCACCGCTGAGCGCGAAGCGACGGTCTCCTCACAGATCCAGGGACAGCTGACCCAGGTCTACGTACAGGAAGGCGAGCACGTTCATCGCGGGGACATCCTGGCGCGCCTCGACGACAGCACCCAGCGCGCGGCTTTGCAGCAGGCCGATGCACAGGTGGCCGCCTCCGAGGCGCAGCTGCGCCAGGTTCAGGTGCAGCTCGCCCAGGCCCGGCGCGACCTTGCGCGCGATCAGGCGCTGATCGGCCAGCATCTGGTCTCGGAGCAGGCGCTCGAGACCGTGCAGACGCAGGCCGCCGCGCTCGCTGCGCAGGAGCTGAGTCAGCGGCGGGCAGTGGCCGTCGCCCGAGCCGGCCAGCGGGCAGCACGGGTGCAGGAGGATTACACCGTCGTGCGCGCACCGTTCGAGGGTGTGGTGGTCGACAAGGCCGCGCAGATGGGCGAGACGATCTCGCCCTTTTTTGGCGGCGGTGGCTTTACGCAGACCGGGATTGCGACCATCGTCGACATGACTTCCCGCGAGGTCGATGTCGATGTCAACGAGGCCTACATTCACCGGGTGAGTCCGGGGCAGCCGGCGACGGCGGTGCTGGACGCCTATCCGGACTGGAACATCCCCGCGCACGTCATCGCCATCGTGCCGACGGCCGACAAGAGCAAGGCGACCGTCAAGGTACGCATAGCATTCGAGAAGCTGGATCCGAAAATCCTGCCTGACATGGGCGTGCGGGTGTCGTTCCTGCAGGAGAAGTCGGATCCGTCCGGTGGCACTGCCGCGGCTCTGCCGGCAGGTACGGTCTGGGTGCCTGCCTCTGCCGTCGTGCAGCGTGATGGCCGTACGGTCGTCTTCGTGGTCCAGGGTGAGAGGGCGCACGCGGCCGCGGTGACCGCAGGCACGAGTCAGGGCGATATGCGCGCGGTGCAGGGTATTGCGAGCGGCACGGCCGTCGTACAGGCACCTCCCGCGCGCCTCAGCGATGGGGAGCGCGTGGCGGTGAAATCCGATCATGGGTAAGGTAGCCGTACACCCGCGGTGAGCCCACGGCGAGGTGACAATTGTCATCTCCACGGGTGATGAAGCGCACTTGGGGTGCGGGCTTCGATACGAGATCCTGGCACAGCCGCCCGAGGCAGGGCGGCGGAATGAGCCACGTGAGATGCAGCCGCTAGGGGAGAGTGACAGCCATGAGTCCACTGGTCGAGATCAGGAACCTGAGCAAGGTCTATACGCGCGGCCGACAAAAGATCGAGGTGCTGCACCACGTCGACCTCGACATCGCTCCCGGGGATTTCCTCGCGCTCATGGGGCCGTCGGGCTCGGGAAAGACCACGCTGCTCAATCTGATCGGCGGCCTCGACTCGCCGACCGAGGGCACCCTGTCCGTCGGCGGCAAGCGCATCGACCGGCTCGGCCAGAGCGAGCTCGCCCGCTGGCGGGCCTCCAATGTCGGCTTCGTCTTCCAGTTCTACAACCTCCTGCCGATGCTCTCGGCCACTAAGAACGTGGAGCTGCCGCTGCTGCTCACCAAGCTCTCCGCAGCCCAGCGCCGCAGCCATGCGGGTGTCGCACTCGAGCTCGTCGGCCTCGCGGACCGCGCCGCGCACAAGCCGGGCGAGCTCTCCGGCGGACAGCAGCAGCGCGTCGCCATCGCGCGCGCCATCGTTTCCGACCCGACGCTGCTCGTGTGCGATGAGCCGACGGGCGACCTCGATAGACAGTCGGCTGTGGAGGTTTTGACGCTGTTGCAGCGTCTCAATCGAGAGCACGGCAAGACGATCGTCATGGTGACCCACGATCCCAAAGCGGCCGAGTACGCGAGCCATACCCTTCACCTCGACAAGGGCACCCTCGTCGAGGGGACCGTCGCGGCCGAGGTGGCCTCGTGAAGTATCTGCACCTCGTCTGGTCGACGCTCTTCAGACGCAAGACCCGCACGATCTTCACGATTGTCTCCGTCATCGCCGCCTTCCTGCTCTTCGGGCTGCTCGATTCAGTGCGCGGCGCCTTCGCCAACGCCGGACACAATGTCGCCGGGGCGAACCGTCTCATTACGATGTCGAAGCAGAGCCTGGTGGTCTCACTGCCGACGAGCCTGCTCATGCGCATCCAGGCGGTGCCCGGCGTGAAAGCGGTGACGTACGCCAACTGGTTCGGCGGCTATTACCAGGATCCGAAGAATCAGCTCGTCACCGAGACCGTTCCCAACAACTATTTCGATCTCTTCCCGGAGTTCAGGCTCTCCGCGGCGGAGCTGCGCGCGTTCCACTCGACGCGCACGGGCGCCATAGCGGGTGCCAGCCTCGCGGAGCGCTTTCACTGGAAGGTCGGCGATAAAATCCCGATCCAGGCGACGATCTTCCCGCAGAAAGGCGGCTCCAACACCTGGACTCTCGACCTGGTCGGCATCTACCACGTGGCCGATCCGAACCTGAAGGGCGAGGAGGGCGTGCTCTTCTTCAACTGGGACTACTTCGATCAGGCGGCGCAGTTCGGCGGCGGCACGGCCGGCTGGTACATCGATCGGGTGGCGCAGCCGAAGGATGCCGATCGTGTCGCGCACGCCATCGATGCGCTCTCGGCCAACTCCGATCACGAGACGAAGACGCAGAGCGAGGATGCCTTCACCGCCGCGTTCGTCAGCCAGTTCGCCGATATCGGCCTCATCGTGGGCTCGATCATGGGGGCAGTGTTCTTCACTTTGATCCTCCTCACCGGCAACACCATGGCGCAGGCCGTCCGCGAGCGCATCCCGGAGCTCGCGATCCTGAAGACCATTGGCTTCTCGAACCGCAGCGTTCTCTCGCTGGTACTCGCGGAATCCGTGCTGCTGCTCGCGATCGGGGGCGCCGTCGGCCTTGCGATATCCGGGATTGCCGTGAGCGCGATACGGGCGAAGCTCGGCCCGCAGATCCCGATGCTGCCGGTGGGAGGCGCGGCGTGGCTGCGCGCAGTGGCGCTCATGATCGCCATTGGCCTCGTGGTCGGGGCGCTGCCCGCGCGGCGCGGCATGCAGCTGCGCATCGTCGATGCGCTCTCGGGACGGTGAGGGTGCAACCATGAAGAGGTTCGGTTGGTCTCTCGTCACGCTGCTCGTAGCGGCGCTCGCCGTCGCGCTCCTCGCCGTGCTGCCCTGGTGGTCGGCGGCCATCGTGGCTGCACTCCTCGTTGCATGGCTTCTCGCCACGCGCGCCGGCCGTCAGGCACTGTCGGTGACGCAAGTGGGCATATCGACCATGCCCCAACGCCTCGGAGCGGCCTCGGTCGTGGTGGTGGGCATTGCCGGTGTGGTCGGCGTGCTGGTGGCACTCCTCGCCATGGCGCAGGGGTTTCAGGCGACGCTGCAGGAAACGGGCAATGACGACACCGCCATCGTGCTCCGATCCGGATCACAGACCGAGATCAACTCGGCGATGGATCACGACACGACGGTGGCCATCAGCAATGAGCCGCAGGTGATGCGCGATCCTCAGGGCCGGCCGATCGCCTCTCCTGAGCTCGTGGTCGTCGCCTCGTTGCCGAAGAAGAGCAGCGGGCTCGACGCCAACGTCGAAGTGCGGGGCCTCGGCCAGGGCGCCTGGGCCCTGCGCACCAACGTGCGCCTCCTCGCCGGCCGGCGCTTCACGCCCGGCCTGCGGGAGCTCATCGTCGGCAAGCGGGCGATGAGCGAGTTCGAGCACACGGAGCTCGGCTCCAAGATCGACCTCGGCGGACAGCCTTGGACCGTCGTGGGCGAGTTCGATTCCGCCGACGAGCACGACTCGGAGCTCTGGGGCGATGGCGATGCGATCGCATCGGCATATCGGCGCGGCGAGGGCCGCAATTCCGTCACGGTGCGTCTGAAGGATCCGCATCTGCTCGATGCCTTCAAGGCGGCGCTGGCGAGCGATCCGCGTTTCAAGGTCGATGCCACCACGACGCGCGACTATTACGACCGCCAGTCTGAGCTCCTGACTCGCACCATCCGCATTCTCGGCACGACCGTGGCCGTCATCATGGCGATCGGAGCCCTCTTCGGCGCGCTCAACACCATGTATGCGGCCGTGGCTACCCGTACGCGCGAGATTGCAACCCTGCGGGCGATGGGATTTCGCGGCGGCCCGGTGGTGGTGTCGGTGCTGATCGAGACTCTGCTCCTCGCGCTCGCGGGCGGCATCATCGGCGCAGCGATCGCCTGGGCGATCTTCGATCACTACACGGCCTCGACCCTCGGGGCCAACTTCAGCCAGGTGGTGTTCGAGTTCCGGGTGTCGCCCACGCTCCTCGTCAACGGCCTGAAGTGGGCGCTCGCCATCGGGCTCGTGGGCGGCCTCTTTCCGGCCCTCCGGGCCGCGCGCATGCCGGTGACCGACGGCTTGCGAGAGCTCTAACGGCTCGGCGTCAATTCAGCCGGCACCGATGCCGGTTCCTCCGAGCGGCGTCGTTTGCGCACGCTCGGCAAATCCGGCTATGAGCGGCCGGCCGGCTGCCATGGCCGCGCGGACCTGCGGCAGCTGCAGAGACGCCTCGTGGGCCTCGGCCGAATCCCAGACCTCGGTGACCCAAAGGGCATCCGCCTCGGCTGCATCGGCCGCCACCACATAGCTGCGGCACCCTGGCATCGCGGCGGATGCCTTGATCAGAAGGGCAGCGAGCTGCTCACGCGCGCCAGGGGTGGCGCGAATCTTCCCGATGAGGCCGAACATGCTGCGCGCCTCCTCGAGGCTACGGGCCGACGAACTGCCCACCATCAAAGGTGATGCTGCAATCGCAGCCAACACTTCGCGGCGGCGGATGGACATGGAGCGGCATGATAACAGCGCGCCGAAAGCCATGACAACGGCAGAGCCTCGATGAGGAGTTCATGCCCACTCGGGCGCCTGACCTGACTTCCACTTGATGCTGCAGCCGACGCTCGGCGTCTGGTTCGTGATGAGCTTGCCTGCGAGGAGGGCGTTCGCGGCGGCGCGCAGATCGGCACCGGTGGCCGGCGCGCCCTTGCCGGGCCGGGTGGCATCGAACTGGCCGCGGTAGGCGAGCTTGCCGGCGCCATCGAAGAGAAAGAAATCCGGCGTGCAGATGGCCTGGTACGCCTTCGCCACCTCCTGAGTCTCATCGATGAGGTAGGGGAAGGTGAATCCTTTCTGCGTCGCGATGCGCGCCATGCTCTGGGCGTTGTCTTCCGGGTACGCCACCGCATCGTTGGGATTTATCGCGACGATCGCGAGCCCCTTCGGTCCATACTCGCGCGCAAACACCACGAACGCATCGAGCAGGTGCTTGACGTAAGGGCAGTGATTGCAGATGAAGGCGACCAGGAGGCCCTTGGAGCCGGCGAAGTCACGCAGCGCGAACCGCTTGCCGCTCGCATCGGCGAGGGCGAAGTCCGGCGCCGACGTACCGAGCGCCAACATCCGGGACTCTCGTGCAGGCATGAGTTACCCTTCCTACATTGCGGCCAGCGCCGCGCAGAGTGCCTCGACGTGGCGCGCGTCCTGATCCCAGGAGGCGACCAGGCGCACGGTACCCGCGGCGGGCGATCCCCAATCGTAGAATTCAAAGCCGGCGTCTCGCAAGGAGGTTTTCTCGGCGATGCCAAGCTCGAGGAACACCTCGTTCGCCTCGATGGGATGAAGCACCCGCTCGCCTGCAGCCTCGCCGATGCTGCGCGCCAAGGCGTTGGCGCGCTCGGCGTTGCGGCGCCAGGCGCCGGATTCGATGTATGCGAGGAGCTGGGCGGACACGTAGCGCGACTTCGAGAGCAGATGTCCGGCGCGCTTGCGCCGCAGCTCGAAGTCACGCACCCGCTCTGGATCGAAGAACACGACCGCCTCGGCGCTCAATGCCCCGTTCTTGGTCGCGCCGAAGGAGAGCACGTCGACGCCTGCGCGCCACGTCACATCGCCGGGATGACACCCGAGGTACACGAGCGCGTTCGCAAAGCGAGCGCCATCCACGTGCACGTGTAATCCGTGTTGATGCGCGACGTCGCAGAGCGCAGCGATCTCGGCAGGCCGGTAGGCCGTGCCGAGCTCAGTTGCCTGGCTGATCGACACCGCCGCGGGCTGCACGGAGTGCACCGAGACGGAATGGCCGTCGAGCGCGGCAGCCAGAGTCGCCGCACTGAGCTTGCCATCGGCGCCACCGAGCAGCTCGAGCTGTGCGCCGCCCGTGAAGAAGCCGGGCGCACCGCACTCATCAGTGACGATATGCGCATCGGGGTGGCAGTAGATCGCGCCGTAGGGGGGAGATAGGGCCGTCAGCGCCAGAGAGTTGGCGGCGGTGCCGGTAGCGACCACGAACGCGCGCACCTCCGTCCCGAAGAAGGCGCCGAGCACTTCGTTCAGTCGTCCGGTCCAGGGATCATTACCGTAGGCGACAGCGAGGTCGTGGTTGGCCTCGCTGATGGCGGCGAGTACCTCCGGGCAGATGGAAGCGTTGTTGTCGCTGACGAAGCGCATGGTCGGTCTCACTCGACCCTCCAACGGAATGACCACGCGCCGAAGGCGAGGAATACGAAGGTCGTCACCGCAAGGTAGATGAGATTGGGCATGATCTGCGCGAAGCCTGCACCGTCGAGCATCACGGCACGCGCGCCATCGATCACTTGAGTGAGCGGGAAGATGTCCGCTATCCACTGCACCCAGCGCGGTGAGCCCTCGATCGAGAACCAGACGCCCGAGAGAAGCATCATCGGCCAGGTGAGGAGGTTGAGGAGCCCGCCGACGAGCTCTTCGCTCGCGAACCGCGCGGCGATCGTCAGACCGAGCGCGATCATCGAGAGCGAGCCGCTGACCGCGAGGAGCAGGAGCAGACCGATGCTCCCGGCAGTGTGGAAGTGGATGATGGCGCCGATGCAGAGGTAGAGCAGCACGGTCACGAAGAGGATGAGGCTCAGCCGGGAAAGGACCTGCGCGCTTAGAAACTCGAACGCCGTCAGCGGTGTGGCGTGCAGACGCTTGAGAAAGCCGCTCTTGCGATATCTCAGGACGACGTAGCCCACCCCGAAAAGACAGCTGAACATCATGTTCATGGCGAGGATCCCCGGAAAGAGCCAGTCGACATAACGGATCGCCTGACCGGTCACCGGCTGGCGCCGCGCGCCGGGGTCGGCGACGATGAGCAGCTTCTCGACGATGTAGCCCTTGGGCGAGTCGGTGTTGACCCAATAGCGGGCGGTGCCGTCCAGATCGAGGAGCAGATCGATCCGCTGGTGAGTCACTTCGTAAAGACCGCCAGTCACATCGTGGATGGGCACGAACTGCACGTAGCGCTCGTGGAGGAAGGGATTGGCGTGGCTGCCGAGGCTCGGGCCGAGCACCCCGACCTTGAACAGCGGCCGCGGCGGTCCGCCGAAGATGAATCCCATGCCGACCACGACACCGAGCGGCAGCAGCAGTGTGAAGAGGAGTGTCGGGCGATCGCGCAGGAACTCGAGGTTGCGCGCATGCCACACGGCGAGGAGTCGCCTCATCATGTCCGCAGCTCCTTGCCCGTCAGCTCGAGGAAGAGGTCCTCGAGGTTCGCCGGCCGGATGCGTAGATTCCGAAGCGGCACCTGCGCCTCGATGAGCGTGCGCAGCGTGGCGTCGAGGTCGTGCGTGCTGATCTCCACACGATCGCTGGCATCGATGAGCTTCAGCGGCAGAGCGCGTGCAGGCTCGGGAAACTCGCTGCGGGGAAGCTCCAGGAGCACCTCGGCGAAGTGCTCCCGCAGCAGCTGCTGCGGGGCGCCCCGCGCAATGATGTGGCCGCGGTCCATGATCGCGATCTCATCGCAGAGCAGCTGCGCTTCCTCCATGTAGTGAGTGGTGAGGATGATGGTCTTGCGCCGCGCCTTGATCGACTCCACCAGGTCCCAGAAGTTGCGCCGCGCCTGCGGGTCGAGGCCGGTGGTCGGCTCATCGAGGAACAGGACCTGCGGATCGTTCACCAGCGCGATCGCGAGCAGCAGCCGCTGTTGCTGGCCGCCGGAGAGCTTGCGGTTGTCGCGGCTCGCGAGCTTCTCGAGCGCACACATCTCGAGCACTTCATCGACATCGAGGCCGTGCGAGTAGAGGCCGCGAAAGAGCTGCACACTCTGGCGGACGCTCAGAAAGTCCTGCAGCGCTGTTTTCTGGAAGAGGATCCCCGCCTCCTCGCGAAAGCGCGCGCCGAGCGGCTCGCCGCGGTAGCGCACCTCGCCCGAGGTCGGCGGCAGGATTCCCTCCATGATCTCGATGGTGGTCGTCTTGCCGGCACCGTTGGGTCCCAGGAGCCCGAAGCAGGTGCCTTCGGGTACGGCGAAGGAGACGCCGTCCACCGCGGCTACGGCGGGATACTGTTTGACGAGGTCGTGGACTTCGAGGATAGGTGCGCTCTCGGGCACGGGCTCTCCTGGCCGGACGCGCCACATGTGCCGCGCCGTCGACTGGTATTATGGGGTGGCCACGGATTTTGCCGCCACGGGTCGATGATTTCCAATATGGTGACGTCCCAGTTGCCGTTATGGTCCGACAAGGACGCCACCGAGGGGTGGAGCGTCCGCGAGAGCCAGCGTGCGCGGCGCTTGACGGTACGCGTCTTCCACACTGGCCGCGTGGAGGTCGTGGTGCCCTCCAGAACCTCCGCGCGCGCGGTGGAGCGCTTTCTCGAGAGGCATCGCCTCTGGATCGAGCGCAAGCGCGATGAGGCGCGAGTGAGGGCGGGTCCGCCGGTGCCTTTCCCGCCGCCGCAGATCGAGCTGACCGCCTGCGCGGAGACCTGGCGCGTTCATGTTTCCGGCGGCGCGGGCCGGGCGCGGATCGCCTCATCGGCATCGGGCCTGCTGGTCCTGGCGGGTGCCGTAGGGAATGGCCAGCCCGCGCGCCAGGCGCTGCGCCGGTGGCTCACGGAGCGGGCGCACCAGGTACTCCCGCCCCTTCTCGCGGCGTGCGCGCGCGAGCTCGGCTTCAGCTATGAGCGTGTTCTCATCCGGCGCCAGCGCACGCGATGGGGAAGCTGCTCTACGCGTGGCACCATCAGCCTCAACTGTTGCCTGCTTTTCCAGCGCCCACCGGTAGTGCGGTATCTCATGATCCACGAGCTCGCTCACACCCTGCACATGAATCACTCGCGCCGCTTCTGGCAGCGTGTGGCGCGCCACTGCGCGGAGTACCGCAGCCTCGACAGGGAGCTGCTCGATGGCTGGCGCCGAGTTCCGGACTGGGTATTCGGCGACGAGGCATCATGAGCCCGAAGCGCTACGACAAGTCCGAGCGGGTGGACCTCACCGGCGAGGCGATCCACTGGGATCTCGGCTCCTCGCTCTCCTACGGCGAATACCTGCATCTCGACAAGCTCCTCGATGCGCAGAAGCCGCTCTCCTTCGAGCACGACGAGATGTTGTTCATCATCGTGCACCAGACCTCGGAGCTGTGGATGCGCCTGATGCTGCACGAGCTCGGGGGCGTACTCGAGTGCGTGCGGCGCGATGATCTCGGCCCTTCCTTCAAGATGCTGGCGCGCATCTCGCGGGTGCAGACCCAGCTCATCTCCACGTGGGAAGTGCTCTCGACGATGACGCCGTTCGAGTATTCGGCCTTCCGCAATACGCTCGGGCGCTCATCGGGGTTCCAGTCCTACCAGTACCGCATGCTCGAGTTCCTGCTCGGCAACAAGCATGCGGAGATGCTCGCGGTGCACAAGCGCGACCCGAAAGCCTACGCCGCGCTCGAGCGGGTGCTCGTGGCGCCCTCGCTCTACGATGAGGCGCTGCGGCTCTTGAGCCGCCGCGGCTACGGCATCCCGGAGGACTACCTGACACGCGACTTCAGCGAGCCGTATCGGGCGAGCAAGCAGGTTGCGGGCGCCTGGCTCGGGGTCTATCACAACGCGGAGAAGGACTGGGACCTCTACGAGCTCGCCGAGCGGCTGGTGGATCTCGATCACAAGTTCCAGCTCTGGCGCTGTCATCACCTGAAGACCGTGGAGCGCATCATCGGCTACAAGCCCGGCACCGGCGGCACCGGCGGTGTGTCCTATCTCGCCAAGGCACTCGAGCTCAAGTTTTTCCCCGAGCTCTGGCAGATCCGCACCTCCATGTAGCGATCGGGCGGTGCAGGGCGCCGCTCAGTGCCAATCCGTGCACGATATTCCGCCTCGGGCGGCTTCGAGCCGCGCCGCGGCCGAGCCATTGACGAGCACGCCACGCTCGACGAGCTTCAGATGCTCGAGATCGCTCGCAGCGTTACCGTAGGCTACCGCCTGCATACCCTGATGGCGTGCGCGCAGCGCCGCAACACATCTTGCCTTTTCCGCCCCCCGGCGGTTGGGTGTCGTCAGTGTGCCGCGCAAGCGATCGCCCCGCCAGCGCACGCCGGTGCAGATGACCTCCTGGAACCCGAGCATTTGAGCGATAGCGGGTACGTAGAGGTCCGTGCTCGCACTGAGGAGAACGAGGTGATCGCCCGCGCGCGCGTGTGCCTGGATCGCCTCGAGCGCTTGCGGAAAGACCCTGTCCGGCACGAGCCGAGCGACGAATGTTGCGGTCCAGCGCTCGAGCCGCTTGCGCCTGCAACCGCCCAGAGCGGCGCGGATGAATGCCGACTTGAGTCCTCCGCGATCGGAGAGGCCAAGCGCATAGCCGAGCAGCACCGGCAGGAGGAGCAGCAGCGCGGGAGCCCGCCAGAGCCTCTTGCGCACCAGGAAACCGAACACGTACGGCGCAAGCGTGTCGTGCCGCGTGATCGTCCCATCCAGATCGAAAATCGCCAGACGCACCTGTCGCGCCTAACGCGTTCGTCGCGTCCGCGCCCGCAGGTCAGCCTCCTCGGCCGGAGCCGGCGAGCTGCCGCAACACGTACTGGAGGATGCCGCCGTGACGATAATACTCACGCTCCTTCGGCGTATCGATCCTGACACGCGCCGTGAAAGTGACTGCCTTGCCTGCCTCGGGGGGCGTTGCCTTCACGGTGACCTCCCTGGCATCACCGCTCTTCAGCCCGCTGATCTCGAACACCTCACGGCCGCTCAGGCCGAGTGACTTCGCGCTCTCTCCCGGCTGGAACTGTAGTGGCGCGACACCCATGCCGATCAGGTTCGAGCGATGGATGCGCTCGAAGCTCTCGGCGATGACGGCGCGCACGCCGAGGAGCATCGTGCCCTTGGCCGCCCAGTCGCGCGAGGAGCCGGTGCCATACTCGCGGCCGGCGAGAATGATGAGGGGCGTGCGATCCTGCTTGTACCGCATGGCAGCATCGTAGATCGAGGTCTGTTCGCCGCTCGGCAGGTGGACGGTGATGCCGCCCTCGACCCCGGGCACGAGCTGATTGCGCAGCCTGATGTTGGCGAAGGTGCCGCGCATCATCACCTCGTGGTTGCCGCGGCGCGCGCCGTAGGAGTTGAAATCCGCGGGCTTCACGCCCTGCTCGAGAAGAAAGCGGGCCGCGGGGCTCGATTTGGCGATGTTGCCGGCAGGGGAGATGTGATCGGTCGTGACCGAATCGCCGAGCACCGCGAGCGCCCGGGCGCCCTCGATGTCGCTGAGGGGCGCGGGCGTCGGGCCCATGCCCTCGAAATAGGGCGGATTCTTGACGTAAGTCGACTTCGGATCCCAGGTGTAGAGCTTGCCGGCAGGTACCTTGATGGCGTTCCAGTGCTCATCACCGGCGAACACGCCCGCATAGCTCTGTTGGAACATCTTCGAGTCGATCGAGCGCGTGAGCAGCTCCTGCACCTCGTGATCGCTCGGCCAGATGTCCTTGAGATAGACGGGCTCGCCGTCGCTGCCGGTACCGAGGGGCTCGGTCGTGAGATCGAGGTCGAGCGTCCCGGCGAGGGCGTAGGCGACCACGAGCGGCGGGGAGGCGAGGAAGTTCATCCGCACCTCGGGGTGCACCCGTCCCTCGAAGTTGCGGTTGCCGGAGAGCACCGCGCAGGCCGTGATGTCGCCCGCCTTGACGCCCGCTGAGATCTCGGGCTTGAGCGGCCCGGAGTTGCCGATGCAGGTGGTGCAGCCGTAGCCGACGAGGTCGAAGCCGGCGGCGGCGAGATCATCGAGCAAGCCGGCGCGCTTGAAGTAATCGGTGACGACGCGCGAGCCCGGGGCGAGGCTGGTCTTCACCCAGGGTTTGGGCTTGAGGCCCCGCTGGCGCGCCTTGCGGGCGAGCAGGCCCGCTCCCAACATGACCGAGGGATTGGAGGTGTTGGTGCAGCTCGTGATGGCGGCGATCAGCACCGCCCCGTCCTTGAGCTCGAAGCTCGAGCCGGCGAGCGTCACTTTCGCCGTGCCCTGCGCATTGGCGCTCGTCGCCCCGTTGCGGGCCGCGCGCTCCTCGGAGGCCCTCTTCGCGTTGCTCTCGTACGTGCTCTTGGCGGACTTGAGCGGCACGCGGTCCTGCGGCCGGCGGGGACCTGCGAGGCTCGGCTCCACGGTGCCGAGATCGAGCTCGAGGACATCCGTGTATTGCGCGGCCTTCTCGCCCTGGGTGCGCCAGAGGCCCTGGTGCTTCGCATAGGCCGCGACCAGGTCGATCCGCTCGCGCGGGCGGCCGGAGAGCTCGAGATAGCGGACGGTCTCCTCATCGATGGGGAAGATGCCGCAGGTGCTGCCGTATTCGGGCGCCATGTTGGCGATGGTGGCGCGGTCGGCGAGCGGCAGTGATGCCAGCCCGTCACCGAAGTACTCCACGAACTTGTCGACGACACCTTTCCGGCGCAGCATCTCCGTGACGGTGAGCACGAGATCGGTCGCCGTGGCACCGGGCTTCAGGCGCCCGAGGAGGCGAAAGCCGATGACCTGCGGGATGAGCATGGTCACCGGCTGGCCGAGCATGGCCGCCTCCGCCTCGATGCCGCCCACACCCCAGCCGAGGACCCCCAGGCCGTTGATCATGGTGGTGTGCGAGTCGGTGCCGACCAGCGTGTCAGGATAGGCGCTGCGCGCGCCATTCTTCTCCGCATCGAAGACGACTCGGCCCAGGTACTCCAGGTTGACCTGGTGCACGATGCCGGTGCTCGGCGGCACGACCGAGAAGTTGTGGAAGGCGGACTGGCCCCAGCGCAGGAACGCGTAGCGCTCGAGGTTGCGCGCGAACTCGATGCGGGTGTTCGCAGCAAGGGCCCCGGCGCTACCGTACTCATCGACCTGCACGGAGTGGTCGATGACGAGCTCGGCGGGAGCGAGCGGGTTGACGCGCTCGGCATCGCCCCCCAGGCGCACGATGGCATCGCGCATGGCCGCCAGGTCCACTACGCAGGGGACGCCAGTGAAGTCCTGGAGGATCACCCGCGAGGGGGTGAAGGCGATCTCGTGCGCCGGTGTCGCCGCGGGCTCCCAGGCGAGCAGCGCCTCGATGTCGTTTCGAGTTACGTTGACGCCGTCTTCGAAGCGCAGCAGGTTCTCGAGCAGGATCTTGAGCGAGTAGGGCAGCCGCGCGACCTTCTCCCGCGGCAATGCCGCCAGGCTGAAGATCTCGTACGAGCGGTTGCCGACTGCGAGGCTCGAGCGCGCCTTGAAGCTGTTCGTCATGATTCTCTCCTGGAAGAGCGGCGCGGATTATATAGGCGATTCCCATACGCCGCGCGCAGGGCCAACGGCGGTCGCTGCCCGCGTCGGTCCGTCACGCGGCGCTGCGCGCCGATAAGGGATCAACAGTGGCAGGGCACGTGCTCTCGATGACCGCCCCTCCGAGACAGCGCCCGCCCTCGTAAATCACCGCGTACTGTCCAGGGGTGACCGCGCGCTGGGGCTTCTCGAAGCGAACCTGTGCGCTGCCGTCGGCGCGCGGCTCGATCACGGCAGCCTGGTCTGCCTGCCGGTAGCGGACCTTCACGCCGCACGAGAACGGCCCGCCGCGCGGCTCGCTCAGCCAGTGGATGCGGCCGCTCGTGAGCGCCGAGCTGAGAAGCAGCGGGTGATCGTGTCCCTGCACGACGATGAGCGTGTTGCGGACCGTGTCCTTGCGCGCGACGAACCAGGGAAGCTCCGCGTGGTGCGCCCGGCCACCGATGCCGAGTCCCTCGCGTTGACCCAAGGTGTAGAAGGCGAGCCCCCGATGCACACCCAGACGCTCGCCGTCGGCGGACTCGATGGGCCCGGGGCGATCGGCGAGAAACCGGCCGAGAAACTCGCGGAACGGCCGCTCGCCCACGAAGCAGATGCCGGTGCTGTCGGGCTTGTCGAATACCGGCAGCCCCGCCCGTCGTGCCCGCTCCCTGACCGCACCCTTCTCGAGCTCCCCGATCGGCATCAGGGTGTCGGCCAGGTGCTCGATCCCGACCGCGTGGAGGAAGTAGGTCTGATCCTTTGCCGCATCGCGCGCCTTGTGCAGCTCGGCGCCCGAGGGCCCGCTGAGGATGCGCGCGTAGTGGCCGGTCGCGAAGCGGGTGGCGCCGAGCCGCCGGGCGTAGCTCAGGGCCACACCGAACTTGATCTCGCGGTTGCAGAGCACATCGGGATTCGGCGTGCGCCCGGCGCTGTGCTCGGCCAGGAAATACCGGAAGACACGCTCGCGATACTCGGCTGCGAAGCTCACGCGATGCAGCGGAATGCCGAGCTCGTGCGCCACGGCGCGGGCATCCTGGAAATCCTGTGCGGCGGTGCAGTAGCCGTCATCGTCCTCTTCCCAATTGCTCATGAAGAGTCCTTGGACTTCCCATCCCTGCTCCTTGAGGAGCAGGGCCGCGACGGCAGAGTCGACGCCGCCCGAGAGACCTACGATGACGCGATGGCTCATGGACGCACGCCCGAGGTCAGAGTCCAACTGCCGCGACCGCTCGTGCGGCGCCGAGCTCGAGAGCCGCCACCGTGGCGAGCGGCTGGCGCTGACCGGCCAGATAGTCATCGACGCAGCGCAACACCAGAGGACTGCGCAGCTGCGGCTCGCGGCCCTTGAGCTCGGCGTGAGTCAGCCAATGCGTGGCGATGATGCCCTTGTCCAGTGCCTGCCCGTTCCGGTGATCGCTGACGCTACCGGTGAATGCGAATCGCTTGGTCGTGCGGCCAGTCCCGGGATGACGCCAGAAGTAGACGCCGAGCAGCTCATGTGCAGTGAAGTGCCAGGCGGTCTCTTCACGTACCTCGCGGACGATCGCCTCGAGCAGCGTTTCGCCAGCCTCGACGTGGCCGGCGGGCTGGTTGATGACGAGACGGCGGGAGATACGCTCCTCGACCACGAGAAAGCGCCCGTCCGTCTCCGTCACGGCCGCGACGGTGATCTCGGGATTGGACATGGACGGAAGTATATCCGTCGAGGACGGGGACCTGATCTTTAGCCGCGGCGGGCGGCGCGCAGACCGTGCTCCGGAGCGCTCGCGTCCCAGCTCTGGTCGAATTCCTGCAGATACAGGCGGGCGGCGGGCGGATTGTTGATGTCCGCGATGCCATCCCAGGTATCGGAGCGCATGCGGTAGACGATGGCCCGGTCATCGGCAATGAGGTAGGCCGAAGCACGCTGGCGCGCCGCTGCCGCGACGTAGCGGATGTCGATACAGCTCGAGAGCCGCCGCCCCATGGCCACGAAGCGATTGCTGTCGCGCATCACCCGCGTCGGCTCGGCGAGGAGCACCCGCACCTTGGCGAAGCTGCGCGCCAGCACGAAGTGCTTGATCACCTCGAGAAATGCCGTCTGGTCGTAGAGGTCGGGCTCGAGATCGGGGGTGTAGATCGAGATGAGCCGTTGCGCGGTCGCGGCCACCTGGCAGACTGCGCTGCGCACCTCCGGGAGGGTGGTGAGCACGGTGAGCACGTCCATGCCTCGAGCCGCCCGCCCGCCCTTGCTGCTCATCGACTCCGGTGAGTAGCGGGCGTTTGCGAGCTGAGCCAGCGCGCTTTTATGTTCGAGTTCCCCGTATTGAGCCACGAGCGGCTGCCGTTTCGCCTGCGACATCGGCAGGCCCGCCGATCTTAGAGAGGCTGCTCACTCCGAGGTTGTCGAATCCATCACGAATTCAGGCGCTTAGCCTGGGTTAATGAGTAGAAACCGAGGTCTGGTTCTCATTTTCGGCGCCGCCAGCCAGGCAGAATTTGTCATATTTCCCGGGCCAGGCGGCTTGCGAGCCCCGTGTAGTCGAGCGGGCGCAGCGTCTTCAACCGACGCTTTTCTTCCGCCGACAGAGGCAAGCTCTCGATGAGGTCCGCGAGCGCACGCTGATCGATCGCGCGTCCACGAGTGTGTTCCTTGAGACGCTCATACCCACCCGGTATTCCTGCTGCGCGCAGGACGGTCTGAACAGCCTCGCCTAGCACCTCCCAAGCGTCCTGCAGATCCACAGTCAGCGTTGCGGCGTTTGCATCGACCTTACCGAGCCCGCGGCCGAGCGCACGCCAGGCAATCAGTGTGTGGCCGAGTGCGACCCCCAGATTGCGCAGCACCGTCGAGTCGGTGAGATCCCGTTGCCAACGCGAGATCGGCAGCTTGTCGGCAAAGTGGCGCAGCAGGGCGTTGGCGATGCCGAGATTGCCTTCGGCATTCTCGAAATCGATGGGATTGACCTTGTGCGGCATGGTCGAGGAGCCGACCTCGGCCGAGGCCGCCCGCTGCGTGAGATAGCCGAGAGAGATGTAGCCCCAGAAGTCGCGGCACAGATCGAGGAGCACGACGTTGGTGGCGGCGATGGCATCGCAGTACTCGGCGATCCAGTCGTGCGGCTCGATCTGGGTCGTGTAGGCATTGCAGGCGAGGCCGAGGGACTCGATGAAGCCGCGGCTGACTGCCGGCCAGTCGATGCCGGGCAGCGCGGCATGATGTGCGTTGAAGTTGCCGACTGCGCCGTTCCACTTGCCGAGGATCTCGACGGCCCTCCAGCGCCGCTCGGCGCGGCGCAGCCTCGCGACGAAGTTGGCAACCTCCTTGCCGAGTGTCGTCGGGCTCGCGGGTTGGCCATGCGTGCGCGCCAGCATGGGCGTATCCGCCTCACGATGAGCCAGAGCGGCGAGCTCCGCCGTGCGTTCCGCGAGGGCGCCGAGCAGGCGCCGGCGCGCCTCGCCGAGCAGACGCGCATAGCTGAGATTGTTGATGTCCTCGGAGGTGCAGCCGAAGTGCACGAGCTCCAGGGAGGCATCGCCCGCTCCGGCAGCCGCGAGCTGTTGGCGGACGTAGTACTCGACAGCCTTGACGTCGTGGTTGATGACCTGCTCGATGGCCTTCACCGACTGCGCGCAGTCTGCATCCGGCTCGCGCGCGAGCTCGCGCGCGCGGGCGATCGTGGCGGGAGCGAGAGCGGCACCTGCGAGCTGCGGGACCGCCGCCGCGAGATGCAAAAGCCATGCGGCTTCGATCCGCACTCGCTCGCGGATGAGCCCCGCCTCCGAGAGCAGCTCGCGCAGCGGCTCGGTGGCCGCGCGGTAGCGGCCATCGACCGGCGAGAGTGCGGTTACCGCGGCAAGAGGCTCGGGGGCAAGAGAATCCGGGCGGGAGTCGGCCATGCGCTATCATAACGCACGCGAGCTATGGAGCAGATGCCATGACGAGTTCCCACCGAATCGAGCACGACAGCATGGGCGAGCTGCAGGTGCCCGCGGATGCCCTCTGGGGCGCGCAGACGCAGCGGGCGGTGCAGAATTTCCCGATCAGCGGCCTCAGGATGCCGCGCGCCTTCATCGCTGCCCTCGGGCTCATCAAGCAGGCTGCCGCTCGCGCCAACACGCGCCTCGAGCTCCTCGATGCCGCGATCACGCGCGCGATCGATGCCGCGGCGGCGGAGGTGGCGGCCGGACAGCACGATGAGCAGTTTCCGATCGATGTCTTCCAGACCGGCTCCGGCACCAGCACGAACATGAATGCCAACGAGGTGATCGCGACGCTCGCCACGCGCCGCCTCGGCAAGGCCGTGCATCCCAACGATCACGTCAACATGAGCCAGAGCAGCAACGACGTGATCCCGACGGCGATTCACGTGAGTGCCGCACTCAGCGTGCGCCGCGACCTCATCCCGGCGCTCGAGTCTCTGCGCGATGCGCTGCTCGCGAAGGAGCGGGAGGTCGGCACGGTGGTCAAAACCGGCCGCACGCACCTCATGGATGCGATGCCGGTGACTCTGGGGCAGGAGCTCTCGGGCTGGCGGGCACAGATCGAGAGCGGGCTCGGGCGACTCACGGGAACCGAGCCGCGGCTGCACGCGCTCGCACAGGGCGGCACCGCAGTCGGCACCGGCATCAACGCGCATCCTGACTTCGGGGCCCGGTTCTGCGAGGCGCTGACGGAGCTCGCGGGTGTTCCTTTCACCCCGGCGCGCAACTACTTCGAGGCGCTCGCCTCCCAGGACACCGCCGTCGAGTTGTCGGGGCAGCTCAAGACCATCGCCGTGAGTCTGATGAAGATCGCCAATGATCTGCGCTGGATGAATAGCGGACCGCTCGCCGGACTCGGCGAGATCGCACTGCCGGCGCTGCAGCCCGGCAGCAGCATCATGCCGGGCAAGGTGAACCCGGTGATCCCGGAGGCCGCCGCCATGGTGGCCGCCCAGGTCATCGGCAACGACACCACCATCACGATCGCCGGGCAGTCGGGCAACTTCCAGCTGAACGTGATGCTGCCGGTGATCGCCTACAACCTGCTCGAGAGCATCCGCCTGCTCGCCAACATCTCGCGCGCGCTCGCCGACCGCGCGATCGCCGGCTTCAAGGTGAATCCGGCGCGGCTCGCCGAGGCGCTCGAGCGCAACCCCATCCTGGTGACGGCGCTGAATCCGGTGATCGGCTACGAGAAGGGCGCCGCCATTGCAAAGAAGGCGTATGCCCAGGGCAGGCCGCTGCGGGAGGTCGCTGAGGAGATGACCGATCTCTCGCGTGAGGAGCTGGCGCGGCTCCTCGATCCTGCCGACCTTGCCCGCGGCGGCATCAAAGGCGGCACGAGCGGCGGTGGCTGAGGCGGACGGCAGACCCCGGGAAGCGGCGGCAGCAGCGGCCGAAGTCCCTCCGGTCATCGACTGGCCGGCGAGGATCCGCGAGCGGCTCGCGGGCAGCCAGCCGCGTCATGACCCCGAGGACTGGCTCGTGCCGGCCCTCACGGCGGAGCAGAGCCGCGCCTTCCGGCAATTCTTTCCGGCCTCGCCCATCCCTGCGGCCGTGCTCGTGCCCATCGTGGAGCATCCGGGTGAGCCCACCGTGCTCCTGACGCAGCGAGCGACTCAACTGCGCAATCACGCCGGTCAGGTCAGCTTTCCCGGCGGCCGCATCGAGCCTCAGGATGGCAGTCCCACCGCGGCGGCTCTGCGCGAAGCGCGTGAGGAGATCGGGCTCGAGGAAAGCTGTGTGACGGTCGTCGGCTTCCTGCCCGATCACGTCGTGATCAGCGGCTTTCGCGTCACCCCGGTGGTGGCGATGGTGCGCCCCGGCTTCGAGCTGTTCCTCGATGCGCAGGAGGTGGAGGATACCTTCGAGGTGCCGCTCTCCTTTGCGTTCGATCCGCGCAATCATCGGCCGCGGGTACACCGCTTCCGCACCGCCGATGCGGAAGCCCGGATGTTCGACATCCCCTACGGCAACCGCAATGTCTGGGGCGCGACGGCCGGGATGCTCGTGACGCTCTACCGGCTCTGCATCGAGGGCCACGTGTGAGCGCCGAGGAGCCGGGAGAAGCCGTCACGGAGCTCATCGAGCTGATGGCGCGGCTGCGCCACCCGGAGCGGGGCTGTCCCTGGGACCGCGAGCAGACCTTCCGCAGCATCGCTCCCTACACCATCGAGGAGGCGTACGAGGTGGCCGAGGCGGTTGAGCACGGCGAGCCCGAGCGGCTGCGCGGTGAGCTCGGCGATCTCCTCTTTCAGGTGGTGTTTCATGCGCGTCTGGCCGAAGAGCAGGGTTGGTTCGATTTCGCGGGCGTCGCGCGCGGCATTCGCGAGAAGCTGATCCGGCGACATCCTCATGTCTTCGCAGGCGAGGGAGCCGGAGCCGATCGCGGCGAGCTCTCGCGGATGTGGGAGGAGCAGAAGGCGCGCGAGCGGGCCGAGGCTGCCGGGAAGGACGCCGCCGCCGATCACAGCGCGCTGGCCGATGTGCCGCGTGCGCTTCCGGCGCTCACCCGGGCGGCGAAGCTCGGGCGGCGCGCGGCCCGGGTCGGCTTCGACTGGGAGACGGTCTCCCAGGTCCGCGACAAGGTGCTCGAAGAAGTGCACGAGATCGACGAGGAGCTCGCCAGCAAGGCGGCCCCGGGCGCCGCAGGCCGGCTCGGGGAGGAGCTCGGAGATCTCCTCTTTGCGGTCGCGAATTGGGCGCTGCATCTCGAGGTCGATCCGGAGGAGGCGCTGCGGGCCGCGAACACCAAGTTCGAGCGCCGATTCCGGCGCATGGAAGCGCTGGCCTCGGCCCAGGGCGCCTCTCTCGCCACTCTCGATGCCGCCCAGTGGGATGTGCTCTGGCGGCAGGCCAAGCAGGACCTCTGCGCGGCACCCCCCGCGGCACACGGCCCGACAGACCTTTAGGACGGCAACCGCCGCCCAACTGCCCTCGTGACAGCGCGACCGTGCAGGGCGCCGCGGCCCTGCAAAGCCCGGGTCCCAGGTTCGATTCAGCGCGGATTCACGCAGATCGGGCTATGTTTCCCGAATAATGAATGTCATTCGGTCTTGGGCGGTCGTTGGGCTCGCGCTCGTGCTCTTCGGTGGCGCCCTCGCGGTTCGCGCCGAGGAAGCACGGCCTCCGCTCTCGCGGGTGGCCGCAGGTTCGGACTCTCCTCACCACCACCGCGCCGTCTCCATGGACAAGGCCGTGAGATTGGTGCAGCACCGCTTCAGGGCCCGGGTCGTGCGGGCCGAGACGCAAAGGCAGGGAGACCGTACCATCTACGTTCTTCGGTTGCTGGATGATTCCGGACGGGTATTCGCCGTCCGGGTCGATGCGGCGAGCGGCGCCATTATTTGACGCCCGCCCGAGACGCTGATGGGGGGAGTCTTTCAATGCGAGTACTTGTGGTCGAAGACGAGGCCGCGCTGCGCGAGACGCTGAAGACGCGTCTCATCGAGGCGGGTTTCACCGTGGATATCGCACAGGATGGGGAAGAGGGTCTCTTCGCCGGGATGGAATATCCCCTGGACGTCGCCATCATCGACCTCGGTCTGCCGAAGCTCGCGGGGCTCGAGGTAATCCGTCGCCTGCGCGCCGCACGCAAGGCCTATCCCATCCTCATCCTGACCGCGCGCGACAACTGGCAGGACAAGGTCGAGGGTCTGCAGGCCGGAGCCGACGACTACGTCCCCAAGCCCTTCCACTTCGAGGAGGTGTTGGCGAGGCTGCAGGCGCTCCTGCGCCGGGCCGGCGGCTGGGCGAGTCCGGAGCTCAAGTGCGGCGCGATCACACTCGACACCCGCGCCCAGACGGTGAGCGTCGAGAGTCAGGCAGTCGAGCTCACGACTTTCGAGTACCGCATCCTCGAGCATCTGATGCTGCGCGCGGGCGAGGTGATCTCCAAGGGCGAGCTCACCGAACGGCTCTACGATCAGGACTTCGAGCGCGACAGCAACGTGATCGAGGTGCTGGTCGGGCGGCTGCGCCGCAAGCTCGATCCGGAGGATCGCCTGAAGCCGATCGAGACCCTGCGCGGCCGCGGCTACCGCTTCGCCCTCGCGCGCGATCAGGCGACCTGACCGCCCGGGGCAGGGCGCTTTCAGACCGCGGCGCATACCGTGCACTCCTTAAGCCGCCGGCTGCTCGTCTCGGTCGCCGTACCGCTCGCGCTCTTTTTCGGCGTCATGATGCTCGTGCTCGACACGGGCTTTCGGACGCTCTCGGAGCGGCAGCTTCACGCGTTGCTCGATTCCCAGATGGTCACGCTGATCGCCGCCGCAGAGCCCAACCCGTCAGGGGGCTATGACGCACCGCTCACCGGCCTCGATACCCGCTTCGGAACGCCGGATTCCGGGCTCTACGCGGAGATCCGCTCGAGCAATCATGTCTGGAGCTCGCCCTCGACCTCAGGGTTGCAGATCGACTTCGGTCCGCCGCTCGCACAGGGCGACCGGCAGTTCTCCTACGCGATGGTCGGTCACGGGCGGGTGGCCATCGAGAGCCGCGGCATCTCGTTCCAGGACGAGACCAAGCAGGGTGAGCCGCTCACCTTCAGTGTGGCGGTGAGTCTGACACCCTATGAGCAACAGCTCTGGGTCTTCCGCAGCCGCATGCTCGGCTGGTTCACGGGACTCATGCTGCTGCTGCTCGTGTCGCTCGCGGCGCTGCTGCGCCGCGTGCTCGCACCGCTGCGACGGCTCGAGCGGGAGATCCATCAGGTGGAGGAGGGGCGAAGCGAGACCCTGGGATCGGGCTATCCGCGGGAGTTGAGCGGCGTCGCACTGCATCTGAATGCGCTCCTCGTCGGCGAGCGCAAGCGCGTGGCTCGGTACCGCGATACCCTCGGTAACCTGGCGCACGGACTCAAGACGCCGCTCACGGTCATGCGCTCTGCGCTCTCCTCGGATGTTGCATCGGGCACGCAGACGCGCACGATCAGCCACGAAATCGATCGCATGACCGATATCATCGAGCATCAGTTGAAACGGGCGGCGGCCTCCGGAGGCGCGCTCCTAGGGCAGGCGCCGGTGGCGGTGGCGGCGGTGGCGGCGGACCTGCGCGGAACGCTCCTCAAGGTCTACGCCCGCAAGGATCTCTCGATCGAGCTGGCGATCCCGGAGGGAAGTCTCTTCATCGGCGATCGGGGCGATTTCATCGAGCTTCTCGGCAATCTCATGGACAACGCCTGCAAGTGGTGCAGGCAGAGAGTACGGGTCTCAGTCACCGTGGAAAGCGGACGGGGGGAGGCGAGAGCGAACCTAACGCTGGTGGTGGAGGACGATGGGCCCGGGATTGCCGAGGAGAATAGGGCGAAGGTCCTGGAGCGTGGCGTGAGGACCGATGAGAAAGTGCCGGGACATGGCCTTGGGCTCGCCATGGTGCACGACACGGTCGACCTCTACGGCGGCAAGCTCACCGTGGATACCGCGCCCCTGGGAGGGGCGCGGTTCTCACTGTTGCTGCCGGGCAAGAAGGTGGGCTAGGGCTCGAAGCAGGGCTCGAATCAGAGCTCGAACTTGATTCCCTGGGCGAGCGGCAGGTCGCGCGACCAGTTGATGGTGTTGGTCTGGCGGCGCATGTAGGCCCGCCAGGCATCGGAGCCCGACTCGCGGCCGCCGCCGGTGTCCTTCTCCCCGCCGAAGGCGCCGCCGATCTCGGCGCCCGAGGTGCCGATGTTGATGTTGGCAATGCCGCAGTCGCTGCCCGAGCCGGAGAGGAAGAGCTCGGCGTGCTGCAGCCGGTCGGTGAAGAGAGAGGAGCTGAGGCCGTAGGGCGTCGCGTTCTGCTGGGCGATGGCCTCTTCGATCGAATCGACCGGGATGAGGTACAGAATGGGACCGAAAGTCTCGGTCTGTACGATGGGCCAATCGTTGCGGGCGCGGACCAGGGTCGGCTCGACGAAATGACCGGGCCCGGAAAGGGTTCGGCCGCCATGCAGAACCTCGCCGCCGGCGGCGCGCGCCGCAGCCACCGCGGCCTCGAAGCGCTCCACCGCCTGGGCATCGATCAGGGGACCCATCAGCGTCGCAGGATCCAGGGGATTGCCGATGCGCACCTGGCGGTACGCATGGGTGAGACGGCGCTCGAGCTCCCCGGCGACGGCCTTGTGAACGAACACGCGGCGCGTGCTCGTGCAGCGTTGGCCGGCAGTACCGACGGCGCCGAAGACGATGGCAGGCACGGCGAGATCGAGGTTCGCCGTCTCATCGACGATGATCGCGTTGTTGCCTCCGAGCTCGAGGAGACTCTTGCCGAGGCGCGCGGCGACACGCTCACCAACCTTGCGCCCCACCGGGGTCGAGCCCGTGAAGGAGACGAGGGCGACCCGGCGATCGTCGACGAAGCGCGTCGCGAGCTCGCTGCCGCCGTCGATGAAGAGCTGAAAGACGGGCGGGAGGCCCCGCTCGCTCAGGACGCGATTGCAGATCTGCTGCACCGCGATGGCGGTGAGCGGTGTCTTCGGTGAAGGCTTCCAGACCGACGCGTTGCCGCAGATGGCGGCGAGAAATGCGTTCCAGGACCAGACGGCCACCGGGAAGTTGAAAGCGGAGACGATGCCGACGACACCGAGCGGATGCCACTGCTCGTACATCCGGTGGCCTGGGCGCTCCGATTGCATGGTGAGCCCGTAGAGCATGCGCGACTGGCCGACCGCGAAGTCGGCAATATCGATCATCTCCTGCACCTCGCCCAGACCCTCGGCGAGAATCTTGCCGTTCTCGAGCGAGACCAGGGTGCCGAGCTCGGTCTTGACGCGGCGCAGCTCCTCGCCGATGAGGCGTACGACCTCGCCGCGTTTCGGGGCAGGCACGGTCCGCCAGAGCGCAGCGGCTTCCACGGCAGAGGAGATGACGGCTTCGTACTCCTGCGGACCGGCGGGCCGTACCTGGGCGATGAGCGTGCCGGTCGCGGGATTGCGCACGCTCAGAAGGGGTACGTTGGCCCCGCTCGCCCAGCCCTGCGAGCCGGACCAGGCGCCCGGGTTGAGGGGGGCAAGATCCAGCCGCGCAAGCACGGCGCTGATGTTGGATTCTGGGCCGCTCATCGCGCTGCCGCCTTCTTCTGCGTCCGCTGATGCCCGGTCTTGCCCGACACGATGACCTCCGCGGACACATCCTTGGTGCCGCCCGGCGCGTAGTAGCGCCCGAAGCGGTTAGCGAGGATGTCGGTCAGGCGGAACTGTTCCTGCGCGATAAACCCGTGATAGCGCTCGGGGTGCTCGAGCACGAGATCGACCACGGAGGTGATGCCTGCGGCGGTGGTGACCTGAATCGCAGACCAGAGCCGGTTGGCGATGAGCTGCGGATAGATCTTGTTGACGTAGTTCTCCTCGCGCAGCTCGCCGTCCTGCGTGCCTGTGACTGCGACGTAGACGATGATCACATCCTGCAGCGTCTGCGGCACGGCGTTCTCGAGAATACGCTTGAGGGTACCGCGATCCTGGTTGAGCTTGAGGTCGTTCATGAGCAGGCGCATCTGCTCGCAGTGACCCGGATAGCGGATCGTCTTGTAGTTCATCGACTCGCTGTGGGTGCCGTGCGTCTCGGCAAGCGAGCCGAGGCCGCCTGAGGTGTTGAACGCCTCGTAGAGTGTCCCGTCGATCTCGATCTCCTCCAAGCCCTCGAGCGGGGCCACCTCGACGGTGCGGCCATCGACGATCGCCTGACAGGGATTGCCATACTCGTTGATGAGGCCCTCGGTCGACCAGGTGAGGGAGTACTTGAGGACGTTGTTCGGATGCTGGGGGAGGGCGCCAACGCGCAGCTTCACCGTACGCAGCGTTTCGAAATGCTTGATGAGCTCCGCGGCGGCGATGCTGATGAACCCTGGCGCGAGGCCGCACTGCGGCACGAATGCTCTCTGCGACCCGGTTGAGATTGCGCGTACGGCGCGGGTGACCTCGACGTCCTCAGTCAGGTCGAAGTAGTGAACGCCGGCTTTGCGCGCGGCCTCGGCTACCGTGACGTTGCAGTAGAAGGGCAGGCTCGAGATGACGGCATCGACCGGATGGCTGGCGAGGTGCTGCTCGAGTGCGCTTTGCTGCTTTGCATTCAAAGCGTGCGCACTGAGGCCAGGGGCCCCGTGGGCGCGCACCACGCTTTCTGCGATGGCGCCATCGACGTCCGCGAGTTGAACCTGGTAACCGCCGGAGCTGGCCAGGAGCCCGGAAATCAGAGCCCCAATCTTGCCGGCGCCGAGGATGAGTACGCGATGCATGAGTCGCTCCCGAAAATGTCGCAGTATAGCGGGCGAGGGTCGTTCCCTGGCCCGCGGCGAAACGTGTAGGGTCTCGCGGACGGCGAGAGCCGGCCATACGGCTCGGCGCAGGCATCGCGTCGAGCAAATCGTCTCGACGATTCCCGCCCCTCGATGAGGCCGCGCATTCTCGCCTCAAGCCGTCTTTCGCGCCAGACCGGCGTGGCCGGGGCCGGCCCGGGTCGGTGCATGGTAGGATTCCCCGCATGCGATCCCCTGAGACAACCTCCTGGCATTGCGCGAGCTGGCAGGCCAAGCCGGCGCAGCAGCAGCCTGTCTATGACGACCCGGCGGCCCTGGAGAGGGTCGTGGCCGAGCTCTCGCGGCTGCCGCCCATCGTCGTCTCCTGGGAGGTCGATGCCCTGCGCGAGCGCCTGGCGGCGGCCCAGCGGGGGCAGGCCTTCCTGCTGCAGGGCGGGGACTGCGCCGAGACTTTCGCCGACTGCCAGTCGGATGCGATCGTCAAGAAGCTGAAAATCCTTCTGCAGATGAGCCTCGTGCTGCTGCACGGCCTCAAAAAGCCCATCATTCGCGTCGGCAGGATGGCCGGTCAGTACGCCAAGCCCCGCTCCGTGGACACGGAGACCCGCGATGGGGTGACTCTACCGAGCTTCCGGGGCGACCTGGTCAATCGGCCGGAGTTCACCGCCGCGGCGCGCGCCCCCGACCCGGACCTCCTGCTGCGGGGCTATGAGCGGGCGGCGCTCACGCTCAATTTCGCGCGCGCGCTGGTCGATGGCGGTTTCGCCGACCTGCATCACCCGGAATACTGGGACCTCGGGTTCATCAAGCACGCCCCGCTCAAGGACGCCTACCAGCGCATCATCCAGTCGATCGGCGATGCGCTCGACTTTTTCGAGGGCATGAGCGGCAGCGCCGTCCACGAGGCGACCCTGGTCGATTTCTATGCGAGCCACGAGGGCCTGCACCTGCTCTACGAGCAGGCGCAGACGCGTTTCATTCCGCGGCAGAATCGTTGGTACAACCTCTCGACGCACATGCCCTGGATCGGCATGCGCACCGCGAAGCTCGATGGCGCGCACGTCGAGTACTTCCGCGGCATTTCCAACCCGATCGGCGTCAAGGTCGGCGCCGCAATGGATGCCGCGTGGCTGCAGGGTCTGGTCACGACGCTCAACCCGCAGAACCAGCCCGGCCGCCTCACCCTGATCCACCGCTTCGGCGCGAAGGACATCGCCACGGCGCTGCCGAAGGCCATCGAGGCGGTGCGCGAGACCGGACAGACCGTGCTCTGGATCTGCGATCCGATGCACGGCAACACGGAGACGAGCACCGGCGGCTTGAAGACGCGACGCTTCGAGAACATCCTCAAAGAGCTCGACACCGCCTTCCAGATCCACGCGGACATGGGCTCCCATTTGGGGGGCGTGCACATCGAGTTGACGGGCGAAGACGTCACGGAATGCACCGGTGGTGCGCGTGGGCTCACGGATGCGGACCTGCGTCGGGCTTATCGCTCGACGGTTGATCCGCGCCTGAACCACGAGCAGGCGCTCGAGCTCGCGATGCTCATTGCCGAGCGCAGCAGCCAGACACGCCGCGCAACCCAACGCACCGGTTGAGGGGACTCGATGCGGGCATCCTGCCCGACCCGTGCGACGGCCGCGGGCACATTGGTCGCGGGCACATTCCGGCACCGGTGCGGCAATCGAGATGCAGCCAGGCATTGCCGGTACAATTGACGGATGAAATACGAGCACGTCGTCGTCCCGCCCGAGGGACGCAGAATCACCGTCAATCCCGACCACACCTTGAGCGTTCCCGACAACCCGATCATTCCCTACATCGAAGGGGACGGGATCGGTGTCGACGTCACCCCCGCGATGTTGCGGGTGGTGAATGCCGCCGTCGAGAAGGCGTACGGCCGCTCGCGCCGCATCTGCTGGATGGAGGTCTATTCCGGCGAGAAGGCGAATGCGCGTTATGGACAGTGGTTTCCGGATGAGACGCTGCACGCGCTGCGGGAGTTCGTGGTCTCGATCAAGGGTCCTCTCGGCACGCCGGTGGGCGGTGGCATCCGCTCACTCAACGTCGCGATGCGACAGACGCTCGACCTCTACGCCTGCGTGCGCCCCATCCGGTATTTCCCCGGTGTCGTGAGCCCGATGCAGGATGCCAGCCTCACCGACATGGTGATCTTCCGCGAGAACACCGAGGACATTTACGCGGGAATCGAATGGCCCGCCGGCTCGGCCGAGGTGCACAAGCTCATCGCCTATCTGCACAAGGAGTTCGGGGTCACCGGTATCCGTTTCCCCGCAAGCTCCGCCATCGGCATCAAGCCGGTCTCGAAGGAGGGCAGCCAGCGCCTGATCCGCAAGGCCATCCAGTACGCGATCGACAACGATCGGGTGTCGGTGACCCTGGTGCACAAGGGCAATATCATGAAGTTCACGGAAGGCGCCTTTCGTAACTGGGGCTATCAGCTCGCCAAGGAGGAGTTCGGCGCGAAGGAGATCGATGGCGGCCCGTGGCTCAGATTCCCGAACCCGCTCACCGGCCACGAGATCATCATCAAGGACGTGATCGCGGACAACTTCCTGCAGCAGGTTCTGCTGCGCCCCGAGGAATACGACGTCATCGCGACGCTCAATCTGAACGGCGACTACGTGTCCGATGCGCTCGCCGCGCAGGTCGGCGGCATCGGCATTGCACCCGGAGGCAACATCGGCGATGGGCTTGCGGTGTTCGAGGCCACGCACGGAACGGCACCGGGTTTTGCGGGCAAGGACCGCGTCAATCCGGGCTCGCTCATCCTCTCCGCGGAAATGATGATCCGTTATCTCGGCTGGAACGAAGCTGCCGATCTCATCATCAAAGGTGTCACCAACACCATTGCCAACAAGGAGCTGACTTACGACCTCGCGCGGCTGCGTGAAGCCATCAAGGCGCCCAAGCGCGAGCTGGCGGGCCGCAAGAGCGTCGAAGAGGATCTGCAGCGCCTCATTCCGGGCGCGAAGCTCATGAGCTGCTCGGGCTTCGCAACGGCCGTCATTCACCACATGGACGACCGGCATTAAGCAACTGCGGACCAATGAGGGCCGCCGTCCGGTCCTGCCGGTCAAGCGCAGCGCGGCCTACGATCCTGCCTGCACGCGCTGTCCGCGGCTCGCGGAGTTCCTCGCCGAGGTGCATGGCGCCTACCCGGACTACTGGGCGCGGCCGGTACCCTCGTTCGGCGCCGCCGACCCGCGCATCGTCTTCGTCGGTCTGGCGCCGGGGCTTCACGGTGCCAATCGGACGGGGCGGCCATTCACCGGCGATTACGCGGGGGAGCTTCTCTATCGGACGCTCTACGAGGCCGGCCTCGCCACCCGACCGGAGTCGCTCTCGGCGGACGACGGCCTCGAGCTGCGGCACGCGCGCATCATCAATTCCGTCAAATGTGTGCCGCCCGGCAACAAGCCGCTACCCGATGAGATCCGCGGCTGCAACGCGTACCTGAAGGCCGAGCTTGCGGCCCTGAAGCACGTGCGGGTGTTCCTGGCGCTCGGCCGGGTGGGGCACGATGCCTTCCTCATGGCCTCGGGCCTGAAACGCAGCCAGTACCCCTTCGGCCACGGGCGCGAGCACCGGCTCGGGGAGACGCGGCACCTGATCGACTCGTATCATTGCAGCCGTTACAACACGTCGACCGGCGTGCTCACCGAGCCGATGTTCAAAAAGGTCGTGGCGCGCGCCTGCGAGCTCAGTGGCTTATAGCGCCCGATCCCGTGTCGATCGGCAAGCTCAGATGACCTCGACTGGATTCGATCACAAAGCCTTCACGGCGGCGCTGCCGCGCCGGCCCGGCGTCTATCGCATGTTCGACGCCGCGCACGAGATCCTCTACGTCGGCAAGGCGAGGAGCCTCAAGGATCGGGTGAGCACCTACTTCGCCGCGAGCAATGTCAATCCGAAGGTGCAGGCGCTCGTCCACCAGATCGCCGACATCGAGGTCACGGTCACCAACTCCGAGACCGAGGCGCTGCTCCTCGAGTACAACCTCATCAAGGCGCACAAGCCGCGCTTCAACGTCGTGCTGCGCGACGACAAGAGCTTTCCGTACGTGCAGCTCTGTGTCGATCACGACTTCCCGCGTCTCGCGTTCTACCGCGGTTCGCGCAGCGCTCCCGGACGGTATTTCGGACCCTTCCCGACGGCCTGGGCCGTGCGCGATACGCTCAACCAACTGCAGAAGCTCTTCCGCATACGCAACTGCCGCGACAGCTTCTTCGCAAATCGCAGCAGGCCCTGCCTGCAGCATCAGATCGGCCGCTGCTCGGCGCCCTGTGTGGGGCTCATCACCCGCGAGGCGTATGCGCAGGACATGGACTCCGCAGTGAAGGTGCTCGAGGGCCGCAGCGATGAGGTGAACGCGACACTGCAGCAACGCATGGAGGAGGCGGCGGCCCGGCTGGAATTCGAGCGTGCGGCGCAGATCCGCGACCAGCTCGCGGCGCTCAAGCATATTCAGGCGCAGCAGATCGTGACGGCAGAGGGTGAGCGCGACGTCGATGTTTTCGCCATCGTCGGTGAGCCCGGTGAGTACGCGATAAGCGTGATGCTGGTGCGCGGCGGCAGGAATCTCGGCACCAGCAGCTACTTCCCTCGGGCGGTGCTCGCCGAGCCGGAGGAAGCGCTGTCCTCGTTCATCATGCAGTACTACGCGGCGCAGGAGCCGCCTGCGGAGGTGCTGGTCGGGCAAAAGCTCGAGGACATGGAGTCGCTGGGTCAGGCGCTCACGGTTCGTGCGGGACACGCCGTACACGTGCGCTGCCCATCGCGGGGTCTCGGCGCGCGCTGGGCGGAGCTGACGCGAGAGAATGCGTCGCAATCCCTACGCATGCGGCTCGCGCAGAAGCAGGGGCTGGATGAGATGTTTGCGGCGCTTGCGGCGGAGCTCGAGCTGCCCGAGCCGCCCCAGCGGATCGAATGCTTCGACATCAGCCACACGGGCGGGGAGGGGACCATCGCCTCCTGCGTCGTCTTCGGTCCGGAAGGGGCCCTCAAGAAGGAGTATCGGCGATTCAACATCCATGGCGTCGCGCCGGGCGATGACTACGGTGCGTTGCGCCAGGCGCTGGAGCGCCGCTACACCCGTATCCGGGACGGGGAGATTCCCGCGCCGGACCTGCTGCTGATCGATGGCGGCCTCGGACAGATCGGGGCGGTCCACGATGCCTTGGCGGAGCTCGGCTTCGGTGACATCACCCTGGTGGGCATCGCCAAGGGGCCGGACCGCCGCCCGGGGCAGGAACGGCTCTTCGTGTACGGCGCCGCCGCCCCCCGGGTACCGGAGGCACACTCACCCGCATCGCGGCTCGTGCAGCGCATCCGCGACGAGGCGCATCGTTTTGCGATCACCGGTCATCGGCGCAAGCGCGCCCGCCGCTACAATGAATCGGTGCTCGAGGCGGTGCCGGGACTGGGCCCTGCCAAGCGGCGCGCCCTGCTCACGCATTTCGGCGGGTTGCAGGGAGTGATGCGCGCTGGCGTGGCGGATCTGACCGAGGTCGCCGGAATCGGCGCAGCGCTGGCGCGTACGCTCTATGATCATCTCCACCCCGGCTCCTGAATCGCGCCTGATGCCCTGGAACCTGCCGAACACGCTGACGTGGCTGCGCATCGCCGCAATCCCGCTCATCGTGCTGCTCTTCTACATGCCTTACCACTGGTCGGATCCGGCAGCGGGGCTGCTCTTCGCGGCCGCCGGCGTCACGGACTCGCTCGACGGCTACTTCGCGCGCCGCCTCGGGCAGACCTCGCGCCTCGGGGCCTTCCTCGATCCGGTGGCCGACAAGCTGATCGTGGCCGTGGCGCTCGTGCTTCTCGTCGGCAAGGACACGAGGGCGCTGATCGTCTTGACCGCCGCCGTGATCATCGGCCGCGAGATCACGATCTCGGCGCTGCGCGAGTGGATGGCGGAGATCGGGGCGCGGCGCAAGGTTGCCGTCTCGCAGCTCGGCAAGATCAAGACGATTCTGCAGATCGTCGGCCTCTCGATGATGCTCTACCGTGCACCCATACTGGGGCTGCCGATCTACCGCGTGGGCGTCATACTCACCGAGCTCGCCGCAGCGGCGACGCTGGTCTCGATGGTGGCGTATCTGCGGGCAGCGTGGCCCGAGCTCAGACGCTGAATGCGCGCCAGGCGGGCGCTGCTTGCGCAACCCCCTGGCACGCCATCATTTTTTGACCTTCCTGCCCGCGCCTTGCCTTGACTTCGCGGGGCCTGCACTTAAAATCCCGTCCCTCACTCGGGATGCGGGAATAGCTCAGTTGGTAGAGCACAACCTTGCCAAGGTTGGGGTCGCGAGTTCGAGTCTCGTTTCCCGCTCCAATCTCCCTCAGGACTCTTTGCCCTCGCCGATCTGCGACTGGCCGATCTGCGATTGGCAATAGTTCTGGATGCCGATGCGATTGATGAGATCGAGCTGGGTCTCGAGGAAATCGATGTGCTCTTCCTCTGACTCGAGGATCGACTCGAAGATCTCGCGCGAGATGTAGTCTGCCGTCGACTCGCACTCTGCGATCGCGCTCTTCAGCACCTCCCGCGAGGCCATCTCGAGCTTGAGGTCGCACTGCAGGCACTCCTTAACGTTCTCACCGATCAGGAGCTTGCCGAGATCCTGCAGGTTCGGCAGGCCCTCGAGGAAGAGCACGCGTGTCATCAGCCGGTCGGCGTGCTTCATCTCATCGATCGATTCCTCGTACTCGGTCTTGCCCAGCCGCTCGAGCCCCCAGTTGCGGAACATGCGGGAGTGCAGGAAATACTGGTTGATCGCAGTGAGCTCGTTTTTGAGCACTGCGTTGAGGAACTGCACGATCTTCGGGTTGCCCTTCATGCCCGCGGCCCTATCTCGATGAAAGGCCGCAAGGATGGCCGAGGCGCTCGGCCGGCGCAACGCGATTGATCAGGTCAGGAGCTCGCAGCCGTGCCGGACGGCACGTCCATTGGAGCATGCGCGCTCGCGGAGGGATTGGTCGACGACGCTGCGCGCCTCATCCTCACATCGCCCGCAGCACATCCCGACGGGAAGAGTGGACTGCACGTCACTCAGGGAGGCCGCTCCGCCTGATACGGCATCGCGGATCTGGTGGTCCGTCACGGCACAGCACACGCATACGTACATGGTAGGCGCATTCTAGGTGTAAATAAGAATCATTGTCAATAACGGAGCGCTCCAGCAGGACCGAATCGGGCGGCTCAGCCCGATTCGATCTCGCGGTGCAGCCAGGCTCGCGCCGTGGCCCACTCGCGCTTGACCGTCGCCTCCGAGATGCCGAGGGCTTCCGAAATCTCGCGGATGGAGAGGCCGCCGAAGTACCGCAGCTCCACCACCCGGGCCTGCTGCGGATCGAGTGTGGCGAGACGCGCAAGGGCGTCATCGACAGCCAATACATCGATCTCGCTGCCCGGCTCGGCGACCGCGAGGTCTTCTGCGAGAGTGATCCGGCAACCACCGTCGCGCTTCTGCGCGAGCCTCGCGCGGGCGTGGTCGACCAGGATCTGTCGCATCAGATGCGAGGTCAGCGCGACGAAGTGGCACCGGTCGCGAACCTCGGCTGCATCCTGATTCATCAGCCGCAGATACGCCTCATGGATGAGGGCGGTGGTTTGCAGCGTGTGGTCCGACCGCTCGTTGCGCAGATGGCGCCGTGCCGTGCGGCGCAGCTCCTCGTACACGAGGGGCAGGAGGCGATGCAGCGCCGCATCGTCTCCGGAACGCCATAGCCGGAAGAGCTCGGCGGGAGGGGGCAGTGGGGCTGGGGACATCGCTACGAGGCACTGACCTGAGAGCACATGGTAGCGGCATTGCGGCCCGCCCCCGCGCGCATTCGGTCTCAATTCCGTCGCATGACCCAGGTTCCGTGAGCCGTTTTCGTCCCGGATTGCGCTTTACCGTCTATCGGGGTCTATCGGGATGCGCACGGGCAGGACTCGGGCGCGTGCCGGGGGGCGGGGCGCTGTTTTGGGGCTGAGGGGGTATGGAGCTCAAGGTCATCACCAATCCCATCAACGGGAGAGGGCCGGCAAGGTGGTTGCTGTCCAACCTCTTCTATGGCTGCGGATATAACTTCTATCGCTGCGAAGGCGAGTTGCGGGCGGACGATCTCCTCATCCGCGGGAAGCTCGCTCACCTGTTGCAGGAGTGCCGTGAGCACCTGCGCCGGCTCGAGGCGGCATTCCGGCGCGAGCATCGCGCACCGCCTGGCCGGGACTATGCTTTTCTGCATCCCGCTTCGGTTGCTACGGCGCAGACGCTGCTCGCGGCACAGCGTGATCTTCAGGGCATGGAGGTAGCGGTCCACACCGCGCCGCTGCCGCAGCTGGCTCGCATCCGTCGGCGCCAGCGCGAGGAGCGTGGCACGCTCGAGAAGCTCGTGATGTTGGATGGTGAGATGCTGCTCGCACTCGTTACGCTGCGGGATGCAGTCGCCAGGCTGGACAATGGCGCCGCGGCCGCGGCCAAAGTCGGCAGTCTCCTCGGGGCCAGCGATTTCAGCGCGCTCTGGCGTCGGCGCGAGGCTCTGTTGGCGGGCGATGCGGTGTGACCGGTGCGCCGGCCGTACGAGCGCTGCGGTCCGGAAGGTGTAGCGTTTTGCGCAGCCGGCTCAGCGTGACACTCGCAGGATGTGTCGGCGCCAGCCCGGCATCGACGATGGCGCCGGACTGCGCGAGCAGACTCCGAGCTTCCGCAAGCTTCCCGAGAGAGGCGAGGCTGTCGGCGAGCTCGACCTTGCTCGCTGCGATCGTCGGGCCGTCAGGCGCGTACCGCTGTTGAGATAGCCGGCAATGGCGAGTCTATAGGCCGGCACGGCTGCGGCGAACCGCCGCTCGCGCGCGAGCAGCAGGGCCTTGCCCTCATAGGCCATGCCGAGGGCGGCGCTGTGGGGCAACCCGTGCACCCCGAGATAGGCGATGGCGCGGTCGTAAGCCTGCTCCGCCTGAGCCGATGCGCCCGACTCCCGGTAAGCATCGCCCAGCCACAGTAACCGCAGACCCTCGAAGCTGCTGCTCATGACCGAGCGCGGGTCACCCGGCATGGGCGAGGAGAGTAACTCGAGCGCCCGCGCCGTCTCACCGACGAACGCCAAAGGGTGCGCCAACCGGATTTTGTAGGCGGCGACCGCCTGCGGTTGCGGGCCGTCCATCTGCTGGGAGGCATCGAACGCCTCGCGGGCGGCGGAGGCCGCACCGCGGTAATCGCCATACATTCAGAGCACCTGGCTCATGGCAAACAGCGCACCGACGTACTTTTCGCGGTGCAGGCTCTGCTGCGTACGGTAGTCGCTGACCGACCGCTGGAACCAGGATATCGACTCGCGCAGGCGATTGCGGCGAAAGAGCACGTCGCCGAGACTCAACTCGGTATCGATGTATTTGCCGCTGGCGGTGCCGAAGATCCGTTCGTAGCCGCCGAGGACCTGTCGCCAGGCCTGGGTGGCATCATCGAACCGGCCGGCCTCCTGGGCCACCTCGGCGTAGTCATTGAGCGCATCGAAGTAGCGCACATCCGCACTGTTGAAGTGGTCCTTGACGAGGTCCACGCGCGCGCGCGAAAGGGTGAGCGCATCGTTCCACCGCATGGCCTGAGCATCGGCAATCGCCAGGGCGCCGAGGGTCCTCGCGGAGGCGACCGTATCTTCCCCGTGCGGGCCGCTCTCGAGCGCGCGAGCCCGCTTCAGAGCGGCGATGGCGAGAAGCGGCTCGCTCTCGAGATAGGCCCTGCCGATCTCGTTCCAGACCGAAGCCAGCGCCAGAGGATCGGCAGGGCGTTGCGCCTTGAGCACGGGCAACGCCTTACGCAACAGCATCAGCGCTTCGCGCGTACGTCCCGCATCGTTGTAGGCGCTCGCGAGCCGGTATTCCGTCTGCGAGCGCACCAATGGATCGGCTGCCGGGCCGGCAGTCTCCTCGATCCGCAGCGCCTGTTCCAGGTCCTGCACACAGGGCTCGAATTGCCCGATCTCACAGTGCAGCGCGCCGACCGCAGAGAGCATCCGGGCACGCAGCGCCGGCTGTTTCGCGAGCTCGGGGTCGATCTGTGACTGCGCCCGCGCAACGAGCGCACGCGCGTCCAGCGTCTGGCCGCCGTTCTTGTCGGGATTCGCTTCCTCGAACAGCGACAGCAGGTAATCACTCACCCGTTGCGAGGCGCTCGCCTCGTCCTGAGCTCGAGCAAGCGCTGCGCGCGCGATGAAGGTAGCCCGCGCGGTCATGACGATGCCTGAGACCAGCGCCAGCGCCGTCAGTGCCGTTGCCGCGACGCCGACCTTGTGCCGCCTCACGAACATCGAGGTTCGATACCGCAGCGTCGGCTTGCGCGCCGCGACCGGCAAGTGCCCGAGATGCCGGCGGATATCCTCCGCGAGCCGATCCACGGTCGCATAGCGCCGCTCGGGCTCCTGGCGAAGCCCCATCAGCACGATCTTGTCGAGATCGCCGCGCAGGCGGTGGCTCAGCCGCTGCGGCGAATCCTGGCGCGCGAGACTCGCCGCCTCCCGCCCGCGCACCACCAGGCTCGGCCGCGTCGGTGCCGGCTCAGTGGCCTTGGGAGCATCCTGCAGGATGCGGCTGCGGCCGGCGTGAGGTTTGAGTCCGGTCAGGAGCTCGTAGAGGATGACGCCCAAGGAATAGACATCGCTCGCCGCCGTCACGGGTGCGCCCTTGAGCTGCTCCGGACTCGCGTAATCCGGTGTCAGGAGCCGCATGGCGTTGGTGGTCAGGTCGCTGCGCACCGGGATGGCGCCGGGCTCGAGCGTCTTGGCGATGCCGAAGTCGAGCAGCTTGGGCGTCCCGTCGGCCGTCACCAGGATGTTGCTCGGCTTCAAGTCGCGGTGAATCACCGCATGTTGATGCGCGTACTGCACCGCGGAGCATACGATCAGGAAGAGCTGCAGGCGCCTCTCGAGGTCGAGCCGGTGCCGATCGCAGTAGTCGGTGACCGGCTCGCCTTCGATCAATTCCATCACGAGGTACGGTATCCCTTCCTCAGTCGTACCCCCGTCGAACAGACGGGCGATGTTGGGATGCTGGAAGGCGGCGAGGATCTGCCGCTCGGCACGCAATCGTGCGCCGACGAATTGCGCATCCGCGCCCGCGCGCACCAGCTTTATGGCCACCGCGCGCTCATACTCTTCATCCACCCGAACGGCGCGGTAGACCTCACCCATGCCGCCGGCGCCGATCTCCTCGACCAGTCGATACGGGCCGAGTCGGCGGCCCACATAGGGGCTGGGGGAGGGCGCCTCGAGCACGGCCGCGGCGGGATCTTCGAGAAAGGCGCTGCCGGCCTCCTGATCGGCCTGCAGGAGTGACTCCAGCTCGGCGCGAAGCTCCGGGTCGCGTTGCCCCAGGCGCTCGAGATAGGCCGTGCGCGCTTCCCCGGTGAGTGCCATGGCATCGCCGAGTGCGGCTTTCACCTGTTGCCAGCGCTCAGGCTCCATGGGGTTCTGCGCACCCTCGATAGGCCGACATAGTTCTTCTTCACTCGCTCGGGGCCCGGCGGGCGGCCGCATACCCGGCGCCTCTATCTTCTCAGGAATCGGCCGGCGGACAAAATCCGGCGGGGCTGCCCGCGGCGAGCGCTAAACGAGTCCCATGGCGATGGCCCGCAGGACGGCCTTGGTGCGGTCGGTGACCGCCAGCTTCGAAAAGACACTCGACACGTGGTTCTTCACCGTTCCTTCGCTGAGCGCCAGCGCCGCAGCGATCTCGCGGTTGCCGATGCCGCTCACCATCAGGCGCAGGATTTCCAACTCACGCTCGGTCAGCGGCTCCAGGACCTGAGGGACATCGTTGCGCTGAGACTCTCTGATACCGTCGCGCGCCAGGTCCGATACCAGCGGTGCGTAGAGATACGTACCGCCGCCGGCAACGATGCGGATGGCCTCATGGAGCGTGTCTGGTGAGACCCCCTTGAGCAGATATCCCCGGGCGCCTGCCTTGACCCCATGTATGAGGGCAGCATCGTCTTCGAATGTCGTCAACAGCAAAGTCGGGGGCAGGCGGCTTTGACGCGCGAGCCTCTCGATGACCTGCACGCCACTCAGCTTCGGCATGCGCACATCCAACAGGAGGACGTCAGGGTCAGACGACAGCGCTGCGGCAACGGCTGCTTCGCCGTCGTCGGCCTCGGCGACCACCTCGATTCCCCCAAGCAGCCCCAATAGAGCTTTGAGGCCGCTGCGTACGAGCGCCTGATCGTCAGCGAGGCATATCCGAATCAAGAGAGGCTTTCCGCTAGAGGGAGGACGCCTTTCACCGTGAAGCCCGCCCCCTGCGCGCTGCTGATCGCAAGGCTGCCGCCGAGATCCTCGAAGCGCTCGCGCATCCCTGCCAACCCGTGACCGGGAACGAAGCGTCCTCCGCGGCCGTCGTCCTGCGCCGTGATGACGAGTCCGCGGGCTTCGTTTCGCATCTCGATGACGAGCTCGCGGGCACGCGCATGGCGCAGGGTGTTGGTAATGACCTCCTGAACGCAGCGCACGATCGTCTCCGCACGGGCCGGATCCGAGATGGCGAGGTCGGGCGGCAGGCGAAGGAGCACGCGCAATCCCTGTGCACCTGCCGCCAGTGTCTCGAGGGCAGCGCGCAGATCGAGCGGCTCGACTCTGAACCGGCTCACCACCGCGCGTACCTGATCCAAGAGCTCGCCCGCAGCCGTCCGTGCATGCGCCACGTGCTCGGCGGCCAGGCCGCTCGTGAGCTTGCCTGCGACATCGAGATGGATGGTGAGTGTGGTGAGGGTATGACCCATCACATCGTGCAGATCGCGGGCGATCCGCAGCCGCTCACCGAGCCGGGCGCTCTCGTGAAGCAGCGACTGAGTGGTCCGCAGCTCCGCGTTGGTCCGCGTCAACTCGTCGCGAGCGGTGATCTCGCTTCGGGCCAGTTGCGCGGCGCAGAGCGCAAAGAGCTGCAGTCCCCCGCAAACGCTCGCGACGAAGAGCGACATCGCCCCCGTCTCGCCGGTGCATTGAATGGCGGCGAGGGCGATCACCTGCGCGACGGTGATCGCCAACGCATGGCGGAAGTCGAGCAGCAGAGCGAGCTGCCACACGACCACGATCATGAGGAAGGCGACCACGAAGTTGGGATAGAGCCAGACCAGGGCCAGCCCGGATATCGTCTGGATGGCGAGCAGCCACGCCCGCCGGGCGGTCATCGTGGTCGAGCCGTCGCTCGGCATCAGTCCATAGGCAATCACGAAGGCGGCGTAAGTCACCGTCCATTTGATCGCCCAATGCGGCGTGGCCGCGAGGTGGGTGGGCTCGAAAAGGGCTGCATAGAAGGTGCGCAGCGCTGCCCCGGCCACTATCACGAGACAGGCGTACCAGAGAAGTCTATGGCGAAGTGCGAGCTGATCCACGATGCACCTGGGAGATTGCTCCCGAGTCTAGCGGAGCGCCGGAAGGCTGTCCCATGACTACAGTCATGGGTGGCGTCCATGACCCCGGGCACTTACTGCCCGATGGCTCAGGCCTCCACACTTGCCGCGTCAATTTCATCGATGTGGAGACGGGACAATGAGAACTTCAATTCTGGCAATCACGGCGATGGGGTGCCTGGCTGGCCTCACGGGGTATCAGGCGCAGGCGGCAGACGCGGCAGACGGCCACGCCGCGATGCAGATGGACATGGGTGCCTCCACAGCACGCTCGACGCAAGCTGTGGGAGGAGGAGAGGCCATGTTCCAGACCATTCGGAAGCTCGTGGGCCGCTGGGAAGCACCGCTGCCGAACAAGAAGACGATCGTGGATACGTTCCAGCCGTTCGACAATGGCAACTACATGCTTCACGAAGAGTGGGTCGACGGAAAGCAGATCACGTCCTCGGTGTTCTACATGGTCGGCTCGCAGCTCCGGGTCGATCACTTCTGCGACTACGGGAATCAGCCGCGATACACGGCAAAGCCGTCCGCCGATCCGTCAGTGGTGAACCTGCAGTTTCGCAGTGCGACCGATCTCGACACTCATCCCAGGCACTTCCATTCGACGACGTGGCATCTCATCGACGCCACGCACATGACTCAGGATTGGGAAGTCCTCGGAGGACCCAAAGGCCGGGTGATGGTGCACATGGACTTCGTGAGGACGGCTGCGAGCCCCTGAATGCCTGCTTTGGCGTGGACGAGCTCCGGCGGGCGTTTCGCTGGCTGCTCGAGTGACGATCTCCGGCGGCGTGTGCCTCAGTTCAGCGAACGAGGCGCCGCGCCGTCTGCTCGAGGCCGAGACTCGTGCGGCGAGCTTCCTCTTCCATCTTGCGGCGTATCACCCACGGGCCGATGATCGGCGGCACCCAAAACGCCGGCACCAACTCGATCCGAATGTCCATGCAGCTCACTGCCTGGGCTCGAGCACAAGGTCTGACGATCCACGTGCCATAGCCGCCGCGGAAATCCCCCGCGACGAGCTCAGCACGCAGCACACCGCCATCCGCGCCTGCTGCTGCTGTCATGATCTGCTCCTGGTGCATGGTCTTGCAGAAGATCAGCACACAGGTATGGACGGTAGTGAAGAGGCGTACCCGATCAGACGATGCCGTCTTCTCGACACGCACGGCACGCAAATCAGGATTGTACCGGGCCATCGCCGCGTAATCCTGCAGCGCCCGAAACACCGCCGCCGGCGGCTCCTCGATCGCGATATGCATGTCGATCAGGAAGCGCGAGCCCTTGCGCGTCACATGTACGCTCGACACCTGGGCCGCATGCGCCGATGCTCCGATCCACAACAGCAGCCATAGCGGCCAGCCGCGCAGCTTGCGGCTCTTCGCAGTACTCATGCACCGATGGTAGCCTCAATGCACCCGGGACCGGGCTGCCCCGAGCCCGCCTCAGGCGAAACCGCCCCGGATCATTGCCAGCGACCCCGATTCAGGACAGAATTCGGGGCCTCATTTCGAAGCCCCGGTGGCCATCCCGGGGCTTCTTCTCGTCTAGTGGCTAGGTGGCAGAGTGGTCATGCAGCGGCCTGCAAAGCCGTCTACGCCGGTTCGATTCCGACCCTAGCCTCCAATAAACCACCTTCGGGCAAGCGGAATTGCCGAAGAAAACGCGCGAACGAGCCGGAAACAGTCCGTTGAGGGCTGGCCGAAAACGGCGTCATCCGGTCTCGTTCGGGCTCGTCCGGGTGGCTAAAACCACCGGATTTCGGCACACATTCCGTTGCAACGGGAGTGGCGAAATTTAACATTCCCTAGCTTCACGCCTGCATCTCGGATCACTACAGGAGATGCAGATGCCGATATTTGTTCGTCCCCGCCGCGGCGGGAAAGCATTCGAGCTGCGGGTGACACATCCCAAGCTCCCCAAGCCGGTCTATCGTAGTTTCGATCGCGAGACCGACGCACGACGTGCCGGGGAACTCGCCCTGGCTGCTCTCGATCGCGGCGAGTCACCTCCGTGGCTGCAGCGCTCCGACGGACAGGTCTTCGGTACAGTCGCCGCGGTAATCCACGCATACCGTAGCGCCTCAGCGGTGCCGGAAAGCACGCGTGATCTCCTGGACACCATCGTTGAGGATATCGGAGCTCGTCCGCTGGCAGAGATCAACTACTTCTGGGCAGAGGCCTGGATCAAGGCCATGAAGGTCGACCGCCAGCTTGCTCCCGGTACGATCCGCAAGCGCAAGGGAGCTCTCTCTCGCGTGCTCGACTGGTTCGTGAATGCGCACCCCCTCCATCTGAGCACGAATCCGCTCGACAAGCTCCCGCGCGGGTACTCGGGCTATGACGAGCACACATGCGAGCTGCTCGCCGATCAGGGGTTCGACACCCCCGAGGACATCGAACGCAATCGGCGCATCGATCCAGATGAGGAACAGCGAATCGTCACGTTCCTGGAGCAGCGCCTCGAGCAGGCGCAAATACCGGAGGAAAGAGCCGAGATCGAGGGAATGGCTCTGATGTTTTCGTTGGCGCTGCAAACAGCGATGCGCTTGCGGGAGCTTTACACCGTGACACTCGATCAGATCAGCATCGAACGGAAATCGATCTTTCTCGAGAGGACAAAGAATGGCGATGGCAGGCATGTGCCTTTGAATCGCGAAGCGCGCGCGCTGCTGACTCGTAAATGGCCTGCGCTCGAAGCGGCTCGCAAGGGTGGCAGACTGTTCCCGTTCTGGGATGGGAACCTGGCTAAGGCAGCCCTCAAGGAGACGACTGCGTCCCTCTCGAGGATGTGGACAACGTTGTTCAACGACGCTGGCTCCGAGGATCTGCGGTTTCATGACACCCGACACGAGGCGGTCTGTCGTTGGGTTCTTGGAAGTCCGATATTCACATCCGAACAACTGGCGCGAGCCGCCGGGATGCGTGACGCACGGACCCGTGCGCGGTATCTGAGCCTGCGGGGATCGGAGATCGCCGACGTGCTCGATAACGTGTCCGCGGGACCCCCGTCCCCCGCTGCATCAAACGGGATGCATGGCGCGCGGGCCAACGGACTTGATTCGACCGGCGGAATCCCGGACACCGCCGCCGTTCTGAACGGTGAGGTGTAGTGAGTGCGCAGGACGGGCGGGCAGGCTCGTGGGCCTGCTCGCCCCTTATGCCCGAGGCGTGAGATCAGGAACGCTCAGTCGAGGGCGGCCGCGCGACTTGGCGGGACCGCGTGGCTCGAGAGGAAGCGATCCGCCAGGCTCGGTCTCTGGCGCGCTTTGCGCTGGCCCGTTATCTTTCGGCGTCCTTTTGACTCGCCTCTCTGGTCTTGGCGCTGCATCGCGGGTGCCCACGTTCTTCGCGCAGTCTTGAGCAACGTGATGGATCAGCTGGGCTGTGACGAAGATCCAGCCGCGCCCGTACTTCGTCGCGGGCAGTGCACCGCGGTCGGCCAGCGCTTCGACGTGCTCCTTGGAGCAGCCCAGCATCTTGGCCGCTTGCTCGGCGTCAATAAGCGGCGGCAGGGCTGCCGAGGACAGACTGCATGTCAACAGGACGACGGCGAGCGGATCGTGCGGTGAGGTTTCCATTCCAATTGTAGCTCCGCCACTTTAAACACAGGCGTGCTGTTCGCGTCGAGGTGAATAACGCGAGCTCCCTATATCCCTTGATCCGGGAGAGAGGGCTCAATACACCGCGGCCCGGAGGTGAGGCGTCAAGCGGGCACCGAGGACGCGCGCTGGGTGGTACAGCACGAGGCGCAGGGTGGGGGCGGGCGAACCCGTCCAGAGTCGAGCTGTGCTGCAGCGTGTTCGCGTGACTGCAGTGCCGAAAGCGACGGGCTGGCTCCGTACGTCCAGATCGCACGAGGCAAACCACGACCCCTGCGCTCCGCGCGGGCTGGGGGGTGTTTTGCCTCGGCTCAGAGCTTCACCACCGTCCAGATAAAACTCTTCTGGAGAAGGCTTACCACAATTCCGAGATCTGATTCCGGGATGGGTGCTCGGTCAGGGTCTTGGTAGGGACAAGAATGTGGGAACGGGGAGGGTGCGGGAGGGGGCCCGCGTGCCGGACCGCGTGACCGTACGTTTGGCGGGGAGCTCGGGCTTCGATGAAGCCGCTTGTGAGGCGCCACACGGAGCTTCAGGAGCCGCGACAAATTTCACGGGCGCTCTGGAGCCCCCGAGCTCGAGGGACCGCCTATGAGGCCTCACGGAAGGCCATGACGGCTGTTTCCAGATCGACCTCGTATCCATTTCTCGCGACTTTGCGGCGGCGCGTTTAAAGGCTGGTGGCTTCTCTCTGATGTCGGCGGGCACATACCGCGCCCGGCCGACAGCAGTTCTCGAGTTCCACATACGAAAGGGTCAAACTATGGACACTTGTACTTCGGATCGCCAGCTTCAGCAGTTCTTAGGTAAAGCCGAGGACGCCGCGAGAGGCGGCTACAACGCCTGGGTCGTCCAATCCACAGGGGAAAAGGTCGCCGTTGCGCTCGCTCTCAATCGTGCCGATTGGCTTGCCGCAATCGGTTACACGATCGCTCAGGCTATTGAGAGGACCGACGACTGGATTCCGCTTGTGCGCGTCGTCGAGAGGGCGCTGAAGGACGGAGGTCTCATCTAGACCTCCCGGAAGGCCTTGGAGCATGTCCTGCGGGCGCGTCTGCGGAGTAGCAGGCGTCCCTGCAAGCATCGCCATATTCGCGTATAATATAACTGTGAGCCAATCAACTGGAATGACGATCGCCGCGATCATTGTTGTTGTGGGCGCAGTTTTGCTCGCGTTATTACCCGTCTTTTTTTCTTCGCGAAAAAATGAGGCCCGGGATCGTACCGGGCCTCGATGAATTGGGGTACTCCGCCCCTGGGCTAGGCTGACCCGCTTTCCATGTCAGTTCGCGATCGCCCTCGAAGGTTCGAGTTCGGCTCTCACGGTCTCGAGCAGACTCCTCGCCGCTTGTCCGTAAAGGCGCACCATCGTCACGGTGCCGGCGCAGTCGGAATCGCCATGTCCCGCGTAGATCAACTGCTCGAATGCGTCTGCCGTGCGCCGGCTCATGTGCTCCGCGCAACCCATCGACTCGTCGATTGCGTCGAGAAGCGGACGGAACTCGGCGCTCTCGGTCGAGACTAGCGGAGTCGACAGCGCAGCATCCGTTTGCAAGTTCGCCTCCAGCACACGCTCGTCAATGAGTGAGGCTCGAATTACGCTCGCGAGCGAGACTACGCTCCCGAGATTCTTCCACAGTAGCTCCCACGCTTGATCGAGTTCCGGGGTCGGTGGAGTTGACTGTGCCTGAGCGTTCATGAATTCGAGCTGACTGCACGTAAGTGAGCTGAGAGCCCTGATCATATGAGACGTAAATCTCTCGATCTTGTCCTGCGGTGTTTGCATTTCGTTAGTTGTGTCCTATGGGTGGTTCGCTGTCCCGTATCCGTATCTGGCAACAGCGAGTGCTTTGCGTCGAAGTGATGGTTCATCGGTTCACCTAGGGCGCCACAGATATAGCGAATGCATCCGCGAGTCTTGGAGAGCATACACGCGAAGGGAGGCAGGGGCCTGCAAGCGCCGACCCCCACCTGATGTCAAGCCAGAATACGTGCCTAGAACCCGCCGACGCGGATTATCATCCCGCGGTCAGGGCTACGAGTCGATCGAGCCCCACGTGGATTGCGTGCAAGAGAACTCGGGGTATAGAGAAGACGCTTCACTTGCGCACTGAAACTCCCCAGCCGCAGTGCCAAACGCATTGTTGACTGACGGCGACCAATCGCTCCCGCTCGAGCCGACGCTCGAAGCATGATCGCTAAGCGATGAACTGTCGCCCGAGGAAGGACTCGAACTATCAAACAGGCTGCCGAAAAACTCCAGAATGCTCACATTTTGCTCCAGCGCGGCTTTGGGACGCCGCAAACAATCGCGAGGAGCTTCTTCATTATAACGTAGCGCTCGTTCTGTTGGTTCGAAACTGAACATAACGACGTCATCCGCCTCGGCGCTTCACGTCGTCGGCACAGGACGGGGAGCGCTGCCGCTTCGGCACGGATTATCGCTCTATTGCGTGCGGCTCTTTCGCTGCACGTTCCAGGTCTAGCTTCGCGTCCTCAAGTGCCTGAATATTCGCCTCGTGCCATCTTTCCTTGTTCCGAATACTGCCGCGTTCACTGGCATCGGCGCCGAAACGTTGCCGCGTCATTGTCAAGCGCAACTCTTCACGCTCCCTGGCGTCGTCGAGCCGGGCGATCGCCTCCTTGACCGACAGAGAGCCATTCGTAACCTCAGCGTATACAGATCCAATAAATTCCGAGGTCTGTCTGGTCGGCGGCATATTGGAAGTCACAGCGCAGTGCCTTTCGAATATCAGGATGCTCCGCGGCCCCTTGACGCGGACTTGCCCGCCTTGACGAGCCGAGCGGCCTTTGGGTCGTAGATGTAATCCGTGATTGTCCCGTCCTTGATCCGCTCGACCGCTTCGTCCACAACAAAGAGCGGGACGAGGAACCACTCCCGCGGGACAACTGGTTTGCCAAAGCGGTCCTTGATTTCAATGTCGAGACGCGCAGGATCAAATACTCGGTGGATTATATTCTCGAGTTTGACGCGGTTGATGTTGTAGAGGTCATAGGTGGCGACAAGTTCCACGTCTGCCAGCAAGAACGTCGGTTCGTTCCTTGCGTTGGCGAGGCGCATAGCGACCTTGCTTCGGCCCGTAACGCCAATTTTGTGCAAAACGTCATGGTTGGCAGCCACAATGGGAAGGTCAGACTTGCTTCTGAGAACGTAAATCGTGCCGCTCTCCTGGTCGTCTTCCGACGCTTCGTCGGAGAACAGAGGTCCGGCGGACGGGTTGGTCACGAGACGCGCGGCGGGATCGCGATGTAGTGCCCGCTGGAACGAGCGTTGCAACACATCGCTCTCTGTCCCGTTGTCGTAGATAACGCGCAAGCGGCTGTCCTTGCGTTCGTACTGAGTCCTGATTTCCTCGCCGATGTCGGCGATATAAGCCATTTGGCCTTCGACGATGAAGAACTCGCCCTTCTGAATCTCCGCCAGCTTGATTTCGTTGAGGGAATGGACGGCGTGCGTCTGCCGGACGCCGGCCTTCAGTTCGCGCTTCACGCGCTCGAACAGCGGCTTGAAGGTATCGAATTCTGCGCTTGGCTTACGTTGCGCGATTTCCTCGGCAGCACGCTTTTCGAGAGTCGTGCGGACATGGCGCAAAGTGGTGAGATCGCCGGCACCCGCCGGCCCCGACAGTTCAGCCATGAGTTCGTCTTCGTCGATGGCCTCCGTAACCGCGGCGGCGATGGGCGTGCCAGAAAGCAACCCTTGGCGATCCAGCGGTGCCAGCAAGGAACGGCAGTCCTCAAGCGCCCGCAGGCGATCGAGACGAACGGCATACAGCCGCTCAAAGATGTCCTGGTCTTCCCCGTGCCTGGGGGCACGGCCATGCTCATCGACGAACCGCTGTATTTCCTCGAAGCCGGCGATGATGCGCTCCTCGCGCGGCGAGCGTCCGCCGTTCCTTTCCGGCACGTCGAATTCGGCAAGCTCTTCGGCGAGCTCGTCGAGGTTAGGGTCTGTCATAGCGACCCTCTTTCTTGAAACGCATGAAGGCAGAGGCCCCTTCCGCCATGCGGCGCTCCCATGCGTCCTGCGCATCGAGCGAGGGGGTGCGCCCGCGCTCCTTCTTGAAGCGGACGGCGCGGACGGCAAGCTCCTTCGCCTCTTCGGGCGTCAGGCTGGTGCGCTTGGCGGAAATGGCCGCCGCTACTTGTTTCAGGCTGTCCTCGCTCATAGTCTTGGCGAGGATGGCGTAAGCATCGCCAAACGGATTGATGCGGTCGATGAGGTCGATGTCGAGGTCGCGCACGTCCATCGCAAATCGGCGCACGCCGTCGATCAGGGCGGTGTTGGCTATAGGCTCGGCGCTGTCGCCGCCGAGGGTGTGCTGCTTGGCCTGTTGCGTGATGTTGAGAGCGGCGATGGCGTGCTGGCGCACGGCCTCCTGATCTTCCTCGTCCAGCTCGGGGTACTTGTCCTTGATAATCTTGCCCATGCGAACCTGGGTCAGTTCTTCGGGCACCAGCTCGTCGTCGAACAAGCCGCGCTCAAGCGCGGTCTTGTCCTGCACAAAGGCGGCGATCACCTCGTTCAGGTCCTCCTGGCAGATGCGCGTCGCTTCCGGGCTCTTGGGCTCCGCGAGGCCCCGGATCTCGATCTGGTAATGCCCCGTCTGCTCGTGAACGCCAATATTGCACTTCGTGGGGTCGTAGCCGCCGGGGCCGTAGTCGAAGCCCGGCGCGGGGCCGTTCTCGATATGTTTCGGCCGGAATTCGAAGCGCGGCGCAAGCACCTGCTCCATCAGCAGGCTCGCAGCGATGGCCTTAAGCGTGTCGTTCACCGCCTCGGTCACGACTTCCTCGGCGGCGTCCGGCTCGGCGATCAGGTTGGTGAAGCGCGCCCGTGTCTTGCCCGGCGCGTCGCGGGTGGCGCGGCCAATGATCTGGACGATTTCGGTGAGGCTCGAACGGTAGCCAACGGTCAGCGCGTGTTCGCACCAAATCCAATCGAAGCCTTCCTTTGCCATGCCGAGCGCAATGATGATGTCCACATAGTCGCGGTTGTTCTTCTGCGCCGGGTCTTTCAGCGCGGCCGATACCCGGTCGCGCCTGGTAACGTCGTCATCCACGAGGTCGGCAATGCGCAGGACGCGGCCGCCCGGAACCTTGACAAGCTGGAACCCGGTCTTCTCGTCCACGCCCTGCCATTCACCCAAGGCTTCGATGACGTGCTCCACCTCCCGCATCTTGTCCTTCGTGCTCTCGCGCGAATTCACGTTGGGGATATGGATGATAGTTTTCTCGCGAGGATCGAGCACCTTGAGGATGTCATCGACGTAGGAACCAGAATAGAAAAAATAGCCGATGTCGAGTTGCTTCAGGAATTCATAGCCATTGAGCTGTTCGTAATAGGTGTAAGTAACAGCGTCGAACTTGGCCTCGTCTTGCGGGGCGAGCACGGCTTCCGCGTCGCCCCGAAAGTAAGAGCCGGTCATGGCGACTATATGCACACGGTCGCGGGCGATGAACTGCCCGAGGTGAGCGCCGAGCTTGTTGTCGGGGTTGGCGGAAACGTGATGGAACTCGTCCACAGCAATCAGCCGGCCGTCGAACTTCTCGACGCCGAATTGATCAACGGCGAAGCGGAAGGTTGCGTGGGTGCAGACCAGCACCCTGTCGGCGCTATCAAGAAACGCGCCGAGGGCCTTCACCTTGCCGCCGTTGTCGCCGCCGGGAGCGTTGCAGAGGTTCCATTTCGGCTCGACATGCCAGTCCCCCCAGAACCCGTATTCGGAAAGCGGCTCATCGTGGAAGCTCGCACCAATGGCTTTCTCCGGCACGACGATGATGGCCTGCTTGAGTCCCTGATTCTGCAGCTTGTCGAGCGCGATGAACATGAGGGCGCGGCTCTTGCCCGAGGCGGGCGGGGATTTGATGAGCAAGTACTGCTCGCCCCGCTTTTCATATGCACGCTCCTGCATCGGCCTCATACCTAGTGCGTTAGCCTTGGTCGATGCGCCGTTGCGAGCGTAGGTGACGGAAATGGAGGGGACCGACTTCGCATCTACCGTCATCTTCTCTCCCCTGCAACGCTTGCCAGTGCGGCCTTGAGAACCTGAAAGCAGAGTTTGGCGGTGTGCTCGTCCGGCGTGAAACCGGACACCATCTGCTCGTATGGATGAATGTAATTGCGGAAATCCCGCAGTCCATGACTGAACTTCTTCACGTCTGGCTTCAACAGGCCAACCTCACAAGAGACATCTATGAGTTGAGCGAGGCTCCATTCGTGAAAGCGCTTCACGCTTCCATCGCTGTTCTTTGGACTGGCCGAAGCCTGGTTGAATCCTGCCGGTTCCTTCTGGGCCGCGCCAAGCAGAACAGCCTCAAGCACGCTTCCGCAAAGAAAAATCACGGAAAGATGCGCGCCAGCCCCCAATGCCCTTCGGGCCTCTGCGAGACGGCTGTCGATGATCGGAATGGCTTGCGCTTCTATCGGTAACTTCTGAACATTCGGAATCGCGAATTCGTGATTTAAGAAGTCGCTAGCTGTCTCCGCGCGCTTTTCAGAATGCCGCCTCCCACATAGCCGTGCAACAATGGCCCGCGATTTTTCAAGGAGGGCAGAATCCGTTTGCCTGCTGTTGAGATCGCAGTCGGCCTCGTATGAATCGAGCATTTCGGACAGCACCTTACCAACCACACCATCCGGTTCGGACTCCCAGAAAGCGCGCATCTTCTTGGCCTTGGATGTGCCGTAGGTCTGATACTTCCGACCGTGTATATCTATCCTGTGGCGATTGAAGAACTCGCCGTATGTGGCATCAGAATAATCAAGAACATAGCCGCTTCCCATACCAAGCAGCTTCTCAAGATAACGCTTTTCGATATCCGTGAGACTGCTCATGCCGCCCCCGTCTTCCTCTTTCTGCCTTGGCCCCCGGTTGCGGTCATCCTCGTATAAAGATCGAACAGCTTTTCCAGCCGCTCCGTGTCGTTCTTGAAGCGGCGACCGATGTAGATGCGTTCTAGCACCTCGTCGTTATAGTCATGCGCCGCTCGGAGATCGGCGGGCATGTTGTCAGGGTCGTATAGGTCGGCGATAGTCGCGGGAAAATGGTGCTCGCGGGCGAGCAGAATGTTCTCGGCGGAGTGAGTAAGGTCGGCCTTGTTCTTTTCGGTCAATGGTGGTACGGGAAACGTGTTCCAACCAAGCGTGTTGGAATAGGAAAACCGCATTTCAAGACGCACGCACACGGTAGCAATCCAGACCCAATGAAGTCGTGACGCAATGAGCGCCATATTCCAGAGGGGGGCGTCATACAGCGCGAAACACTTGTTAGAGACAACGCTATCGCTACTCAGTAGGTCTATTGGCAAGTAGTCTCTGTTTTCGGAGGAGACGACAGGAACGGCTAGAAGGTGGCGTTCAGCCCGGTTCATCTCTCGAAACTGGTGCGGTCTTGCCAACATACCGTTGGCCACGGCGTCCTTGGATTTGCTGCGTGTCTCCGAACCTCTCCGTATACGGGCCCGAATGTCCCCGAAATTCAAAATACCTTCTGTTGGAGGGTTCTCGAACCAGAAGCAGTACCGTGGCTTTGCATTGATAACTTCTGTGGACCCGTAGAACCTCTTTATGATGGATGAGTCCACGCCTGCGGAAAAGTATAGGTGTTTGTCGGCGAGTCCAAAAAGAAGGTGTTCTGACAGTCCATAGTAATTACCCTTTACCATGGGTTGGAGGTCCGAGACTGGCTTATTTTGAAGTGTTATCCAGAAGTTATCTTGCGGCAAAAGATACGCATTGATGTTTGAGGTCTTTATCTTAACGTCGCCCTCGAAAATGACCGGCGAAGCAGCTCCGCGAGTTGCCCCAACGATTACAACGGTCACTCCAGCGTCGTTCTTGGCAAGATTGCTCCATTTGAACGACCGAACGGCAAAGGCAATCTTTAGGCCGTCAGCGAAGAGGGGCTTCCAGAAGAACGAAATGTGTTGACCTTGCGCAATGCTGTTCGTAGCTACGAACGCGAAGCGAGCGTCGGTGTGCTTGGCGTATTCATGCGCCTTGAAGAACCACGCGCACACATAGTCCAAAAGCCCCCATTTTTCGAGGCGTCCTTGAAATACGTTTTGGAGCTCGTCCTTCTGCTCGTTGGTTTTCTTTGCATTACCTTTGTACGGCGGATTCCCGCAAAGGTATGTTTCCCCACCTTCGTTCTCAAAGTCGATTTCGGTTTGGTCGAGCGGCGTGGCGAATAAATCGTCAGCCTGAAGCTTCACTCCCGTTCCGGTCGGCGGACAGACACTCAGCCAGTCGATCCGCAGGGCGTTGCCGCATGTAATCCAGTTCTCGTTGCGGAGCGGCAGGAATTCGGCGAGGGCGAGTTTCTGCCCGCGATAGAGGACGTCGCATTGGTATTCGGCGATGACAAGGGCAAGGCGCGCAATCTCCGCCGGAAAGTCTCGAAGTTCGATGCCTCGAAAATTGGTCAGCGGAATTTCCGAGCGACGATCCGGCTCGGCGCGCCGCCTGTTGATCTCCGCCTCTATCGCCCGCATTTCCTTGTACGCAATTACAAGGAAATTTCCGCTTCCGCAAGCCGGGTCAAAAGTCCTGATCTTCGCTATGCGTTTTCGCAGGTTGAGCAGGGTGCGGGGATTGTCACCGGCCTCGGCAAGCTTGGCGCGCAAGTCGTCGAGGAAGAGCGGGTTAAGAACTTTGAGGATATTCGGGACGCTGGTGTAATGCATTCCGAGTGCGCCGCGCTCTTCGTCCTCTGCCACCGCTTGGATCATCGACCCGAAAATATCAGGGTTGATCTTGGTCCAGTCGAGGCCGCCGATATGGAGCAGATAGGAGCGGGCGATCTTGCTGAAACGAGGCACGTCCATATTGCCGGAAAATAGGCCGCCGTTGACGTAGGGAAACGAACTGACCCAGCGTGGCAACCCTGCGAGCGCGCGGTCCTCGTTCTTGGTGTTCATGGCGCGGAAGAGAGTGCCGATCACTTCATGGGTGTTGGAAGAGTCTCTCGCGCCCATCTGCGCGATTGTTTCGGTGAACAGGCCCTTGCCGATGAAGATGTCCGTGTCTTCGGCAAAAAAGCAGAAGATGAGCCGTGCCATGAAGTGATTCATGTCATGGCGGCGCTCGGCCCTGCCCCAATCGGGGTTGTCCTTCAAAAGTTCGATGTACAGTCGGTTCAGGCGGCTGGTCGCCCGAATGTCGAAGGCGTTTTCCGTGATCTGCCGGACGGTGCTGATACCCGCCAGCGGTAGGAAGAAGCCGAAATGATCCGGGAAATCCTTGTAGGCACAGGCGATCGTCTCGCCGCTCGTCAAGTCCTCCGCCTCGAAATCGATGCCATCGGTGGCGAGGACGAACCTCGCTTTTCCTTTGGCAGTCGCGGGGCTGTCCTTCAGGGCCCTGAGCGACTTCGTGGCCTGCCCCGCGCCGCAGGCGAGGATGTGGATATTGCTGGTTTGGAGGACGCCGCCGAGGTCGGATTTGTTCGATGCGCCGGCGCGCAATCTCTTGATCGTTGTATCCTTGTTGCCGAAGGCTTCAAGGAAGGCATACGGGAAACTCGCGGGATCGAAGGGCTGATCTGCCAGTTGCGTAATGGCCTCTTCTATTTCAACGGGGTTCAACTGCGTTTCCTTCCCGCGCTGACCGCGAGTGTCATGCGGGCGTTCTCTTGCGTGGTGCTAGGCTCGGCTCCTTCTCATGCTCAGCCACGTATCCGCGCATGAACTCGCGGAGAACCTGTGCTGCCGGCTTATCCTGGCGGCGGCAGGTTTCGAGGAACTGGTTGCGGAGTCCCTTCTCAACCCGAATGCGAACGCCAGCGTCTTTGACCCCCATGGCGGTGGAGTGTAGCTCCATTGGATACACATCGCAACGGAAAGCCCTCGAGAGATTCGGCGCTTGCGTGCGTACTGGCGTCCAGGGTGGACGGCAACGCATGGACTCGAGGGATCCTGGTGCCCGGACCGAGGAAAATGCCGGCGAGTGTGAACTCGCCGGCATTCAACCAAGCTCGATTCCGAGTATCACCTCAGAGTCGGTCTTGAAGAGCGCGCTCTTCACGCAAGAGCTCGCTGACAGACGTGTCCGGTCGCCAAACCAGATCGCCTGTCTCCTACGCACATCCCGTCGCATCTTCGGTGCCAGCCAAAGAGGGCGCATTGTAGGGCGGCGAGGTTCGTGTCGAGCGCCTGCCACAGCGCTCAGGTACATCAGCGAAAGCGGCGCCAACCACCCCCGCTGCTTCTCACACGTCAATCATCCATCCGAACAGACACAAGAAGTCCTTGCGTCCGCGACTCGTTCGCAAGCTCAGGTAGCATCCCGGGACTGGCCCCGCCTCGCGGCGGGCCCGGCCGTCAATGCCAGCGAACGTCTCACAGGCCTTAGTTTCCGGCTGCCGCCACAGCAGTCGGACCGCGGCCTGTTTTGTATCGGTTAGAATCGTTGATGAAATGATCAGTCACACAGCTCCTCACGACGCAGACCTATTCCCAGGCGCTTCTCCTGTTGTCGCCGGCCAGAGCCCATTAAGCTGCCGGCTACCCTTCGAACAGGTTGTCTCTACGTCGTTTCCAGAGATCCCACAGACTACTGCTGCTAAACTGGTCTGATCTCCTGCGGCCTTTACAGGCCGATCCACGCTATTGCTCCTGGCGAGGCGGTGCATTCCCGGGTGCGACCCCGTTCGTCCACCACTCCCGTGCCCACCTCCGAACACTGATTCAGGTCAGTGCCGTGGCAGGCCTCGCACGCTTCTAGCCCCTTGCTGGGCGCCATCGCGGTGCTTGACCAGACTACGTGCAGGCTACCGTCGGGCATCCATGGCTTTCCAGGGCCATGGGTAGCACGCCGGCGGCGGGTTACGAGGCATCTTCTCTCGTTTCCGCATTCAACGAGACGGGCGCTTGCACCGGATGATGAATCCGGTGGTCACAGGTCTGACGACCCCATCGAAGACAGGAACGTTCGCGGTGCGCGAGCGCCGCGACTGCTCCGCCATTGCGATGGCCATTTCCCGATCGCACGGGCTCAGGCGCCGAAGTGCTACGGCGCCACATGAAGTAGGGGCCTGGGATTGGTCCAGCTTTCGGCTGGCGATTACTCCAGGCCCCCCTTCCGGCACGTGTAGGGCGGTTATCAACCGCTGCACGCGCTGTCGCACACGAGTGGCTAGCTCGTGAGGCTCGGAAGGCTGATTGAGTGTGAGCGGGGCGTGGCGCGCCTCGCTTTTGATGAGACGCAAAGTCAGTCGCTGGCGTTGGCGCGCCCAGACCCCGTCGATGCGATGCATCGCCATAGGACCTGACGCGTGTAGCAATCGACTGTCGGCGCGGAGCAGATGTTTCGGGTTTGCGGAATGGGCTCCAGTATCGGCGCACCAGCTCGCGTCCGCCAACCGTACATCTCACTACTGCGATCGCTAGACGAGAGGTCCTGCTTACCAAGGAGATTCCCCATGTCCATCCGATCGCCTCTCGATCTTGCGGTGCCCCGAAATCGGACGGCTGCAATGCAGCTGCTGCAGCGGCTTGTCGGTCGCGAGGGCCATCGATACTCGTGTGGTGGCGCGATTGCGGCCGGAAAGGTGCCGCGCTTCTTAGAGAAGATGGCGAGCCGGTACCCGGCAATTCTCCGCAATACCAGGGAACGAAGCTATGACCGTCGCCGCGGGCGGGCGGCCATGCATATGATTCTGTGCCCCCCCATAAACGGCGCGCCGGCCACCCGGTCCCCGGTGTTCGAGTGGTGGCTGCTTTCCGATGATGGAGGGGGAGGGCTTGCTGACCCCTCATCCGCTGACGCGCACGTCGCGGTCGATGCTATGTCAGCCGACAGTCATCTCATAGTGCACGACTACGTGCTCCTATATGCGACGAAGCGAACGCCCCACACTGTGACGGATCGCCGCACCGGACATGTGAAGCGGATCTGGACCGATACGTCCAGTTGGACTTGGCGCATTCGAGGCCCCGTCCTGGCGGAGATTCGCGCATCGATCGACGCCTGCTGCCAATCGCTGGAGCTCGGGGAAACGCCGCTCGACGGGGGTGTCTGTTCGGGCTTGCGCGGTCTGCTGGCCGCGCAACGGGTACGACCGCTGTTTGCGGGTGTTCGCAACCAAGTGATCGAGCTGCATCGATACGCCGCCGACGTCTGGCCGCGACATCGAGCCGCTTGGGTCGCCGCGCATCCACGACTTGCCCAAGACCAGGACTCGGCGGTGTCATCCCCGTTCCCCAGCGCGCGGGAATTGATCGCCGTCCTACCCACGATGCGGCAAATTCGCATTTACGGTACCCCGGCGCGGACAATTGGCGATCTCCTTAAATCATCGTCCGCGACGCAGTAACGCGGATCTGGGTCGAGCGCCTGGCTCGGCAAGAAATGACGCGGAACTGTTGCTTCCGCTCGCCATTCTGCGTTCCCGTTCCCGCAATCGCTGATGACCCCCGGGGAACGGGAACACCATCACAGAGCCGACCACTCTCTCGTAAAGCGAGCCTCCGTTCACAGCGCCAGGAATGGCTCGTCGCTATAGGTATTGGTCGCCCCTTCCTGTGGGGCAGAAGAACCGAGGATGCATAGAATGAATCAGAAGCCGAAACTAAACGAGGATTTCTTTCTGAAAGCGCGGGTTGCGGACCGACGCACCGTCAGTTGCTTTCTTGGAAGCGGCACGCGCTTGCAGGGTACCATCGTCGCCTTCGATCAAGAGGCGATTTTCATGAGGCCTATCGGATCGGAAGACGACGCAGATATCATGATGATCTACAAACTTCAGGTCGCCTCAGTGACTCCCGATCCTGCGAAGAAAGCCTGGCGTATGCGACCTCAGGCCGAGAGAGAGTCGGCGGCAGGCCGCGCTGTCGCGGAACGCCGAGCCGACCAGGCGCAATAGAGTCGCAACGTTCTTCAGCCCCGGGGAATCACCCCGGGGCTTTGTGTTGGCGATTCGCTGAATTCAAATGGAAGCGAGCAGATCGGTTTGGTCGTGAGGGATGCTTTCGGGTTTCGCGAAATCAAAGGAAGCAAGAGCACCGATCTCGGCGAGCCGAGAACCCACCAGGGTTGCCATCATTTCAAGGTGCATGTGCGTATCGCGCTCGACCCATTCCGTTGCTCCACCGTAGTCTCCACTGCCGCGAGCACACTCTCGTACAGCACGAGTTCCCCACGATTGGCGAGAGAATTCCTCGCTGCGCATCGCGGAATCGCACAGCTGTCGATAGCGTTGCGCATCATCGAGATAGAGATGATGCTCGTTAGATGTTACAAGATGAATGCGTGCTGGAGGGCGAGAGCCGCCGCCGCCATCCTTTTGATGGGCGTGTCTCGCGCCATAATCTGAGAACTTAACCGGCCTATTGTTCTTGTGGCCGACGATCTGACCCCAAACTGCGAATTCCCTATTCGCTACTCGGTGAGGGGTGCCGTTCCGCATACGATCGACCTTACTTGGAATATTGGACGCGCACAGGATGACGTTTCGAAAGCGACGACCCTCGAGAGCAAGTAGTGCCAGCGAGTAGGTCATCATCAAAGACCTGGTGGTTGAATCATTCGTTGGCAATTTTTCCAGCGGCCCACAGTCCAGGAACACGTCGGTTAATTCATCAACCGCATCAACGGCCCGCATCGACTCGCTGAGCAAGGTCTCTAGCGAGTCGACATCAGAAAAGTACTCGAAGTCGACTCGCAGCGCGACGCCCCGCTGATCTTTGCGGGCGGTCTTTGCGACTCCGTCGAAGTATGCTCCGGTATTCCCTTGGCGATCCCGTACCGGCGCGGAGACGGGGATCGCGACCAGACCGGCTTGTCGAGCACAGTCAAAGAGGTGTGCTACAGCAGAAGCGTTCTCGACGACCGCATCAGGATCATGACGAGACATATCGATATATAGAGGCAGTGCTGTACCCCACGTGCGTGCCAAGCTCGATGCGACCGTCGACATGGCGAGCATTGGGGATCCGTCCTCGTCGGTCGTCGGTACGTCAAACATCGGACGAACCGCGACTTTCGTAGCAGGCCGAAGCGCGGCCACGGCGTTAATTTCGCCGCGCCGCGCCCGCAGAATGGGAAAATAGATCGCGTCTTTCACGGATTAGCTCCATCGGATCTCAGGGAAACAGATCCGGGCCTGATGAAGGCCAACAAGCTTTGTAAACAGCGCGTAGTTTTTTCGCTCAAATCGGAGTCGGCCAGCAACTATTGCCGGATGTACTTGTAACTTCTCTGCGAGTTGCTGAATTGATTCAGTTGAGGGGTTCAAATAGGCCGCGCTCCGTCGCCAAACTCCTCGGGGCAACAGTATCTCCGCCGCGAGACTATTAGCTTCCTTCTCAATTTCAACAGTGTCCGTATCCGGCTTCTCAATATGTTCGTCGGCAATGGCGCGAAAACCTGACGTGTCAAGGTGTTTCGAGACGTGTATGCATTCATGCACCAATGTGAACCAGAAATTATCGAGACGATCTTCCCGGAGCGTCATCCCGATAATCGGTAAGCCGTGACGTCCTAGCATGGCTGCCCCGTCCAGCCACGTATTGGGAAGATGAGGCTCGATCACTAGGGCTATGCCTTTCTCCTCTAGGAACTCCTTTGCCAATTGAGGTCCCCGCTCCATCCAGCTGAGGCGCACAAGGTACCTCATACTCTCCTCATTGAGGTTTCCCTTGCGGTAACGCCCATGCAGGTGTGTTCTCGAGTCTGCAATTTCCCTCACGCGAGCTAGCCACAGCCAGAGATTGGTCCGATTGGTTCTCTTGGAGACGCCGACCGTAAGTGTATGCTTGAGGTAGGCTGGACTTCCAATAGGCGCGAGAAGCCGCTGTAACCATGCCTTCGCGTCTTCAGTGGATGGTACCCAGCGTCGCGTCACCAACAGGTCTGCAGCCCCCTCGCCAACGTCAAACTCGTCGGAGTCATCGCTTGGAGGGGCAGGGGGAGCAATAAGTAATGCGGGTGGGATATCAAGGTTCTCGTACAGCGCTCGAATCATGGAAAGCGTCAGCGGACGCTTGCGGGCGAGGATCTCCGACGCGCGATTCTTTCCACCAAGGATGTCCGCGATATCCTTTTGCCGCAGCCCCTGCTGTTCCATTCGAAACAGAATCGCATCTACGGGATCTGGCCTTTTGAAGGGAAATTGCGACTTCTCGTAGTCCTCAACGAGCTTGGCAAGCAACTCGAGTCGTGCGCCGTCGGAAGAGTCGGGGTCGGGATCATGCGCCGCTAGCGCCTCGACTTCCGCCAAGTAGCGGCGATACTGCTCTTCGGTCTTGATGATTCGAAGTTCCATGACTAGCTCGTCAGCGCCTGGGGTTTCGCTGGTCGTATTCCGCGTGGGTCCCGATCCATACAACGGTCACGATACTGGTGCGATATGCGACGACTACCTCCAATCGATATTCGTTCCCCTTAACATTGAAAATCACTACATTTCCTGGAAGCAAGCTCGCGGATACATAGCGATTCTTGATCGCCTGCGGGTTTGTCCAAGCGGCGCCCTCGACCTCGCTGATCCACGTGGCGATCCACTTTCTGGCGTCCGAGTGTTTCCCGCAGAACAAGTCGAGCCTCTGTCGCCCGACTATGCGCATAAACTGATTCCTGCTCGATCAACGGGTCGAATGCTACCATGAAGTTCCCCATTTGGGAACCGCAATTATGGTTCCCGGTACAGCAAAGGAGCGCCATGCGGACGCACTGTCGCCCGGCCGGATTTGTGGCACACACCGGTGATCGCCCGTAATCTTCCCCTGGTCCGCGATGCTAGGAGGCGCGGTAATCAGGTCCGACGGATCCCCGACCATCGCTCCGCACCCTGCGCGATTGCCGCGCGGCCAACCGGGATGCAGGCGCAGGCAGCGGCCCTGCGATGCGAGATAATGACTCTCGTATGAAACCACCCGGCGCGAAAAAGGGAGGGGCCTTAGCTCTCGCGCTTGTCAACGTGCCCGCTTATGGCTCAAAGCCGATAGAGAAGTGCAACTTCAGATTGCAAGCGAACCATCAGTAGATCACGAGGACGATTTCCAGCCGTGTCCCAACGTCCGAAGACACCCCTAGATCGTCGGCGAGAGGCCGCGATCTCAATGACCATTGGAACGAGCGAAGACGGTGAGATTGCTACGTTATTCCCAGTGGACGAGCAACTCTTCATAGTCAAGGAACGTGCTATCTACGCGATAACACTCGCGGATCAAATCGATCCAGAGCGCGCAACTGCTTCAATACCGGACAGCCAGCAGCGCGTCCTCGGCATAGGCGCAAGTGATCCAATCGTTTCTCGGCTTTTGCTGACAGGCCATGTTCTCTTTAGGAGGGACCGGCTCGGACAGGACTTCAATGAGCGGCGTGCGATAAAACTCAGTTGGGAACTTACAAAGCGGGTCGCGGCGATGGACGCACTTCAAAAGGAGCTTGAGGCTGCGCAGACCGATGCAGCCAATGCGTTCCGCGCAGAACAACACAGCGGCAGATCGCTGCGGCTGCCTACCGTCGCCAACCTCGAAGCACAGTTTCATGCGTTCGCCCAGAAACTTGGTCATGCCGTCGATGCGCTCAAAGGCGTAAGCCGATTGTTCTATCCAGACCTACCGAAGAAGTGGATTGATCGTCTTCGTGCGCTGACGGTCGACAAATTTGGCGCTCAGCATCCGTTTGCGGCGTTCATCAACGACATGGCGCCCGCGCTTCTGGATTGGCGAGAGCTGCGGAACGTCATAGAACATGAAGATCGGTCTCGAAGTGCGCGCATCGTTGACTTCCATATGCTCCCCGACGGGAGCATTGGCGTACCAGTCCTGGAGGTTCAGCGAGGCGAGGGCAAACCAGAACGTATTCAGGTCGTGCCATTCATGTCTGAGACTATCCACAACCTCACTGTGATCGCCGAAGCGTTCATGGCACACTTGTGTAACGCAAACGTGATGCAGGACCTCGCTTGGCCGATCCAAGTCATGTCTGTACCGGACGAGGAACAGGGACGCGCAAAGGTTCGACTCTGCTACGTGATCCAGATGCCGGACGGTCGCCACTCACGCCTCGGATAGGCGTCACGGGGGAATTGGGGACATTGGATGACCACTAAGACGTTCGTTCACCAGTTCGAGCCAGCGCACGAGTCGCCCTCGAAGGGAAGCGAGATCGAACTGACCGTGCAACAGATCGAGGCTGCTGGGTATCTGGAGATGCTGCAGAGCGCCGGAGCAAGTTTGGGTTCTTGGTCGATTCTGGAGTCACTTCTGCAAGAGGGCGTGCCCCGTTTCGTATTCAAGCAACCCCTCGGGCTCGCGAGAGAAGTGAAGGTAGCGGCCTCTGGTCTATTCGGTCGGTTTGTCGCGCGCGCGTACTTGACGCGGTACATGGGCCTCTGTTTTTTCGGGCACCTGGGCTCCAGGAAGGTCATGCTCGACGGAAATGAGCTCGAGATCGCTCGAAAGAAGCGTTCGCCTGGAGACTTACCCGACTGGGTCGCGTGTGCAAGTGGATTGGCAAATCTGACTATCGCCGAGGCGAAGGGCTCTCACGACCCTGGAGGTCCTCGCAAGCGACTGAAGGGGGCCTGGAAGCAAGCGCAGCGCGTTGATGTCCTCGCCGCCGGCAAACGCCTTCCTGTAAAGCGTATCGCCATCGTGACGCGGTGGGCGTCGGCCAGCGGCGGAGCTAAAATCCCGATCATCGCCGTGCGCGACCCTGTAGATCCAGGCGATCCAGATGCTCCCGAGCGTCTCGATGAAGCTGCCATTGGACTCGCACGCCTGCATGTCGCCAGTCTGCTCGAACCGCTCGGGTTCGCACCGCTCGCTGATTCCATTCGGTCGCTCCTGTCGGGACGGCGACTCCGGGCGCGGGACAACATCTCAGGCAAGCGTTCACGCATCGAGGTGGCGCTGACCGAGCTCGATAAGATCACGCCTCGGCGCATCGCAGGGGCCGTAGAGAGTGCCGAATTCAATAACGAGGGGCTGATCGGAGCGCTGGTGACACGGGCGGGGCCGGTTCCTCAAGCAGATCTTGCCCCAAGTACAGTGCAAATCATTCGTGATTTAGACCTGCGCCCGACATTTGTTGGCATCGAGCGCGAGGTGGTGAGGGCCGTCGTCGCGGGCGACCCGGACCGGATCCGAAAGGTGACGCAGCGGCCTCGCGGCTCGCAGGACCCGGATGTCTCAACCGACCCGGCCGGAACCTGGCTAGCTCACGTAGGCGAGCGCGTACATGTCCAATAATTCCGGCATAATTCTCATTGCGGGTGTGAGGCGTTTATACCGGTACTCGGTGGTTTATGTGGGTGGGGAACAGCGCAATTCATTGATTAACAAGGCGTGCGGACGGCCTGCAAAGCCGTCTACGCCGGTTCGATTCCGACCCTAGCCTGATCTCCCCCTGTCCTGCGACGTACCATCAGGGGAACACCTGCGCAACGGTCTTCGGAGCTGCCTGTCACTCTGTAAGCCCTCCGGCATCCCCGTTCTTGCGCGCGACAGCGCACCGGCGTAGGGGCCGCTGGGATGGCGGACCGGCTCGCCTCAGGCTGCGCGGCGGGTGGTCGGCAGCGAGCTGCGAGCGTTCCAGGGCAGCAGCGCTTCGAGGTCCTCGACGGTCTCAGCGGCGGGGAGATTTTCGAACAGGAAGTTCAGATACGCGCAAGGC
>DASRDO010000097.1:0-58111 GCA_035652555.1 Steroidobacteraceae bacterium | reverse complement strand
TCGCGAGAGGTCCCCACGCCGGGATCAACGACCGCTACGTGCACGGTACCGGGTGGGAAGTACTCGAAGGCGCGGGCCAGCCAGAATCCCGCCTCGGCGGGCCAATGGACCACGATCTCGTGCGTGAGGTCGATGATGCGCGCCGTCGGCAGGCGACCGAGGATCCGGCCCTTCATGACACCGACGAACGGGCCCTGGTGCCCGAAATCCGTCGTGATAGTGATGACGCCGGAAGGCCGCACGGAGCCTCAGCCTTTGCGCGGCGGTGGAGAGCCGCGCGGGGGACGCATGGCCTCCGCACACGTGCGGCAGCGGTCCGTGTACGGCACGGCGTGCAGCCGTTCTTCCTCGATAGGCTCACCGCATGCCGCGCAGGTCGTGTAGCGCCCCTCCTCGAGGCGCCGCAGGGCGGCTTTCACCAGGCGCAACTCGTGCTGCGCCGACTCGGAGATGGCGCCGAGGACGTCGTCGGACTCCCGCTGAGTGACCTGCTCGGCGAAATCCGCGCTCAAGGGGTCCGACTCGTGTCTCAAGTCCGCACTCGCTCTGCTCGCCCGCGTCTGCAGCTCCTCCCGGCGCTTGAGCAGGCGTGCCCGTACCGCTTCTGTGTCCATCGGAGCCTCCCGGCAAATGCAGGAGCAATGCTAGTGCGTAATATAACCGCTGAATGAGAGGATGAGCCCCCCATGATCGTGTTGACCGTCAACACCGGCAGCACTTCGGTCAAGCTGACTGCCTTCCGCCTCGAGGCGCGGCCGGGCGAGGGCCTGCCGGCGCCGAAGCACCTTCAGGCACAGCACTTGACCGGCAGGGGGCTCGACCCCGCGGCTAGCCTGCGCGACTTTCTCTCGCACATGGACCGTCCCGCCGCGGTGGCGCACCGGGTGGTGCACGGGGGTACTCGCTTTGCCGCCCCGACGCTCATCGACGATGCGGCGCGGCGCGCGATCGGGGAGCTTTCCGAGCTGGCACCGCTCCACAACCCCGTGGCGCTTCGCTGGATCGATGCCGCCCGGGAAATCTGTGGCGCCGATGTGCCGCAGATTGCCGCATTCGATACTTCGTATTTCTGCGCCATGCCTCGTGTAGCCGCGGAGTACGCGCTACCGCCCCGTCTTGGGCTCGAGCTTGGCATCAGGCGGTACGGTTTTCACGGTCTCGCCCACGAGGCGATGTGGCGCCGTTGGTGCGACCTCGAGCCGGCGCGGCTCAATGGCGGCCGGCTCATGACTCTGCAGCTTGGCGGTGGCTGCTCGATCGCGGCTCTCGATCGGGGCCGGCCCCTCGATACCTCAATGGGATTTTCGCCGCTCGAGGGCCTGGTCATGGCCACCCGCTCGGGCGATGTCGATGCGGCCGTGGTGCCGTATCTGGAGCGGCGGCTTGGCGTCAGCGGCGAGCGGGTCATCGAGATGCTGAACGAGGAGTCCGGCCTCGGGGGCCTCGCGGGGACCCTCGATGATCCGCAGGCGCTCCTCGATGAGGGCTCCGCGCGGGCGCGCTTCGCCATCGAGCTCTACTGCTATCGCGCACGCAAGTACCTCGGCGCTTATCTTGCTGTGCTCGGCGGCTGCGACGGCATCGTCTTTGGCGGTGGCGTAGGCGAGCACGTGCCGCAGGTACGGGCGAGAATCCTGGCCGGCTTCGAGTGGGCGGGAATCGAGCTCGAGCGTGACGCCAACGAGGCCGCGAGGGGCAGCGAGGCCCTGATCAGCACGGCGGGGAGCCGCGCAGTTGTCCGGGTGATTCCGGTAGATGAGGAGCTGCTCCTGGTGCGCGCGGCGGTGACGGTGGCTAAACTGACTCGAGACCCCATCTGAGGACGCTCCCATGAGCCCAACATTCGATGCCGGAAAGCTGGCCGAAGACATCAAGACCCTGGTGCGTGACGCCGAGGAGTTGCTGCGGGCGAGCACGGAGAATGCCGAGGAGCTGACCGACGAAGCGCGCCGGCGTGCCGAGCAATCGCTGCATGCGCTTCGCAGCCAGCTCGGCGACATCGAGCGCGACCTCAAGGGACGCGCGCAAATGCTCGACGGCTACGTCCATGACAATCCCTGGACCGCGGTCGCAATCGTCGGGGGCATAGCGTTGCTCGCCGGCCTGCTCATGGGCCGCCGCTAAAATGACTGACCATGTGGCCCCGGCTTCCGGGGAGGCTTTCGAGGAGCCTGCCATTCCACGCGCGCCCGGGCTCGTGCGCGGGCTTCTCGCCGCCATCCTGGATTCGGTCAAGACGCGCCTGGATCTTGCCGCGGTGGAAGCGGAGATCTATCTCGTCTACGTCGCGCAGCTCCTACTTTGGGGCTTTGCGGCCGTTGCCTGTGCGTTGCTCGCGATCGTGTTCGCGCTGACGGCAGTGATCATCGCTCTGTGGGAAACACACCGCATGGCAGGACTCGTGGGCAGCATGGTCGTGCTCCTCGTGCTGGCCGTCATCTGCGGCATGATCGGCGCGCGCATCTTTCGGGGACGTCCGCCGCTCCTCGCCGGGACGCTTGCGCAATTCGAACACGACCACCGCCGCATGGCGGGCACCGAGAGGGAAGGGTCATGAGGCGGCTGCACGAGCTCGAGGCGCGGCGGCTCAACCTCATCGCCCGCTGCGAACAGCAACGGCTGGAAATTGCCTATCGGATGGCGGAGCTCAGCCCGGCGGCGCAGCTCTCCAACTGGACCCGGCGGGCGCCGACCTCGGCCGCGAGCCACCCGTTGAAATGGCTGGTATCGCTCGCGACGCTGCTAGTCATGATGCGCGAGCGCCGATTGGTCGGTTGGGTCGGCAAGGTGAGCGCCGGTGTGGCGCTCCTCTCGCGCGCGCGGGCGATCGTCAGGTTGCTCCGGCAGCTGCGCTCTTTGAGTGGTGCGGCGCCGCGCTGAGCGTCGTCTCCTGAGTGGCGGTCTGCGTCCCGGGGGCTCCCGGAGCGCTCTGATCGGCCTGGATGCCGATGAGCTGCGGGATGCCGTTCGCCTGCATGGCCACCTGCCGCACCTTGTCCCAATCGATGGCAACGAGGTTCCTGCCGATCGCCGCATCGATGATCTGCGAGATCCTGTCGAAGTCCGGCGGCGCCGGGACGTGATTGCTGGTGGTGGGTGGATGGACCTCGAGATAGAGCTCCCCATCCTGCAGGCTCGCCAGCACGGGCTCGTTGACGATGACCACCGGGGTGCCCACCTTCACGATCGGGTAGAGGGCCGCGATGTCCTCCGGGTACAGGCGCACGCAGCCGTGAGTCACGGACATGCCGATCGCCATCGGGTTGTTGGTCCCGTGGATGTAGATCTCTCCACGGCTCAGCGTCGTCTGCAGCGCCCACTCTCCCATCGGGTTGTCGGGTCCTGCCGGCCAGATCTTCGGGATGGGATCGCCGGCATCCCGGTGCGCCTTGAGGATGTGCGCGGTCGGGATCCAGACGGGATGCGGCACCTTGCGGATGATGCGGGTGACTCCGACGGGAGTCGGCCAATCGCCCTCGCCCGGACTGACCGGATAGGTGATCACAATCGGCTGGTCGTGGCGCCGCGGCTTCGGGAAGTAGAAGAGCCGGTGCTGCGGCAGGTTGACGACGATGCCCTTGTGATCCACCGGCGGCACGATGAAGCGGCCGGGAATGGTGAGGTTGGTGCCCTGCCCCGGCAACCACATGTCGACTTTCGGGTTGGCCTCCTGGATCTCCCAGTAGCCGACGCTGTACTTGCGCGCGAGGTCGAGCAGCGTGTCGGCCGACTGGGTCTGGATCTGCTGATCCTGTCCAACGAGCGAGCCGCCGTTGGGAGGCAGGGTGAACACCGCGGCCTCGCTCGCCGTCGCGAGCAGAGCACCTGCGAAACCGACCGCCAGCCATCTGCCGGCTACCGCCCAGCTCGAGCCCCAGTTTCTGTGCATCAGCCTTCGCATCAGTCCGATTCCCGCAAACCTCTTGGCCCGGCTGGGCGCTCTCACCATTGTAACATGCGCGCGGCATGCCTCCGTCACGAAAAGTAACTCGCGCTTTCTACGCCAGGGACACACTGACGGTTGCCCGGGAGCTGATCGGCATGCACCTCGTGCGTGAGGACGAGGGTACGCTGCGCATCGGGCGGATCGTCGAGACCGAGGCGTATCAGGGGCCGGAAGATCTCGCGGCGCACTCCTCACGGGGCCGTACCCGCCGGACCGAGGTCATGTTCGGGCCACCCGGTCATGCCTACGTGTATTTCATCTACGGGTTCTGGCACTGCCTCAACCTCGTGACGGAGGCGGAAGGAGTGCCGCATGCCGTGCTGCTGCGCGCACTCGAGCCTGTGACCGGGATCGCAGACAAGACCTGGGGACCCGGCCTGCTCTGCCGGGCGATGCACATCGACAGGGCGCTGAACGGCGCCGACCTCTGCGCTCGTCCTCTCTGGCTGGAGAAGCCGCCGGGCTACGGGCGCCGGCCGCCGCGCATCGCCCGCAGTCCGCGCATCGGCGTGGATTACGCCGGCGAGTGGGCGCGCCGTCCGTGGCGCTTCTACGATCGCGACTCGCGTTATGTCTCGACGGTGTCAGCTCGTCTGCGAGCCGTCCCCGAGAACTAACTGCCCATGGTCGAGCGGGATGCGCTGCCCCGGATCATGATCCATGCGCACCGTGCCCTCCTTGTCGCCCACCCGATAGCGGACTTCGTACCCCTCCTGCCTGACGGAGCGGACGTAGACCGTCGCGCATTTCTGCTCGGAGGTCGTGTAGGTATTGCCGCGCTGGATCTTGTTCTCGATGCGATTGCCGGCATAGCCGCCGGCTGCCGCCCCCGCGGCCGTCGCGATGTCACGTCCCGTGCCGCCGCCGACGTAGTGACCGAGCAGGCCGCCGACCACCGCTCCGGTGACCGTTCCGAAGATCTGGTGCGAGTCGCGCGAGGCGCGCTGGTGCACCACGGATTCATCGTGACAGCTCTGCTTCGGCGTGCGAATGGTGCGCGTCAGTGGAGTGACCTGCACCACATCCGCGTATTGCGGAGCCCTGTTCATGATCTTGAGGCCGGCCACGGCACCTGCCCCCACGGCGAGCGCCACGCCCGCCGTCGCACCCATCCACAAAGACTTGTTCATCATCATTGCCCCTCCTCTCGTGCGAGCTCGGCAATGGTAATGACGCCTACCTGAATGGAACCTAACTTTTGTTGTCGCCGGCCCGCGACAGCTCGAGCAGCTCACTGCCTTCCGGCACGCGGTCGCCGCGTGCGAAGTGGACCGCACGGACCGTGCCCTCGTAGGGAGCGGTGATGCTGTGCTCCATCTTCATTGCCTCGATCACCATCAGCACTTCGCCTGCGGCGACGGCCTGACCTTCCTGCACGTTGACTGCCGATACCACGCCCGGAAGCGGCGTCGTGAGCCCGCCACTCGTGGCGCTCGCGGTGAACTCCTCGGTGCGCGGGTCCGCGATGATGAATTCGTGATGCGTGTCACGCATCCAGACATGGAGATGCGCGCCGCGGCGGAACCAGCGGGCGCTGTGGCGCTCATCGCCGAGGACGGCGCAGACCGTGTCCTGTGTGGTGGCGGCGCCAGCGAGCTCGAATCGCGCAGCGCTTTGCGGCTGCGGCGAATCGTCGGCCGCGGCGAAGAGCAGCACGCTGCGCGGTTGCCCGCCCTCGAGTGTGAGCTGCAGCCTGTGCGGGCGGCCGCCCGAGGCCAGCGTCAGCTCGATGCGCGCGGGCAGATTGGGTTGGAAGCCATCGTTGATTTCCCACGGGCCCGGCACACGGCTCGACTCGAGCCGCCCCGTTGCACCCGGCGCACGGCACGCCGCGAGCGCAGCCAACGCGAGCGCAGGCGGGGTGGCCGCGACGGGCGCCGAGAACTGCGCAGCGCTGTGATCGAGGAGCGCCACGCTGTGTTGGACATCGAGGAAGACGCTGGAGCGGAGAATCCGCCCGAGCCAGCGCTCGTTGGTGCGAATGCCCGCAAGATCGGTGTGATCGAGCGCCTCCGCCAGGCGCAGCGCCGCCTGCTCGCGTGCCGGCGCCCAGGCGATGACCTTGGCGAGCAGCGAATCGTACACGGATGGCACCGAGTCCCCGCTCGCGAACCCTGCATCGATCCGTACCGACTCTCCCTGTGGCCAGTCGGCACGATGGAGTGTGCCGGCACTCGGCAGGAACTCGTGCCACGGATCCTCGGCGCAGACGCGCGCCTCGATTGCATGCCCCTGCAGCCGAATCTGCGATTGCGCGAGTGGCAGGGGCTCGCCGGCGGCCACGCGCAGCTGCCACTCCACCAGATCGAGCCCCGTGACCGCCTCGGTGACCGTGTGCTCGACCTGAAGGCGGGTATTCATCTCGAGGAAGTAGAAATCGCGGCCGTCGAAGAGGAACTCCACGGTGCCGGCGCTCTGATAGCCGATGTTGCGCGCGATGAGTATCGCGGCAGCATGCAGTGCTTCGCGCACCGCAGCCGGCAGGTTGGGCGCGGGTGCCTCTTCGATCAGCTTCTGATGCCGCCGCTGCACGGAGCAATCACGGTCGCCGAGGTGCACGCAGTGGCCATGGCCGTCGGCGAACACCTGCACCTCGATGTGGCGCGGCTGGGGCAGATAGCGCTCGATGAGCAGGGTTCCGTCGCCGAAGGCGCTTTCCGCCAGGCGGCGCGCGGCAGTCAGGGCATCGCGCAGCTCTTCCCTGACCTCCACGACGCGCATGCCCTTGCCGCCGCCACCGGCTGCCGGCTTCACGATGAGCGGCAGGCCCGCCTCGAGCGCGCGCGCCTCGAGATACTCGAGATCCTGCCGTGCGCCGTCATACCCGGGCAACACCGGCACCCCCGCCGCCCGCACGCTCGCTTTCGCCACGCTCTTCGAGCCCATGGCGGCAATGGCCGCGGGCCCGGGGCCCACGAAGACGATGCCCGCATCGAGGCAGGCCTGAGCGAACCGCTCGTTCTCCGAAAGAAATCCGTAGCCCGGATGAATGGCTTGTGCGCCCGTCGCGCGGGCTGCGCGCATGACGGCCTCGATATCCAGATAACTCCCCGCCGCTGGCGGCGGGCCGATGCGCACCGCCTCGTCCGCCTCGCGCACATGACGCGCGGAAGCGTCCGCGTCGGAATACACGGCAATAGTGCGGATGCCCATTCGGCGGGCGGTGCGGAAGATGCGGCAGGCGATCTCGCCGCGGTTGGCCACGAGGAGGCTGCGGATCATTTTCGTTGTCGTCATGGCGCCGCCGTCACATCCGGAATAGGCCGAAGCGCGTCTCTTCCTCCGGCGCGTTGCGCACGGCGGCAAGAGAGAGCCCGAGGATCCGGCGTGTCTCGAGCGGGTCGATCACGCCGTCATCCCACAGCCTCGCCGAGGCGTAGTAAGGGTGGCCCTGCCGCTCGTACTGCTCGCGGATGGGCTGCTTGAACGCTTCCTCTTCCTCTGCCGGCCAGTTGCCGCCCGAGGCCTCTAGCTGTCCGCGCTTGACGGTGGCGAGCACGCTCGCAGCCTGCTCCCCACCCATGACCGAGATGCGGGAGTTGGGCCACTGGAAGAGCAGCCGGGGCGAATACGCACGCCCGCACATCGCGTAGTTGCCGGCGCCATAGCTGCCCCCGATGATGACGGTCAGCTTCGGAACCTGGGCACAGGCCACCGCGGTGACGAGCTTGGCGCCGTCCTTGGCAATCCCACCGGCCTCGGCGCGGCGCCCGACCATGAAGCCGGTGATGTTCTGCAGGAAAAGAAGCGGGATGCGCTCGCGGGCACAGAGCTCGATGAAATGCGCCCCCTTGAGCGCACTCTCGGAGAAGAGGATGCCGTTGTTGGCCAGGATACCTACCGGGTAGCCGGCGAGATGCGCGAAGCCGCAGACCAGCGTCGTGCCGTACAGCTGTTTGAACTCGTCCAGCTCCGAGCCATCGACCAACCTTGCGATCACCTCACGTACATCGTAAGGGCGGCGCAGGCTTGCGGGTACTACCCCGTAGAGCTCCCCCGGATCGTAGTGGGGGTCGCGCGCGGACTGCGGCGGGTGTGTGGAGCGTGGCGGACGCAAGCGCGCGACGATGCGGCGCGCGATGGCCAACGCATGCGTGTCGTTCTCGGCATAGTGGTCACAGACACCCGACTCGCGACAGTGGACTTCGGCCCCTCCCAGTGACTCTGCATCGATGTCCTCTCCCGTGGCGGCCTTGACCAGGGGGGGCCCGCCGAGGAACACCCTACCCTGTCCGCGGACGATGACGTTCTCATCGGACATGGCAGGCACGTACGCGCCCCCGGCGGTACAGGAGCCGTGCACGACGGCGATCTGCGCCACTCCCGCGGCGGAAAGGGTCGCCTGGTTGTAGAAGATCCGCCCGAAATGCTCCCGATCCGGAAACACCTCATCCTGCGCCGGCAGGAAGGCACCGCCACTTTCCACCAGGTAGACACAGGGGAGGCGATTCTCGCGGGCGACTTCCTGCGCCCGCAGATGCTTCTTCACCGTGATCGGATAGTAAGTACCACCCTTGACCGTGGGGTCGTTGGCGACGATCACGCATTCCCGGCCACTCACCCGCCCGATGCCGGTGATGATCCCGGCGCAGGCGATGCCACCTCCATACATGCCATGGGCGGCGAGCTGCGAGAGCTCGAGGAACGGGCTGCCGGTATCGAGGAGCACCTGGATGCGCTCGCGGGCGGTGAGCTTGCCTGCGGCCCGGTGGCGGCTCACGGCCTGCTTGGATCCCCCCTCGGCAGCGCGGGCGGCTTCGGCCTTGAGCTCGGCGGCGAGCTCGCGCATGGCCGTCTCGTTATCGCGAAATTCCTGGGAGTGGGTATCGAGCCGGGAAGCGATGCGGGGCATGGGCTTGTCACGATGGCCTGATTGTCGGACAATCATACGATTGCACCCCGACGGAAGACAAGCTCATGTCCGCCAATGCAGCGATAGACGTCGATTTCGGCCTCGGCGAGGCCGTCGAGGAGATCCGCCAGCAGGTCCGTCGCTTTGCGGCGGAGCGCATCGCGCCGCGCGCCGATGACATCGACCGCAGCAACCAGTTTCCCCGCGATCTGTGGCCGGCGCTCGGCGAGCTCGGTCTCCTGGGCGTCACGGTGCCGGAGCGCTGGGGCGGCGCCGGTCTCGGCTACCTCGCGCACGCGGTCGCCATGGAGGAAATCTCCCGCGCCTCGGCTTCCGTCGGTCTCTCCTACGGCGCCCACTCCAACCTCTGCGTCAATCAGCTGCGCCTGAACGGCACCGACGCGCAGCGCGACCGCTACCTGCCGAAGCTCGTCAGCGGCGAGCACGTCGGGGCGCTTGCGATGTCGGAGCCGCAGTCCGGCTCGGATGTCGTCTCGATGCAGATGCGCGCCGAGCGGCGGGGCGACACCTACGTGCTCAACGGCCGCAAAATGTGGATCACCAACGGCCCCGACGCCGAGGTCCTGATCGTCTACGCGAAGACCGATCCGGCCGCCGGCCCCCGCGGCATCACCGCCTTCATCGTGGAGCGCGGCTTTCGCGGCTTCTCCACGGCGCAGAAGCTCGACAAATTCGGGATGCGCGGCTCCAACACCTGCGAGCTGGTGTTCGATGACTGCGCGGTGCCGGCCGACAACCGGCTGGGGCCGGAGAACGGCGGCGCGCGGGTGCTGATGAGCGGCCTCGATTACGAGCGGGTGGTGCTCGCCGGCGGGCCGCTCGGCATCATGGCGGCGGCGCTCGACCTCGTGCTGCCCTACGTGCACGAGCGCAAGCAGTTCGGGCAGCCCATCGGCACCTTCGAGCTCATGCAGGCGAAGGTGGCTGACATGTATACGGCACTCAGCGCTTCGCGGGCGTACGTCTATGCGGTGGCGAGCGCCTGCGATGCGGGCCGTGTGAAGCGGCAGGATGCGGCGGCCTGCATCCTCTTCGCCGCCGAAAATGCAACACGAGTGGCGCTGGAGGCGATCCAGGCGCTCGGCGGCAATGGCTACATCAACGACTTCCCCGCCGGCAGGCTCCTGCGCGATGCGAAGCTCTACGAGATAGGCGCCGGCACGCAGGAGATCCGCCGCATGCTGATCGGTCGGGAGCTCTACGAAAGCGCCGCATGAGCGTCGAGTTCGATCAGATCCTGCTGGTACCGGGCTACCGCAAGGTCGCCGCCGCCATCACCGATCGCATTCTCAGCCGCGAGCTGCGTGAGGGCGAGCGGCTGCCATCCGAGACGGAGCTCGCCCGCCAGTTCGGCGTCAACCGCTCGACGATACGCGAGGCCCTGCGCGAGCTCGAAAGTGGCGGGCTGCTGCAGCGCCGCCCGGGCTCGAAGCTGATGACGGTGAGTCGCCCGCAACACCGCGCGATCGCCAAGGATGTCGGCCGGGCCCTCGCGCTGCACGACGTGACGTTCTTCGAGGTCTGGGAGGCGCTGACGCAACTCGAGCCGCCGATGGCGGAGATTGCAGCCCGCAACCGGACCGCGGCCGACCTCGAGAGCCTCGCGGCGGCGGGTCAGCGCTTCGCGGATGAGAATGCTGAGACCGAGAAGGCCGTGCATCATGCGGCCGAGTTCTTCCGCTGCGTCGGGCGGGCCACGCACAACCAGGTGCTCGGCCTCGCGCAGGAGCCGCTGCTCGGACTCCTCGAGCCGTCGCTGCGCGTCATGATCGACAAAGTCCCACAGGCACGCTCGCGCATCGCGGTGGCCGAGCGGCGCATCCACGAAGCCATCGGCAGGCGCGACGCCGAAGCGGCGCGCACCTGGATGGCGAGGCACATTCGCGACTTCAGAAAAGGCTACGAGCTCGCCGACATCGAGTTCGACGGCCGAATCGCCTGAGAGCTGCAGTCTAAGGCTCTCCCGGGCGTTTTCCCGTCACGGGATGGGGGTAATGGAAAGGCACCACCCTCGTTTCGGGCCAGGTGCTCGGAGCATCGGGCAGAAGCTCGTCAGGCCCGTTGGGGTCTTCCGGATAGGCGCGGGTCATGGGTGTCAGATGCACGACGCTGTTGGCCCAGCCCTGATGGTAATCCGCCCGCCAGAACATGTTGTAGTGCAGGCATTTGATCTTCCAGAGGCCTTCTTCCTTCACGTAGGTATTTTCGTAGATGCCGGCTTCCCAGAACTGACGGGGGAAGTTCGGGATGGGCTCGCGCATGCTCTCGTGACAGCCGCCCTGCAGCACGCAGCGGAAGCGACCCTTGGCCGTGAACCCGTCCGCCGCGACATCGACGATGTCCTGCAGCATCAGATGATCGAGCAGCAGGCCGCGTAACGGTCCGTTGACACCGCGGGTGAAGTAGTTGCGAAACCAATTGCAGTACAGACGCCGGATGCCCGACCTGCCGCGGTAGACGCCATTGAGGAAGCGGACCTCGCCGCTCTCCGCAAAGAGCGCCACCGCCTCATCATAGAGACACTTGTCGATGTAGTAGCCGTACTTGTACTGCAGGCATTTGACGGCATGGGTGTCTTCGAGGCGCGCCACCTGGCGCGTGAGCTCGGTGACGCGCTTCTCGAGCGCGGCCAGCGCATCCGGATCGGTCATGGCGTCCCCCTGCTTCTTAATAACGCCGGCTTATGATGGCATAGCGCATTGGCCGCCACGGCGGCCGCGACGCCCGGTAAGATATCCCTGCCCGGAATAGCCGGGAAAAAGGCAGGTGACCGTCTTGGCGGCGATAGGCAGCGAGCGCGTTCTGTCGGTGCAGCACTGGACGGATACGCAGTTCACGTTCACGACCACGAGGGACTCGGGGCTGCGCTTCGAGAACGGCCAGTTCGTCATGGTCGGGCTCAAGGTGGATAGCCGCCCGCTGCTGCGTGCCTACAGCATCGCCAGCGCCAATCACGAAGAGCACCTCGAGTTCCTGAGCATCAAGGTGCCGGACGGTCCCCTCACCTCCCGCCTGCAGCACATCCGGCAGGGGGATGAGGTGCTGGTCAGCCGCAAGCCCACCGGCACGCTCGTGCTGCACGACCTCAAGCCCGGAAAGCGGCTGTATCTGCTCTCGACCGGCACCGGCGCGGCGCCCTTCATGAGCGTCATCAAAGACCCGGAAGTCTACGAGCGCTTCGAGCACGTCGTGCTGGTGCACGGGGTGCGCTGGGCGCGGGAGACGGCGGTAGTGAAACACCGCATCGAGAATCTGAGGACGCACGAGCTCCTCGGCGAGTGGGTGCGGGAAAAGCTGCGCTATTACCCCACCGTTACCCGTGAGCCGCACGCCAACCGCGGCCGGCTGACGACTCTCATCGAATCCGGACGCCTCTCCTACGACCTGGGGCTCCCGCCGCTCGATCCTGCGAGCGACCGCGTGATGGTTTGCGGCAGCCCGGCGATGCTCACCGACACCTGCACGCTGCTCGATGCACGCGGATTCGAGATCTCCCCCGGAATCGGCGAGCCCGGCGACTACGTGATCGAGCGGGCCTTCGTCAGCCGCTGAGATCCGCCGCTGACTCAGTTGAGATCCCAGGAGACGATCAGTTTCGCGACGCGATGGTCAGAAGCGCGCGTCAGCCCGAACCCGAGTCCCGCTTCCACGGAAACCGCGCCGTCGTAGTCGAGTACCCCGTAGAGCTGGTGTGACTGCGCACCCGCGGCTTCGAAGTGCTGCACGGGGCCGAAGTCAGCGTATTCCTCCGCTGCCACCGACCATTTCTTCGATGCATGCCACGCCAGCCGCGTCGCCGGCGCGAAATCGAGGCGGCCGAAGCCCTCATAGTCGTTGTCCAGGATCGGATTGAAAATGAAGTCGACTCGCCCGAGATGCCAGCCGACGATTGGCCGGATCTCAGAGCTGTAGCGGTGCCGGTCCCAGTGCGGGGCGTTGTAGCTGAGCTCAAAGTTGATGCCGTAAAAGAAGAGTTGCCCGGCCGCGTGCGGCCGCACGAAGAGCGCCCGCAGCTTGAACCCATTCACGCGCACGGCACCGTCGCCGGTCATGCTGTAAAGCGGCAGATACAGCCCCGCCTCCATCCAGTCGGCCACTCCGTAAGCCCACTCGGTCACACCATTGAGCGAGTGCTCGGGCACGATGGCGCCGGGAAACTCGGGCAGCATTCCGCCGCTCGGCGTGTAGTTGTTGTGCCAGGTCAGGTTGAAAACGCGCGGCGGCGCGATCGTCGCATCATAGACCTGAATCTCGTCCGTCTGAGCCAACACCGGCCCGCAGGCGGCAAAGAGCAGCGCCATCGCAAGAAGCAGCGGATGCTTCATCAGCGAATATTTATGTGCTCGCTGCGGGGAGCGCAGCACCCGTGCGCGCGGCCACGAGCCACAGCGCGGCGCCGATGGCTACCGCTACCGGGACGATCAGCACCGCTGTTGCGAGCGACGACAGATCCGAGAGCTTGCCAATCAACCAGGGTGAAAGCACGTCGCCCAGGAGATGGATGGTGAAGATGCTGAGCGCGACCGCGGAGGCCCGCTCCGCCGGGCTCACGAGATTGACGATCGCCGTGTTGATGGGACCCGTGGACATGAAAAGCAACAGCTCCGCGACGATCAGCGCGGGATAGAAGATGGAGGGCGAGGCGGCGGCGAGCGCGAGGGCAGCTGCCGGGACCGCGAGCACCGTCGCCCAGCCCGACATCCACAGGTACGCCTGGCGAGAGAACTTGAGCCAGTAATCTCCGAGCCAGCCCCCTACGAACGTACCGACGAATCCGGTGACGACGACGATCGCGCCGAAACCCGCGGACGCCTGTGCGGCGGAGATCCCGCGCGCCCTCTCCAGAAAGGTCGGCATCCAGTACGCGAGGCCGCCGAGCGCGAATGTATAGGCCGCGTATCCCAGCACCGTGAGCATGTACGGGCGTTGCCGCAGCAGACGAAGGTACACCGACCAGGAGCCCGGCTGCGGCGCGCCGTGAGCAACCGCACGCGGATCGGTCCCCCCCTCGTCTTTCGCGCCGCGCGGCGGATCCGGGAGCTTCAGGATCCAGACTGCGAGCAACACCCCGGGCACGCCTGCCACAAAGAAGGCCACGTGCCAGTCGAACCGCTGGCGAACGATGCCGCCGACGATGTAGCCGAGCGCCGCGCCCACCGGGATGGCCATGTTGAAGATGGCGAAGGCCCGCCCGCGGGTGCGCTTGTCGAAGAAATCCGCGAGCAGCGATGGCGCGATGGTGCCGTAGGCCGCCTCCCCGATTCCGACCAGGGCGCGCGCGCCGAGGAGCTGCAGGTAACTGCGCGCGAGGCCCGAAAGACCGGTCGCGAGACTCCAGAGAAAAACGCCGATCGCGATCGGCTTCGGACGGGAGCCGCGGTCGCCGAGCCGCCCGAAGATCGGCGCGGCGAGCAGATAGACGATGAGAAAGCCGCTCATCAGGCTCCCGAGCTCGGAATCCGTGAGCCGCATCGGAGCCTGCTTGAGGTCCGGTAGCAGCGCCGCGACTACATAGCGGTCGAGGTAGTTGAGGAGGTTGATGCCGGCGAGAATGGAGAGTGCGAGCAGGGAGAGCCTGCGAGGCCCGCTCCCGGGCTCATACCCCTCTTTGCGCATGCCGGCCGGAGGCGATCAGCCCGAGCGGATCTTCAACCGCTCGAGATGCTGGCGTACCGCATCGCGGAAGCCTTCGCTGCTCGTCACCGTGGCGCCACCCGCGAGCACCAGGATGAAATCGCCCCGTGGCGTGCGGCTGATCTCCCGTACATGATTGATGTTCACCAGGCAGGAGCGGCTGATTCGCAGCATGGGCTGGGACTGTAGTGTCTTTTCGGCCTGCTGCAAAGTGCTGCGTGCGTGAAAGGTGTCGCGACCGATGGTGAGCTTCACGTAGTTGCGGTCGGCCTCGGCCAGCTCGATCTGATTCACATCGAGCATGTGCATGCGGCTGCCGAGCTCGGCGAGCACGCGCGGCCGCACCCCCGCCGGCTGCGCCACCCCGCGCTCGATCCGCTCCAGGACTTCCGTGAGGACCTCCTGCCGCTGCGCCGCGCTCTGCGCCTCCCGGCGTTGCCGCACCCGCGCGAGCGTACGGCGAAAGCGCTCGTCATCGAACGGCTTCAACAGGTAATCGACCGCACTGACGTCGAAGGCATCGAGGGCGTACTGGTCGTAGGCGGTGACGAAGACGATGAGCGGCAGATTCTTCGCATCGAGCGCGCGGGCGAGCGCGACACCATCCAATGAGTCCATCTGGATATCGAGGAAGAGCAGGTGTGGCGGCCGTGTCCGGATGGCCTCGAGAGCCGCCCGGCTGTCACCATACTCACCGACCACCTCGAGATCGGGCTCGCGTGCGCAATACTCCCGCAATGTGCGCCGCCCCGCGAGCTCATCATCGACGATGATCACCTCGAGCATCAGGCGGACTCCGCCGGCACGGTGGCGGAGCCTTCGAGGACATCGTTGAGGAGGGGCAGCAGGATCTCGGCGACCCACTGGCGCTCACCGTCCGGGCCCGCGGTGAACACTGCCCGCTCCCCGAATTGAATCGCCAGCCGATCGCGGACGTTCCGCAGGCCGATCCCGCTCTCCCGCGGCACCCGCCCCGCGGCCATCGTGTTGATGACCCGCAGTACCAGAGCGCCGCGCCCCATGCTCGCCGTGACCCGCACGCTGACCGGACCCTGATGGCCGGCGAGCCCATGGACGATCGCATTCTCGATGAGCGGCTGCAGAATGAGGCTCGGCACCCACGCGGCAGGCAACTCCGCGGCCGGCGGAACCTCGATGGAGAGTCGATCGGCGAAGCGCCGCTGCTGCAGTTGTAGATAGAGGCGCGCGAACTGCATCTCATCGGCGAGCCGCGAGTATTCCTTCTCGCCGGCGTTGAGGAGGCGCCGCAGCAGGTCCCCCAACTGTACGATCATGGTGCGCGCGGCGGCCGGATCCCACTCGATCTGACCGCTGATGGTGTGCAGGAGGTTGAACAATGAATGCGGCGAGAGCTGCATCCGCAGGGATGCGAGATGGGCGGCGGTGAGCGCCCGCTCGAGTGCGGCGGAGCGGATCTGCGAGTCGCGCAGCCTGCGGTAGAAATCGAACCCGCTGACCAGCGCGAGCGCAAACCCATAGGTGAGGAGGAAAGTCGTGGCGCTCGCCAGCCAGACCGGGAGTGTATCCGGCATGCCGCCGAAACCGGCGGCATTGGTGTTCATGCCGCTCATGCTCATGTGGTGATGATGGTGCTCGGAGGGATCGTCGATCAACAACTGGCCGATCCAGATTGCAGGCGTCGCCGACACCGCGAACACGACGCCGATGAGCAGCTGCAGCGGCACGCGGCCAAGCGGCTGCCATCCTATGCGCTGCGAGCCCCAGACCGCCGCGAGCAGCAGCGGGTAGAGGATGAGATGTTGCAGCAGACGTGCCTGCCAGGGGGCGAAGAAATTGGTGAGGTGAAGCTGCGTGAGGCTCGCCTGCGTCAGGTTCGCGTAGAGCACGTTCGAGACCGCTACGTAGGCCCAGAACGCGGTGACGATGAGCAGCTGCGGACGGATGCGGGAGACCATGCGCATAGACTACGCCACGGGAGGGCCTGGTGAGAGAAAACCGGGTGTTTCGGGGACGGAAGCGGTGCAGGCGGGGATGAGTGCGTGACGGGGTGGTGCGGGACTGGGAGAAGTTACGCACATTCGGCTCTCAGCCGTCCCTGGCACTCCCTGAGATGCGCAACTACGAAGACGGAAGCCTCTTGGGACACGGTACAAACCCGTCGACGGCGGGGACCGACACGGTGGCGGGCTGCTTCCGACCCGAGCTGCGACGGTGTCTCATATGCGCGTCGAAACAAACGCAGCACCAACACTCACCGGAGACAATCGTCATGAGCCGCTTCGCACCGCCTGTTCGCCTCCGCCCGCGCGCCTTCACCGCCCTCGCTGCCCTGGGCGCACTCTCGACGGCGGCACTGTTCGCATCCCCTGCAGTCGCATCGGCCGCTCAGCCGTCGGATGAGATCCCGCAGACGGCCGTCTACTACAACTTGGTCGAGCTCACGACCGACACCGGAACCCATGCGCTCTACAAGCGCCTCGTGAGCGCCGCGCGGACAGTCTGCCCCGGTTATGACTCGCGCGACCTCGCAGCCGTCGCCGGCAGCAGGGTGTGTCAGCGCAAGGCGGTGGCACGCGCGGTCATGCAGATCGGCAATGCCCGGCTCGCATCCGTGCATGCCCGCGCCAATACCCGGCACGGCTGATAAACCTCCACCCCCCGCCCCGCCCCGCCCGTCACGGACCGACAGCGGGGCTGCGTGCATGGGGAAACAAGGCCTCAGGCCGGCGTCGGCCTGTCGGGCGGCTCGCTGCGGTCGCATTTGCGGCAGTCGAGCGTCGTGCCCCGCATGCGATCACGACCCTCCGGGGTGGTGACCCAGGGCCGGCTGATCCAGGGCGGCTCGTGGCGCACGTGCTGGTTGTGTCCACAATCGAGCTCCGCCACCCAATGGCGCTCCTCGTCCCGGTGATAGCCGGTGATCCTGCGGTGCATCGGGGCAGGCTATCATTCCTTTGCCGGGCTCGGTACATTGCCGGCGATGGAGATCTTCAAGGAGTTCCGCATCGAGGCGGCACACCGGCTGCCCAACGTTCCACCTGATCACAAATGTGCGCGGCTGCATGGCCACTCCTTTCGTGTGTCCGTGCATGTTGCCGGTCCCGTCGACCCGCAGCTCGGCTGGGTGTGCGATTTCGCCGAGCTCTCGGCCGCCTTCGCACCGTTGCACGAGGAGCTCGATCACCGCTACCTCAACGACATACCGGGCCTCGACAACCCGACGAGCGAGCGGCTCGCGCTCTGGCTCTGGGACCGCCTCGCGCCGCGCCTGCCGGCGTTGAGCCGAATCGTCATTCACGAGACCTGCACGAGCGGCTGTGAGTATCACGGCCCCGGGACGTCCCTACCTTGACCCATGCTAGGCTTGACCGCCGCCACTCACGTCAGCGAGGCGGTCGGGAGAGTCCATGAGAACGCGCGCGCCCATCGTCTCGCTGCTGGCTCTGGCCTCGGCGGTCCTCGTCATGTCGGTCTTCGTCATCACGCAGGCTACCGCCCGGGAGTGTGACGGCGTTACATTCCCCGAGCGCATTCAAGCGGGCGGCGAGACGCTGACGCTCAACGGGCTCGGCCTGCGCAAAGCGACCCTCTTCAGCATCAAGGTCTATGTGGGTGCGCTCTACCTGACACGCCCGATGAGCGATGCCCAGACGATCCTCGCCTCGCGCGACCCGGCCGAGATCGAGCTGCGGTTCGTCTTTCGCGTGACCGCGAGCCAGCTGCGCAACGCCTGGAGGGAGGGCTTCGAGAAGAGCGCAGCCGGGATGTTGCCCCCGCTGCAAAGCCGCATTGCCCAACTCAACGGCTGGATGACGGGCGTCAAATCGGGACAGCGGATGAGGTTCCTTCGCATCCCCGGAGTTGGCATCCAGTACGCGCTCGACGGCAAGGTGCAGGGAACGATCGGCGGCGATGACTTCGCCAGGGCGTTCTTTGCGATCTGGCTCGGCGCATCGCCCCCGAACCCCGGGCTGCGCTCGGGCCTGCTCGGCGGGGCGTGCACGTAGGCCGGCCTCAGAAGCGCATCCCCGCCAACTCCACCATCCGCAGGAGAACGAGTCCGCCGGCAATTACGAGGTAGCCACGCAGGGCCAGCATCGAGAGGCGGGTGAGCGGGGTGATCTGCGCGGGCCCCAAGCTGCCGAGCGGCGGCATGCGCCAGGAGTCACGCAGCCGCGCATCGATACGCCAGGCCGGCGCGCGCACCGCCCTCACGAAGACCGGCACCGCGGCCATGAGACCCATCGCGACGCCGCCGCCGAGGATGGCGAGCATGGCGCCGGCGCTGAGGCTCGGGAACAGCACCGCCGCGGTCAGGATGACAGAGAGAAGGAGCAGCACCCCGATCACGACCCCTGTGAAGAGATTCAGCCACGGACCGTTCACCCAGGGGCCGAGCACCTCCTCGTCATTGCAGAGGAGCAGCAGAAACACGGTCGCACTCGGCAGCAGCACACCGGCCAGCGTCTGTACCGCGTTGGTGAGCAGGCCGAGTGGCGTGCCCGGAGTCAGGACCAGTGCCGCAGCAAGCGCGATCAGTCCGATATAGACGGCGTAGAAGGTTTTCGCCTCCTTGGGGCGGTGATGCAGCGAGTGCCGAAGCGACAGCACGTCGCCGATGGCATACGCAGTCGACAACGACACGGACATGGCGCCGATGACGCTGGCATCGATCAAGGCGACTGCGAAGCACACGCCGGCAGCGTGTCCGACATACCGGCCGAGACCTGCGGCCACGGCGCCGGCGTCCTGGAAGGCACCGAGCTCCGGATGACCGGCGAACGTCGCAGCCGTGAAGCCGATCATGGCGATGGCGCCCAACACCACGAGCCCGATCCCGAGGCAGAGATCGACCCGCTCGTAGCGGATGAAACGCGGGGTGATCCGCTTGTCGATGACGTAGCTCTGCTGGAAGAAGAGCTGCCACGGCGCGACCGTCGTGCCGACGATCGCGATGATGAGCAGCATGATCTCGCTCAGCTTGCCCTGCGGCAGGTGCGGCACCACGAAATCGTGCGCCATCTGTCCCATGGGCGGATGCGCCCAGAGGAGCACGGGAACGAGCAGCAGGCTGCCGAGCACGAGCAGCAGTGAGAAGCGCTCGAAGCGCCGGAAATCGCCCGTGCCGGCCGCGGCCACGACGACTACAGCTGCGGCGAGCACACCCAGCGGGCGCGAAACTCCGAGGTATGACAGCGCCAGGCTGATGCCGATGAACTCCGTGACGATCGTGAGCGCGTTGAGAAGAAAGAGATCGATGACGCTGAAAGCACCCCAAAACCTGCCGTAACGCTTGAGAATGAGCCGGGCGTGCCCGACCCGCGTCACCGCACCCAGACGCAGCACCATTTCCTGGTTGACGTACAGGACCGGCACCAGCAGGAGCAGCGTCCACAACAGCGTCGTGCCGTAGTTCTGCCCGGCCTGCGCGTAAGTGCCGAAAGCGCCGGCGTCATTGTCGCCAACCATGACGATGAGGCCGGGGCCCAGAATGGCGAGCAGGGTCCGAAGCCGCGCACTCCAGCCGGTTCGCGGTCCGACATCGTGGCGCCGAATGGTGCCGAAAGCGCCGTGGATGTCCCCGGCGTGGGCGTCATCCAGAACGGCATCGGCGGCCGCAGTGACAGCGTCAGAGTAAGACATGGGCGTATCCTCGAAAAACGTGCTTCGCGGTGCGGCCCCGCAGCAGCAGGCATGCGGGGGCGCCGTATCAAAAGCGCTTCATGGAGGATGCGAGGAAGCCGGCTGCGGCTTCCGTTGCCCGCGACCCCGGGTGGGCCGTACGGCATGCACCGTCCCGCATCAGATGGCGAGACGGCGTGGAGACGGCATTTTTGAGGACCGCCGCCCTATGCGAGTCTCGCCTGTCAGATGGCGATGAAGCGACTACTAGGGCTTGGGTCCATGGGATTCCCGGGTGACTGAGCTGGGCGCGAATTCTTTTGGCTCATGCCGCGAATGTCAAGAGCCAAATGCAGAAAGCTGCCCACCCGCCGCGGGCGACGGTGTCAGGTCACATCGGGTGGCGCGGGTGTTGGCTTCGCCGGCGCCTCGCTCGAGGGCGGGCTCGCGGCGGCATGCCGCGCGCTCGCACGCTCCGCTTCCTGCGGCGTCGGTGGCAGCTCCCTCGTATCGACCGATGCGAGATTGACGATGCCGGGATCATCGCGCAGCTTCACGAAGAGCTGCCCATCCTTCGGATGCGGCACCGGCAATGCATATCCCGGGAAACCGTCCGGAACCTGCACGGGATGCCCGAAGTCCGGATCGGTGGAGATCGAGTCGACCAGGTAGAGACCGCTTCCCGACAGCTTGCATGCGAGCTCCGGCGTCGCCGGACACACGAGCTCGCGCAGCTTCGGCAGACGTACCAGAGTCGCAAGCGGCTGCCAGTCACCGGTCACCCCGCCATCCACCACCCGGAACTGCAAAGGTCCGAATGCCGAGGCACCGAATGCGTGGGCAGGATCGAGGGTCACGATCGCGACGGAGCGGTTCTCGAGCGTGATGCCGCCGTTTGCGAGGCTGAGAGTCGTGGAGTACGCACCGTCCGCTGTGCCGATCTCTATCATCTCGTCGCGGCCAAACGCGGCCGGCGATTTCGCACGGACAGAGAACGTCAGGCGCGCACGCTGCGGCAGCTCATCATCGTTCGCCAGTTGAATGTGGCTGCCCGTATCCGAGGACGAGGGCTGCACGCTCTTGCCGATCAGAATGACGCTCGGCCGGGGTGTGGCAACGAGAGCCTCCAGATCGAGCACCCGCCCATCCTTCAACCTGACTTTCGCGAGTCCCGCATCCCCTTGCTTGAGCGCCTGCGCCGCCGGCACGTCCTGCGCGGTCATGGTGAGCTGGTCCGTTCCCTGGCTGCTCGCGAGCGCACCCGGCACGAAGGCTACACCCGCGAGCGCGAGTCCCGCGACCTCATCGAGGCGGCGGCCGGTGAGCACCCCCTGGCTGTCGCCGGCGTGCAGCATGAAGCTCTCGAGATGCGCGGCCTCGGAGAACGCTCGCAGCGGCACCGTCTGGGCCGGGCTCGCGCCGTACTGCTCGACGAGCAGCGTCAGCTCTCCGGGCTGTGCGCTCTGCAGCGGCAGCTTGACCTCCACTTCGTTGGGGTGCACGGGCTTCCATTCGGCCGCGAGCTCCTTGCCCGCCGGATCTCGCACCATGATGCGATCGATGCAGCTCACGCTGCTCGCCTGCAGATGAATCGTGTCCTCACGGCCGACGATCGCCGCGCTCTCGTCGGCGGCCAGCCGCCAGGACTCCTCGCGCGCGTTGACGAGATGAAAGGCGGGTCCCTCGAAGGGCTCGAAGCCCCAGTACCCCTTCAGCGCGCCGCTGACCGTGTTGCCGAGACTCGTAGCGGCAACACCCGAAGTATCGACTACGAAGCCGCCCTGCTCTGCGTCCGCTTTCGCCGGCAGCTCGATCGTCTTGCCGTCACTGCCCGTGAGACTCAGGCGCATGTCATGCGCGTAGCCCGTCGAGAATACGAGAGGCGCGCCCTCCACCGGCAGGACGAGCGAGCTCCTGCGCGCGCAGTAGATCTCCTTGGGATCGACCGCATGCAGCGGCGGCGGTTGCGGGGCCTCGATGGCCGGCAGCGCCGTCACCAGCACGGACTTCGGATCGTGGAAGGATGGCGGGGTGTTGAGCGTGAGCGCGAGCACCTCGCCGCGTTGCGTGGCGAGCGCCGGGATGTACTGGTAATGCGCAGTCGTGAAGGAGCCGAAGATGCGCGCGATATCGAGTATGGAGGCAAGGTAGGGACTGTAGTACCCGTAGCTCAGCTGCGGCGTGTAGCTTGCCTCCATCGCCAGGTCGCTCGCCGGCCCCGAGGTCAGCGCCTCCACGATGGACGTGCTGTGGCCGTCATTGAGGATCAGCGACTCCTGGCCCTGCATGAGACAGGGCGCCTGCAGCTCCGGAATGCGGTCGAGGCAGGCCGCATTCACCTTGATCGCGAGGCTCCGTCCCAGAAGCGGCGCCAGCTCTTTCAAGCTGCCGGGCGCGCGCTCCTCGATGGAATGAACCGTGCGCAGGTACCTGTCGAGCCGCGAGCCGTCGAGCGTCGCCTGGTTGAGGTCCTGAGAGGTGCGCACGAATGCGCCCGGACGTCCCTGCACAGCGTTGATCAGCGTCTTCAGATCTCCGCCCGCCTGCGGAGCGAGGAAGATCAGCACCTGCTCCGCGCCCTCGGGGACCGTGAGCTTCATGCCGTTTTGGGCGCAGCTCCTCTTCCAGGTCTCGCAGGCATGAAACCAGTCGCGCGGCGGTGGATTGGTGGCGCCGCGCAGAAAGCCGATGACGAGCAGGTAGTGTTGCGACTGGGTCGCCGGCAGGTCGGCTCGGATCCACAGACGGTCGCCGGAAGCGAGGTTCGGCACCTCGGCGACCGGCAGCGTCTCCTGTCCGCGGCTCTCCGTCACCTGGAGATCCGGTCCGATGAGATCGAAGGGCGCGACACCCGCGGCTGCGGCGAGCGCAGCCAGTGGGCACAGGAGAGCGGCGAGCACGGTCAGGCGAAGCAGTTGCATCGGTCTATTTTACGGCCGCAGGCGCGCAAGAAACCGCTCGATCGCAGCGAGTGCCTCCGGCTCATCGAGCAGCGGCACATGTCCCCGATTGACGACAGTGACCCGCTCGAGATCGGGTTTCTCGCGCTGCATGCGCTCGAGAGTGTTCTCGTTGAGGATGTCGGACATCGCCCCGTGAACCACCAACATCGGAATCGCGTGCAGCCGCGCGAACAGCGGCCAGAGGCCGGCCGCTGCCGCAGGTGCGGCGCGCAGTGCATCACCGATGCGCGGGTCGCAATCGAGCACGGGTACGCCGGCTGAATCGGCGCGGTAGCTGCGGTGCACGAGCATGGACCAGGTCTCGTCGGAGAGATCCGGCCACGCATTCCCATAAACGACGCGTAATTGCTTCACGGCCTCATCCCAGCTTCTGACGGGCGGCAGCATCCCCGTGTAGCTCCTGATGCGATCGAGGCCCCTGGGGTCGACCTCGGGTCCGATGTCGTTGAGCACGAGGCCCGCCACGCGCTGCGCAGCCGCTGCACCGAGCAACATGCCGAGGAGCCCGCCAAGGGAGGTCCCGACGATCGCCACCCGCTCGAGCTCGAGCGCCTCGAGCAACCGCTGCAGATCGGTGAGATACGTGCCGGGGTGATAGTTCTGCCACTTCGGATCGCGCGCCGAGCGGCCGCGGCCTCTCAGGTCGGGACAGATGACGCGATAACGCGTGGCGAGATGCGGCGCGAGGGCCTCGAAGTCCCGGCTGTTGCGCGTGAGGCCGGGCAGACACAACACCGTGAGGGCCCGCGGCGCATGCCGCACGCCGCGCGCGGGTGTATCGTAGATCCTGCAGTAGAGCTGCAGATTCTCGGCGGACGTCCAGTGTTCCTCCCGGTATGCGAGGGCCGTCATCGCTGTGGGCTTCGCCGGGCCGTGACTTGCAGGTGACCGCCATCATGGCTCAGAGCCGGGCCGTGCATCGCCGCGGCGACCCACAGCCAGATCACGGCAAGAGCGCCCGCAAAGAAGAATACGCCTGCGGCTCCGCCCGCCTGATGCGCCCAGCCGCCGATGATGCCGCCGGCGAAGATGCCGAGAAACTGCGAGCTCGAGTAGATTCCCGTCGCCGTACCCGTCGAGCCTGCCGGGGCGGTCCTGGTGACGAGCGAGGGCAGGCTCGCCTCCATGATGTTGAAGCCGGAGAAGAAGAGAACCAGCGCACCGAGCAGTAAGTACACATCCTTGCCTCCGACCGCGAGCATGATCTGACTCACCGCCATGGCTGCTACCGCACCGATCAACACGCTCTTCAGCCGCCGGTAGCGCTCCGCCGCGATGATGGCCGGCGCCATCACGGCGACCGAGACCAACAGCACCGGCAGATAGACCAGCCACTGATCACGGTCGCTCACGGCCAGCGTGCCGCGCAGCAGTGCCGGCACGACGAGGAAGCCTGCGGTGAGCATGGCGTGCAGCGCGAAGATGCCGAAATTCAGGCGCAGCAGCTCCGGGTTACGGAGGCTGGCACCGATCAGCGCCGGAACCGTCCCGGTCGCCCGCTGAGTCGGCAGGCGCCGCGGCGCGGGAACCACGAAGAGTGTGATCGCAATGCCGGCGACTGCGAGCAGCGCCATCAGCCAGAAAATCCCGGCGACGCCGACCCACCCCGCGATGGCCGGCCCGGTCACGATCGCGAGGAGGAAGGAGAAGCCGATGCTCATCCCGACGAGCGCCATCGCCTTGGTGCGGCTCTTCTCCGCAGTGAGGTCGGCGATGAGAGCGAGCACCACCGAGCCGATTGCCCCGGCGCCCTGCAGCAACCGCCCGAGGATCATTCCACCAATGGTGGCGGCGCTCGCGGCGATCACACTCCCGATCCCGAAGGCGATGAGCCCGAGAACGATCATCGCCTTGCGGCCGATGCGATCGGAGAGCACTCCGAAAGGGATCTGCAGCAGGCCCTGACTCAGGCCATAGATGCCGAGTGCGATTCCGATCCGGTAGGGCGTGGCGCCGGCGAGATGGCGGGCGAAGTCCGCGAATACCGGGTACACCATGAAAAGACCCAGCATCCGCACGGAGAACACCGCCGCCAGAGACGCGGCGGCGCGCAGCTCGTGCTTTTCCATATCGCCCGTGAGCTTACTTCGTCAATACCGGTTTGGCCACGCGCAGGGCCGCGGCCGTGCGCTCCGCCTGCCTCTCGTGACCGAGCATGCGCGCCAGCACGACGAGAAATACGATGCCGATGACGAAGGCGCCGGGGATCCAGATGACGAGGCCGCCGAGCTGTTGGTCCGTGACGGGCGATATCGGCAGGAAACGCCCGCAGATCTGATACACGATGTAAAGGTCGCGCGTGGAGAGGCTGAGCACCGCACCCACCACCATCATCGGCAGCATGACGATGCCGAGCATGAGAACGCGCCAACGCGGCTTCAGGCGCGCGAGCGGCCAGGGCCTCGGATCGAGGACGAGCCACCAGAACGGCAGATCGCAGAGCACGACGCTCCAGTTCATCGTCTTGTAGAGCCAGCCGCTGAGCATCACGTCGAAATGTACCGAGGGCCAGAGCCACAGGAGCAGGCTCGCGATGTACATGATCGTGGCCGTGAAGGGATCGAGCAGCAAGTGTGCCGGCACGCGCAGCATGCTCTTGATGGCGCCGAGCCTGCGACGGACGGCTGCCGGCAACCCACAGGCGAGCGCTGCGCCAGGTCCTGTCGCCACGAGCAGCGCCGGCCCCACGTCATGGAGCACCAGATGCTGAATCCTGTGCACGAAGAACATGTGGCTCGCGTAGTAGTCCCAGCGGGTCTGCAGCGCGGCATAGACGAGCAGGAGCCCGAGACTGAAGACGCAGCGCCGGCCCGGCGACGTCGGCGGGTCGGTGCGGGGCGCACCTCTCACGTAAAGGATCGCGACGAGCGCGACGCTGATGAGGACCGTCGGCGAGAGCTCCCAGGGGAGGAGCAAGGATAGAAGAGAAGAGAAGGAGAGCGCCGGCATGGGGGGTGAGAGTCTACCTGAGCCACTCGTTGCTCGCCGCCGCCCGGCCCCTTAGACTCGATCTCGGCCAAGAGGCGCGCTCATGCAAGGCTCACTCTTTCGTTTCTACGTCCACGAGAACCACCGGCACCGCGGCCGTCTCGTCTGGGAATGGCTGCTCGAGCAAGGCAGCGCCCTCGGCATCCGCGGCGGCTCGGCATTCAAGGCGATGGCGGGATTCGGCCGCCATCACGTCGTGCACGAGGCGCGCTTCTTCGAGCTCGCCGGGACTCTCACCGTCGAGGTGGAGTTCATCGTCACCGAAGAAGAGGCAGTGAAGCTCCTCGACCTTCTGCACAGGGAGAAGGTCCGCCTCTTCTACGCCTATACGCCGACCTCCTTCGGCGTTCTCAATCCGGACGATGCCGACCCGCCGTCCGTGACGGACCTCAAGTAAGGAAGAGTTGCTTCAGCCCATGCAGGGCAAAACCGTCGTCATCACGGGCGCCACCTCCGGAATCGGCGCAGTCGCCGCAAGGCACCTCGCCATGCAGGGTGCGCGCATCGTAATCGTCGCGCGCGACAGGCACCGTGCTCAGGACACGCTGCGCGAGCTGCGCACGGCCGACTCCCGGCAGGCCCATACCGCCTTCTACGCCGATCTCTCCCGCCTCCGGGAGATGAAGCGCGTGGCGGCCGAGATCGCCGCCGCCGAGCCGCGGATCGATGTGCTGATGAACAACGCGGGACTCATCGCCTCGCGCAATCGCAGGACCGAGGACGGCCTCGAGCTGATGTTCGCGACCAACCACATGTCTTATTTCGTGCTCACCCACCTTTTGCTCGACCGCCTGCGCGCGAGCGGCGGCGGGCGCATCGTCTCGACGGCATCGGAAGCGCACCGGCGCGCGCAGCTCGACTTCGATCACCTCCAGGAGCAGAAGGGCTCGAGCGGTTACGGCGCCACCAAGCTCTGCAACATTCTTTTCACGCGCGAGCTCGCACGGCGCCTCGCCGGCTCCGGCGTCACGGCCAACTGCCTGCACCCGGGGTTCGTGGCAACCCGGTTCGGCGATGACGCCGGGGGCGCACTGCGCACCGGGCTTGCGGTCGCAAAGCGCCTCTTCGCCCTCTCACCCGAGGAGGGAGCGCAAACCATGGTGTATCTCGCGACCGCAGCGGCGGTCGCCGGCTGCAGCGGCGGCTACTACGACCGCTGCGCCCTCGCCGAGCCTTCTCTCGCGGCGCAAAGCGCTGCGGATGCGCGCCGGCTGTGGGACCTCTCGGCCGACATCGCGGGCATCGCCGGTCAGGTCGCAGTCTCGGCCGGCTGAGCTTCCGGATTCGCTCGCGCTCCCGAGCGGTTGAGATTTCTGCGCACGAAGCGGATGTGTTCCCGCAGCTGATAGAGCTGCTCGGCGTGCGAGCCTGGAATCTTGCGCAGGATGACCGAGCGCTCGATCTCATTCAGGCGATCGAGGAGCGCCTCACGCCTCTCCGGTGTCAGGGGCTGGAGAGACTCGCGCTCGAGAGCCATGAGCTCGCCGTACCGGCGGTGAATGCGGCTGTTCACCCGCCACGCGTAGAGGTTCGGCAGATAGCGCAGGCCGGGGATCAATATGACTATGATGGGTACCAGCACCGCCGCGATCCGGGTCACCAGGCTCGCCAGCCGGAAGGGCAGATAACGGTAGGCGATGCTGCCGCCGCCGGACTTGTAGAAGCTCGCCGCTTCCGAATCCAACGGGAAGGTGTAGGTATAGGTATTCGGAAATTCGCGGGCGTGTTGCAGTCGTGTGGGCCGCCCGTGCACCTGTTGGGCCGCCTGGATCAGCAGATCGCAGAGCGCCGGATGCAGATCCGAGTGCGCGATCAACTCCACTGCCGGGGCGAGCAGCGTAAGTGGCCTGCGCGGGAGATTGGCGCCGAGATCGAAGGTGCCCGGCGGAATGGAGAGCTCGTGCAGATAGGGGAAAAGTCTCGCGTAGGCATCCGCTTGCGGGAAGTCGAACATGCGGACACCGCGGGTATGCAACATCGCGCGAATCGTTGCCGGTGGCGCGGAATCGCCCGTGAGGAAGATCGCATCCGCTTGCCCGTCGACGAGCGCCTTGCGCGCGGCATCCCCGTCGAGGTCGAGCAGTTGCGTGTCCCCTTCCGTACCGACCCCGATTCCGTTGCCACCGAGCAATGCCAACGCCAGGAGCCGTGTGCCGCTTCCTTCCTTGCCTATGGCTATGCGCTCGCCCTTGAGCTGCGACAGCCGCGAGATCCGTCGCCGTGCGCGATAGAAGATCGTGAGCGGCTGATAGAACATACTGCCGAGGGACACGAGATTCCGGGTGTCGACCCCTTGCTTCGCGGTTCCGGTTTCGGTGATGCCCGCCTGCACCAGCGCGATGTCGTAGCGGGAATGCGACTCGCTCAGCCGATCGAGGTTTTGCAGGGAGCCCGCTGACGGGACGATTTTGAGATTGATGCCGTTCTCGGCGAGGATGGCGCCGTAGCGCTCGGCGAAGGTCTGGAAGGAGCTGCCCTTGGGTCCGCCGCTCATGACGAGCGTTCGCGGCGGCATCGGCCGCACGAAGTGCAGCGCCAGCCAGATGGCGAGGCCGCTCGCGAGCAGGATGGGGCCGAGCGTGTGGGCGAGATCCGACCAGGAAATGCTGGTGATTTTGAGCGGCAGACGCAGCTTCGCCCCGGGGCGCCGGCGGGCATGGCCCGATTCTGGTTTCGGCTCCATACGTCCTTGATATTACATCAACCCCGACCGTACACGGGCAGCAGCGCTCCGGTCACCGCAGCCGCCTGCTCGGAGGCGAGAAAGGCGATCACCGCTGCGATGGCAGCGGGCGGTACCCAGCGCGAAAAATCCGCTTGCGGCATGTCGGCTCGATTCTGCGGCGTGTCGATGATGCCCGGCAGTACTGCATTGACGGTGATGCCGCGATCTTTCAGCTCCGCCGCCAGACTCTCCGTCAGCTTGTGAACGCCCGCCTTGGAGGCCGTGTAGGCACCCATGCCCGGCCCCGCGGGCCGCGCTGCCGCGCCGGCACCCACATTGATGATCCGCCCGGCCGGGCTCGCGAGCAAACTCGGCAACGCCGCCTTGGTGCTCACCACGGCAGTCTTCAGATTGCTGGCGAACATCGCGTCCCAGCCATCGACATCGCCCTGCTCCAGGGTCTGCCAGCGAAATCCGCCGGCGATGTTGATGAGGGCGTCGATCGAGCCCAGCCTGGCGCGGGCTGTCGCCATTGCGGCGTTCGCGCTCATGAGCTGCGTCAGGTCGACTCCTCCCAACACGCAATGGGGCGCAGCGAATTCGGCCGTCACTGGCGCGGGCGGCTGGGAATAACCCACGAGAGCGACGGCCGCCCCCTGCTCGCGGAAGATGCGGGCGACTGCGATGCCGAGGTTGCCGAAAGCGCCCGTCACTACGACGGAGCGTCGGGAGGGGGAGCTCGAAGCCATGGATGTCACTCCAGCAGCGCGGGGAGCCGTCGTCCAATGATATCCGTAGCCTCCCGCACGATGCGATCGATGAGCTCCGCCACCGTCGGGATGTCGTGAATGAGACCCTGCACCTGCCCGGCCCAGACGAGGCCCGCGTCGATATCGCCGCTCTCGAGCACCACCTTCCCCAGGGAGCCGCGCACGAGATGCGCCACGTCCTCGAACTTCGCGTCGGGGCGCTCGAGGATCTCCACGACCTTGTCGGAGACGCTGTTCCTGGCCACGCGGGCGGTATTGCGCAATGACTTGAAGATCACGTGAGTCGCACGTTCGTCATTCTCGACCAGCAGCTGCTTCACCCGCGGATGGATCGGGGCCTCGGCCGTGGCGCAGAACCGCGTGCCCATGTTGATGCCATCCGCGCCGAGGCAGATTGCCGCCGCGAGACCCCGGCCGTCACCGAAGCCGCCCGAGGCGATCATGGGAATCCGCACCTGGTCTGCGGCCGCGGGAATGAGCACCAGGCCCGGCACATCGTCCTCGCCCGGATGCCCGGCACATTCGAATCCGTCGATCGAGATCACATCGACCCCCATGCGTTGCGCCGAGAGGGCGTGGCGCACGGAGGTGCACTTGTGAATCACGGTGATTCCGTGCGCCTTGAAGTCTTCGACGTGCTCGCGAGGGTTGTGGCCCGCAGTCTCTACGATCCGGATGCCGCTCTCGATGATGGCGCGACGGTACTCGGCGTAAGGCGGCGGACTCATCATCGGCAGAATGGTGAGGTTGACCGCGAACGGCTTCCCGGTCATGGAGCGGCAGCGCTCGATCTCCTGCCGCAGCGCCTCCGGAGTCGGCTGTGTGAGCGCCGTCAGAATCCCGAGTGCGCCTGCGTTGGAAACGGCGGCAACCAGCTCCGCACGGCCGACCCACATCATGCCACCCTGGACGATGGGATGCTCGATGCCGACCAGCTCTGTGAAGCGAGTCTTCAGGCTGAGTTACGTGAAAAGCAGGTGGATTCCAACGAGTATACGCATTCACGACGGGGGACTGAAGCCCTGGGCAAGAGTCTCGCGCAAGTGCTCGATGACGCACTGCACCGCACGCGGTGTGCGCGGCGACCAGGGCCTGATGGCCTGCAGCCGCTCCCCGAAAAATCCGACCGGCCGCCAATGCGGCAATACCGCCACGAGCTCGCGCGCTGCCGCCCCGCTCCACGCCGTGAAATCGGGCAGCATGCCCACGCCCATTGCCGCCGCCGCGGCCTCGCGCAGGACTTCGCTGTTGTTGGCCCGCAGCGGCCCCCTCACCGGCACGCTCACCCGCTCGGCAACTCTGGCGCGCCGCTCGCGCCGCTCGAACGACCAGGTGGGTGAGCCCCCATCGCGCAGATAGAGCAGGCACGCGTGGCCCGCCAGCTCGCTGGGGTGCTCAGGCGTCCCACGCCGGGCCAGGTACTTCGGGCTCGCGAGCAGCACCGAGCGGGTCTCACACAACACGGTGGCGATGTGGGACTCCGGCACCCGGCTGGCGTGGCGCACGGCGAGATCGAAGCCCTCCTGAGTCAGGTTGACGAATCGATCGTTGAGATCGAGCTCGAGGCGCAGCTCCGGATAGCGCTCGAGGAGCCGCGGAATAGCCGGTGCGATGTGCTGCCGTCCCAAGGCCACGGGCGCCGTCATGCGGACCAAGCCGCGCGGTGCACCGGCGAGATCCCTCACCCCGGCGATCCCCCGCTCGATGTGCAGGAAGGAGGCGCCTGTCTCCTCGACGAGCTGCTGCCCCGCGGGAGTGAGCGTGATCGAGCGCGTGGTGCGCCGGACCAGCGGCACACCGAGGACGCGCTCCAGGCCCTTCAACCGGATACTGACGGATGACTTCGCGATCCCGAGGCGGCGCGCGGTCTGCGTGAGGCTGCGCGTCTCGGCGATCACCGTAAGCATGTGGAGGTCCGGCAGCGCCGCCTCGAAGTCATGGGAGCTCATGGAAGGTCAGGTCTGATTGTTCAATTTATTGAACATTGTAATCGACCCCTGGTGATTCTCAATGCCTGCCGTCGCTCCTAGACTGCGATTCAGGCTCTCTTGGGACCTTTCCTCATGGCAACCGCACCCGTCTCGCGGGTCCCTTCCGGCAACGCCCTCGTCGGCCACTGGATCGACGGGCAACCGGTGTCTACCGACGCCCGCCGCACCCAGGACGTCTTCAATCCCGCAACCGGCAAAGTCGCCCGCCGCGTGGCCTTGGCCGATGCAGCCCTCGTGGAACGTGCGGTTGCAAGTGCGGCCGCGGCCTGGCCGGCTTGGGCGGACACGCCGCCCATCCGCCGCGCCCGCGTGCTCGGGCGCTTCCTCGGGCTGCTCAACGAGCATCGCGACGAGATCGCTGCGCTCATCACCGCGGAGCACGGCAAGGTGTTTGCCGACGCCCAAGGCGAGGTCATGCGCGGCATCGACGTGGTGGAATTCGCCTGCGGCATCCCCCAGCTCCTCAAGGGCGACTTCACCGACCAGGTCTCGACGGGCATGGACAACTGGACGCTGCGCCAGCCTCTCGGAGTGGTCGCGGGCATCACGCCCTTCAACTTTCCCTGCATGGTCCCCTGTTGGATGTTTCCCGTGGCCATCGCAGCGGGGAACAGCTTCGTGCTCAAGCCGAGCGAGCGCGATCCCTCCACCTCGCTCCTGATGGCGGCGCTACTCGAGCAAGCCGGCCTGCCGCATGGCGTGTTCAATGTCGTGCAGGGCGACAAAGTCGCCGTCGATGCGTTGCTCGAGCATCCACAAGTAAAGGCCCTGAGCTTCGTCGGCTCGACGCCCATCGCGCGGCGCCTGTACGCACGCGGCGCGGAGCTCGGCAAACGCGTGCAGGCACTCGGCGGCGCGAAGAATCATCTGGTCGTGATGCCGGACGCCGACCTCGAGCAGGCGGTCGATGGCCTGATCGGAGCGGCCTACGGATCGGCTGGCGAGCGCTGCATGGCAATCAGTGTCGCCGTACTGGTGGGCGACGTCGCGGATCGGATCGTTCCCAGGCTCGCGCAGCGCGCCCGCGCCTTGCGGATCGGAAACGGCATGGATGCGGGTGTCGAAATGGGCCCGGTCGTGAATCGTCAGGCGCTCGAGCGCATCGCAGGCTACATCGATATCGGCGTACGCGAGGGGGCGCAGCTGGTAACCGACGGCCGAGGTCTCGAAGTGCCCGGATACGAGGGCGGCTTCTTCCTGGGCGGCACTCTTTTCGACCATGTCAGACCGGAAATGGCCCTATACAAGGAGGAGATCTTTGGTCCGGTGCTGAGTTGCGTACGCGCCAGAGACCTCGGTGAGGCCGTCCACCTGATCAACTCTCACGAGCTCGCCAATGGCGTCGCCTGCTACACCCGCGACGGGAGCGTGGCACGCGAATTTGCGCGACGCATCGAGGTCGGCATGGTGGGCATCAATGTTCCCATTCCCGTTCCGATGGCCTGGCACGGCTTCGGCGGCTGGAAGAGCAGCCTCTTCGGCGACATGCACGCCTACGGTGAGGAGGGTGTGCGCTTCTATACGCGCCAGAAGTCGATCATGCAGCGCTGGCCCGGGAGCGCGCAGCGGGGTGCCGAGTTCGCCATGCCGACCGCGCGCTGAGGCTCTCCTTCGCGCGGCGCGAGACCCTCAGGCGGGCTTGCGCTTGATGAGCGCGGAGCGCACGCACTCGCAGACGATCTCGTCTCTTTGGTTGATCGCCCGGTGCTTGAAGGTGACGATCCCCGCGTTGGGACGTGAGCGGCTCTCCCTCAGGCTCACTACCTCGGTTTCGGCGCGGATCGTATCGCCGATGAACACCGGCTTCGGCATGACCACGTGATCGTAGCCGAGGTTGGCGACGAGCGTGCCCACTGTCGTATCAGCGACGCTGAGACCGATCATCAGGGCGAAGGTGAACGTGCCGTTGACCAGTATCCGGCCAAACTCGCTGGCCTTCGCCGCCTCGAGGTCGATGTGCAACGGCTGGGCGTTGTGCGTCATCGTCGAGAAAAGAAGGTTGTCGGTCTCCGTCACGGTGCGGCGGATCTCATGAGCGACCCGGTCGCCCACCTGCCACTCATCGAACCAGCGACCTGCCATTCAGCTCCCCTTCTTCCCGGATGCGCGTGCGGCGAGCCTCAGCAAGGCTTGCGCACGCGCCAGATGCGGGCGATCGAGCATCGCACCCTCGTGAGCCACTACGCCGGTGGCTGGGCTGGCCGCAAAAAGATCGACGATCTGCCGAGCCGTCCTCACTTCCTCGGCGCTGGGTGTGAAGGCCTCGTTGATCACGTCCACCTGCGCCGGGTGGATGGCGAGCATGCCGCGAAAACCGCAGCGGCGTGCCTGCTGCGCTCGCCGGCGAAGGCCGTCCTGATCACGGAAGTCGCCATGGATGGTCTCGACGGCGGCAACACCGGCGGCGGCCGCACCGAGGAGGCAAAAGCTGCGCGCCATTTCATAAGTGAAGGCATAACTGCCGTCGGCGTTGCGGTTGTCGACCGCGCCCACTGCATCCGCCAGATCTTCCGCCCCCCAGGTCAGGGCAGCCAAGCGCGGCGCGCCGGCGTAACTCGCAGTAGTGAACATGCTTGCCGCCGTCTCCGTCACGAGCGCGATCACTCCGGTCGTACCGGGCTCGATGCCGGCGACGACCTCCAGCGCGGACAAGTAGTGATCCAGACGTTCGACATCCGCCCGGCCGCACGACTTGGGCAGCATGATGCCCCCCGGACGCGATGGGACGATTGCCGCGAGGTCAGCGAGCGCGTGCGGCCCCTGCAATGGATTGATACGCACCCAGAGCCGCGAGCGGTCAGCAGGCTGCGCCGCGAGGAATGCGGAGGTACGCGCGCGCGCCGCCGGCTTCTCGGCCTCAGCCACCGCATCCTCCAGATCGAAAAGGACTACGCCCGCGGCACCCGCGGTCGCCTTCTCCATCTTCCGCTCGCTGTCACCCGGGGCGAACAGCCACGAGCGGATATCGAGGCATTGAGTCACGGCAGCCATTTCCGGATTTTACACGCGTGGACGCGAGCCGGGGCTCAGGGGTGGGACGGATCGCGCCCGCTGGCGATCACCTTGCAGTAGGACGGCAGCGGCGGGCCGCGGACATCGCCGTCCGTGCCGGCCGTCCACGCGGCGGCGTGCCGCCAACCCGGAAGCCGTATCTCGACGGATAGCCTGACATCCGCGGCAGACTCCCCCAGCGACACCTCATACGTGCCAGGTGCAATTCGCCAGCTTTCACCGGCCTCATCGAAGGTCGCGAGCAGCCGTGGGTCCACGGCGAGCGAAAGTCTCGCCGAGGTACCCGGCCCCAGGCTCACCTTCGACCAGCCTGCCAGTCGCCTAGGCGCCTCCCAGCCCCCGGCCTTGGGTCCGACATAAACCTGCGGCACCGCAGCTCCTGCGCGAGTGCCGACGTTCTCGACTTCAAACGACACCACCAGCCGGCGATTCTCGAGGTGCGCCTGCAAGGAGCCGTAGTCGAAGCGCGTGTACGAGAGTCCATATCCGAAGGGGAACAACGGCTTCAGGCCGTTACGCTCATACCACCTGTAGCCCACCGCGGCGCCCGCCCGATATTCGACTCGGAATGGTTGGCCGGGCGGCTGGCCTGTTCCGGGAAGCCTGACATGCGGCAGTTGCTGCAGCGACTCGGGAAAAGTCACCGGCAAGCGTCCGGAGGGGTCGGCCGAGCCAAACAGTACGTCCGCTATCGCCTCGCCCCCACCGCTGCCGGGGTACCAGGTCTCGAGCACGGCAGCCACCTGCGACAGCCACGGCATGAGCACCGGCCCTCCGGTCTCCAACACCACCACCGTGTGCGGATTCGCCGCCGCCACGGCCGCAATCAATGCATTCTGATTCCCGCTCAGGGTGAGCGACACATCCTGGCTCTCGGCTGCCCACTGGGTGGCGAACACGATCACCCGATCGGCCCATCGGGCCTGCCGTAACGCCTCGCCGATGTCCCTCCCGGAGAGATAGCGGATCCGGGTCTGCGGGCTCTGGGCCATCAGTGCCGCGAGCGGGGGTGACGGCAGATACACCTCAGGTCCGGGCCAGCCCTTGGGTCCCGCATCCGGCACGGCATTTCCCCCGGCGGGATAGACCGTGGAAGAGCCGCCGCCGGAGATCACGCCGCGGTCAGCATGACCCCCAACGATCAGGAGGCGCTTCGTCGTGCGCGCAAGCGGCAGGACCTCACCGGCATTCTTGAGAAGCACGATCCCCTGCGCCTCATCGGCCTCGGCGACACGCTCATCGGCGGCGGAGTCGATCGGCCGTGGAGTATCCCGGATCGGATGCTCCGCCAGCCCGACCGCGAACATCGTGCGCAGAATCCTCTTTGCCATCCCGTCGAGGCGCTGCTGCGGCACCCTCCCCGACGCGATTGCTTGCTCGAGCGGCGAGCCGAAGTACGGCTCGTGATCGAAAACCGCAGCCGACTCCTGGTCGAGGCCGGCAAGGGCGGCGGTCGCGGTGCCGTGCACCGCGCCCCAGTCGGACATCACGTAACCGGCGAAGCCCCAGTCCCGTTTCAGCACCTGCTCGAGCAGCCAGCGGCTCTCGCACGCGTAGATTCCGTTGATTCGGTTGTAGGCGCACATCACCGCACCCGGATCGCCCTGCTCGATCGCGAGCTCGAAAGCGAGCAGATCCGACTCGCGCGCCTCTCCCCGGTCGATGTCGGCGCTGAGGAGGGTGCGGCCGCTCTCCTGGTCGTTGAGCGCGAAGTGCTTGATCACCGCGACCACGTGTTGCGACTGAATGCCGCGGATCGCGGCCCCGGCGATCGTGCCGGCGAGCAACGGATCCTCACCGGCGTACTCGAAACTGCGCCCGCCGCGCGGCTCGCGCGCCAGATCCACACCGGGACCCAACAGCACGTTGAATCCGGAGGCGCGCGCTTCGGCCGCGATCATCGCGCCACCGCGCTCCGCGAGCTGCGGGTTCCACGTCGCCGCCGTGGCGAGCCCCGAGGGCAGAGCCGTCCGCTCCCGATAAGCGTCGGTCGAGGCGCCCTGTGTGGCGACACCGAGGCCGGCGTCGGTCTCCCATTGCGGCGCAATGCCGAGGCGGGCGATCCCGGGCACATACCCCGCAGAGCCCATCCGTGCTGCCGGCGGCGGGCGATAGGATGCGTCCGGCTTGGGGGAGCCGAAATACCCGAAAACCAGCGACAGCTTTTCCTGCGGACTCATCGCCTTCAGGGCGAGCGCCGCGCGCGCATCCGGCGATAGTGTCGGGTCGAGCCAGGGGCGTGTTGCGCCTGCGGCCGTGGCGGACTCGACGCAGAGCGCAGCTGCCGCCAGGCACAGCAGAGCGAGGGCAGCCGGCCTCAAGCGCGGGTCTTCCTCAGGGGCAGCGCCATCATCGCAGTCATTCCCGGGCCCGCAGTGGCAGCTCGAGTAGCGCCCGCCGGCGCAGCCAGAGACTCGGACGATAGCGGTCCGAGCCGGTAATTGCCTGAATCTCGCGCAACATGTCATGAACCCGTTGGGGTCCGAGCCACTCACCCCATTCGAAGGGCCCGCGCGGATAATTCTGCGCGAGGCGCATCGCGACATCGATGTCCTCCGGCGTGCCAATGCCCATCTGCGCAATCTCGCAAGCGAGGTTCACGATCATGGCGAGAATCCGCGGCGCCACGAATCCCGGCGAATCCCTGACGACCGCCACCGAGAGCCCCGTTGCGCGCAGGTAGGCGGCGAGCCTCTGCGCCGCACCAGCACCGCCGACGGGGGCCATCAGTGTCAGAAAGCTCTTCTCCATTCCCAGGAAATCCACCGCTACCACTCGTGCCGGATCCAGACGCAGTCTCGCGGCGGTCGTTGCCGCATCCTCACCGGCGGGACTCACCAGAGTCAGCTCGGCTTGATCCGCCCCGACCAGCCGCACGCCCCGACCCGCCAGCAGCTCGAACCCGGAAGCATCCTCGGCGATCCAGGCGGTGACCGGCGGCCCCGCAGGCGCAACGCCGGCCCGCTCGCTCTTCGCGCTCGGTGCCGCAGCTGCGCGCTCACCATAGTCGTAAAATCCCCGGCCGGTCTTGCGTCCGAGGTGGCCCGCCATGAAAAGAGACTCGTGCAGCACGGTGGTCTTGAGGCGCGGATCGTGTTGAAAGCCATCGTAGACCGACCGCGTCGCGGGAAAGTTGACATCGACTCCCGTCAGGTCCATGAGCTCGAACGGACCCATGCGAAAGCCCGCGGCCTCGCGCATGATCCGATCGATGGTCGCCACCTCGGCCACGCCTTCGTGGCGGATGTGCAGGGCCTCGGTGAGGTAGGCGCGCCCGAGAAGGTTCACCAGGAAGCCGGGCACGTCCTTGACTCTGACTGCCGTCTTTCCGAGGCGCTCTGCCAGCGCCAGGGCGCGCTGCACGGTGCGCTCCGAGGTGTCGGCGGCGTCAATCACCTCGACGAGCCGCATGAGCGGCACGGGATTGAAGAAATGAAGTCCGCAGACACGCTCCCGGTGACGGCAGGCGCGCGCGATGGCCGCGACCGACAGCGATGAGGTGTTGGTTGCGAGCACGGTGTCGGCGGCGACGATATCCTCGAGCGCGCTGAAGAGCCGCTGCTTGGGCTCGAGCTGCTCGACGATCGCCTCGATGACGAGCTGCGCCGGCGCGAGCTCCTCGAGCCGCTCGGCCAGCGTGAGCCGCTGCTCGGCCTCGGTAGCCGCAGCGGCGGTGATCTGGCCCTTTTCCACGAGCCGGGCGATCCGCGCCTGAACCTCGCCGCGCGCTTTCTCGAGCGCGGCGCGATTGGAGTCGTGCAGCATGACTCTGAGCCCGGCCGTGAGCGCCGATTGCGCGATGCCCGCGCCCATGGCGCCTGCGCCCACGATGGCGAGGGTGTCGAGCGCTTCGGAGTGCTGCGGATCTGACATCTAACGGCCTTTGAATTCCGGCTTGCGCCTCTCGAGGAAGGCGCGCATGCCTTCGGTGCGGTCCTCCGTGGCAAAGAGTGCCTGAAAGCTCTCGCCTTCGAGGCGCAGCGCCACATCGAGCGGCAGGTCCGCCCCGCGGAGCACCACCTGTTTGATGGCCGCCACTGCGATGGGCGGCAAGGCGGCGATGCGCGTCGCGATCTCGAGCGCGTGCGGCAATACCCGGGCATCCGCCACCACCTCCGACACGAGTCCGAGTCGCAGCGCATCGGCTGCACTCAATGGATCGCCCGTGAGCAGTAAGCGCATGGCGGCGAATTTGCCCACTGCGCGCACGAGGCGCTGCGTGCCCCCGGCGCCCGGCATGATCCCCAGCTTGACCTCCGGTTGCCCGAGCTTCGCGCCTTCCCCCGCAATGATGATGTCGCAATGCATGGCGAGCTCGCAGCCGCCCCCGAGTGCAAATCCGTTGACCGCCGCGATGATGGGCCGGCGATAGCCCTCGAGGGCCGCCCACGCGGCTCGCGATTTCGCAAACGCCTCATCCGTCGACGTGCGGGCCATGAGCTCTGTCACATCGGCACCGGCGGCGAAGGCTTTCTCGTCCCCGGTGATGACGACGCAGCGCACGGAATCGTCCGCGGCCAGCTCCGTGAAATACGAGGCCAGGGTCTCCCGCACTGCCATGTTGAGCGCATTCAGGCGGTCCGGGCGGTTGAGCCGCAGCAGCGCGACGCCCGCGACCGGCCGCTCCAGCAGAACTACCGACATCGGGTTTCCTCGAAGCCTGAGCGATTGCGCCAAGCGTAGGCGGTGGTCAGGCCGCGGGCAAGCCGCCGTAGTGGCAGCGCAGCAGCACGCTCAGTCCGGCCGTCCGCGCTCGATTCCGATGAGTCTCAGTCCTGCATGGTCGGCGCCATAGCGCTTGTTCAGGAAGATCAGCACGGAGGTGAACGCCTCCGTGGCTGCCGAATTCGCCAACGAGCCGCCGTGAAGCGCGGCAAGATCCATCTGCGTGAGGAGCGCGACCACGGCCTCGCGGCTCGCCTCGTCGTCGCCGAACACGAGGATGTCCCCGATCTCCTGGGCAGAGGCACCGGATCCCAATCGAGCCGCGGCAACGGTATGGAGGGCCGAGACCACACGTACATCCGGTCCCAGCTCCTTTTGCGCTCGAACGGCCGCGCACCCCTCGGGCGGCAGCTGCACTCGGGCGACCCGCGGAGGTACCAGAGGTACGGTTGCATCGATCACGATCTTCCCCTGCGCGGCCTCGCGAATCGCGCGCAGCGTCTCCAGTTGACTGCCGAACGGGACGGTGACCGCGATCAGGTCGGCAGCCTGGGCTGCCGCGGCATTCGAAGCCCCGGTCACCCCGGCGCCGGCATTCTGCGCGCGCAGCTCCGCAGCCGCAGCCTCGGCCTTCTCCGCGGTGCGCGAGCCGATACATACCGCAATGTCGTGCCGCAAGGCGCGGACGGCCAGTCCACGGCCGAGCGCGCCGGTGCCGCCGATGATCGCCAGGGACTTGGATGGCATGCGCCCTCTCCTACCAAGCGCCGTTCCTGATGGCTCGCCCTATTCGCCGGTGAGATGCCGATATTGCGCCTCGCTGAGGGGCACCACGCTCAGGCGCCCCTGGCGCACCAGCGGTGAGTCGGCGAACAGCTTGGTTGCCTTGATCTGCGCGAGCGACACCGGCTTGGGCAACGGTTTGCCGGCCTTGATTCTCACCTTTGGCTCCTTCCCGTCCGACCCATGCACCGAGATCACGCTCGCCGCGCCCACTGCGCTCTTGATGTCGCCGGTCTCGTAAATCACCAGCCTGTCGCCGGGACTCATGCCGCGCAGGTTCTTCAGCGCCACCGGGTTCGACACGCCATCCCAGATCGTCTCCTTGTCGCGCGACAGATGGGCAAACGAATACTCCGAAGGCTCTGTTTTCAGAAGGTAGTGAGCAGTCACGTTGACCTCCAACTCATCGGTTCAGAAACTCCACCATGCTTCCAGTCACGGCGACCGGCTGCTCGAGCGTCGAGAGGTGACCCGAGTCACGAATGACGCTCAGGCGCGCGCCGGGGATTCCATTCGCAATCTCCTCCGCACGCTCGAGCGGCGTGAGCACATCCCCATCCCCTACGATGACCAGCGCCGGACAGCGGATGGCGGCCAAGTCAGGTCGGGAGTCCGGTCTACCCATGATCGCCCTCTGCTGGTGAATGAATCCGTCCACGCCCACTTCCTGTGCCATCGCGCGCACGATGCGGCGCAGGGACTCATCGCCCCAGCGGCGCGCGTGCACCAGCCGCGGGAAGAGCGTGTCGGTCACCTGGCCGAGGCCACCGCCGCGGACGGCCTCGATCTGCGAGCGCCGCTGCTCGCTCTGTTCCGGCGTGTCAGGACGCGCGCTGGTGTCGAGCAATATCAGCTTCGCGATTCTCTGCGGCGCCTGGCGCAGCAGCTCGAAGCAGATATAGCCGCCCATCGACAGCCCGGCGAGCGCAAATCGCGCGGGAGCGTCCGCGAGAATGCGGCGCGCGACGGCATCCATGCTGTCATCGCGCGTGTGCACGGCGACGGTCACCGGACCCAGCCGCCAGAGCTCCGGGATCTGCTCCGCATACAGCCGGGGTGAGGCCAGGAGGCCGGGCACCAGGACGATGGGTAGCGAGGGCGATGCAGTCATCTTCTGTCCTTCGGACAACGAGCGCGCATTCTACCCGCGACGGGCTGCCGACGGGCTGCGCCGCACGCCGGCCGTGACTGCTCGGGAGCAGGTAAGATGATGCCGGGGTCCTACGGGGGCAGGTCGCGCGAGGCGTTCACTCTTGAGCAGACAGGCCAGCACCAGCGCCATGCGCTCGGAGGATGAGGTTGCCTCGCAACCCGCTGACGAGTCGGCCCGTCTGCATCGCAAGCTCTCCGCTTTCGATGCGCTGCTTCTCACGCTGTCCTGTCTGTCGCCCGTCTTCTCCGTATACGGTCCGGGCTCCGATGTGCTGCAGCACGCCGGAACCGGCGCGGCGGCGCTGTTCCTGATCGGCATCGGCGCGGCCGCCGTCTGGGGGACGGTCTACGCGGAGCTCGGCTCTGCCTACCCTTATGCAGGGGGTGACTATGTCGGCGTCGGCTCCATCCTGGGACCGAGCGCCGGCTTCGTGTGCCTGGCGCTCTGGGCAGTGGTAGTCCTGCCGCTGAATGCCTACCTCGCGCAGATGGTCGCGGTATATCTTGCGGAGGTGCTGCCAGGCGCGCCGCTGGCGCCCGTTACGCTCATCGCGATGTCCTTCGCTACCGCCGCGGCCCTCCTCGCCGTGCGCGCAGGGGCACTACTGACGGGCATCTTCCTCGCGATCGAGCTCCTGGCGGTACTTGCGCTCATCGCGGCGGGTCTCTGGCATCCGTCCGGCAACCTCGCGGCGATACTGACTCATCCCCGCCTGCCGGACGCTCTCGGACGTTGGGCACCCGTCGCCGCTGCGGCCATGGCCATGGGCGCCGTGAACACTGCCTTTGCCACGACGGGCGGCAATCAAGCCATTGCCTTCGGCGAGGAACTGATCGCGCCCCACCGCAACATGGGCCGCCTCATCCTGATTGCCTGCCTGACGGGCGCAATTGCAATCGCACTCCCCGTCATCGCAGTGGCCTGGAGCTCGGTCGGGCACCCCGCAATCTTTCGCAGCCCGGCGCCGCTGAGCGCTTTCGTGACGGCTCTGGCTGGACCGCTCGCGGGACGGGCATTGAGTGCTGCCGTCGCACTCGCGGTATTCAACGCTTTGATTGCGCAGTTGCTGTTCTCGGCGCGCCTTTTCTTCAGCTTCGGACGCGACGGCATCTTTGCTCGACGGATCAACGCCGCCCTTGCGAGCGTGCACGGCCGCTCAGGAGTGCCGCGCACGGCCACGATCGCCGTGGCCGTGGGAGCCGGATTCTGTACGTTCCTCTCTTCTCACGTGCTGCTCGTCTTCATCTCAGGGCTGATCGTGTACGCATTCGCGCTCGTCAGCTTCGCCGTACTCGTCGGCCGTCTACGCGGCCAGACCGGGGGCCCGGGGCTATGGCGCTCGTGGCTCTATCCGCTGGCGCCGATCCTGGGCCTCGCGCTGGCACTCGCCTTCGCTGTTGCTGATTGGGCTGATCGTGACGCCGGACGTCCGAGCCTGGTGATTCTGGGCGCACTGCTCCTCGCCGCATTTGCGTGGTATCGCTTCGTGCTCCGCCGACGCCCAGGCGGATGGATGCCTCGACTCGAGCACCCGACAGCGGCAAACGACCGATCAAACGCGCATCCTTGACGTCCAGACAGGCGGGTCCTACCTTACGACGGACTCTAGGCTGAGCACTCGTTCCGGAGCTTGAGATGTCGAGCCGCCCACCCCTCCCTCCCTTCACCGCGGAGACGGCTGCGCAAAAGGTGCGCGGGGCCGAGGATGCGTGGAATACACGCGAGCCCGAGCGCGTCGCGCTCGCCTACACGGAGGACAGCCGCTGGCGCAACCGTGCGGAGTTCATCAGCGGCCGCGCCGAGATCATCGCCTTCCTCACGCGAAAATGGGCGCGCGAGCTCGACTATCGGCTGATCAAGGAGGTATGGGCTTTCACCGGTCATCGCATCGCGGTTCGCTTCGCATACGAGTGGCACGATGACAGTGGGTCGTGGTTCCGCTCCTATGGAAACGAGAACTGGGAGTTCGACGAGCGCGGCCTCATGCGGCGGCGGCACGCCAGCATCAACGACCTGCCGATCAGCGAGCCTGAGCGCAAGTATCGCTGGCCCCTGGGCCGGCGGCCGGATGACCACCCCGGCCTTTCCGACCTCGGTCTCTGAGTCCTCAGCGGCAGGCCTTGCCGTGATCGGGCCGCGCGCCCTCTGATTTCGCTTCCGCTTCGGACATGTACCGGCCGCTCTTGGTCTTGCCGTACCAACGGTCGCCGGGGCAGTGATACACCTTGCTGCTGGTGTTGACCCACACCTGACCGGCGCCGCCTCCCGCGGCCGCCGCACCCGAGCCGGCCATGCCGGACATCCGACTGCCGGCGCTGACCGCCGAAGCCGATCCGCTCCGGCCAGGCGTAGTCGCAAGTCTGGTATCTCCGGCGGCGGTCTGCGCCGGTGCCTCCCGCGCCGACTCCGTGGCCCGCTCCTTTGCCGCTCTCCTGCTCGCCCTCCCGCTCATTTCATGAGTCCCGGTAGCGGCCATGGCCTTGCTCCTGGACGCCTTGTGATTTTTGGCGACTCCCCCATGCCCGCGGCAGGCACCGCGCGCGCTGACTGCGGACATCGTCCCGTCCTTGCACATCACGCCCGACTGACTCATCCCGGCCGACGCGCCCGGTTGCTGGCTGCCTTGCGCGGCAACACTGATCGCTGCTCCAAGTGCGAGCACTGCGGCGACCGCGAGACCGGCGATTCTCTGATGGTTCATGGAGGTTCTCCCCTGCTCAGTGACGTTGCGAGAGGTGAGACATGATCAGGGCGAGCGCTCCGGCGCCCAGAGTCTTGACGAGTGTCGGATGCTGGGCATAGAACTCGCTCGCCCGGTCGATGATCGATGGGTCGTGCTGCTGCGCCACATCAGCGAGCTGCCGCACCGTTGTCGGCGGGATTTGCTCGGCCTGCTGCGGTGTGATCGTGGCGGCCGAAGCGCCGGGGAAGAGCGCCGTCAGCTCTTTCAGCGCCCCTCCAGAGGCCAGAGCCGGTCCCGCGGCCGCAATCAGATGCTGCAGGATGCCCGCGCGTTGCGTTGGATCGGATTGCGCAAAGAGCTGCGAGACCATCTCGCCGAAAGGTGGCGTGTTGCTCGACCGGAACGCTGCCGCGAGCCCGCCGGATACCGCGGATGTTGGCGCACTGTCGGCCACTTTGGTGAAATCCGCCGCCGCCCCGGGCGGCGGGGCCGAGGTCGATGCGCCGGAGTATTTCTGCAGGAGTCCGCCAACTTCATCGAGCCAGCTCATGGGTCGTCTCCTGTGATCGCCCGCGAATGGACCTTAAAGTACCACTCGGCCCGCGCGATACCTAGCTCGCTGATCGCGGCACGACGCGGGCGAAACCCTGTCAGTTGGCTCGGGCCTTCCCGAAGACCGGAGCTCGAGCGTGTCAGCTGCCCGCGACCCCGCCAGGACAGGAGCGCGCGGGAGGGCAGTCCGTGGCGGGGCTGCTACTCGAGGTATCCCACTACGAGCCGCGTAGCCTCATCCACGAGTGCTGCCGACACCTCGTCCGGGAATCTCTCCGAGTGGTGCAGCACGGCCGAGTGCGTCAGCGCCTCTATCGTCGTCACACACACGAATGCCGCGAGCTCGAGGTCGACAGCGCGAATCTCCTCACGGTGGCTTTCGAGATAGGTCCTGAACAGCCCATAGTTTTCCCTGTTGAAGGCCTCGATGTTCTTCAGCCTCCCGGTGCGCGGAATCTGCTCCGCGAGCACGCGGTGCAGCCGGGGATGGACGCGATGAGCCTCGATGGCTATGACCACGAGTCTGCGCACCGCCTGCTCCAGGGGTAGCTCGGCAACTTCGGCGAGCGCGCCCCGGGCGACCTGCATCAGCTCCTGATTGTGACGGTCCATGACCGCGGCGACGAGAGCCTCCTTGCTCGGGAAATACTGATAGAGCGAGCCGATGCTCACACCCGCCTCTTGCGCGATCCGGTTGGTGCTCGCTCTATCGAAGCTCTCCCTGACGAGAATGCGAGCGGTCGCTTCTATCAGCGCATCGACCGTTGCCCGCGATCGCGCCTGCGAGGCCTGTTTTCTGGGATGAGTGAGCGGTCTGCGCGCCACTTTTCTGCGCTCCGAATGCGAGTAGCCGAATGAGAGCGATCGCTCGTATTATGCATTCGCAGCTGCAAATAGCAACGCAGAACGGATCGATGCCATGTCCCAGCCCTATTCCCAACTCATTGCCGTCAAGCGATGGGCCGACCGCGGCCTCTACGAGGCGATCAGCCGGAACATCGAGCGGCTAACGCCGGAAGAATCCTCGATCATGCTGCGCATCCTCGACCATATCCACGTGGTCGATCGGATCTTCCAACATCACCTGCAAGGACTCCCGCACGGCTTTCGCGCGCCACGATCCGAGAAGATGCCGGACCTGGCGACGCTCGCCGGCTCCGCACGCGAGGTCGACGAGTGGTACGCCTCTTACGTCGGCGGTCTGACGCAAAGCGACTTCGAGCAGCCCCTGGATTTTCTCTTCACCAGCGGCAAGCCCGCGCGCATGCGGCGGGGCGAAATCATCCTGCACGTATGCCTGCACGGGACCTACCATCGCGGCAACGCCGGCGCCGTCCTGCAATTGAAAGGCATCACCCCGAGCCGCGATTCGCTGACCGACTTCCTGGAGGATGCGGCCTGACTACGAGCCGACGCCTCCCTGGGTCGGCGCGTGCCGCCCCGCTGCGGCAGCGCTAGGGCTCGCAGGACTAGGGCTCGCAGGACTATGGCCTCAGGCTTCGGGTGATCTGACGGCTTTGCATCAGCGCCGCCGCGTGCAACATGAGGAAAAATGGCACGAGGAAGGCCGGCACCAGCAGTAGCGGCAGGGTTGCCATCGGAGCGGTGCTCACGCCGGGCGCACCACCGGACAGCATGGCACTCGCGACTCCGATCGTCGGCGCCACGATGAGGTCGAGGATTCCGAGCCAATTCCAGCGGACGAAGGCTCTGCTCGCGGCGAAGTCCCGCTGACGTACGAGACCGAGGATCATCCACGGAGCGGTGAAGCCGATCGCCATGTCCCCGAGGCCGGCGGGCAGGGCGAATACGCCCGGGAGTACCTTGTAGGCGTACAGGAAGAGGACCCCCAGCCCTGCCCACCGCCACGCCTGCATGCCCGCGATCAGGCGCAAGTCGAGGGAAAGGACGAACTGGTGAAAGGAGCTCGAGAGCCGCAGCCACGCGAAGAAAACCAGCAGCGGCGCTCCGAGCCCGACGCCGATGGCAACCGGCGGTGCTCCCGGGCGGCCAACGAAAGCGCCGGCGGCACCGAGGGCCGCTACGAGCGCGACCCAGGCGGCCACTACGACGAGCACGGCGAGGCCGATACCGCTCAGCCCGGGGGGCCGGGACTGGGCAGGGTCCGCAAAGGTGATCGAAGTCATGGGTCTCCAGTAACTTGCATTTTGCAAGTGTATACTGACCGTAGCACACTTACTTGCACTCCGCAAGTTACCTGGCCACCGGGCCATGAAGAGCTGGATCGATGAGTACCGCAAAGCCTTTCGCGCGCTCGGCCTGCGCGATCGCCAACTCGCTCGACATCGTGGGCGACAAATGGACCCTGCTCGTGGTGCGGGATCTGCTGTTCGGCAAGCGCACCTACGGCGAGCTCCTGAAATCCCCCGAGCGCATACCGACCAACATCCTGGCCGAGCGCCTGAAGCGCCTGGAGAGCGCCGGCATCATCGTCGGCACACCCTATCAGCAGCACCCGGTCCGCTACGCCTACACGCTCACTCCCAAGGGCAAGGACCTCGGCAGCGTGCTGCTCGCCTTCGTGCGCTGGGCCAAACAGCACATACCAGGCACCATGACGCTGAACGAGAGCCAGTCGCCCGGCGAGCGAGCTGCGCCGGCCGCCCCGCGCCGCGCCCGCGCCAAGCGGACGGGATGAGTCCTGTCAGTCGAGGAACTTCCAGCTCGAGGCTCCATCCAGGTGCCGGACCCGCGCGTGTTGAATCAGGGACGGGTCGAAATTGTTCGCATTGACGCCTACGGTCTCCCAGGAGCTCTTCTTTCGATGAGTGTAGTGGGTGATGCAGCCGCATTTCCTGCACCTGTGATAGTTCCGGATGCGCCGGTTCCAGGAGTACCTCGCGAGGCCACCCTTGGGGGCCTCGATCCGCACTGAGGACGGCTTGTAGTAGGCCCACAGTGCGCCATAGCGGCGGCATATGGAGCAGTTGCAGTGCGTCAGGGTGCGGGGCAGCTTGCGCACGTAAATCTGAACCGAGCCACAGTGGCAGCGGGCAACGTTCGCGTCGGGACTGGAGGGCATGGATTTCGCACCCAACTTCGTTGGTACCGCGCCGTAGGATACGCCCGGGCACGCATGTATGGCGCGCACGCCCATCGGGACTCGACGCGTGGCGAAATGCGTGCCAGGGTATGCGCCAGAGCCTTGGAAGTGGAGGCACGCATGTCACTCAAGGACTGGATTCAGAAGGGACGCGAGCTTGGCGCGAGCGATCTTCATCTGGAGCCGGGCACCCCGCTCGTGGTACGGGTCAGAGGCGATCTTGCCGCTGTCGGCGAGCCGATCCCGGCGCAGCGCATCATGCAGTCGGCCCGCGAGCTTCTCGGCAGGGAAGCCTGGGGGCAGTTCCTCGAGCGCGGCTCAGCCGACGTCGCGCTCGCGGCCGGCGGGATGCGGTGCCGGATGAGTCTCTTTCGCACGGTCCGCGGCATCGCCATGGCAGTGCGGCTGCTCGCGCCCTCGGTCAAGAACCTGCGTGCCTGCAATCTGCACGCGGACCTGCACAAGCTCATCGAAGCGGAAAGCGGCCTTGCGGTAATCTCCGGCCCGACCGGCTGCGGGAAGTCCACGACGCTCGCGGCGCTCATCGAGGAAATCAACACCTCGCGGGCGCGCAACATCATCACACTCGAGAGCCCGCTCGAATACCTCTTCACCAACCGCCGCTCCTTCATTCGTCAGCGCGAGATTCCGACGCACTCCCCTACCTTCGAGCAGGCCGTAATCGATGCACTGCGCGAGAACCCCGATGTGCTCGTGATCAGCGAGATGCGCACTCCGGAGGTCATCCGACTCACGTTGAACGCCGCTGAGACCGGACACCTCGTGCTCGCGACGATGCATTCCGCGAGCTGTGGCGAGGCTCTGAGCCGGATCTGCATGTCCTTCCCCGCCGAGATCCAGGGAAGCATCCGCGCCCAGCTCGCAGACGCGCTCGTTGGCGTGGTCTGCCAGCGCCTCGACTTCCTACCGGCCCATCACCTCAGGGTGCCGCGCTGCGAAGTACTTCTCGCGAGCTCGGCTGCCAAAGGTACTTTGCGCGCGGGCCAGTTCAGTCAGATCCCGAACGTGATTCTCTCCGGTGGCGAGGAGGGAATGTGGACCTTCGATCGCTACCAGCGCTGGATGGAGCAGAAGACGGACTGGGTCCGGCCGGCACCCACCCGGTCCCCATCCGAAGAGATCACCGCAGTAGTCAACGTCCCGAAAGCGCCGCCGCCCCGTGCATCTGTGAACGCAGCGCAAGTACTGGCCAAGGACGGAGCATCGGAGCAGCCGACCGAGATCTCGATCGACGAGGACATCGATCCCAACGAGCTCGCTGAGCTCGCCAGAAAGGTGGAGGAGCGAACGCGATGAGCGCTCGGAGAGAGGCCACGCCTCCCCGATCTGCGAGGTCGTCGCATCTTCCGTACGGTCGCTCATTGGCGCATCACCCCCTGCTCTCCTGCCCCAACGCAGCCGGAATGATGTATTGCGGCACGAGCTGAAGGCCCCAGCGGTACCACTTGGGGAATTCTCCGTAGCTGCTGCCGTTGAATCCGACAACCATATCGAGCTCCGGTATCACCATTACGATCTGCCCACCGTTGCCGCCGGCGCTGTAGACCCGAAACACTCGGCGGCCCACGTGCAGGTGATTGATGTGCCATCCGAAACCGTACTCATGGGGGGCATCGTAGTCGGTTTGGGGGCTGAAGGTCGAATGGGCAATCGTGGATCGCCGCACCCAATCCTGGCTGATGATGCGGTGGCCGTTCCAAATGCCGCCGGAAAGGTACAGCTCGCCCAGTTTCAATTCATCGCGAGGGCGAAGATGAAGCCCTCCGCCCATATAGGCCTCACCCGTCGGCATGAGATTCAGATGGTAAGTGCCGAACTGCAGCGGCCGCGCGAGATACTCGTCGAAAAACAGCGGCAGCCATGAGTGCGTGGCCTGGCTCACCGCCCCGCCCACCAGGTTGAGGTCGGCCGAGCAATACACCGCATGCGCACCGCCCGGATCCGCTGCCATGGGCAGATCCAGGGTATATCGATACCAGTCCGGCTGATGACTCTGGCTCTGCATATTGTCTTCGTTACCGGGAGAGCCGTCATCGTTGTCATCGCAGGCGAAGCCCGAGGTCATCGTCATGAGATCGCCCAGGGTGAGATGCTGCTTGCGTGCGTCCACGTGAGCGAGTCGTTCACGCTCGGAGAAGAGCGGATAGATGAGAGTGCCCGTAGCGAGCTGCAATCCGAGCTGGCGTGCGATCCCGACCAGAACCGGCGCAAAGGTCTTCGAGGCCGAGCGCATGTCATGCGGACGCTGCGCGTAGTATCCGTGGAAATACTCTTCCAACACGAGCTTGCCATGGCGGGCGATGAGCAGACTGTCGATGTCGACGGGGTTGTCGGCGGGGTTCGCGTCCAGGATCGCCCGGATCAGCACCGCTATCGATGCCTCTGACATCCCAACCTCGGCCAGCGATGCCGTCGGCCATCCATCGTGCCCAGCGATCGGTTTGCGATAGCCGTACTCTGAGCCACCGGGACTACGGGCATAGAAGCCCGGAGCGTCATTCCGGTCCCGGCGGGTCAGAAGCAGTGGCGGATGAGAATCGAGGAGCGCGAGCCAAAGGTGACCCGCCGCCTCATCGTACGTGCCGAGGACGCGGTCGTCCAGGCGATGGGGATTGCTGAAGAGGACTGTGCGGCCGCGCAGGATGATTTCATAGGACCGCTTCCGAAAGAAGTTGTACTCGGGGTTGATGATCACGGCGCCCAGGGAGCCGTTGGGCCGCTTCTCGATCGAGACATAGAACGAGACCCGGTCCTCGAGCGGCACGACCTCGCCTCTCCAGACGGACGCGCTCAGGCGCGTCATATGAACAGGCGTCGCGTATGAGTTTCCGTTAACCGTGCCGGCAGGTTGGACCCACTCGGCTACCATCGTGTTGGAGGCTTCATCGAGCCGCCCGCGAAACGTCCCCAAGCCGTCAGGCATGACGGCCGTGACGTCGCGGCCTGCACGCTGCACCGGCACGTCGAAACCGGCAATGCTGGCGCGCCACCGTGGCCCACGCCCATCGATCGTCAGAACACCCCGGACGAGAGGCCCGAGCAGCGGCTCCGTTCCCCAGACGCCGACCAGAGCCTCAGTCTCGAGCGCTTTCGCGGCAGCCGCTGCGGGAGCGGCCAGGCATAGGAGTAACAAGCCGAAGGCTGCCAGGTTGCCGGCCTTTGCGGAAAACATGGTCACCCTCGTTGCGACTTAGGATCTTCGGCCGCAAGTCTGGCGCGTCCACCGTCCGGCTGTCTTGTCAAAATGCAACCTGGCCGGTCGGTCGGGCGCGCCGCCGAGGCTGCGATATACCCCGGGTGGAATACCGTAGAGACGCCGAAAGGCCTTGGTGAACTGAGCCTGGTCGGAGAAGCCGCTGTCGAGCGAGACCTGAGCCAGCCCCCTTCTCGAATCCAGCAAATCGGCGGCAGCCAGCTCGAGCCGGCGGGCACGTAGAAGGTCTCCCGGTGTGCAGCCGAGAAAAGTCCGGAACGCGCGCGCCAGATGAGTGGGATGAACGCCCACAATGTTCGCCAGATGGCGGATCCCCGGCGTCTGCGCGGGCCGATCGCAGATGAGCTCGTACGCCGTCCGCAGCCAGCCGGGCGGACACTTCGCGGTGACCTGCGGCGCATTCGATACTGCGGCCAGCAGCTCCAGGCAAAGACACTCTGCCTTCAGAGGGGAGCTCGTGCTCCAGCGGGCACCCTCCATGAGCAAAGCCACGGCCAGCGTGCGATCGTCGCTGTCCTGAAGATGCACGGCGGCCTGTGCGGCAGCGGCAGCGGCCGCGCCCGAGTCGGCAAGGCGCGAGTCCGATAGAGAGATCGAGAAGAAGGCGCCCTTGCCGTCGACGAAATGGTCCCGGTGAGTCGTTCCCGGCGGGTTGTAGACGAAGGCCGAGCGGGGTCCGGCGTCGCCTCTTGCGCTCGAGACATACCGCCCACCGGTGACCAGCACGAAATGCGCTTCGAGATGAGTGTGTGTTTCGACGGATTCGGGCGGAGCGTCGGCGGTCCGATGCGCCAGCGTGATGCCGTCCAGGCTACGACTCCAGCGCGGATCGCCGAAGAAGGTGTCGTGTCCGAACTCCAGAGACCGAGACACGCTTTACGCCTCGCGAAATGGCGCGCGCATCGTGGCTCCCGGGTCAGTATTCCCCGTAGCGGCCTTGCACCGACTGCAGCAGCGCCGCCGAGTCGTAGCCGACCCCATCTTTGAACACCAGCTCGACGTTCTCGACGTCGGTGATCGCATGGGCGGGATTGCCCTTCACGACCACGAGGTCGGCATCCTTGCCCGGCGCGATCGAGCCGATCCGCGCCTGCAGCCCGAGGTAGGTCGCTCCGTTCAGCGTCGCGATCCGCACCGCCTGATCCGGGCTGAACCCGGCTTCGACCAGCAGCTCTATCTCGCGCAAATCGCCAAACCCGGGGATGACGCCGCCGTTACCCGTCGGATCGAGGCCGGCGATCAGCAAGCCCCCCGCAGCCACGAAGGCCCGCTCCATCTCGAGCCCGTGCTGGAAAACCATGACGCGCCGCTGCCGCTCCTCCGCGGGCACGTTGGCGGTGAGATTCCGCAGATACAGATAGGCCTCGCGCGCCTGCGGGGCGAGGACCGCCATCGCCCGCGGCCACAGGGGTGCGTGGCCCGGCACACGCTGCTCGAAAACCGGCAGTGTGGATGTCACCGCGACATGGTGGCTCACCAAGTCCGCGATGAGTGACTTCGCCACGGGTCCGTTCGGATCCATCGCAGCCAGAGTGTCCTCCCCATCGGTCTTGGTGCAGTCATCGGGCTTCTTGCCGGGATCGAGCTCGGTGTTGACGAAGAACCCATGCTCGAGGTCATCGATGCCGAGCGCGGCCGCTTCGCGGTAGGTGACGGCGCAGAGGTGCCCGGTGATTTTGAGTCCGCGGCGATGAGCCTCATCGATCGCCGCCTCGAGCTCCGCGCGCGTGATGAACATGTACGCTTTGAACGAGGTGACGCCCCGGTCAGCCCAGAACGAGACCGTGCGCCGGGCATCGTCGGCATCCTTGAGCATGTGCATCTGGATGAAGGGCGAGCCCTGGCCTTCCAGGTACGGGCCCGTCACGTCCATGTGTGGACCGGGAATCTTTCCCGCATCGATCTGCTGTTTGAGGTTGAGGTCGGTGTTGGGCTCGACGCTGCCCGTGGTGCGGATCGTCGTCACGCCGTTCGCCAGATAGAGACGCGGCGCCGAGAACGCCATTTCCGGCACCATCAGCGGCGGCTCGCTGTTACCGACAGCGTCGAGATCGGGACGGGCGATGTAGAACAGATGATCGTGCATGCCCACGATACCGGGGAGCACGGTATGGCCGGAAAGATCGAGCACCCGTGCCCCCGCGGGCAAAGGCGCCGTTGCGGGCGAGACGGCGGCTATCTTGCCGTCGGCGATGACGATCGTGCGCTCCCCATCGACGGGCTGGCCGGTGCCATCGATCACACGCACGTGAGTGAGGGCGATCGGGCCACCGGGAGGCAGCTTGACATACGGCTGCAAGACCGGACCTGGCGCTGCCGGGGCCGGCAGGATGCGGGACTGCAGCGCCAAAGGTGGCCGCGCCACGGCGGCCACCGCGCCGAGCAGCAGAGCCATACCGATGGGAAGGGAGTGAAGCCTCGACATGTTTCGCCCTCTCTATGGGCACGCGGCGACCGGGCGGCAGCTCGCGCGCGAAAATGAAGTCTATCGCGTACCCGACCGCAGCGCGGGCGGGTCAGCCGCCGCTGGTCCGGAAGCAACACTCGTTTCGTCGACTCGAAACTGCGGGATTCTGTGTGCCAGCCGCCTCGGCCCTCGAGCCTGGATGCTCAGATCCTTTCAATGGCGATCCGGAGCCCAAGAGCCACGAACAGTCCTCCTAACCCTCTTTGCAGCCACTGCGAAGCGGATTGGTTTCGCCGCAGCGCCGCCGTGAGTCCGGCCGAGCAGCAGGCGAGCGCGATATTGGTCGGCAGGCCGATCGCATTGACGGTGACGCCGAGCAACAGAATCTGCAGAGTCGGATGGGCTGCATTCCTGTCGATGAACTGCGGCAGCAGCGCGAGAAAGAACAACGCAACCTTGGGATTCAGGACATCGCTCAGAAAAGCCTGCCACAGAATGGTCCGACCGTTGCGCGATCCACCCTCCTGGCCATCGATCGCCAGCGGTCCTGCTTTGCTCCACAGCGCGCTCAGCCCCAGATAGATGAGATAGGCGGCGCCGACCCATTTCACGATGGTGAACGCCAATGCCGATGTCGCCAGGATGGCCGAGAGGCCGAGCACCGCGGCAGTCAGGTGGACGTATCCCCCGAGATTGAAGCCGATGGCGGAGAGGATTCCCGCCTTGCGTCCCTGCGCCACGCACCGTCCGAGCATGTAGATCATGTCAGGGCCCGGCACCAGGATGAGAGCGACGGCGGCGAAGACGAACAGCAGGTAGGTGTGAAGGCTCATCATTCGTGTGGCTCGAGCGGCATCAGGACCGGGTCCAGCCGCAGTATCCCTCATCTCGCCGGACGCTACACGGGCACGAATTACAGCAAATTTGTACGCGTGCAGGCGCGGCTACCTGGAGTCGCCCGTGATATTGAAAATAAAGATTGCCCTATAACTATATGATTCTTATCGTGGTCATGCGGGTCTGACGCGCCGCGACCCAGCACCCGGAACCGCATCACAGAATCAGGGTACGTCCCCCCCGTGCCCGCACGACTTGAGACGGCGGAGGGGTTGCGCTCCGTTTGAACTCGTATGATTGCGCGATGAGCGGTGATCAGCGCGTCATGCCCGCGAGCGTCCCGGGCAATCCGGGGACGAATCGGCGCCCCCGTGCGGATGCGCGTTTCATCACTGCTCAATATCAGCGAGCGCGGTTGTCCGTCGTTCTCGCGCTGCTCCTGCTCGCCGGCACCGCGGTGTACCTCGTCGTACAGGAACGGCAACAAACCTGGGCGTCCGCGCAGGAAAGCGTGCTCAATCTGGCGCTCGGATTGCAAACATCCATCACCGGACTGCTCGAGCAGTCTGCTCTCAGCCTGAAAGAGATCGGCGCGGACATCTCGCAGCACCCCGCCACTGCGAGCGGGCCCGAGCAGGCGTTCGCGGTGCTACGCGATGCAGTGCGTTTCGACTCGGTCTCCAGCTACCTCGGTGTCCGGGCCGCGGGCGGTCGCATCGTGGCCGTCGATGAGTCAGGCAAGCCGGTGGTGAACGCCGCCGTCCTGCAAGCCGTGGCACGGGTGCTCGGGGAGCGAAGCGCGGGACTCGATGTCGCCTATCTCATTCGGATCACGGCCAAGGGCGACTGGTATCTGCCTATCACGCGCGATTTTCGGGGCGCCGCGGATGAGCCGGAAGTTGCCTTTGCGCTCGTTCCGCTGCGGCGCCTGATTGCGAACACGGCCAGTCTGCGGCTGATTCCCGACAGCTTCGTGAGCGTGGTGACCACCGACGGGCGCATGCTCGTGTCCTACTCGCCGGGCAGCGGTACTTTCCACGTGCTGCGCCGTCGTATCTCGCAGCAGTCGCTCCAAGCCGTCAGCCACCGTCCGAGCGGCGTGTTTCTGTCGCTCCCCTCGAGGAGCGGCTACGTGGGCTTCGCACGCTCCGCCAGTCTCCCGCTTTACGTGGGCGCCAGTGTTCCGATCGCCTCGCTGCGCCGGCAGTGGCTCAGCGAGGCGGCCGCGCCCGCTGCGGTGCTCCTGATCGGGGTGTTCGCGGTATTGGCATTCGCCTGGCAATTGCATCGCGCGCTGCGGCGGCAGGCGGCCTATGTCGCCGAGCAGGAGTACCTCGCGCAGCACGATACGCTCACGGGTCTCAAGAACCGCGACGGCTTCATGCGCGAGCTCGACCAGGCGATCTCGGCTGCGCCCGGGGAGGCGCTTGCGGTACTCCTCCTCGACTTGAACCGCTTCAAGGACATCAACGACACCCTCGGCCACGCCGCCGGTGACCGGGTGCTGCAGGAAATTGGTGGGCGTCTGCGCAAACGGTTCGGCGACTCGAATATGTGCGTTGCCCGCCTGGGCGGCGATGAGCTCGCGATTCTGGCCAAGGGCGCGGAGGCGTCCCGAACGCTCGAGAACCTGGGCGCCCGTCTGCAGGAATGCCTCGGCAGAACCACCTTGCCCGGCGGGGTCGAGCTCGACCTGACAGCCAGCATCGGCGCCGCGGTCTACCCGCAGGACGCACACACCCCCAGCGAGCTGCTGCGCTGTGCCGACATCGCAATGTATTCGGCGAAAGAGGGGCTGAGCGCCTTCTGCCGCTACCACGAGGTGATGGACCAGTTCACTCCGGAGGTGCTCGCGCTGCAGAGCGATCTCGGCAAGGCGCTGCGCGAAGGCTCTTTGTCGGTCGCGTATCAGCCGAAGGTGCGCCTCATCGACGGAGAGCTGATCGGACTCGAGGCGCTTGCACGCTGGAACCACCCCACCATGGGACCGATTGCGCCATCGCGGTTCGTGCCCCTGGCCGACAGCACGGAGCTCGTGCACGCCTTCGCGCAATACATGCTGCGCGCCGCCTGCGAGCAGGTGATCGCCTGGGAGCGCCGGGGCTATCGCGTGCCGATCTCCGTCAACATCAGCGCGAACAATCTCCTCGACAGCGGCTTCGTCGAGAAGCTGCGCGGGATCCTGGGCTGGCTGGCCGTCGAACCCGAGCTCCTCGAGCTCGAAGTGACCGAGAGCGCGGTCATGCGTCATCCGGACACGATGCTCAAGCGCCTCAATGAGATCCGCGCACTCGGCGTGCGGCTCTCCATCGATGACTTCGGGACGGGTTACGCCTCACTGGCGTACCTGAAGCAGCTGCCGGTGCACACGTTGAAGATCGATCGCAGCTTCATCACGAATCTGACGAGTGACACCGCCGACCAGCGCATCGTGCGCAGCTCCATCCAGCTCGCCCACAGCTTCGGCATGACGGTCGTCGCCGAAGGCGTCGAGACCGCCGGCGCGGCGCGCGAGCTGCAGGTCTACGGATGCGAGTTCGCGCAGGGCTACTACTTCGGGTACCCGCAGACAGCCGCGGAAATCGAGATGCAGTGGCTGGAGGCCGCGAGTATTTCATCCCACCGCGCGGTCCTCTGATCTGACCGCAGCACCGAGCTAACAGCTCGTCAGGATTCCATGCGCCGTAATGGAGCAGATCGGCATGGTGCAGGTATTCTTCGCAAACGCCGGCTGGCCGCGATGATCGACCAGGATCATCCCGATCTCGCCGTCGAAGGCCGCTTCGAACTGCAGGAGCGCCATTTTGCATGCCTCCTGGGCATTGCCGACCTCCTGATAGAGAAACCCGCCCAAGCGGGCGAGTGTCATGCGGATGATCTGCTCGCCGTTCCCGGTGCACGAAATCGCGATCTGCCTGTCGGCGTATGTCCCGCACCCGACGAGCGGGCTGTCACCTACCCGCCCCGGCAGCTTGTTGAAATGTCCTCCCGTGGAGGTAGCCGCGGCGAGTCTGCCCTGCGCATCACAGGCACTCGCCCCGACCGTGCCGTGCGCATCCTCCCATTCCTGCCGGCGGTGTGAGGTCGCCAGCCTCTCGAGCGCACACGCCGCAATCCCCTGGCTGCGCGCAAACTGTTCGGCTCCCGTTGCCACCAGGAAGACCGCGGGACCGACGTCCATCACCCGCCTCGCAAGCTGAATCGGGTTGGCTATCCCGGCGACGGCCGCCACGGCACCCGTGGACAACGTGTGGCCGTCCATGATGGCGGCATCGGTTTCGATGCGTCCTTCGCAGTTCAGCGCCGACCCCGTCCCGGCATTGAAGAGCGGGTTGTCCTCGAGCATCATGGCCGCCGTTTCCACCGCGTCCACGGCGCTGCCGCCGCTCGTCAAAACCTTCCAGCCCGCCTGGGCCGCTTCTTCCACCCCCTTCAGGCGCTCCGGTATGGACCCCGGCTCCACTTTGCCGCAGCCTCCATGGACTATGATCGCTGGTTTATTCATTGATACACCACTTCTGCCAACGCCTCTAGAGACGCGAGGCCCTGCGGTCTGACACCGTTCTCGATTTCATGGATCAACTCGATCAGACGCCCGGTCAGCGGCATCTCGATGCCGCACGTCTTCGCTTCCTGCACCACGACTCCGAGCTGGGCATCGACCTCGGTGCGACGTTTGCGCACGGCCAGATCCCGCCAGATTCCGCTGTGGCTCTTGGCGGAGCGTCGATTGTGTATGACCAGCTGCGCGAGCGAATCGACGGCCTCCTCATCGGCGCCATCGACCGCAAACGCCTTCGGCTGGAACCCGTCGAACGCTTCACAACGGATGCGCTTTGCGGCGGCGACTCGCATCACTTCCCGCGCCAACGCGATGAACAGCTTCTGATAGCGCGGCAGCGCCAGGCAGTCGGCGATCGACTCATTGGTGAGGGCGGTGGCGAACAACAGCGCACCGTAAGCCTCTTTGCTCCAGAGAAAGCCCCAGATGTTGTCCGTGAGGCGGGCGCGCTCATCGAAGGCGAGGAACAAGCGATGCAGCGCCTGCACCCTCTCCGTCACCGCACCGTTGATCTCACCGACCACGAGGGCGCCGTGTCCCGCGTAGTGGATTACCCCGGGTGCGAGATAATCCGCCCCAAAATTGACGAAGCAGCCGACTGTTCGTTCTGCGCCGAGCCTCGCGGAAATGGCGTATTCGTTCAGGCCATTCTGCACCGATACCACGAACCCGTCCGGTGCCAGGTGCGCGGCGAGCATGCCGGTCGCTGCTTCGGTATCCTGCG
>DASRDO010000096.1:0-110083 GCA_035652555.1 Steroidobacteraceae bacterium | reverse complement strand
GCAGCCCTGCTGTGGACCTATTTCGGTTGGCTGATCCTGCTCGCCGGCGCCCAGCTCTCCTTCTACATTCAGAATCCGACGTACCTGCGGCTCGGTCTTTCGGAGCTGAGGCTCTCCAGTAACGAAATCGAGCAGCTCGCGCTGCGGCTCATGTACTTCGTCGGGCGCACGTACGTCACGGGCGGTAAGCGCTGGAGCCTGAACTCTCTCTCGGCGGAGCTCGGCCTGCCGGGCATCGCTCTCGCGCAGATGGTGACGACATTGGAGAGCGCAGGCCTGCTCGTGGTGACCGAAGAGGATGAGCTCCTGCCGGCGCGCGATATCGGCCGCATTCCGGTCAGCGAGATATTGGACATCGCGCGCAATCAACGTAGCGGCCACTTCAGTCCGCGCACGGTTTCCATTCCGCCCGTGGACCGTCTCATAGCGACGATAGACGAGGCGCGCCGCACTCGCTGCGGTGACTTGACGCTACGTGATCTTGTGGAAGAGCCGCCGCGGCCGACGCTTACGCTAGCTGCGGGTAAGCGCTAGTCACAGCGTCAACGTCCCTTGGTCGGTTCCGACCAGCAGGACGTCCGCCGGACGTCTCGCGAATAGCCCCACCGTCACCACGCCCGTGAGACTCGTGAGCTCACCCTCGAGCGCCTGCGGGTCGGGAATGGAAAGACCGTGCACATCGAGGATGTCATTGCCGTTGTCGGTGATGCATCCTTTGCGCCAGATCGGCCGCGCGCCCCGCTTCTCGAGCTGCCGTGCGACGAGGGCGCGCGCCATCGGGATCACCTCGATGGGCAGCGGGAAGGCGCCGAGCGCGCTGACGAGCTTGCTGTCATCGATGATGCAGAGGAAGCGTGCGGCAGCAGCAGCGATGATTTTTTCGCGGGTGAGCGCGCCGCCGCCGCCCTTGATGAGGTGACGCGCGCGGGTCGCCTCATCGGCTCCATCGACGTAAAGAGGCAGATCCGCGATATCGTTGAGGTCGAGGACCGCGATACCGGCGGAAGCGAGGAGTGCAGTGCTGGCGTTGGAGCTCGATACCGCGGCGCGCACCAGTCCGGGACGTGCAGCGAGTGCTTCGATGAGGAAGCGCACCGTGGAGCCGGTGCCGACGCCGAGTACGGAGCCGGCCGGAATGTGCGCCAGAGCGGCTTCGGCGGCGCGCCGCTTCTTCGCATCGGCCATTGATGCGGTCATGGTTAAACCGCCCTCCAGAAACGAACGTGCCCGCCGGAGCGGGCACGAGAATCTCGATTCGTCTTACTCGGCGGCCGCCGAAGCGGCCGCCGAGCAAAGGCCTTACTTTTTCTTCGAAGCTTTCTTCTTGGCCTTCTTTTTCGCCTTCGCCATGTTGGCTCTCCAGTTGTCGGGTTAGTCCGAGGTCGGAGTATATACAGGTGAAACAAAAATACAAGCAAGGGCGGAGGAGATGTGCTAGCTGCGCACGCAACGTGTGACGCCGCGCTCAGTGATCACGAGGTCGAGCGGCACATCGTGCGCAGCGGGTGCGATGCTCTCCACTTCCTGCAATGCGTAACCGATTCCGACGAGCAAGGGCGCATGCCAGACGGTGCGCAGCCGCCTGAAGCCGAACGCGCGATCGTAGTAGCCGCCTCCCATGCCCAGGCGAACGCCGTGACGATCGAAGCCGACGAGCGGCAGGAACACGACATCGAGCAGGCGTGCGCTCGCCAGCGCCGGTCCCTCGGGCTCGATGATGCCGAAGCGATTCATGCGATGAGCGCGCACCATCATGAAGGTCCGGTCCGTGATCTCAACGAAGCGCATGGTGCGCATTCGCGCGCGACGATCGATGTGCGGCAGGTACACGCGGCAGCCGCGGCGCAGCGCGAGCGTGATGAGGCAGGAGGTGTCGAGCTCTTCGGCGGTTGCCGCGTAGATGCCGACGCGCTGATCGGAACGAAGATTGAGGGTGTAATCGGCATGGCGCGCAACCTGCCTGGCGGCACGTACGCGCTCTGCGGCGGGTAGGGCCCGGCGCCTCGCCCGGAGCGATGCCCGCAGCGATCTGCGGGCATCGATCAGGCTGGAATCAGGAAGCGTCACCCGCCTGTGCCGGTGCGGACCGTTGCTCTCGAACCAGAGCAACAAGTGGGACGAGCTGTGACAGGTAAGGCTTTCCGCTCATGGCGGACTTGCACAATGCTGCCCTCGAGCCCTGCCCCGTGGGTGTTTCAATTAGGGTCCGAGGTAACCCGGCCCGCTTGTCGAACACCGCAGGCGACGCCGGGAACCACTCTACACCAACGCCGGCCGCTTGGGGCAGTGGCGTGTCTCACAGCTCGAGTTGCTGCGCTCTCTCGAGCGCGGTCTCGACCCGCTCGCGCAGCGCACGGACCTTGCCGCCGGCCTCGCTCTCGACCTTGGCGTCACGGCCGCGCATTTGCAGCAGCTCGTGGGCCATGTTGAGCGCCACCATGACGGCGACGCGGTCGAGGCCGACGACCTTGCCGCTGTCGCGGATCTCGCGCATGCGGCCGTTCAGGTACTCCGCCGCATCGAGCAGCGCCGAGCGCTCATCGTAGGGGCAGGAGACCACGTATTCTTTCTCCATGATGCGCACGCTGACGCGCGCCTGATCCTGACTGCTCATGCGCCATGCTCCAGGGTTTTCAGCCTGCCGATCATGGCCTCGACGCGGGCGCGTACCTGCTCGTTCTTCGAGAGAAGAGAGGCGCGCTCGGTGGTCAGCGACTCGTGCCGCTGCCGCAGTGCGCGGTTCTCCTCCCGCAGATGATCCACGGTGGCCACCAGCTCCTCGATACGTCGCGCGAGGCGAGCCAGCTCGAGGTCGAGCTGCGATTTGACGGTGTCGCTCATGGTGCTGCGACTATAGTGCCGCGCTCTCGGCGGGGTCAATCGTAAGTGGAGGGGAATGATGCATAATGGAGTTGCGATGAACCAGGCCATCTACGCGGATATTCAGCGTGTTCTCACGGATGAGCGCGCGTTGGCCGATGCCGCCGAGGCGCACGGCACGCTGACGGGGTGCCTGTGTACGGCAGTCGGCTACCGGTTCGAGGACTGGTTGCTCGAGATCCTGCCGGAGGGGCGGGCGCAGCCGCTCGCCGCCGCCACCCTGCGCGAGCTCTATACCGAGACCGCCGGATCCCTGCGTGCCCCCGACATGGAGTTCGACCTGCTGCTGCCCGAGGATGCACGGTCGATCGATACACGGGCGGCGGCACTCGCACAATGGTGTCAGGGGTTCCTTTACGGCCTCGGGTCGGGCGCCGTTCAGGATGCCAGCAGTCTTGCCGGCGACGTCGGGGAGATCGTGCGCGACCTCACGGAGATCAGCCGCGTCGGCGTTGATATCGCCCAGACCGAGGAATCGAACGAGAGCGCCTACGCCGAGCTCGTGGAGTTCGTACGCGTGAGCGTGCAGGTCCTGTTCGAGGAGCTCGAGCCCCTGAGGGCCACACCGTCCTCACCCGGAGCACCCCTTCATTGATTCGCCATAAAACCGTAGCCCGGCGCACCGCGCCTCCCCATGTCGCGCGGTCCTCGGGCGCGAGCCGACAGGACCTGCGCAACGAGTTCGCGCGCCGCCGCCGCTCGCTCCTCAAGCTGATGGGCCGCGACTCGATCGCCATACTGCCGTCGGCACCGGTGCGGCACCGCAACAACGATGTCGAATATGCGTATCGGCAGGACAGCGACTTTTATTATCTGACCGGCTTCGATGAGCCGGAGGCGGTAGCGGTCCTGGTCCCTGGACGGGACCACGCCGAATACATTCTGTTCGTGCGTGAGCGCGACCCCGTGCGCGAGACCTGGGATGGACGCCGCGCCGGCCCCGCGGGAGCGCGCCGAGCCTATGGCGCCGATGATGCCTTTCCCATCACCGATATCGATGAGATCCTGCCCGGCCTCATGGAGAACCGGGCCCGTGTGTTCTATTCCATGGGCATGTACCCGGAGTTCGACCAGCGGCTCGTCGGTTGGGTGAACGGCCTGCGCACCCAGGCGCGCGACGGCCGCCATCCGCCTCAGGAGATCGTCGCTCTCGATCATTTCCTGCACGACATGCGACTCTACAAGTCGCGTGTCGAGGTAGGTCTCATGCGGCAGGCAGCCCGGATCGCCGCCGCGGCGCACGTGCGCGCGATGCGCTCGTGCCGGCCGGGGCTCAGGGAATACGAGGTGATGGCGGAGATCATCCATGAGTTCCGTCTGCACAACGCCGACACTTCCTACCAGCCTATCGTGGGCGGCGGCGCCAACAGCTGCATTCTGCATTACCGCGACAACGATCAGCCGCTCAAGGCCGGCGATATGCTCTTGATCGATGCGGGTTGCGAATACGAATCGTATGCGTCGGACATCACGCGGACGTTTCCCGTCAGTGGCCGCTTCACGCCGCAGCAACGTGCCGTGTACGAGATCGTGCTCGAAGCCAACCGGGCTGCAATCGCCAAAGTGCGTCCGGGCAACCATTGGAACGAGCCACACGAGGCTGCCGTCCGCGTCATCACGCATGGCCTCGTGAAGCTCGGGCTGCTCAAGGGTCGGCCGGCGAAGCTCGAGCGTGATGGCGCCTACCGGCGTTTCTTCATGCACCGCACGGGCCATTGGCTCGGCATGGACGTCCACGACGTCGGGGACTATAAGATCGGGGACGAGTGGCGTGTGCTCGAGCCCGGGATGGCGCTCACCATCGAGCCCGGGATTTACATACCTGCGGGTGCTCGCGGCGTGCCGAAGCGCTTTCAGCGTATCGGTGTGCGTATCGAGGATGATGTCGTCGTGACGAAGAACGGTGTCGAGGTGCTGACGGACGGGGCACCCAAGGATGTCGCTGCGATCGAGAGATTGATGTCCAGGGGTGCCGCAGCGGATGCCTGAGTCCGGGAGTACCGCCGCCATCGCTGCACGCGCTGCCCCGCGAGAGTTCGAAGTTGCCATCGTCGGTGGCGGCCTCGTCGGGGCGAGCCTGGCGCTCGGACTTCAGGGCGCCGGCGTGCGCGTGCTCCTCATCGAGAGTGTCGCGCCGGATTCGGCGGCGCAACCGAGCTTCGATGAGCGCACCACGGCCCTCGGCAACGCCAGCCGACGAATCTTCCAGGGCCTCGGCGTCTGGGACGAGGTGTCGCGTGAGGCGGCGGCGATCCGCGCGATTCACGTCTCCGATGCCGGGCGATTCGGGTTTGCGCGGCTCAGGGCCGAAGAGCATGGGATCGATGCGCTCGGCTATGTCGTCCCCAACAGAGTGCTGGGCACCGCATTGTGGGGCCGGCTCTCGGGTGCAGCCGGCATCGAGGTCCGCGTACCCGCGAGCATCGAGAATCTCGACATCACGACGGAGTACGCCTATTTCACGGTGGTCACGGCCACCGGTCTGCGCGAAGTCACATCCGCACGCCTGCTGGTCGCTGCCGACGGAGCGCAATCGGTGGTGCGCGCGGCGGCAGGCATTGCAGCCGGCGTGGAGGACTATGAGCAAGTCGCAATCACCGCTGCCGTCGTGGCGGACCGCGTTCACGATGGCACGGCTTACGAGCGCTTCACGCCCTCGGGACCCGTGGCAGTACTGCCGCTTCGCAGTGGCGGCTATGGAACGATCTGGTCATGCGCGCCACAGCGCGCGGCAGAGCTGCTTGCGCTCACCGACGGTGATTACCTCGGCGAGCTGCAGAGGCGCTTCGGCTGGCGCGCCGGCCGATTCCTTCGCATTGGACCCCGCGCCTCCTATCCCCTGAAGCTGACCCGGGCGGTGAGCACGGTCGCGCAACGCACCGTGCTCATCGGCAATGCCGCACAAGCGCTGCATCCGATCGCCGGTCAGGGTTTCAACCTCGGGTTGCGCGATGCCGCTCTGCTCGCGGAGGTGATTGCCGGCGCAGGTGGCGATGTGGGGTCCAAAGAGGTGCTGCGCAGGTTCTCCGAATGGCGTGCAGCCGATCGCAGCGGGGTCGTGCGCTTCACCGATGGGCTCGTGAGGCTCTTCGGCAGCCGGCGGCCCGGGATCAGCCTCCTGCGCAACATCGGGCTGCTCGCGTTCGATCTCTCGCCGCCCGCCAAGCGTGCGCTCGCACGAGTGAGTCTCGGGTTCGGCGGACCTACGCCGCGGCTGGCGCGTGGATTGCCTCTGCAATGAGCTACGCACCGAAGGCTGCCGGACCGGGCGAGCCCCTGGATGTGTTGATCGTCGGCGGCGGCCCGGTCGGCGCGAGCGCCGCGGCGCTGCTGCAGGCCGGCGCGTGCAACGCGCTGCACCCCCTACGGGTGGCTGTCCTCGAGCCCAACAGGCCTGCGGTGACGTCCGTCGATGCCGCTCTCGACTCGCGCGTCTCTGCGCTGTCACGCGCCAGCGAGCGCATTCTGACTGCCATCGGCGCATGGCCTCTGATCCCGCGGTCGCGAATGCAGCCCTACGAGCGCATGCGCGTCTGGCACGAGAGTGTCCAGCCGCGAAGCGTCGAGGTGCTGGAGTTCGACGCCGCATACGCCGGCGAGCCCAACCTCGGCTACATCGTCGAGAATCGCCTCATCCAGACGGCTGCCCTGACGGCCTTCGAAGCTGCTGGCGGCAGAATCATCGCAGGCGAGCTCTCGCGCCTGCGCATACACGATCAGCACGTGGAGCTCGAGACCAGTGCAGGCACTTTCGCCTGTGGCCTCGTCGTCGGTGCGGACGGTGCCCGCTCATCAGTGCGCGAATCGATCGGGCTCACTGCGGAAACCTCCAGCTACCGCCAGACCGCGATCGTAGCCAACGTGCGCACCGAGCTGCCACACGAGCGCACCGCCTGGCAGCGCTTTCTGCGGACCGGCACGCTCGCTTTCCTGCCACTCGCAGACGGGTGTAGCTCCATCGTCTGGTCCGCGGATGACTCTGCAGCGTCATCGCTCCTCGCCATGTCGCAGAGTGTGTTCGAGGAGGAGCTGCTGCGTCACTCAGACGCTGTGTTAGGCGCCGTAAAGCTGCAGACGGATCGCCTATCGTTTCCACTACACAAACTGACCGCAACCCGGTTCACCGCGCGCCGTTGTGCCCTGATCGGCGACGCCGCGCACGTCGTGCACCCGCTAGCTGGACAAGGTGTCAATCTGGGCCTGTTGGATGCCGCTGCGCTCTGCGAGGTGATATCTGCCGCCCGCCGCATCGGCGAAGACCCCGGCGCCCAGAGCGTGCTGCGCCGCTATGAGCGCTGGCGCAAAAGCGAGATCGAGCCCATCGCTCTGGCCATCGACGGCTTCAATCGCTATCTGGCCCACGGCGTCGGGCCGTTGTCGCGCATCGCGCAACGCGGTCTCTCGCTGGTGAACCGGAGCGATGAGGTCAAGCGCTTCTTCATCACCCGCGCGCTCGGCCTGGCCGGCGAGCTGCCCCAGGTCGCGCGCCAGCCCTCGCCCCCGCCCCTCAACTGAGCGGAATGGCGTCGATCTTGGCCGCGCAGATGAAGTCGTTCTCCGACAGCCCCTTGATCGCGTGCGTGGTGAACTGCACGCGGCAGTAGTTGTACCCCACCTCGAGGTCCGGATGATGGTCCTCGATGTTGGCAATATGGGCGAGCGCATTGACGAAGCTCATAGTCCGATAGAAGTCCTTGAACTTGAGCTCCCGCCGCAAATAAGGCCCCTCCTTCGACAGCACCCACCCCTGCGCGAGCTGCTTCATGAGCTTCTGCGCCTCCTCGCGCGTATAAGGCGCGACCCCGCCCTCGCAGGGCTTGCAACGCTTCTCAGACAGCTCGCTCATAGTCATTTCCTCGCGCAATAGCAGGAGCGCATCACATGATGATCCTGGCCGGAAGCGGATCGCCAGGACGGCGATCCGCTAGCCTCCATGGACGGATTGCTCGGCTTCGTCCCTGCGCCGAGCCCTCCGGGCCGGCATTCGCCGTCCAAAATCGCTCCTGCGATTTTGTCACGGCGTTCCGGACAGGGTCATCATGCGGTGCGCTCCCTCGAGCCAAAGCAGTCCCTGAAGTGACACTCCCCGTGCGCCCTCTCAAGCCAAGGCAGCCCCCGCAGTGACACTCCCAGTGCGCCCCCTCAAGCCAAAGCAGCCCCCGCAGTGACACTCTTCCTGTTGAACCTCCTAGCCACGTACTGCTCCAGCAATTCCTGGAACTCCTCAGCAATCCGATCGCCCTTGAGCGTGACCGTCTTCTCTCCATCCTCATAAACAGGCGCCACCGGCCGCTCCCCCGTCCCCGGCAAGCTGATCCCAATGTTCGCGTGCTTACTCTCCCCCGGCCCGTTGACGACACACCCCATCACCGCCACGGTCATATCCTCGACCCCCTCGTATTCCCGCCGCCACTCCGGCATCCGATGACGAATGTGCGACTGAATGCTCTGGGCCAGTTCCTGGAAAACAGTACTCGTAGTACGGCCGCACCCCGGACATGCCGTCACCAAGGGCAGGAACGAGCGCAGCCCCATGGTCTGCAGGATCTCCTGCGCCACGATGACTTCCTGCGTCCGATCGCCCCCCGGCTCCGGCGTGAGCGACACGCGAATGGTGTCACCGATCCCCTGCTGCAGCAGCACTGCCATCCCCGCCGTCGAGGCCACGATGCCCTTCGAGCCCATGCCCGCCTCGGTCAGGCCGAGGTGCAGCGGATAATCGCAGCGGCCTCCCAGGTCACGGTAGATCGCGATCAGGTCCTGCACCCCGCTGACCTTGGCCGAGAGAATGATCCGGTCGTGCGCCATCCCCAGCTCTTCTGCGCGCCGCGCGCTCTCCAGCGCCGAGAGCACGACAGCGTTGCGCATGATCTGCTGCGCGCTCACCGGCTCGGCGCGCGATGAGTTCTCGTCCATCAACCGCGTGAGCAGGTCCTGATCGAGGCTGCCCCAGTTGACACCGATACGCACCGGCTTGCCGTAGCGGCAGGCGGTCTCGATCATCTCAGCGAACTGCGGATCGCGCTTGCTGCCACGGCCCACGTTGCCCGGATTGATGCGGTACTTGGCGAGCGCCTCGGCGCAGCCCGGGTGCTCGCGCAAGAGCTTGTGGCCGTTGAAGTGGAAGTCGCCGATCAGAGGCACGGCCACCCCGAGCTGATCCAACCGGTTGCGGATGTGCGGCACCGCCTCGGCGGCTTCCGCTGTATTTACCGTAATGCGTACCAGCTCTGACCCCGTGCGGGCGAGGGACTTCACCTGTTGCGCGGTGCCCTCGATGTCTGCCGTATCAGTGTTCGTCATCGACTGGACGACGATGGGTGCCCTACCGCCCACCCGGATGGGGCCGATGGACACCGGTACGGAATTGCGGCGCTGAATGGACGACATGGGCTGCTCAGAGGTTCCTGGGACCCGCCATTTTACATGCTATGATGCGCGCACCCCATAATCGGTCTGTCCGGAGAGAGTCCGGCCAACGCCGGAACGCCGAAGGCGCAAGCTCCGCCCGGAAACGCTCAGGCACACGAACGGCAGATCGCGGGGGCTCTGGAGAGTGGTGGCAGCACACGCGGCCGCCCACCGAAGGGGAGCGGCGCCGTCGGCGCCCGATCTCTCAGGTCACCGGACAGAGGGCGGCAGAGGCATCGTGCGCCTGCCGTTCATTGGATTCCGGAGTGCCTGTGACACGACGAACCCCGCTATTCGACCTGCACCAGAAGCTCGGCGCCAGGATGGTGGACTTCGGCGGCTGGGATATGCCGCTGCAGTATGGCTCCCAGATTGCAGAGCATCATGCCGTGCGCCGCGGCGCCGGCGTCTTCGACGTCTCGCACATGTGCGTCGTCGACCTCAAGGGCACCCGGGTCAGATCGTTCCTGAAGCACCTGCTCGCCAACGATGTCGGCAAGCTGCAGGCGCCGGGGAAGGCGCTCTACGGCTGCATGCTCAACGAGACGGGCGGCGTCATCGACGATCTCATCGTCTATTTCCTCACCGAGTCCTGGTTTCGCGCGGTCGTAAACGCCGGCACGCGTGACAAGGATCTCGAATGGATCCGCCGCCACGCGGCGCCGTTCGGCATCGAGGTCATCGAGCGCATCGATCTCTCCATGCTCGCGGTGCAGGGCCCGGAGGCCCGAGTCAGGGCGGCGAGCCTGCTCTCGCCCACAGGCTCGGCGAGCGCCCTTGCCCTGGAGCCGTTCTTCGGGCGCGAGATCGACGGTTGGTTCGTCGCGCGCACCGGCTACACGGGCGAAGATGGCTTCGAGATGATGTTGCCGGCGACCGAGGTCGAGCGGGTTTGGCGGGCGTTGAATTCTGCCGGCGTCACTTCCTGTGGTCTCGGCGCGCGCGACACGCTGCGCCTGGAAGCTGGCATGAATCTCTACGGCAGCGACATGGATGAGAGCACCCACCCCTTCGAGTCTGCCCTCGGTTGGACGGTGGCGCTCGACCCCCCTGGCCGCGCCTTCATTGGACGCGAAGCGCTCGAGGCCATTCGCTCGCGCGGACCCCAACGCAAGCTGGTGGGCCTGCTGCTTACGGATCGGGGAGTGTTGCGCGCGCATCAAAAGGTGCTCGTGCCAGACGCCGCCTCCGGTGACATCACGAGCGGCACATTCTCACCCACCCTGGAGCGCTCGATCGCGCTGGCGCGAGTGCCCGCTGCGGCGGGCTCCCGCGTGCAGGTCGACATTCGCGGCAAACTGCACGACGCCCGCGTCGTGCGGCCGCCGTTCGTACGGCATGGCAAGGCGCTGGTCAGTTGAGCGCTTTTGCCACCGATATCGAACCCTCACCACGATCCCCGATCAAAACTCCAAGACCCCGGAGCGCCGCATGAGCAACGTTCCTTCCGACCTGAAATACACGAAGAGTCACGAATGGGTGCGAACCCTCTCCGACGGTACGGTGGAGGTGGGCATCACCGACCACGCCCAGCATGCGCTCGGCGACCTGGTCTTCGTCGAGGTGCCGGAGGCGGGCCGCAAGCTGACTGCCGGCGAGCCCTTCGCCGTGGTGGAGTCGGTCAAAGCCGCCTCGGACGTCTACTGCCCGATCGCCGGTGAGGTGACCGAAGGCAACCCCGCGCTCACCGCAGAACCCGAGGTGATCAACTCCGACGCCTACGGCAAGGGTTGGCTGATGCGGCTGCGGCCGACTGGGGCGGTCCCGGCGCTCCTGACTGCCGCGGAGTACCAGAAGCTGGTTGCGGAGGAGGGTGGCTGATGGCCTTCATTCCCCACACCCGTGAGGATGTCGAGGCGATGCTCGCTGCCATCGGCGTCGGCAGTATCGAGCAGCTCTTCGATGAGATCCCGGCCAATCTGCGCCTCGGCACGCTCGCGGGCGTGCCGGAGAGCCTGAGTGAAATGGAGATCGGCCGGCTCATGGCCGAGCGGGCGCGCCTCGACGGCCGCCCGCTCTGCTTCATGGGGGCCGGTGCTTACGAGCACCACATCCCTGCGGCCGTGTGGGCCATCACTACCCGCGGCGAGTTCTACAGTGCCTATACGCCGTATCAGGCGGAGGCCAGCCAGGGCACGCTGCAGCTCCTCTATGAATACCAGACCATGATGGCGAGTCTGACGGGCATGGACGTCTCGAACGCTTCCATGTATGACGGGGCGAGCGCCATGGGCGAGGCGAGCCTCATGGCGGTGCGCGCCAACCGACGGTCGCGCTCGCAGCGCATACTCGTGCCGTCCACCGTCTCTCCGTACTACCGCAAGGCGGCCTCGGCCATTGCAGGCAACCAGGGACTCGTCTTCGAGGAGGTGCCGTACTGCACGGAAGAGGGCCGCATCCTCCCCGGCGCGCTCGATCGCTACGACGGGCAGGATGTCACTGCGCTGATCATCCAGCAGCCCAACTTCTTCGGCCGGCTGGAAGATGTCGATGCGCTCTGCGACTGGGCGCACGCGCGCAACATTCTGGTCGTGGCCGTGGTGAACCCGACGTCGCTCGCGCTGCTGAAGCCGCCTGGCACATGGGGCGCCAAGGGTGCGGATATCGCGGTCGGTGAGGGGCAGCCGCTCGGTGTGCCGCTCTCCTCGGGCGGACCCTACTTCGGCTTCATGACGGCGCGCATGGAACACGTTCGGCAGATGCCGGGCCGCATCGTCGGGCGCACGGTCGATGCCGCCGGCCGCGCAGGCTTCACGCTGACGCTGCAGGCGCGCGAGCAGCACATCCGCCGTGCCAAGGCCACTTCCAACATCTGCACCAACCAGGGCCTGCTGGTGACCGCCGCGACCGTCTACCTCTCGCTGATGGGCCCCGCGGGTCTCGAGCGCGTCGCGGCTGCATCGCATGCGCGCACGCGGGAGCTCACGGACGCGCTGACCCGGGTGCCGGGTGTACGACGCCTGTTCCGTGGGCCCTTCTTTCACGAGGAGGTCATAGCGATCGACCGCCCCGCGGCGCCCGTGCTGGAGAGTCTGGCCGCGCGTGGGATCGTGGGCGGCCTGGATCTCAGCGAGCATTACCCGGAGCTCGGTCAGGCGCTGCTCGTCTGCGCCACCGAGACCAAGACAACCGCCGATATCGAGCGCTACGCCACCGCGCTCGCCGAGTGCCTGCGCGCGGCGCGCGCAGCCTGAGGCCCGAAGACCATGTCCGCTCAACTGGAAAAGCCGATTTTCGAGTATTCCGTCCGCGGCCGGCGCGCCGAGGACCAATGGCCGCGCGATCCCGGCCCGGAAGCGACCGCTGACTTGCCGGCGGCTCTGCGCCGTGCCAAGCGCCCGCTTCTGCCCGAGGTGAGCGAGCTCGAGGCCGTGAGACACTTCACGCGCCTCTCGCAGCTCAACTTCTCCATCGACACGCACTTCTACCCGCTCGGGTCGTGCACGATGAAGTACAACCCGAAGGCCTGTAACAGTCTGGCGATGCTGCCGGAGTTCCTCGCGCGCCATCCGCTGTCGCCCGAGAGCGTGGGGCAGGGTTTTCTCGCCTGTCTCTATGAGCTGCAGGAGATGCTGAAGGCGGTGACCGGAATGCAGGCCGTGGCGTTGAGCCCCATGGCCGGCGCGCAGGGCGAATACGCCGGGGTTGCCATGATCCGTGCCTATTATCGCGCGCGAGGCGACCTCGAGCGCAACGAGATCATCGTGCCGGAGGCGGCTCACGGCACCAACCCTGCCACGGCTACGATGTGCGGCTGCGTGGTGCGCGAGGTGCCCGTCAACGCCGAAGGCGACGTCGATCTGGAGGCGCTCAAGGCCGTAGTCGGTCCGAAGACCGCCGGCATCATGCTGACCAACCCGTCCACCCTCGGTGTGTTCGAGCGCCGGATCGAGGAAGTGGCGCGCACCGTGCACGCGGCGGGCGGGCTCCTTTACTACGACGGCGCGAATCTCAACGCCATCCTGGGCAAGGTGCGGCCCGGCGACATGGGCTTCGACGTCATTCACGTCAACCTGCACAAGACATTCTCCACGCCGCACGGGGGCGGCGGCCCTGGCGCAGGGCCGGTCGGAGTCAGCGCCCGGCTGGCGCCCTTCCTGCCGGTGCCGATCATCGGGCGGCGCGGCGAGCGCTATTGCTGGCTCACCGAGCGTGACCTGCCGCAGTCGATCGGCCGGCTCTCGGGCTTCATGGGCAACGCAGGTGTGCTGCTGCGCGCCTATATCTACATGCGCATGCTCGGCCGGGAAGGCATGGCCAAGGTAAGCGAGTACGCAACGCTCAATGCCAACTACCTGCTAACGCAACTGACGCGCGCGGGGTTCGATGCGGCCTATCCTGACCGCCGGGCGACCCAGGAGCTCATCATTACGCTCAGGCGCCAGGCGAAGGAGCTCGGCGTCACTGCCATGGATTTCGCCAAGCGGCTGCTCGATCACGGCATGCACGCGCCGACGACCTATTTCCCGCTCCTCGTGCCCGAGTGTCTGCTCATCGAGCCGACGGAAACCGAGAGCAAGGCGGCACTCGATGCCTTCGTCGAGGCCATGGGCGAGATCCTGGCGGAAGCTGCGAAAGAACCCGAGCGCGTCACCAGCGCTCCGCATACCATGCCGGTTCGGCGCCTGGATGACGTTCGGGCGGCCAAGCAACTGGATCTCACGTGGAAGCCCACCGGAGCTCATGCGATTCCCACGACCTCTTAGCGTCCTCCTGCTCGCCACCTGCGCGCCACTGAGTTTTGCCGCGGCGCCGCAGGCTTCGCCGGCCAGCACGACGCAGAACACCCCCCCGCCCGCGGGGCCCGTACAGCCCTCGAGACCGATGCCGGTCCGGCCGCCGCGCGTGCCGCTGCCGGGAGGAGCGCCGCAGGCTGCGCATCTTGCGCGTCAGGCCGCCGCCGCCGAGGCCAACCCTACGTGGGCCGCCACCCTCGAGCGGATCGCGAGCAGTGTCGTCTCGATCAACGTCGATGAGGTCCGTGCCTTCGATACGGACTGGAACGAGACTGCACAGGCAACGGGTTTCGTCGTGGATGCCAAGCGCGGCATCATTCTGACCAACCGGCACGTCGTGACGCCCGGTCCGGTGACCGCCGAGGCGGTATTCCTCGACCGCGAGGTGGTGCAGCTCTACCCCATCTACCGCGATCCGGTGCATGACTTCGGCTTCTATCGCTACGATCCGAAGAAGCTGCACTACATCCAGCCGAAGCCGCTCGCCCTCTATCCGGACGGTGCCAAGGTCGGCAGGGAGATCCGCGTGGTCGGCAACAATGCCGGCGAGCAGCTTTCGATCCTCGCCGGCACGCTCGCGCGGCTGGACCGGGAGGCGCCGAACTACGGCTTCGGGAAATACAACGACTTCAACACCTTCTATCTGCAAGCCGCATCCGGCACGTCCGGCGGCTCTTCCGGATCGCCTGTGATCGACATCCAGGGCCGTGCAGTCGGACTCAACGCCGGCGGCGCCGACAACGCCGCCTCGAGCTTCTACCTGCCGCTCGAGCGTGTCGAGCGGGCCCTGCAGCTCATCCAGCAGGGTGAGCCGGTCACCCGCGGGACGCTGTATACCGTCCTCAACTACACGCCGTATGACGAGCTCGAGCGCCTCGGGCTCAGCCTTGCGACCGAGGCGGCGGTGCGCAAGCAGTTTCCCCAGCAGACCGGCATGCTGGTGGTCTCGAGCGTGCTCCCCGGGACGCCGAGCACGCCCGCCCTGCAGCCGGGTGACATCCTGCTGCGGGTCAACGGCCGCTACATCACGACCTTCGATCCGCTCGAGCGGATCCTCGATGCGTCCGTCGGCCGGCAGATCCGGTTGGATCTCGAGCGCGGCGGCAAGCCGGTATCGGTGATGCTGCCCGTCGGCGACCTGACCGCCATCACGCCGAGCTCCTATGTGCAGTTCGGCGATGCCGTGGTCAACACGCTGTCCTACCAGGAGGCGAGGCAGCTCAACGTGCCGCCACGCGGAGTGTTCGTCGCCAATCCGGGGTACGTGTTCGGTGCGGCCGGAATTCCGCGCGGTGCGGTCATCAGGCAGGTCAACTCCTCGCCGATCGATGATCTGCAGGATTTCAGCCAGGCGCTGAGCCGCCTCGGCAACGGTGACTATGCCAACATCCGCTTCACCACGGCGGATGACCCGAACGGAAGCGAGCTCGGCTCCTTCCGCATGGATCGCCTGTGGTACCCGGCTGATCGCTGCACACGCGACGATGCGCTCGGCAGCTGGCCGTGCACGCCGCTCGCCGCGGGGCCCGCGCCCAAGCCCGACCCGGTGAGCGCCACGGGATTCCCGAAGTACCAGGACCCGCGGCTCACCGCCCTCGCACCGTCGCTGGCGGTGGTCACCTTCACCATGCCCTATTCGGTGTCAGGTGTTACCGAGCATTACTACCACGGAACCGGACTCGTGGTGGACGCGCAGCGCGGCCTGGTCGTGGTCGACCGGGACACCGTGCCGGTGTCGCTCGGTGATGTCACGGTGACGTTCGCAGGCACCCTGCAGGTTCCCGGCCGCGTGGTGTACGTCAACCCGCTGCATAATTTCGCGATGGTCGCATACGATCCGAAGCTCATCGGCGCGACGCCCGTCAAGGCAGCGACCCTGAAGCCGGCCCAGCTCACTCCGGGTGAGCCGGTCTGGGTGGTGGGCCTGGGAAATGATGCGCAGATGCACTCGCGCGGCACGGAGGTCGCGAGCATCGACCCGCTGTCGCTGCCCCTCTCGCGGACCATGCGCTTCCGCGATACCAACATCGAGACGCTGGGCCTGGTCAATCCGCCGGGCGATTTCGACGGCGTGCTCACCGATGCCGCGGGCAACGTGCTCGGCATGTGGTCGAGCTTCGCCTATGACAGCGACAACAACATCGCGCAGGCGCTGCGCGGAGTGCCGATCGATCTCGTCCAAGACATGGTCGATCGCGTGCGCAGCGGACGCGACCTGCATTCCCTCGACGTCGAGCTCGATCCGGAGCCTCTGGCGAGTGCCCGCCAGATGGGTCTCACTCCGGAGTGGACGGCGAAGCTCGCCGCACACAGTCCGACCGAGCGCCAGGTGCTGACCGTCATACGCTCCGTCGGCGGCTCGCCTGCAGCCTCCCTTCTGCAGCCCGGTGATCTCCTCCTGGCGCTGGATGGCAAGGTGGTCACGGAGTTTCGCGAGGTCGAGCGGGCTACCGCGGACCGCACCGAGGTTCAAGTGACGGTCTGGAGGGGCACCGACGAGCAGACGATCACCGTTCCGACAGTGGCGCTATCGGAAGCGGGACTCGAAAGGATCGTGCTATGGGCCGGCGCGACGCTGCAGGCGCCGTTCCGATCCATGCGCGCTCAGCGAGGCATTCCGCCGGTCGGCGTTTATGTCGATTTCTTCGCATACGGGTCGCCCGCCGCACGCTATGGTCTGTACCCGGGCCGTCGCATCGTGCAGGTGGACGGCCAGCCGACGCCCGATCTCGACGCGTTTCTGCGGGCGGTTGCCGGGCGGCCAGACCGCTCGTCACTACGGCTGACCACGATTACCTGGAACAATGCGGCTGACGTGATCACCCTGAAGCTCGACAAGCACTATTGGCCCGCCTATGAGCTTCTGAGCACGCCTGACGGCTGGGCGCGGCGCGCTCTGGACTGAGACCTGTCGTCAAAACGCAACGGCTGGCCCGGCCGACGGCCCAATAGATGGACCGCGGGCTGGCCTTGCTAGAATCCCCATCATCATGGTTCGAGTTGTCAGAGCTACCCAGGTCGAGATCGAGACCGCCGTGCAGGCGCTGCGCGACGGCGATCTCGTTGCCTTTCCGACGGAGACGGTCTATGGGCTGGGCGCCAACGCGCAGAATCCCGCGGCGGTCCGCAAGATCTTCGAGGCGAAGGGGCGGCCGGCTACCCATCCGCTGATCGTGCACCTGGACAGCCCGCGCTTCCTGCATCGCTGGGTATCGGAGGTGCCGGAAAGCGCCGCACGGCTCGCGGAGCGCTTCTGGCCGGGGCCGCTCACCATGGTGATGCCGCGCGCCGCCAACGTTCACGAAGTTGTGACCGGAGGCCAGGACACCGTCGCCATACGCGTGCCTTCGCATCCCATGGCGCAGCAGCTCCTGACAGCCTTCGGCGGCGGCATCGCTGCTCCGTCCGCCAACCGTTACGGCAGGCTCTCACCGACGCGCGCGGAGCATGTACGCGAGGAGCTCGGTGAGCAGGTCAAAGTGATTCTCGATGGCGGCGAGTGTCAGATCGGGCTGGAGTCCACCATCATCGCCTTCCAGGGTCAGACCGTACGGCTGCTGCGCCCCGGCGCGATCACCGCAGCGCAGATCCGGCAGGTGATAGGCGAGCTGCTCATCGGGGCAGACATCGAGTCGCCGCGCGTTCCTGGTGGTACCCCTTCGCATTACGCGCCGACGACCCCGATGACCATCGTGCCGTCCGGTGAGGTCGACGCACGGGCTGCGGCGCTGTCGGAAGGCGGCCGTCGGGTGGCCGTGCTGGCGCAACGGCTGCCGCTCAAGGCCCACAAGTACGTGACCTGGATCAACGCCGGCCGCCGGCCGGAGCAGTACGGGCACGATCTCTATACCAACCTGCGCACACTCGACAAGGCAGGCTGCCAGCGGATCCTGGTGCAGGACGTGCCCGAGGGCGAGCGGTGGATCGCCATCCGCGATCGCCTGCTGCGGGCGGCAGCAGGCGTCAACGAGAGCGACGACAGCGGCACGATGGCCGTCTTGCCATAATCGTCTCGTGGCACGCCGCCCCCGCTTCATCGATCCGTTTCAGCCGGCGGAGGTCAGGCGGCTGGTCCGTCAGTTCGGCTCGCCGCTGATCATCCTCGACTGCGAGCGCGTCAGGGTGCAGTACCGCAAGCTGCGCGCAGCGCTGCCGCGTGTCGATCTGCATTACGCGCTGAAGCCGATGCCGCACGCCGCGGTGGTTCGCACGGTACTCGGCGAGGGTGGATTTCTCGACCTCGCGACGACGGGCGAGGTGCAACTCGTGCGGCGGCTGGGTGTCAGTGCGGACAAGTGTATCCACACGCATCCCATCAAGCGCCCGCAGGACATCCGCAACGCAATCGATTTTGGGCTACGCACCTTCGTGGTCGACAACCCGGACGAGGTGGGCAAGTTCGGGCGGCTCGCGGACCGGATCGAGTTGCTGCTGCGGGTCTCGTTCCGCAGCCCGGGCGCCATGTGCGATCTGTCGCGCAAGTTCGGCTGCGATCCGGAGGATGTGCTCGAGCTGGCACGGCATGCGGCGGAGCTCGGCATCACGGTGCGCGGACTGTCGTTCCATGTCGGATCGCAGGCAGCGGACTCGGCCAAGCACGTCGAGGCGATCCAGGCGTGCGCCAAGCTCATGTCGGCCGGTCGCCGGGCGAAGCTCGGCCCCCTCGACACCCTCGACATCGGCGGCGGCTTTCCGATCGACTACGCGCAGCCGGTGCAGGACATCGGCCGGTTCTGCGAGCCGCTGCGCGAGGCGCTGGCAAAGCTCCCCAGGCGGGTCCGCGTGATCGCCGAGCCCGGCCGCTACATCGTAGGTCCTGCTGTGATCGGCGTAGCGTCCGTGATGGGGCGCGCGCGTCGAGAGGGACACTGGTGGTACTACCTCGACGACGGACTCTACGGCTCCTATAGCGGTCATCTCTACGACCATGCGCGCTATCCGGTAGAGCCCTTGCGCGATGGCGAGGAGCGGCTGCCATCAGTACTCGCCGGACCCACCTGCGACAGCATCGATGTGATCGCGGAGAATCTGCTGCTGCCGAAGCTGGAGGCGGGCGATCTCATCGTGGGAAGGGCCATGGGTGCGTACACCTGGGCGAGCGCCTCGGAGTTCAATTTCTTTCCCAAGGCGACGGTGGTCGCGGTGAATGGCACGCCGGGCGACAGCGGCACGGTCATGCCGTTCCCGCTTTGAGAGGACAGCCGCAATTCGCCGGTCACGGCACGGTGCCGGTGCGAGCGGCGCGTACAATGGCCTCGCGACCCCGAAGCATGAAGCCATAGGCATGGGGTATAGGAGGCGGCGGCTTGATTCGCAACGTGGTTTTCGACATCGGGTGGGTCTTCGTCCATCTCGATCATCAGCCTTTCCTCGATTTCCTTGCCGCTCACGGAGCGGACGCACCCGACCTCGACTCGGTGCTGGCGCGTATCGCGCTCGAGGATCACGAGTGCGGCCGGATGGATGGCCAAGGCCTGCTCGAGCGCTGCGCGGCGCTCGCCTCACGCCCGATGAGCCGCGAAGCCGCGCACGCGAGCTGGGTGGACATGTTCGAGCTGCAGCCTTCGATGGTGGAGCTCGCCCGCCGGCTGAGCGAGCGCTACCGCGTCTACCTTCTATCCAACATCGGCGATCTGCACTGGACGCATCTTTCGCGCGAATATGAGCTGCACCGGATAGGGCACGGCGCGCTGCCGTCGTTCGTGGCTGGCGTCATGAAGCCGGACGACGGCATCTATGTCGAGGCGGAGCGGCGTTTTGCACTGACGCCGGCAGAGACTGTATTCATCGACGATCGGGCTGAGAACATTGCAACGGCGCGCCGCCGCGGCTGGCACGGCATAATCCATGGCGGCTACGAAACGACCGTGGAATCCCTTCGCGGTCTCGGAGTCACGTGTTGACATGAAGAATGACACCAATTCCGCGCCGGAGACGGCGATCCACCGGCAGGTGGCTGCCGCCAGAGCCGGCCGCGAGCCGCGGGTGATCGCGCGCCTCTTCTCCGGTTGGGCGGTATTCGGCGAGCGCCAGTTCCTGCGGGGCTACGTATTGCTGCTTCCCGACCCGGTCGTACCCACTCTCAATGCCCTCGGCGCGCACGAGCGCACGCTCTTCCTCCAGGACCTCGCGCGTCTGGGCGATGCGGTGCTCAAGGTCACGGGAGCGGAGCGTATCAACTACGCCATCCTCGGCAATCTCGAGCCGGCGCTGCACGGCCATGTCATTCCGCGCTATGCCGACGAGCCGGAGAAGCTGCGCACGACCCACCCCTGGGCATACGACTGGGAGTCTGCGCCGCTCTTCGAGCGGGCTGCTCATCAGGAGCTCGCGGAGGCGCTGCTCAAGGAGCTCTCGCGCCTGGGTGTCACCAAGCCGATGCGCTTCGATCCGGGAACCAACACCGGCGCTGCAGGCTGATCATTGCGCAGGCTCGCAACATGAAACTCTACTATTCGAGGAATCTCAATCCCCGGGTAGCGGTGGCCGTGGCACGCCACCTCGAGGCGCCCGTCGAGTTCGTGCGCGCCAGCCCGCGAAATCCCGAGAACGAGCCGGCCTTTCGCGCCATCAATCCGAACACGCTCGTGCCCGTTCTGGTAGAGCAGGGGCGAACGCTTTGGGAAACGGACGCGATCGCTTGCAGGCTGTCGGCGTTGACCAGACCCGACTTCTGGCCCGGCGCAGATAACGCTCCGGAGCTGCAGATGTGGCTGAGCTGGAGCGCTCACCATTTCACCCGAGCGGCCGGCGTCTTCTATTGGGAGAACGTCATCAAGCCGATGCTCGGCCTCGGTGCCGCGGACGGCGATGCGCTACGGGCGGGCGGGGATGACTTCCACCGGTTCGCCGGAGTTCTGGAAGATGTGTTGGTGAGCCGCACCTGGCTGGTGGGCGATGAGCTCAGCTACGCGGATTTTCGTGTCGCCACGCCACTGCCGTTCGCCGAGGCATCGAAGCTTCCATTGCAACAGTACACGCACATCAGGAAATGGCACGACCGGCTGTGGGAGCTTGCAGCCTGGCGCGAGCCGTTCGCAGGGCTGGAGTGAAAGCCTGAGGCGGTGGCGCCGCCTCGCGGTCAGTCCGGCATCGGCGTCATCCGGCCGATGAGCGCCTCCTCGAAGCCGAAGTTGCGCAAATCGCGGACGCGCTGCGGATAGAGTATGCCGTCGAGGTGATCGACCTCGTGCTGCACGACACGGGCGTGGAACCCTTCCACGGTGCGATCGATCGGCGCACCCTCGAGGTCGAACCCCCGATAGCGCAATGTGCGGAATCGCGGCACGAGTCCCCGTAGTCCCGGCACTGAGAGACATCCCTCCCAGCCTTCCTCCTGCTCTTCACCCAGGGGTGTCAGGTCGGGATTGACCAGCACCGTATACGGGATCGGCGAGACGTCGGGATAGCGCGGGTTCACCGTGACCTCGAAGATCACCACCCGCAGGCTGACCCCGATCTGTGGCGCGGCGATGCCGGCGCCGCTGAGCGCGCGCATGGTGTCGTTCATGTCGGCGACGAGCGCGCCGAGCTCCGCATCGAAGCGCTGCACGGGCGCGGCCACCTGCCGGAGCAGCGGCTCGCCCATCTTGAGTACCGGTCGTACGGCCATGCCGGGGAATGTATCACTTTGGCCGCTTGCCGAGCGTATCGGCCACGTAGGCGCCGCGCTCGCCCATGGGCGCGGGCGGGCCTTGGGTCGTATCGACCGCGGTCTGATGTTCCATCTCGGCGTTGAATTCGGCGCCGAGCACGATCGCGTAGCCCTGCAGATAGAACCACATGATGAGGACGATCACGCCACCGAGGGCACCGTACGTCTTGCCATAGCTGCCGAAGTTGCGCACGTAGAGCGAGAAGAGAACGCTCGACACCAGCCACAGCGTGGCCGCGATCACCGAGCCCCATGTGACCCAGCGCCAGCGGGCGTTCTCCCGGGAAGGGGCGTAACGGTAGACGATGGCGAGTCCCAGGGCCGCGAACAGCCACAGCAGGATCCAGCGCAGAACGAGGGCCGCCGTGTCGACGCAGCTCGGTAACGGCAGCTTCTCGAGCCCGAGGGGCACGGCGACGGTCAGCAGCAGCATGACCACGAAGCCGACGACTGCCCCGACTGCGAAACCCAGCGCAACCAGGACTACTTCGAAGAGCCCACGCCGCTCGCGCTCGTTGTACGCGATGTTGGTGGCAGACATGAGCGCCGAGACGCCCTGGCTGGAATAGTAGACGGAGACGATGAAGCTCACGATCGCACCGAGGCCGAGCGTGTGGTTGCGCGGCCGGGCGAGCGCCTCGAGCTGAGTCTGGATGATGCTCGCGGCATCGTGCGGCAGGATGCCGTAGAAGGGCTGGATCTCCTGCCCCACCTGCGCCGGGGAGGCGAACATCCCGTAGATCGATGCCAGCACCGCCATGGCGGGGAACACCGCGAGCAGGGTATTGAGGGCAACTCCTGCCGCTACCAGCGATACGTTATCCTCGCCGAGCTTCTGCCAGACACGCAGCAGGATGTCGCGCCAGCCGGCTCGCGGAATCTCACTCGGAGTGTGGGCGTCGCGGCCCCGGCCGGGTTCGGCCTGCTCGGCCTTCTCCGGATCGGACTGCGGGTCGGATGGACGCACGCGGTGCGTCGAGCAACCACTATTCCCGTGTGCTCGAATCGCGATGGTCGCGGAAGATGAGGGGCGCCTCGATGGGCGTTGCGGGTACAGCCCGCTCGGCCCGCAGCACCGCCTCGGTGACGAGGTGATGATGGGGCGAGAGCTCGCAGACCGGATCGGCGTTGGCCGGGTCGCCCGTCAGGAGGTAAGCCTGGCAGCGGCAGCCGCCGAAGTCCCGCCCGCGCTCCGGGCAGCTGCGGCAGGGCTCCTTCATCCAGCCCTCGCCGCGGTAGTGGTTGAATGCCGGCGAGTCGTACCAGATCGAGCGGATGCTGGCTTCGCGCACGCTCGGGAAGGCGAGCCCCGGCAGCATCCGCGCCGCCTGGCAGGGCAGGGCGATTCCGTCCGGGGCGATGCTGAGGAATATCCGCCCGAGACCGTTCATGCAGGGTTTCGGCCGGGTCTCGAAGTAGTCCGGCACCACGAAAAAAATTCGCATGCGCGCGCCGACCCGCTCGCGAAACCGGGCGGTGACCTCCTCCGCGCGCCGCAGCTGCGCGCGGCTCGGCATGAGCTGCCCGCGATTGCGCCACGCCCAGCCGTAATACTGGGTGTTGGCGAGCTCGACGTACTCGGCGCCCATGCGCTCGGCCATCCCGAGGATGTCTTCGACGTGGTCGATGTTGAGACGATGCAATACCACGTTGAGGACCATCGGGTAGTGATACTTCTTGATGAGCGCAGCCACTTTCGCCTTCAGCTCGAATGTGCGGGTGCTGCTCAGGAAGTCGTTCATCCGGCGGGTGCTGTCCTGAAAGGAGAGCTGAATGTGATCGAGACCCGCTGCCTGCAGCGCCTGCAGGCGCGGTTCCGTGAGGCCCACCCCAGAGGTGATGAGGTTGGTGTAGAAACCGAGCCGATGCGCGGCCGCGACGATGGTCTCGAGATCGTCGCGGACCAGCGGCTCGCCGCCCGAGAGCCCGAGCTGCACCGATCCCAGCGCCCGCGCCTCCTCGAGAACTCGCAGCCACTCCCCGGTCTCGAGCTCGCGGCCGACGCTCTCGAAGTCCGTCGGGTTGTAGCAGAAGACGCAATGCAGCGGGCAACGGTAGGTGAGCTCGAGGAGGAGCCAGAGCGGCGGACCTGCGGGCGGGGACGGCGCAGCGGCCGGCTCGCTCATGCGCGGAACTCCACCCAGGTGCGCTCGACCGCGAGCTCGATGAATGCGTACACGTCAGAGGAAAGTCCGGCGGCGGCGTAGGCGCGCTCGATATCCGCCACGATGTCGGCGACCGTGTGCTTGCCGTCACAGCGTGTCAGGATCGCGGCGGCGCTGCGGCTGAGCCTCACCATCCCTTCGGGATAGAGCAGCACGTGCGCTTCCTGTGCCGGCTCCCACTGCAGGCGAAAGCCGCCGCGGATCGCGGGGCGCGCCGCTGTGTCGACGACGCCCATCACTGCACCCCGTAGCGCAGTGCCATGGCATCGTTCATCTGCCAGAGCACATCGAGCTTGAACTGCAGGATCTCGAGCGCCCGCTCCTGCTCGGTGCGCGTGCGAAACCGCTCGAGTGTCGCGGCGAGCGCGAGGTCGGCATCGCGGGTGGCAAGGCTGGCGCGGCTCTGGAAGTAGTGCAGCCCCGCACGGTCGATCCACGGGTAGTGATCGGGCCAGCCGGCAAGTCTCTGACGATGGATCTGCGGCGCGAAGAGCTCGGTCAGCGCGGCGCAGGCCGCCTCGTGCCACGGCGCGCGGCGGGCAAAGTTGACGTAGGCATCGACGGCGAAGCGTACGCCCGGCAGGAGGTCCGTCAGGCTCTCGACGTGTGAGCGCTCGAGGCCCACGGCCTCGGCGAGCCGCAGCCAGGATTCGATGCCCCCCGGATCGTCGCCGTACCCGTCGTGATCGAGGATGCGCTGCACCCAGTGGCGGCGCACGTTGCGGTCATCGCAGTTGGCGAGGATCGCGGCATCCTTGATCGGAATGTTGATCTGATAGTAGAAGCGGTTCGCCACCCAGCCGCGGATCTGCTCCGGCTGCGCACGGCCGCCGTTGAGCATCACGTTGAAGGGGTGATGGATGTGGTAGCCCCGGTCCTTGGCGCGCAGCTGACTCTCGAACTCTGCGAGACTCCACGGAGTTGCGCTCAAAGGTCGATCTCCATGCCGTCCCAGGCAACTTCGATCCCGCGGCGGCCGAGCTCGGCACGCTCGGGGGAATCCTCATCGAGGATGGGATTGGTGTTGTTGATGTGGATCAGGATCCTGCGCGTCGCCGGCGGCAGCCGCCCGAGCAGCTCCAGCATGCCGCCGGGACCGCTCTGCGCGAGGTGGCCGATGTCGCTCGCCCGCTTGCGCGAGAGGCCGAGCCGGAGCATCTCATCATCGCTCCAGAACGTGCCGTCCACCAACACGCAGGCCGCCGATCGCATGGCCTGCCAGGTCGCCTCGTCGACCCCGCCCAGACCGGGCGCATAGAACAGGGCTCTGCCCGTGTGCTCATCGGTGATGAGCAGCGCGACGTTATCGCCGGCTGCCTGAGCCTCGCGGTTGGGCGAATAGGGTGCGGGCTTGCCGGCGACAGGCAGGGCATGCCAGCGGATGCCCGGCACCCCCTCGACTGCGAAGCCGCTGTCGAGGGCTACGCGCCGCCGCTCGATACCGCAATAGTGCGACAGCACCTCGAAGATTGGATGCCGAAGCTCGAGGTCGGCGCAAACGGTATCGGTGCACCAGAGCGCCCAGGGCCGGGTCGACTCGCGCAGCATGTAGAGCCCGGTAGTGTGGTCGACCTGCCCGTCCACGAGCACGATTGCGCAAATTGCGGTGTCACGGGGCGCGCGCGCGGGCTGAAAGTCCGGATTATCCCGAAGCTGGGTGAGGATGTCGGGTGAGGCGTTGACCAGAGCCCAGGAGGCCGAGTTTTCTCGGCCATTGGTGCCGCTGCCCGCACCGTCGGCACGGACGGCGATCGAGGATTGCGTCCTCGCGCGGGACCGTAGCGTCCCGCCGCGCAGCCCGGCGCAGTTGCGGCAGTTGCAGTTCCACTGCGGAAACCCGCCTCCGGCAGCCGACCCGAGCACACGGATCTTCATGGAGGGGATCTGCGCGTGCGGCGCCTGCGCCGTTATCGCGACGCCGACGCCGCGCGCTTCCTGATCAGCGATGGGCGATATACATCGTGATTTCCATGCCGAAGCGAAAATCGATCGCCTGCGGAGTTTCCCATTTCATGATGAACCCCTCCGTTCGGTTGCCGTACACCGGACCGGACGGTCCGGCATCGGCATCGTCTCCAAAGCGCGCAGGCGGGCGAAAGCGGATGTTCATGAATTGGGCCTCATGATTTTCATGAGTCGCAAATCTTTCCGGTGCTGCTAGGATGGCGCTCCAACGCCCGAGCCCGGCCACTGCCGATGAAGCTGCGCACGCGCCTGCATTTGCTGGTCACCGGCCTGACGATAGTTTGGGTCATCGTTCTCGTCGGGGCCGAGGTGCAGGTTACCCGTGCCCGCGTCCAGGAAGAGATCGAGGCGGCCAACCAGGTGGCCACACAGCTCATCGGGCGCCTGGTCGACATCTACTGGCAAGTCGGCGGTCCCGAGATCGTGACCGGCTTTCTCAAACAGCTCGGACACGTGCGCTCCAACGACATCGTGCTGACGTATCACAGCAATGTCGTGCTCTACCATTCACCGCCGGCCGTCTACAAGGCGGGCCACAACGCACCGGCCTGGTTCGCGCATCTGCTCGCCCCCAGCGCCCCGCGCTACATCTTTCCTCTGCCCGCGGGCCTGCAGCTCACCGTGCAGGCCGAGACTTCACGCTCCGTCCTCGATGGTTGGGACGCCGTTACGCACCTCCTCATCATCGCCGCTGTCATGTTACTCGTGGTCAACGGCCTCGCCTTCTGGATCGTCGAGCGCGCCGTCGCGCCCGTCGTGATCGAGCAGCGGCTCGAGGAGGAGCGGCGTCTGATCGCACACGAGATGCACGACGAGTTCGGCCAGTCAGTCACGGCGATCCGCAGCCTCGCACAGGCCATCGTCAGCCAATCGAGCCAGCCTTCCCTGCAGGATGCGGCCCGTCTCATCTCCGATGAGGCGGCGCGTCTCTACGATGCCATGCATGGCCTCATCCCGCGGCTCGCGCCGGTGGCGCTCGATACGCTGAGCCTCGCCGAGGCGTTGGAAGGCCTGGTGCGCGACCTGAAGAGGAGACATCCGTCCGTGATACTCACTTTGCGGCACGAGCTGGCTTTCAATCCCGGCCCGGGAGTTTCATTGGCGGCGTACCGGGTCGTGCAGGAGGGACTGGTCAACGCCTTGCGTCATGCCGAGGCCTCGCACGTCGAGGTCGAGCTGCGCGCCGATCCGCACACGCTGCTCGTGACTGTAACGGACGACGGCGTTGGATTGCCCGAGGACTGGTACCGGCCGGGCCATTTCGGGCTGCGGGGACTCGGTGAGCGTGTCAGCCACCTTGGCGGCAAGCTGACGCTACGCAAGCGCGAGTTGCGGGGTACGTTACTCGCGGCGGAGATCCCCTTCGCGGCGACTCCGGGGGTGGGCGGGTGATACGTATCCTGCTGGCAGATGATCACGCGGTGGTGCGAACCGGGTTTCGGCTGCTACTGCAGTCGAGTCCGGAGGTGACGGTCGTCGGTGAGGCAGAGTCCGGCGAGGCCGCGTGCCAGCGCTACGTCGAGCTGTCACCCGATGTAGTCATCATGGACATCGCGATGCCCGGCATGGGCGGCATCGAAGCGCTGCGGCGCATCCGCGCGCATGACGCGCAGGCGCGAGTGCTCGCGCTTTCCGCTCACGATGACCCCATGCACGCGCGCCGGGCGCTGCGGGAGGGGGCGCTCGGGTTCCTGTCGAAGCGCAGCGCCCCCGAGGCGCTGCTCGAGGCGGTTGCAGCCGTGGGTGCGGGGCGCCGCTACATCGATTCGCGGGTCGCGCAGAAGCTGGCGCTCGAAGACATCGAAGGAACGGACTCATCGCCGATCAAGCGCCTGTCGGAGCGGGAATTCGATGTCTTCATCCGCCTGGCGCGCGGCGCCAGCGTGCAGCGCATCGCCGATGATCTGAGGCTCTCGGCCTCCACCGTCGGCACGCATCTCTACAACGTCAAGCAGAAGCTGGGCGTTTCCAACCAATCCGAGCTGACGCTGCTCGCCATCCGACACGGCCTCATCGAGGCCTGACCAAATCGTTCGGAGCGATTTTACTCGGTGCATCCATGCACCTCGGCCCTGCGGGCCCGCCCGGCGGAGCCGGGCGTTCAAAATCCTATCCAACGGATTTTGTGGACGGCGGCAGCCGCCCCGAAGGGCGAGGCGCAGGGACGGGGCCTCGCAACAGGCTGTCGGGGCTCGCCGGCCCCACCCGCCGCGAGGTCAGCCGCTCCAGGGAGCGTCGCGCCGCAGCTTTCGCGATATGCTTGCACCAAAGAGGGGTCCCGCGCGGCTCCTGGCGGCGGAACCTATCGCAATCGCAGGTCCACTCGATATGCTCGTCGGATGTCTGCAGCACCTGCACGGTGCGGCTGGAGAACAAGTACGTGCCGAGTACCGTGGCATCGCCGCGGCGGCTCTGGCGTCTGGGGAGCCTGAATGGCATGAGCTCGAGCATATCGCGGCCCGGCTGTGGAACGCTTGTGGATTAGCTGTGCGCGACCTGTGATGTGAAGATTCCGGAGCGGAAAGAAGACGAAGAGGAGAGCTCCAGGGGGGGTGAGGGCGGCATGCTGCGCGTCGCCTTCGAAGAGGTCCGCCGCCTCGGGGACTTCACCACCAAGCCTCGGGTCCTGGTGGTCTCGGGCATCGCGATCGGGGTCGGCACTGCCGGTGCGATTACCGGTCTCGTTCTGCTCGACCTGATCCGCTTCTTCACCAACATCGCTTATTTCGGGCGCCCGACGCTGCAGAACCTCTCCCTCGGGGCCTCGCCGCTCGGTGCGCTCGCCGTCGCGGTACCGGTGGTTGGCGGCCTCATCATCGGCCTCATGGCGCGCTACGGGTCCGAGAAGATTCGCGGGCACGGGATACCGGAAGCGATCGAGGCGATCCTGCTCGGCCGCAGCCGCCTCGATGTGAAGGTTGCGATCCTCAAGCCCCTGTCCTCGGCCGTCTCGATCGGGACGGGCGGGCCGTTCGGCGCCGAGGGACCGATCATCATGACCGGCGGCGCGATCGGCTCGCTCATCGGGCAGGCACTGCCGGTCACCGACAGCGAGCGCAAGACGCTGCTGGTCGCCGGTGCTGCAGCCGGCATGACGACGGTCTTCGGCACGCCGATCGCGGCGATGATGCTCGCGGTCGAGCTGCTCCTTTTCGAATGGACCCCGCGAAGCTTCATTCCGGTTGCTGCCGCGGCGATCACGGCTGCGATGGAGCGGCCGTTGCTCGGCCTGCAGCAGCCGCTCTTTCCCTTCCAGGGCGCGATGGATCCCTCGGTCGCCGGGCTGCTGTGCTGGGTGCTGATCGGGCTTCTGTCGGGGCTGCTCTCGGGCCTGCTGACGCGCCTCGTCTACGCCTGCGAGGACCTGTTCCTGAAGCTGCCCATCCACTGGATGTGGTGGCCTGCGATCGGCGGCCTCGTGGTCGGCGTAGGCGGCCTGATCGATCCGGATGCGCTCGGCCTCGGCTACTACAACATCACGCAGATGCTGCACGGCGGGACGGTGCCGGCGGCCGGTCTGCTGCTCCTCGCCGTCAAGGCGGTGATCTGGGCGGTGGCGCTCGGCTCCGGTACTTCGGGCGGTGTGTTGGCACCGCTGCTGATCATGGGAGGCGGGCTCGGGGTGGCGCTTGCGCCCTGGTTGCCGGCCGCGAGCGGCGGCTTCTGGCCGCTGCTCGCGATGGCCGCGATCCTCGGCGGCACGATGCGCTCACCGCTCACCGCGACCTTCTTTGCAGTGGAGGTCACCGGCAACACGCACGTGCTGTTGCCGCTTGCGACGGCCTGCATCACCTCTCATCTCGTCACGGTCCTTCTGCTGAGACGCTCCATCCTGACGGAGAAGATCGCAAGAAGGGGGCACCACCTGCTGCGCGAGTACCGTGTCGATCCTTTCGCGCTGGCCACCGTGAGCGAGGTGATGACCCGGGACGTGCAGACACTGCCGGCCAACATGACTCTGGAGCAGACACTCGCCTTTCTGGCCGATCCGGCGACGCGTCACCCCAGCTTTCCGGTGATCGACGAGCAGCGCAAAGTGCTCGGTGTGGTCGATCCGCCGCTGGTGCGATCCTGGCTGCAAGCCGGCAAGCCGCCGGAGGCGGTGCTCGGCGCTTTGCTGGTCGGCACCAGCGTGCCGCTCGCGAGTCCGGATGAGTACCTGGACGGGATCATCACCCGTATGGTGAAAACCAACGCCGCGCACGTGCCCGTGGTGTCGCGCGACGAGGCGAGGCTCGTCGGGTACCTGAGCTGGCGGGACCTGCTGCGCGCCTGGGAGCAGGCGCAGCAACAGGAAGTGCAACGCACGCTGTTCTATCACTTCGGGGGCGGCGCGCGCCACCGCGCCCCCTCCGCCGGGACGTCAGATCCGGGAAACGCCTGACTTCAGCCGATGTCGGCGAGTACGACCGGCACGTGCCGCCGCAGGAGTGCGTTACGGGCTTCCCATTGCGCTGCCGCATCGAGGGTCTCGAGGAACCGCACCTCGCTGCCCGCCAGCGTGGCGAGCGGCAGGCCATCGCGATAGAGAACTCTGTTGCCGGCGAGCGCCGGCAGTCGTGGGCCTGGTGTCAGGATACCGAGCAGATTGAGCGGATCGGCGGCGGAGAGGGAAACGCACTCACCGTCGCGGGGGCGGCGGCGCATTTCCCGCAGCAGTCCCACCGCTTCGGGCGCCGCGAACTGCTCTCCCGAAAGGCCGGCGACGAAACGGCCGCCGCGGATCTCTCCTCGAGCCTCGAGGCGCCGATAGCAGAAGAGGAGCTCGCGCCAGGGGGGCAGCCAGTCTGCTTCGCGCGCGACGAGACGCCAAAACACGACGCCCCAACGCCGTAACAGCCCACGAGCGACGAGCTCCAGGGTTTCCGCATCCGCACGGCCCTCTGGGGTGGCCTGTTGCTCGCGCCGCACGAGCGCCCACCGACCGGCCGAATCCATGCCGAAGAGCGCTCGCCGCCGGCGGCGCAGACCGGTCGTGGATCTGCGGCGCTCGGACGGAACCAACAGGGCGCGCAAGCCGCCGAAGCTGTCGGAGTTGACGAGGCCGAGTGCCACCAGCTCCGCCAGTCCTTCCTCTGCCTGGGAGGGCAGGAGCGCGGTGCCATCGACGATCTCGTCGAAGAACGAAGCGCCGTGCGCGCTCAGGTGATCCAACACCCTGCGGGCCTTGGATGAGGGTGCGCCGGCATCCACCGGACCCGCGAGCGCCGCCCAGGTCCGCAGGCGCCGTCTGCCGAGGAGCGCAATGGGCGTGCTGCGGACGGGTCCTGCGGCTGGCCCGGATTCGGCTCTTCGCCGCGCGAGCCGCGTCCATACGAAGCGACCGGCGAGACACTGCTCATCGAGCCATGCCGGGTCGTACTCATTGATGCGCGCCGGCAGGATTTCAGTTTCCCACGCGCCGGCGGGTGCCTCGAAGCCCTCGAGCTGCGTGAGGACGGCGGCCACCGCATCGGGCCCCTCCATGCGCGCCCGCGGGGCAGCTCGCTGCCACTCGAGGAGGAATCGCAGCAGATCCCGCGCCTCGACCGGCTCGATCTCGGCGCGCAGCCGCTTCACCGTGTAGCGATGGATGCGCGCCAGCAACCCGCGCTCGCACCATTCGCCATCGACCGGGGCGTTGCCGGTGAACCGCCCATGCATCACCGAGCCTTCGGCCTGCAGCGCCGCCAGCGCCGGGGCAATGCGGCTGCCGGAAAGGCCGAGAGGCTGCGCGAGGGCAGCGGCCGATACCGGTCCCAACCCCTGCAATCGGCCGCGCACGATCTCGATGAGCGATTCATCCGCGGTCCAGGTTCTGGCGTACCCGGCCGGGACATCGATCTGCGGCTCGGCGCGAGCACCCGCGAGCAGAGGGTCGAAGAGCGGCAGGCGCTCAGCGGCGACCCAAAGCGTCGTGCCCCCGACGCTCAACCGCGTGGCCCGGCGCGCTGCCGCGAGAGCCGTGCCCCACTCTGTCCAGTCCGCTCTCCTGCCGACCTCACCCTCGGTCATGAAGGTGAGCCAGGAGAGCGCATCGTGCAGCTCGTCGGCGTCCATCGCGTCCGGCCACGCTTCGCCGCGTACGCGCTCGATGGCGGCCGGATCGAGGGCGCCGAGATCGCCCGCGGCCTCGGGGTCGAGCCAACGACGACTCAACACGGCCTGTGTGCGCCGCTCCTCGAGCGGTGCATCGTCGAGGAAGGCGTAGGGTCTGGCGGATAGCACTTCCAACGCGAGCGGTGAGGGCTCGGTGAGATCCCGGGCGACCACGCGGATGGCACCGCCCTCGAGGCCGCGCAGGAGCGCCTCGAAGCCCTCGATGTCCATCGCATCCTCGAGGCAGTCACGGATGGCCTGCCGCACGAGCGGATGGTCGGGAATCTCGAGCTCCCCCGAGAGATTCTCGGCGCAGGCGACCTGATCCGGGAACACCGAAGTCAGCAGATCCTCCGCCGCCATGCGCGCGAGGGGCGCCGGCACCTTGCGGCCGCCCCGAAACCGCGGCAACGCGAGTGCGATCGCCGCGCTCCAGCGCCAGCGCGCCGCGAACATCGGCGCTGCACACAGTGCCTGCACGAGCAGCGGCCGCACCGTGTTGGAATGCAGATAGCGCGCCACTTCCTCGAGCTCGAAACTGTGCGCGCTCGTGAGCGACAGTACGATCGCATCCTCGGTAGCCGCCGCCTGCAGCTCGAAGTTGAAGGAGCGGCAGAAGCGCTTGCGCAGCGCCAGCCCCCAGGCGCGGTTCACGCGGCTGCCGAAGGGCGAGTGGATCACGAGCTGCATGCCGCCCGCCTCATCGAAGAAGCGCTCGAGAACCACGGTCTGCCGGGTGGGGAGAGCACCCAGTGCCGCGCGCGCCGCGGCCAGATAGTTTGTCACCTGCACGGCCGCAGGCCCGGCGATGCCGACCTCACCGGTGAGCCAGCTCACTGCCGTCTCGAGATTGCCGTCGAGGCGGCTCTCGAGCTCGCGCCGCAACCGTGAGACACCCTCCGAGAGCTCATCGGATCGGCCGGGCGCCTCGCCCAGCCAGAAGGGAATCGAGGGCGGCTGGCCGTGAGCGTCCTCCACGCGCACCGTGCCCTGCTCGACGCGCAGGATCCGATAGGAGGTGTTGCCGAGCTGAAAGACATCGCCCTGGAGGCTCTCGACCGCGAAATCCTCGTTGATCGTGCCGACCGTTTGCGATTGCGGCTCGAGCAGCACCGTGTAGTCGGCCGTATCGGGTATCGTGCCGCCGGAGGTGAGGGCGGTCAGGCGGGCGCCGCGCCGGCCACGCACTTTGCGGTTGACCGCGTCGTAGTGGATCAGGGCGCCCCGCCGGCCGCGCCGTGTGGTGAAGCCCTCCGCGAGCATGCGCACGAGATCATCGAGCTCGGTGCGCTGCAGGTCGCGGTAGGGATATGCGCCCTGCAAGAGAGTGAAGAGCTCATCGACACCCCACTCGCGCGCCGCGACTTCCGCGACGATCTGTTGCGCGAGCACATCGAGCGGCTTGGCAGGAATGTGCAGCCGGTCGAGCTCGCCGCGGCGGACACAATCGAGCAGCGCCGCGCACTCGACGAGGTCATCGCGGGACAGCGGGAAGAGGCGGCCTTTCGGCGTTCCACCCAGGCTGTGACCGGAGCGTCCGACGCGCTGCAACAGTGCGGCGATGGACCTCGGCGATCCGAGCTGACAGACGAGGTCCACATCGCCGATATCGATCCCGAGCTCGAGGGATGCCGTGGCGACGAGCGCGCGCAGCTCACCACGCTTCAGGCGCGACTCGGCCGAGAGACGCAGCTCCTTCGCCATGCTGCCGTGGTGCGCGGCGACCTGTGTCTCGCCCATACGCTCCGACAGGTGGCGGGCGACTCGTTCCGCGTGCCGCCGGGTATTGACGAAGATGAGCGTCGTGCGGTGCTCGCCTGCGAGCTGCGCGATACGGTCGTATACCTGGGTCCAGACATCCCCCGACATGACCGCTTCGAGCGGCGCCGCCGGCACTTCGATCTGCAGATCCCGCTGCCGGATGTGGCCCGTGTCGATGATCGTGCAATCTGCCTCGCCATCCGCACGCAACTGCCGCGCGCCGACGAGAAATCGCGCCACCTCCTCGATGGGACGCTGCGTCGCGGAGAGGCCGATACGCGTCAGCCGATGGCCGGCCAGCGCCTCCAGCCGCTCCAGCGACAGCGCGAGGTGCAGGCCGCGCTTGCTGCCAACCATCGCGTGGATCTCATCGACGATGACACTGCACACGCTCGCCAGCATGCTGCGCCCGGACTCCGAGCCGAGCAGGATGTAGAGCGATTCCGGCGTCGTGACCACGATATGCGGCGGACGCTTACGCATGCTCTGCCGCTCATGCTGCGGTGTGTCGCCGGTCCGCACGAAGGTGCGGATCTCGACGTCGGGGAGCCCCATTGCGCGCAGCTCATCGCGTATCCCCCCGAGCGGCACCTCCAGGTTGCGCCGGATGTCATTGGAGAGTGCCTTGAGGGGAGAGACGTACAGGATGTAGGTCTCATCGCTCAATCCTCCCTGCTCGAGACCCTTGCGGACCAGCAGGTCGATGGCGGCGAGGAATGCGGCCAAGGTCTTTCCGGACCCCGTGGGCGCCGCGATCAGGGTGTGCCGTCCCGCCTGGATCGCAGGCCATGCCTGTTCCTGTGCGGGAGTCGGTGCCTCGAAGGCGCGCTCCAGCCAGCGGGCGACGGCGGGGTGAAAGGCTTGGGGCATGGCTCGGGTGCTCGAGGTGGGGAAGGCGGGGGTGAGGCTCAAGTGCGATCCGGTCGCGATCAGAGTAGAGTATCTCGATTCCCTCGATGTGCGGAGAGCCGCTGGATGTGGAATAAGGCGACGGACTCGGAGGAGTCCTTCCGGGACAAGGCTATCTGGTGGTCGGCCGGGATCGTCATTGCCGGTGCAATCGCCATCGGGGTGTACTACCGGTACTACTCGCCGATGCCGTCGAGCCCGCCGCAGCACCAGGCGGCCCCGCCTCAGGCGGCCACGCCGGCACCGGGTATCCAGCATCCGATACCATCGGCGGCTGAGCAGCAGGCGCAACAGACCCCTCTACCCCCTCTGGACCAGAGCGATCCGGTCGTACGCGACTCGCTGATCGGGCTTCTCGGTAAGCCTGCCGTCGCCAAATTCGTGGTGCCGCATCAGGTGATTCGCGATGTCGTCGTCACGGTGGACAACCTGCCTCGCAAGAAGGTGGCAGCAGAGCTTCGGCCGCTGCAGCCGACATCGGGCGATACGGCCGTCGACACCCAAGGAGGCGCGACCGATCTCAGTCAGCAGAATTACCAGCGCTACGCGGAGCTCATGGATGTGGTGCGCACATCCGATCCGAAGGCGCTGGCGGCCGTCTATTTCCGGCTCTACCCCCTCTTTCAACAGGCCTATGAGAATCTGGGATACCCGGGGAAGTACTTCAACGACCGGATGGTGCAGGCGATAGACAGCCTGCTGGCCACCCCCGATGTCCAGGGCCCAATCACGCTCGTACGACCCAAGGTGTTCTACCAGTTCGCCGACCCCAAGCTCGAGGCATTGCCCGCGGGCCAGAAGGTCCTGATCCGCATGGGGCCGCAGAACGCGAGCATCATCAAGCAGAAGCTGCAGCAATTTCGCGCGGCGATCACCGCCCGGCCGCCGCAGATGAGCCAGTCGCCGCAGGCCGCGCCCGCACCCGCGCCGCAGGACAACTCGGGAGCGCAGGCGAATCCGCTGCCCCAGGGAACCCAGGCGGCCCCCGCCAATCCGCCGCCGCCGCAGCAGCCGCAAAGCCCGCAGCCGCCGTTCTAGCCGACCGGAACCCGGTCGACTGCGGCTTGCGTGGGTAGTCCGTCGTCCCTGGTGGCACCGTTCGCGCCGCCCCGGCCCCGAGCAGCCGCGGCTTCCCGCCACTTTGGCGTTGCCCGCACGATCGCCGCGGTCGCGCTCATCGCTCTGCTCGTCCTGTCGGGCTGCGGCGGCCCTCACCACCCCGGCTGGGTGATCCATTCCTCCGTGCAGGTGGTCGGTCCGTTGCCTGCAAGCGGCTATCGCCTCGTCTTCCCCTACATCACGGGGGACCTATACGGCTCGCCCAATACCGGAAGCTTCGTTGTGCCCGTGAGCCAGTCTGCCGACGGCTTCACGCTCGATCTCAACCGCACCCAGCCGGCGCTCGACAGCGAGCTCGGGCCTGCGGACTTCAGCCTGCGCTTCCTCAAAATCGTGCCCGCCGATGCCCGCTTTGCCCGACTGACGCCCGTGGCGCTCGAGCGCAACGGAATCGAGCCCGTCGGCTCGGTGGAATGGCGGGATGGGCTGTCACGCAGGCCGCTCATGTTGGTCTACATCGACCGGCCGGCTCAGATCCAAGGCTCCTTCACGCGTGGCGGTGAGACGGTCCGCTACGACATCCGATCCGGCAACTCCGGATACGTCTGGGTGGCCGCAATCCATGCGGACGAGCACGATACGATCTACACGGCGGTGCAGCCGCCCCAACGCCTGATCCTGACGATCACACCGAAGGTCGGCCGCGTACAATGAGCGCATGTCGAGCCCTTCCTCAGCAACGCAGATGATCGAGGGATCCTGTCATTGCGGCGCAGTTCACTGGCAGTTCGAGGGCCACCCTGATAGCGCGACCGCCTGCAATTGCACGGTGTGTCGGCGGTACGGCGTGCTCTGGGCCTATGGTCACGAAGGAGAAGGGGTCAAGGTCGCGGGCGAGACGAAACCCTACATCAGAGGCGATGCCATCGAGTTCCACTTCTACCCGAAGTGCGGCTGCATAGCCTTCTGGCGCGGGCGGCGGCTCAACGAGGCCGGCCAGCGCCGCATGGGGGTCAATCTGCGTCTGGCGGAGCCGCAGGCGGTGGCGGATATTCCGATCAGGCGCCTCGAGGGGCTGAGCACATGGGAGGATCTGCCGCGGGACGGCCGCACGGTCGGCGACGTTTGGTTCTGACTCAGACGGTGCGGCCACCCAGCGCGGGCGACTGGGCTCGCTCGCTGTCGATGTATGCCTCGAAGCTCGGCCCGCGTGCGCTGCGCTCGAGCCGCCGCGCGTGTACGTCGAGTCGCCGCAGAGCATCGAGCTTGTCCGCTCGCTCCAAACGGGCCTGACTCACCGCCTGCTTGAGCACCCGTAACGTCTCGTCGTAGACCTTGATGGGCACGGGAAACGGATGCCCGTCCTTGCCCCCGTGCGCGAGTGAGAAGCGCGCCGGGTCAGTGAAACGCGACGGTGTACCGTGAATGACCTCGGCCACCAAAGCGAGCGCGGCCACCGTGCGCGCACCGACGCCGGGCGTGAGCAACACGTCCGCGAAATCCTCCGGCCCGCGGTCTGCCGCCGCAGCGAGCGCGCCGTGAAGTCGGCGCAGCACCACGTCCGAGGCATGAACGTCGTGTCGCGCGGGCATCTGAAGGTGAGGTAGCGGTGAAGGACCGCACGCGGCAGCCGCTTCGAAGCGACACTCCTCGTCGGCAAACAGGCTGGCCTGTCCATGCGACGACTGCAGCCGTCGTAGAACGGAAAGCGTTCTGTCCGGCCCCGCACGTACGAGCTCCAGCCCGACGCTACGGCTGGCTCGCGCCCGGGCATCCGCGAGGTTGAGGATGCGACCCCGGCTGATACCCTCGATGGCGGCGTGCGGAGAATCGAGGAAGCTGGTGAGACCTTCGGAGAGCCAGTGATAGCGGCGGGCTTCCCGGCGGACGGGGCTCATGCCCTGCTGCACGACGCACCACTTGCCGCTGTTGGTGACGATGAAACCGTGCAGATAGAGGTCATAGCCGTCCTGCACGGCGGCACTGTCGACCTTCGCGATCAGTCGGCTGGCCGCCGTCAGGCGCGTCGCATCGAGCCCCGTGCGATCGCCCACGTGTGTCAGCTCATCTGGTGTGCGGCGCGAGGCGCGTCCACGGCCGCCGCAGACATAGATACCGAGCTCGCGCTCCACGGGCGCCAGCCCGCGCTTCAACGCGCTGAGCACGCTGGTCGTAATGCCGGAGGAGTGCCAGTCCATGCCCATCACGGAGCCGAGCGACTGGAACCAGAAGGGGTGTGAGAGACGGCGCAGCATCTCCTCAGCACCGTAGTGGTGCACGATTGCTTCGGTGATGACACGGCCCAACGCCGTCATGCGCGTGGCGAGCCAGGCGGGGACACGGCCTCCGTGGAGGGGCAGGTCCGCATATCCGCTGCGAGTGGTCATCTCCGTCATCTTATTCCAGCCGAGTCTGCCGTCGCTCCAGCGTATCCAACCAGTTCTACGTAGCCGCGGCCCCTAATAGCGCGCCTCGCCCGAGTACCCGTGACGTCCACCGCTCCTTCCCAGTAGCGTGGGGAAGTCATCAGCTCCTGGTTGGCGAGGACGGGACGGACCTCCACATCAAGGCCGAGCGTGGGCACGGCCAGTCGCCATCGCGACGGGTAGCGGGCGCCTTCCGCGTCAGTCCAGTACCCGAGCACCTGGAGATCAACATCGCCCCGCTGCAGCGGACGGGCGCGGCCCTCGGGGTCGACCCACGTGCCGGCGCTGTAGGGATCCTGAGCTCCATTGCGATCCCGGAGCGAGTAGAACATGACACAGGAGCCATCCCCGAGCTGCAGGCCGAACCATTGCCATCCGCTCTCCTGCGGGCCGAGGCTGCCGCTGCCCCACTCCCGATCCAGCCACGCCAGACCCCGCACCCGAAGTGTCTTGCTGCCCCGAATCAGGGTGCCCGCGACGGCGATCCGCGGAATCGAGTAGTAATAGGTCGCATTCCCCGGCTCTCCTGACTTGCGACTCAAGCCGCGCTCGCCGTTGAGAACGGGAGCCATCAGCGGCCGTGCCGCAAGCGACAGCACGTAACCGTTTCCCGCAGCCTGCAGCTGCCATGGGGGTGCTTTGGCGGCTGACCCCGCGGGCGCTGCTGCCGGCGCTCGCGCCTCGCCGATCTGCCAGTTGCCCAGCCAGACCCGGAGCGGATCGGCCTGCGCGCCGGCGAGTCCGAGGGCGCCGCGCGCGAGCTTCACCGTGAACCGGAATCTCTGCTTCGCCACATCGCTGACAGCGAAGTGCCCGAGATAGATCTGACGGGTGTGCCACCTCGAGCCTTCACCGTCATGTTGAGAGCTGACCGCCAAGAACTGAGCAGAGGTCGGCGCGAGCGCAAAGCGGAAGATCGTGAGCTCGAAGCCGAGCCGCTCGCCGGCGGCGGAGACGAGGTTTCCGGTGAGATACCACCATTCCTGGCGGAAGTCGGGATGCGGGCCCTGGTCGCGGGGGAACTGCAGTGTCTTTGGACTCAGAGCCTGTGCGAAGGCTGGATGCTGTGCGCGGCTATCCCGTACGGCCGCGAGTGTCATGACGGCGGCGGCGATCACTGCCAGGGCTCGGGGACGGCGCACGCTCATTCCTCCCGCATCTCTGCCGCGATCGGTCCCCGGGCTGTGCGCCACGCCGGATAGAGTCCGGCGAGCAGTGCCGCCGCGAGGGCCAGAGCGAGCGCGTTCACGAACTGCGCGGCGTGCAGGTGCATCTCGATGTGCCAGCCGAAGGCGCGCCTGTCGATGATCTTGGTGAGGACCACGGCGATGATGAGACCGGCAGGGAGCGCCGCGAGAAGCGCCGCGCCTCCCATGAAGAGGGTCTGCGCCTCGACGAGCGCTGCTGCGCCGCGCGGTGTCAATCCGAGCGCGCGCAGCACCGAGAGCTCGCGAGCCCTGTCGAGCTCCCATGCGAGGAGCGCGCTCACCAGCCCGATGGCGGCGATTGCGGCCGCGAGCCAGTACAGAACCCGCGTGATGATGAAGGTCCGATCGAAGATCGCGAGTGACATCGAGCGGATGTCGGCGTTGGATCGTATGAGGAGCGCCTGGCGGCCGGCCGCGGCGGCCTGGAGGCGAGGAATCTCCCCGGCGGCATCCACACCGTTGCCGAGGTATAGGCCGATCGCCGTAACGTCATCGTCGTGCCAGAGCCGGCTGTAGACACGGAAGCTCATCATCGCGCTTCCGAGGCCACTGCCGTACTCGCGGTATACGCCGACGATCGGGAATTCGCGCGACCCTGACGGGGTGAGCAGCGACAGGCTCTCACCGGGCCGCAGATGCAGCCGCCAGGCGAGCGAATCGGAAAGGAGCAGCGCTCCCTGGCCGTACGCGCTCCACACCGTGCGCGGATCACCCGCGGTCAGATCGATTCCGGCATAGCTCCCCGGCGCCAATTGCAGGGCATCGAGCGCAATGTCTCCGCGCGCGGAGCGCACCACGACCGAGCGGCTGGCGCTGTGATCGGCGATCCCGGGAGTCATCAGCAATGCCCGCAGGACATCGGGCTCGATCCGCCGCTCCGGACGCCCCATGCCCGGACCGGGGGCTGCCACGTAGATGTCTGCTCGCATCGTCTGCGCGAGCCACTGACGCAGCGAGACCCTGAAGCTCTCGACCATGATCGACACGCCGATCATGGCCGCCACCGCCATGGCGAGCGCCGCCACCGCCACCCCCGTACGGCTCAACGACACTGCCACGTCCTCGAGCGCGAGACGACCGACCGAGCTGATATCAGCGAGTGACTTCGCCCCCCACCGCGCCAGCGCGCGCAGCACCGAAGGCGCCAGGGCGGCAACACTCGAGAGCAGCAGAAACAGGGCGGCAAAGCCGGCGAATACACTGCGGCTCGATCCTGCTATCAACCCGCACGCCGCCAGCGCGAATGCGATGCTGAGCCAGGACAGGCGTCGGGCAATGAGCGCGGCCCGGCTCTCGAGGGCGGAGCGCCTGAGTCCCAGCTGCGGGGTGCTGCCGGCTACCTCGAGCGCAGGCAAGAGGCCGCCGATCAGTGCCGTGCCGACACCCGCAATCACCGCCTCGATGAGCGTACGCGCAGGCAGCGTGACTCGTTGGACCGCGACGACGTAGTAGAGATCGTTGATGGTCTGAGACACGAGCTTCACCAACTCGTGTCCGACCGTGACCCCAAGCAACACGCCGAGAGCCGACCCGGCCGCGCCGAGCGCCGCGGCCTCACTGAGAACGATCGTCAGGACCTCCCCGCGGGTCGCTCCGAGCGCACGCAGAATGGCAATGCTGCGCCTGCGCTGCACCACCGTGAAGCTGACCGCGCCATAAATGAGGAGGGCGCTGACGAGCAGTGCGAGCAGACTCATCGCAGTGAGATTGGTCGAGAAGGCGCTCGTCATGTCGAGCGTCTCGCGCGTATGGCCTGCGGCTTCCTCGAGCTCGACGCCCTGCGGAAGAGCGCGGCGCAGGTCCGCGAGCGCTGCCAGGCCTGCCGGCCCCGCGGGCGTTCTGATGTCGATGCGGGTCAGGCGACCTCGCATGCCGAGCCACTCCTGTGCCTGCGCGATGTCAGCGAGTATCAGGGTGGCATCGCCGGGCCGGCGACTGCGTATCAGGCCGATGAGGATTGCGGGGTCCTGAACGCCGCCGATCTCGACCGTAAACCGGCCGCCCTCCCGCAGACCCAACTGTCGGGCGGTATCAGCCGCCATCACGACTGCTCCGGGCTGCACGAACCATTTGCGCAGCTCGTCGGGCTCGGGCGAGCGGCCGTCTGATGACAGCGTGTGCCCCTCGGAGCCCTCCAACTCTCCGCTCGCGAACGGGTCTACGCCGGCGAGCTGCATCACGCGGCCATGGACTGTCACATAGCCTTCGACCACGGGCGCGAAGACAGGCTCGGGTGAGCTGCTGAGAGGTTGCTGCGTGACCAGCCGGACGTAGAGCGCCTCATCAAGGCCTCGTGGGCCCCCCGTGAGTACCTGGGTGGCAGGGCCGTTCACCGCCCGCATCGAAAGCTCGAAGGCTCTGCGCGAGCTCGTCGTCGCGATGTCGACGGCGACGATCGTGGCGACCCCGGCGGCGAGTGCGACGAGCGCCAGCGCGAGTTGCGCCGGATGGCGCAGCAGGTGACGGAGGCTTGCGGCCCAGAGGGTGGGCATCAGGTCATCCGGGCGCGGCGGTCCGACCCGTGTCCGATGTCTTCGCCCTGCCGCTCGAGCGGCGCATCGGTCTCGAGCAGTTTCCCGTCGCGCAGCGCGAGCACGCGGTCGGCACTGCGCGCAAGCCACGCATCATGCGTAACGATGACGACAGTCGTTCCGCGCGCACGTGTCAGCGAGAAGAGTGTGGGCAGCACCTGAATGGCCGTCTCCTCATCGAGGTTTCCCGTTGGCTCGTCCGCCAGGAGCACCTCGGGCTCGTGCACCAGCGCGCGCGCGATGGCGACCCGCTGCTGCTCACCGCCGGACAGCCGGTCGACGGCGCTGCGCAAGCGGCTGCCGAGTCCGACCTCGGCGAGTACTGCCGCACTGCGCTTGCGGGCGACGGCCCCGCGCACTCCGTTCAGCTCGAGCGCAAGGCGGACGTTCTCCTCCACATTGAGTGTCGGGATGAGATTGAAGAACTGATACACGAAGCCGAGATGCGCGCGGCGAAAGAGCGTGCGCTGCGGCTCGCCCAGCGAAGTCACGATGCGGCCGCCGATCTCCACCTCGCCGCTGTCCGCGCGATCGATGCCGCTCATGAGATTGAGCAGCGTCGATTTCCCCGAGCCGCTGCGGCCGATGATCGCCACCATCTCACCCGCCCGGATGCGGGCATCGGCGCCGTCCAGCACCCGGTGCATCCCGGTGCCTTCGCTGAAGCTGCGGCAGAGTTGACGGATGACGATCAAGTGGAGTCCCCGAAAGAGCCGCAGGTCACGGTCAGGCAATATACAATTCCCGGATGAAACCAGTCGTCGCCCGAATGATGATCCGACCGGCCGCAGCCTGGGCTGTGGCGGCCGCACTGCTCGGCCTGAGCAGTCTTGCTCTGGCACAGGGGACGCCGGCCCCGGCGGCTCCGCAGTCAAAAAAGGCCGAGAGCCCTGCCCACATCAAATCCGAGGGTAGCTACAGTCTCGGTCTCTCGGTGGGTGAGAGCTTGCGCCGGATGTCCGTCGATGCGAGCTCCATTTCGACGCAGCGGCTGATGCAGGGCATCCACGACGCGCTCAGTGGTAAGGCCACGTTTGGCCCCGGCAATGAGCAGAGTATTCGCACCATGGTCCTCGGCGCCCGGACGCGGATCGGCGATGAGAATCACGCCGCGGCCAGCGCCTTTCTGGCGCGCAACGGCAAGAAGAAGGGCGTCGTCACCACGACGAGCGGCCTTCAGTACCAGGTATTGAAGGAGGGTCAGGGCAGCACGCCCAAGGCGGGCGACACCGTGACGGTCAACTACCGCGGCACGCTGCTCAACGGCAAGGAGTTCGACAGCTCCTACAAGCGCGGTCAGCCGGCTACTTTTCCGGTGGATCGGGTCATCCCCGGCTGGCAGGAGGCGCTCAAGCTGATGAAGCCCGGCGCGAAATGGCGTCTCTTCGTGCCGCCGAAGCTGGCCTACGACCTCAATTCCCCGCCGCCGATCCCGCCGGGATCGATGCTCATCTTCGACGTCGACCTGATGGGAGTCACCCCGCCGCAGCCGACGCCGCGTCAGCCGCTGCCGCAAGGCGCAAATCCACCCGCACGTCCACCGCAGCCCTAGGTCTGGCGGTACGCGCTCCTACATAGGCACAGGGAAACGATCGCTTAAACCAGCGTGTGAAATACCCGCTGGACGTCCTCGTCCTGCTCGAGCTTGTCGATCAGCGCCAGGACTTCCGTCGCCTGCTCTTCAGGGAGCTCGGTCGGCACGGTGCAGATGTATTCGTGCTCCGCTGACAGCGGCGTGATCCCGCGAGCCTCCAGCGCCTCCTGCAGCTTACCGAAATCGGCGAAGGCGCCGCGGATGACGAGCTGCGGCTCGCCCTTCTCTCCCGTGCTCTCTCCCGTGCTCTCTCCCATCTCCTCCAGCCCGTGATCGATGAGGTAGAGCTCGAGGTCGTCCTGATCGATGCCGGCCGGATCGAGGCGGAATACGCCCATCCGCTTGAACAGAAATCCAACACTTCCGGAGGTGGCGAGATTGCCGCCGTTCTTGGTGACCAGGTTGCGCACCGAGGCAACGGTCCGGGTCGGGTTGTCGGTGGCAGCCTCCACGAGCAGCGCTACGCCGTGAGGCGCATAGGCCTCGTAGTGCACCTCGTGATAGTTGGTCGCATCGCGCCCGGATGCGCGCTTGATTGCCGCCTCGATCTTGTCCTTCGGCATGTTGACTGCGCGCGCATTCTGAATCACGCGGCGCAGTACCGGGTTGGAGCCGGGATCGGGGCCGCCTGACTTCACCGCCATCGTGATGTCCTTGGCGATGCGCGCGAACTGCTTCGCCATGCGGTTCCATCGCGCAAACATGGTGTGTTTGCGGACTTCGAAGATGCGTCCCATGGGGGACCTCGCCGGTCAGGCGAGCTGCGACTGCAGCAGCCGGAGCCTGCGCCGTTGCAGCCGCAGCCGACGCTCGAGCTCCTTCAGCTGCTGCTGAAAGCTGGCGTGCTCCCAGTGCTCGATGACGGCGCGCTTCTTCTCTTCGAGCCACTGCTCCTTCACCTTGGCCCATTCGGCGACGGCGGCGGTGAAGGTGTCGTACTCGTGCGCGACTCGCTGGCGCAGCTCACTCACCCGGGAAGGTGCGGCCACGGCCGGCAGGCTCGCGAGCTTGCGCTGCGCGCGCGTGAACTGCATCGAGAGGAGTGCGCGCTGGATCTGGAACACGGGCGTGCGCTTCAGCCGCCGCGTCAGCCCGATCACCTGCAGGCTCGCGATCAGCCACTTCGTCGGATCCCACTGCCACCAGCGCACGCCGTTGCGGTAGTCGTGCGCGAAATTGTGGTGGAAGTTGTGATACCCCTCGCCGAAGGTGAGCACCGCGAGCACCGGGTTGTCGCGCGCGCTGTTCGCCTCGGTGTACGGGCGCTCGCCCCACATGTGCGCCAGGGAGTTGATGAAGAACGTGAAGTGATGGCTCAGCACCAGGCGCAGCACCCCGGCGAGGATGAAGGTGCCCCAGAGGTCGCCGACCAGCCAGCCGGCGAGGAGCGGCAGGCCCAAGTTGGTTGCGAGTACCAGGGCGACGTAATGCCGGTGCTGGAAGGCGAGCAGACCATCGCGCCGCAGATCCGGGATGTTGGTGAAGTCCTCGATGCCGCTCGGATACTCCCGCACCATCCAGCCGATGTGCGAGAACCAGAACCCGAGCGGGGCCGCATAGGGATCGCGCTCGACGTCATCGACGTTGAGGTGATGCCTGCGGTGGCCGCTGCACCAGGCCCAGGCGCTGTTCTGCAGTGCCATGGAACCGAAGATCACGAGGAGCAGTCGCAGGCTCCAGTGCGCCTCATACGTGCGGTGCGCCCAGAGCCGGTGGTAGCCGGCGGTGATCGACATCTCGTTGGCCGCCAGGAAAAGCCCGCAGAGCACCCAGGCCGCCGCCGAGAAGCCATGCGTCCAGCCGTACCAGGGCACGAGCACTACGGCGGCCAGGAAAGTCAATGAAAACAAAGAGATATTCGTCCAGATGGGCGGCGCCCCCGCAGTGGCGGGGGACGCGGAGCTCGGTGCGGCGGGACGGGACTGCATGGCGGTCGGAAGCTCCACGGGTGGCCTGTGAAACCCGCTAAACATAGCACGGTTCCGCATTATGCAGCGATCGCCCGGGGCGGTTTGCGAGGTCCGGCACGCTCCCTTGGGGGGCGGTGCCACCGGCGGTGAGGATGGGCGCAACCGAGGCCTTGCAGCGTCGCGAGCAACCGGGCCCGGGCATGAGCAGCCGACTCAGGCGGTCAGCGCCCGGCTGCAATGACCCGCCTGGCCGTAATGGCCCCTGGCCGTAATGGCCCCTAGCCGTAATGGCCCCTAGCCGTAATGGCCCCCTGCCGTAATGGGGCCGCCTGGCCGTAATGGGCCGACTGGCCCTAATGGGCCGCCTGGCCGTAGTGGCCGGGCTGGGACTGCGCCATCGTTGACAGGCATCGACACGAAACCCTCTCGGCGCGGGCTCCCCCAACAGATCGCATGCGCAGGAATGACCCCGCCCCAACCTTGCAGCGGCCAGCGCCGCACGATGCGGTGACGCTGAAGCTCGGGCCAGCTCGCCGCGATCCTGGGACCGCGCGGCGCGTGTTAGGGATCTGCCGGGCGCGATGCCTCCTTACAGGCACGTAATGTCAGGTCCCGCGCGAGAGACACGGCGTTCCATTGTTGACACACTCGTGCGGCACATTGTGGCGCACACTGCGGCGGGATGCATTCCGGCCGTGTTTGCGGTTGCAGGCCGATATTGCCGGGTGTATTCATACCCCTGACAACGCAACCGTGCCCGACATGCGTCTTGAAACCATGTCCGCCCTGGAGGGCGCCGCTTCCCGTGCGCATTCATGGAGGAGCGCAGGATGCGAGCGACCGTATTTCCGAAAAACCAAGAATTTTGGAGGAGATATGAGCTATCAGTTCCGGTCCTTCTCACCTAAGGGGGACATATGAAATCACCTAATTGGCGCACGGTGCTGGCGCCTGCAGCAATCTTCTTGGCGGCGGCCCTGGCATGCGGGACGGCTTTTGCACAAGCCGGCTCGGACGCCGAGGAAGCACAGAACAGCGCCAACCCCGCGCTCTGGCCCTCGATGGGGCAGAACCTTGCCCTCGACCGCAACAGCAAGCTGACGCAGATCAACACGAAGAACGTGAAGCATCTGCAGATGATCTGGTCGCAGTCGACCGGCGCCTTGCGCGGCCATGAGGGCCAACCGATCGTCACCACCGTCGACGGCAAGCCGATGATGTTCTTCATCAGCGCCTGGCCGAACATCGTGCAGGCGCTGGACCTGTCGGACCCGGATCATCCGGTCGAGATCTGGAACTACGTGAAGAAGACGGACCGGGATCTTTCGGCCGTGCCGCGCGCCTGCTGCGATACGGTCAATCGCGGCCTCAACTATGCGGACGGCAAGGTCGTCTTCAACACGCTCGATGGATATCTCATCGCGCTCGATGCGAAGACGGGCAACGTGGACTGGGAAGTCAAGCATGCCTATCCGGACAAGGGCGAGACCGTGACCAACGCGCCGCTGATCGCCAATGACAAGGTGATCACCGGCTTCGGCGGCGATGAGTTCGCGGCCCGCGGCCGGATGGAGGCCTACGATCTCGCAACCGGCAAGCTGGTCTGGAGATACTGGGACAACGGCACGGATGAGGAGATGGGCTTCACGTCCGCGACCAACAAGGACAATCCGCACTACGGCACCGCCGGCCACAATCTCGGCATGACCTATCCCGATGACGAGTGGAAGCGCGGCGGCGGCGCTGCCTGGGCCTGGTACAGCTATGACCCGGAGCTGAAGCTCATCTACTACGGGTCGGGCAATCCCGGCCTGTGGAGCCCGTCGTATCGTTGCGGCGCCAACCCGCCCACCCAGGAGGCCTGCAACTCGGGCAAATACGACAACAAATATTCGATGAGCATCTTCGCGAGGAATGTCGAGACCGGCAAAGTGGTGTGGGTCTATCAGATGACGCCGTTCGATCAGTGGGACTATGACGGCGTCAACGAGCCGATCCTGGTCAACTTGAAGTTCGGCGGCAAGACACACAAGGCGCTCGTCCACTTCGATCGCAACGGCTTTGTCTACGTTCTCGATCGTACGGACGGCACGCTGCTCGCGGCGCACAAGTACGTGACGGTGAACTGGGCCGAAAAGGTCGACATGAAGACCGGCCGTCCGGTGAAGGTGTACGAGCACTCGCCGTTGGCGGTGAACCAGATGGCCCAGGCCTGTCCGTCGGCGATGGGCGGCAAGGATCAGCAGCCGGCCTCCGTCGATCCGAGAGACCCGGAGATCTTCTATGTGCCAACGAACAATTGGTGCATGCAGGATACCCCGCAGACACGCACCAGCATGCAGCAGGGCGTGGTCTACGTCTTCGCCAACGTCTACATGTACGAAGACAAGGCCGGAGTGTCCGGGAGGATCAAGGCTTTCAATGTCGTGACCGGCAAGACGGTATGGGACATTCCGGACAAGTACCCGAATTGGGGTGGAACGCTGAACACCAACGGTGGCCTCGTGTTCTACGGCAGTCTGGGTGGTGACTTCCGCGCCGTCGACCGCAAGACCGGCAAGATCCTGTGGTCGCGCAAGCTCGGCTCCGGAATCATCGGCAACCCGATCACCTACGAGATCAAGGGGCACCAGTACGTGTCCATTCTCGCCGGCATCGGTGGCTGGATCGGGCTGCCCGTGACGGCAGGGCTCGACCTCAACGACAAGTACGGAGCAATCGGTGCCACGGCAATGGCCAAGGCGACGGGGTTGAATCAGATCCCGCAGGGCGGCGCCCTGTACACCTTCCGCCTCGAGGATTAGTTGCTCTGAAAAGGGATAGGGACTAGCCTTTTTGGTACCCCGCGGCAGCGCGGACTCCGGCTCCGCGGGGTACCCCCATCTCCCTTCCCGGGGAGCCAGATGATCGCCTTCGACAGGATATGCGATGTCCTTAATGCTCTTTGGCCGCTGCGTGAGAGCGGCGGCCATTCCGTTGACGGCCGCCGCCTTCCTCGCATCGCCCGCGTTTGCTGATACCAACCCCACCCATCGGGTGGCCGACTCCACCGGGCTGCAGGGGCCCTGGGAGGGCAAGGATTTCGACGACCTCGATCAGGCCGAGATAGATGCCGCCAAGCAGGCTGCCCGGACCACGCATTTCTCCACTCTTCGCGTCTGCGCCGATCCCGGCAACATGCCGCTCTCCGATCGGGCCGGGGAGGGGTACCAGAACAGGATTCTCGAGGTGCTCGCCAAGGGGATGGGGGCGCGGCTGAGCTATTACTGGCGTTCCTACACCGGCAACATCGTCGGTCAGGCGTTCGGACAGGCTGACCAATGCGACCTGCTCATGGACATGCCGGTCAACTACCCGGACTCCTTGTCCACGGTTCCGATCTACCGCACGACCTACGTGCTCGTGTGGCGGAACGATGAGAAGCTCTCCATCAAGAGCCTGGATGACCCGCGGCTGCGCAAGTTGCGGTTGGGCGTGTTTCAGATCTCGGCGCTGCGTCAGGCTCTCTCGAACCACGGCGTGGTCGCCAACGTGAAGGTCTGGCCGGTGAGCACCGACACGGAATGGGTCCCGGCGCATCAGCCCTGGCAGCAGGTCGAGGAGGTGGTCGACGGCAAGCTCGATGTCGCCGCTGCCTGGGGACCCATGGCCGGCTGGCTGAAGACCATGAAAGGGGCGCAGATCACCCTGCAGCCCGTGAATCTCATGGATGACGTCGTGCCGATGGAATTCAGCTTGGGTATCAGCGTGCCGAGGAGCGCAGTGCTGCTGAAATTCGCGCTCGATGATGCCCTCAAGGCACATCGGGCCGAGATCGAGAAGATCCTGAGCGAGTATGGCGTGCCGCTCGTGAAGTGCGCCGACTGCATCGTGCCGGGTGACCTGCCGTCGAACGGCGGCTACACCGCTCCCATGTCGGTGGCCGAGATCGAGAGCAAGCCGACGCACTGGACGGTCTCACGCGCGCAGGTCGACAAATGGCTGGCGGGCGGGGCAGACATCAACACCGAGCTCATCGACGCCGTCGTCTCCAACGACGTCGATCGGGCCGCTTACCTGATCGGCAAGGGTGCTCACGTCAACAGGCTCGACAATCTGGGCACGCCGCCGCTCGAGACGGCCGCCCGCGCCGGGTGCATTCCGATGATGCAGCTCCTCATCGATCACGGCGCGAAGGTCGATTGGCCCGACAGCGACGGCCAGACCGCGCTCATGGGCGCGACCATGCGCAACCAGGCTGCGGCCATAAAGTTTCTGGTCGCGCACGGCGCGAACGTCGAGAAGGGGGGCCCCCGCGGCTACACGCCTTTGTCGATCGCGGTCGAGGAAGGTCAGCTCGACTCCGCGTATGCGCTGATACAGGCGGGCGCGAATGTGAACGTTGCCGCCAGCGAGCACAAACTGACACCGCTCATGGTCATCGCGAGCGAGCTCCCGCCGCAGAGCAGAGACGTCAAGGTGCTGCAGGATCATGGGCCGATCGAAGTCGCTCGCGCCCTGCTGGCCCACAAGGCAAAGGTGAACCTCGCGGACGCCGATGGAGTGACCGCGCTCATGATCGCCGCGGCGCGCGACAACTCCGCGATGATCGGGCTGCTGATTCAGGCAGGCGCCAACCCGCACCTGAAGTCGGCGACGGGCGAGACCGCGCGCGATATCGCAGTTGCGAACGACAATCTCGGCGCCATACGGATTCTCGATTTGCTCGCCCGCCGGTAAGCGGCGGCACACGTCATTCAACAGAACCGGAGGTATCCATGAGACGCTTGGCAGGCGTAGCCGCCTTCACTTTGGCGCTGATCGGAGCGGGGTGCTCGGGAGCTCCCGCCGGAACGGCTGCCTCCTCCTCCGCGAAGCCTGGCGTCACCGGCAAGCCGCCGCTGCAGGTCGTGGCCGCGGCCCCCAAGGGATCGCTCCACAACCCGTACAATGGCGATGCCAAGGTCGCCGAAGAAGGCCACAAGCTCTTCTTCAACTATGGATGCAACGGTTGCCACGGCGGCGGCGGCGGCGGCGGCATGTGTCCACCGCTGATCACCGGCGTTTGGATTTATGGTGGTGATGACGACACCCTCTTCCGCCTCATCTCGCTCGGGTCACAAAAGCTCCAGGCAGACGGTTATACTGTCAAGGCATTGATGAACGTTGCCGCTCCGATGCCGCCGATGGGCCCTCTGATCAAGAGCGATGACGATCTGTGGAAGATCATCACCTGGATCCGGTCGGCGTACACCGGACCTCCGGATCACAAATACAAGTGATCGGATGATCGCGCGACACGCTGCCGTGCGCGCGCCGGGGCTGCTCGCGCTGGCTTTGCTGGCCGGCGTGAGCAATTCTTGGATGGCCGCGGCAGCCACCGCCGCGCCGCGCACCTTTCCAATCGTCTATCTCAGCGAAGCCTATCCCGGGCCGCGGATCATGCCGTCGCTCCTGGAGACTCAGCCTGCGGATGAGGGATTGGCGGGTGCCCGCGCCGGTACCGCGGAGATCAACACGACCGGCAGGTTCCTGGGTTGGAATTTCAAGTTGTATGTCGAGATCCTGCCTGCGGGCGCCGAGGTGGCCACCCAGACCCGGCGGCTGTTCGCCCGCGGGCCGTTGATCATCGTGGCCGATCTGCGTGCGGCCGATCTCCTGAAGCTCGCCGATGCGCCGGCCGCGAAGGGCTCATTGATCTTCGACATGAGGACGACCGACGACAGTCTGCGGCAGAAGGATTGCCGATCGAGCGTCTTCCATGTGCTCCCCAACCAGGCCATGCGCGCCGATGCGCTGGGGCAATTCCTGGTGGAAAAACGCTGGACACGGTGGTTTCTCCTCCAGGGCCCGACGCCGCAGGATGCGGTATATGCAGCGGACGTGCGCCGCTCGGCCAGCCGCTACGGCGCCCGTGTCGTCGCCGCCAGAAGCTACGACTACAATCCCGGCTCGCGCCGCAGCGACACCGGTTATCAGCAGATTCAAACGCAGATGCCTCTCGCGACGCAGATCGGGTCCGATTACGATGTCCTCTTCGTCGCGGACGAGACGGACCTGTTCGGGGACTATCTTCCCTACAACACCTTCGCCGCGCGGCCGGTCGTTGGAACGCAAGGACTCATTGCGGCGGCCTGGACTCCGGCCTTCCAGTCCTATTCCGCCCTGCAGATGCAGCATCGGTTCGAGCTCTTCGCCCATCGCCAGATGACCGAGCGCGACTATGGTGGCTGGCTTGCCGTCAATATCGTCGGTGATGCCGTCATGCGCGGGAGGACGGTCTCGCCGGCCGGGATTCGCGCTTATCTGCGATCGGACAGGTTCCTCGTCGCGGGCTTCAAAGGGCAGGGCCTGACCTTCCGCTCCTGGGATCAGCAGTTGCGTCAGCCGGTGCTCATTGCACAGCCGCTCATGATCGTTTCCATATCGCCGCAGAGCGGCTTCCTCCACCCCGGCAACACGACCGACACCCTGGGCTTCGATCAGCCGGAGACGCAATGCCGCCTCGCGCATTGAACGGGCGCGGCGCAGCGCTCCTCGCATTCGCCCTCTTCCTGTGCTCCTTCGCGGCGGCCGCGCGCGCCAGCGAGCTTTTCGTCTCGAACGAAGTCGACGATACGGTGACCGTGCTCGACGCCGGCAGCTACAAGGTGATCGCCACGATCCCGACCGACCAGCGGCCCAGAGGTATCATCGAGACCGCCGATCACAAGGCGGTTCTGGTATGCGACGGCGACTCGAGCAACATCGATGTCATCGACACCAGGACGCTCAAAGTGACACGCCGGATAAATACCGGCCCGGACCCCGAGACGCTGGCCATGTCGATCTCGGGGGACAGGATCTATGTGTCGAATGAAAACAACGCCCTGGTCACGGTGATCGATTACGCCACGGGCAAATGGATCACGCAGGTCCAGGTGGGGATAGAGCCGGAAGGTCTCGCCGTCAGCAAGGACGGGCGCACGGTGGTGGTGGCCTCCGAAGAGACCAGCATGGCCCATTTCATCGACACGAAGAGCTGGCAGGTCGTGGCCAACGTCCTCGTCGACACGAGGCCGCGGGTCGCGGTATACACTCCGGATCAGCGGTACCTGTGGGTATCGTCGGAAGTCGGGGGTACGGTCTCGGTCATCGACCCGGGGAGCCATCAGGTCGTACACGTCATCAGCTTCGATATCCCGGGTGTCGACAAGCAGTACATCGGTCCCGTCGGCCTGCAGTTCACGGCAGATGGCCGCATGGCGTTCGTGGCCCTGGGGCGTGCGAATCGGGTTGCCGTGGTCGATGCCCGGACCTACCAGGTCGAGCAATACATTCTGGTGGGCCAGCGCCCCTGGCAGCTCACGTTCAGCGCAGACCACAGCAAGCTCTACGTGGCGAACGGGCTCACGAATGACGTGACCATCATCGACACCTCGTCGCTGAGAGCGCAGAAGTCGGTTCCCGTCGGACGTCTGCCGTGGGGCATCGCCGTAGTACCATGAGCTGACCGTGCGCGCGATCCACCCGCCTGCCTCGTGCGTCCACCTGCTTGCCCTCACGCTCCTCATGGCCCTCGCGGCCGCGTCGGCAGCTGCCAGAGCGGATTCCACACTGCGCATCGGAGTGCTGAAATTCGGCACCGTGAGCTGGGTCTTGGATGTCATCCAGCATCACGACCTCGATGAGGCGTACGGCATCGATATCGACGAGTTGGAGTTGGCGAGCAATCAGGCGACGCTGGTGGCTCTGCAGGCGGGACGTGTCGATTGCGTGGTGTCGGACTGGCTGTGGGTCTCGCGCCAGCGCGCAGCCGGCGCCGATTGGACATTCTTCCCGTTTTCGACCGCCGTTGGTGCGCTGATCGCGGCTCCTGGCGCACGGGTGCAGCGGCTGGCCGATCTGCGCGACCGGCGCCTCGGCGTGGCCGGAAGTCCGCTCGACAAGAGCTGGGTGATCGTGCAGGCGCTCGCGCAGCAGCAGCACGTCGACCTCGCGCATGCTGCACGGCTGTCGTTCGGTGCCCCACCGCTGCTCAATCATGAGCTGTTGGCGGGCCGCCTCGATGCGGTGTTGACCTACTGGAACTTTGCTGCGCCGCTCGAGAGTCGCGGTCTGCCGTCCGTCCTCTCGGTCAGTGCCGCTTTGCGGCAGCTCGGCTTCAAGACCGCGATCCCGCTCGTGGGTTATGTGGTCTCGGAGCACTGGGCGGGCGAGCATGTGCGCGCAGTGGCCGCCTTCGTGGGCGCCACGCGAGCGGCCGAGTCGATCCTGGCGACGTCGGATGCCGAATGGACCTGGCTCGGACCGAGGACGGGCGCCCGCTCCCCGGCCGAGCTCAACGCGCTGCGCGATGCCTTCCGGGCCGGTATTCCGGCTCACTGGGGCAGGAATGAGCAGCGCGAGGCCAACGCGTTGTATGCGCTCTTCGCCCGGGTCGGCGGGCAGGCGCTGGTCGGCTCGAGCCCGACCTTGCAACCGGGCACCTTTCTCGACACCGTGAGTTACTGAATGAGCCTCGCCACCGCTGCACAGCGCGCATCTTCCTGGGTGGTCGCATCCTCGCTGATGCAGCGTATCGGCTCGGTCGTGCTCTTCATCCTGGTCTGGCAGGTCGCGGCCGATGCGATCCATAGCCGGCTGCTGCCTTCGGCCAGCGCCGTGTTCGTGGTCCTGATCGAAGAGTCCCTCCACGGCCCCCTCCTTTTCCATCTCGGCATCACGCTGGCACGGGTCGCTGCCGCCTTCGTCGTGGCGATGATCATCGGGACGGCGATCGGAATCGTGATGGGCCGGTCGCAGACTCTGGACGCTCTGTTCGACAGCTGGCTCGTGCTGCTCCTCAATCTGCCGGCGCTCGTGATCATCGTCCTGGCCTATGTCTGGTTCGGCCTCACCGAGGCGGCAGCGATCGGTGCAGTGGCCGTCAACAAGATCCCGAACACCGCCGTGACGCTGCGCGAAGGCGCTCGCACCCTCGACCGCAACTATTCGGACATGGCGGCGAGCTTCCACCTCGGCCGATGGCGGACCCTGCGGCATGTGATCATGCCGCAACTGTATCCTTACGTCTTCGCGGCCGCGCGGTCCGGTCTGGCACTCGTATGGAAGATCGTGCTGATCGTCGAGCTCCTGGGACGAAGCAACGGCGTCGGCTTCGAGATCCAGCTCTATTTCCAGCAGTTCGACGTGACCCGTATCCTCGCCTACAGCATCGCCTTCATGGTGGTCATCCAGGTGATCGAGTGGGCGATCTTCCAGCCTCTGGAACGGCGTGCCGGACGATGGCGCCCGTGACGCCGGCCCTGAGCGCGAAAATCCGCGAAAAGCGGTATGCGCGCGCGCGGGGCACGAAGCCTCACCTGGCCCTCGAGGGCCTGTCGCTCGCGGTCGCTGCGGGGGAGTTCGTGGCCCTCGTCGGCCCATCGGGCTGCGGCAAGACGACGCTTCTCAACATCGTCGCCGGGCTCGATCAGGATTTTGCCGGCGAGGTCCAGCTCGCTCCACGTCCCGACGGTCATCCGGCGCGCGTGGGCTACGTCTTCCAGGAGCCTCGCCTCCTTCCGTGGCGGACGGTCTACGAGAACATCGCTCTGGTGCTGCCGCCGCATCGCGCGGATGCCACCGTCAAAGACATGCTGAGGGCAGTGGGTCTGCCCAATGCCCGGGACCTGTATCCGCCGCAGCTCTCGGTGGGGATGAGCCGCCGCGTCGCCATTGCGCGGGCATTTGCCATCCAGCCCGACCTGCTGCTCATGGACGAGCCCTTCGTCTCCCTCGATCACGACACGGTGGAGCAGCTTCGCGAACTGCTGCTGAAGCTGTGGCACGCGCGGCCCACGACGGTGCTGTTCGTGACGCATGACATACGTGAGGCGCTGGTGCTCGCCGACCGGTTGGTGCTGCTGTCCGGCGCACCGGGCCATGTGGTCGCCGACGTGCCAGTGAGTCTGGCACGCGACCTTCGCCATAGCGGCGCGGAGATCGAGCGGCTGCGTGATGAGATCCTGCGCCGTCACCGGGAGCTGATCGGCGCGGCCGCGGCAACGACGCCCGTGGAGTAAGCCGTGGCGAGCCGATATGGCATAGTGCATCGGGTATGAGCGGTGAGGGCACGACGACGTTGGAACTCGCGACTGAGACCGTCGACCGAAGCGCGGATGTGCCGACTCCGCAGGCGCAGCCGCTCATCGTTGCGGGGCTGAGCCACGCGTTCGGCAAGCGACAGGCGCTGCGCGATGTGGCTTTCCAGCTCGAGCGCGGTGATCGAACCATGCTGCTCGGCCTCAATGGCGCGGGCAAGACCACCCTTTTTTCCCTGATCACCCGGCTATACAACCATCGCAGCGGCTCGATCCGGATCTTCGGCTGGGAGATCAAGCAGAAGCCCTCCGAGGCGCTGGCGCGGCTCGGCGTCGTATTCCAGCTCCCGACCCTCGATCCTGACCTGTCGGTGGCGCAGAACCTCTTCTATCACGCCGCGCTGCACGGCCTGCCGCGTCGCGAGGCTGGAGCGCGTATCGAGCGTGAGATCGAGCGAGTCGGCCTGACCGACCGGATGCACGAGAAAGCGCGCACGTTGAGCGGCGGCCAACGGCGCCGAGTGGAGATTGCACGTGCCCTCATCCATCAGCCAAAGATGCTGCTCCTCGATGAGCCCACTGTCGGGTTGGACATAGCGAGCCGGCAGTTCCTGCTCGATCACGTGCGGATGCTGTGTCGCGAAGAAGGGCTCGCCGCGCTCTGGGCGACCCATTTGATCGACGAGGTCGACTCCGCCGCGCGCGTCATCGTGCTGCACCGGGGCAGGATCCTGGCCGAAGGGCCGGTGCCGGAAGTGATTTCCCGGACCAACGCCGCCTCGATTCGCGAGGCGTTCGATAAGCTGACCGGCGAGCGCAGCGAATGAGGCCCGTCCACTACTACCGCTGTCTGCGCGGCATCGTGTGGCGCGAAGGCCTGCGCTTCCTCAACCAGCGCGGCCGCTTCATCGCCGCCCTGGTGCGCCCGCTCGTGTGGCTGGTGATCTTCGCCGCCGGATTCAGGTTCGTGCTCGGCGTGTCGATCATTCCACCGTACCAGACCTACATTCCCTACGAGGAGTACATCGCTCCCGGCCTGATCGGCATGATCCAACTGTTCCAGGCCATGCAGAGCACGCTGTCGATGGTGTGGGACCGGGAGATGGGCAGCATGCGCACGCTACTCGTGAGCCCGCTGCCGCGCTGGTTTCTCCTCGTCTCGAAGATGGTCGCGACGGTGGCCGTATCGGTCCTGCAGGCGTATGTCTTTCTCGGCATCGCCTGGTTCTGGGGAATCCAACCCCCGCCGCTCGGATATCTCACGGTGCTGCCGGCGTTGATCCTCTCGGGCATGATGCTGAGTGCGCTCGGCCTCTTCATCTCCTCGGCGATCCGTCAGCTCGAGAATTTCGCTGGCGTCATGAATTTCGTGATCTTCCCGATGTTCTTCGCCTCGTCCGCCCTCTATCCCCTCTGGACGGTGCGCGAGGCGAACCAGAAGCTCTACGACATCTGCATGGTCAACCCGTTCACGCATGCAGTCGAGCTGGTCCGGTTCGCGCTCTATGGGCAGTTCAATCTGCAGGCATGCGCCGTAGTCGTCGGGGCGCTCATCGTCTTCATGGCATTGGCGATCCTGGGCTATGACCCCGGGCGCGGGCTCATGGTCCGCCGGGCGGGCGCGGAGTGATCCCGCCGCTCACCGACGCAGGGCCGGTGAGCGGCGACGGCGGGGCACCGGGTCAAAACTTGTAAACACCCTGGACTGCAACCTCGGTCTGGTCATCGCGGAAGAGTGCGACCGGTGTGATCGACTCGAGGAGAGTCGACTCGCTCGAGGTGTCGTAGCGGCCCTCGAGCCGCAGCTCGAAGCTCGCCACCGGATCGTAGCCGAGGGTGATGGTGCCTTCTTTGAGGCCCTGCCGCGTGCCGGTGAGGAGGGTGGTGCCGTCCTTGTCGTCGAGGTATTCCGCGCGCACCGAGAGGCGCCACTCGCTGTTCAGCTGATAATTCACATAACCGGCGAGGCCCTCCCAGTCGCCGCCGGTGAGGCCCGCCGGTGTCGCGGGGCCGGTTTCCTGTTTGCCCCAGTCATAGCTCACGACGAATGACAGCGCAGCGGTCACATTGAATGTCGCGACCGTATCGATGAGGGTCCGCTGCGCCGCGTATACCGGATCCTTGCCGGCGTAGACCTGCGCGGTGAGCGAGAAGAGCTTATTGGGAGTCAGCGCAATTCCGAGCTCGCCAGTCTTCGAGCCGTAGTTGATTTTCGTATAGTTCCAGCCGTTGTTGATCCCTGCCATCACGCTCACTGCGTCGGTGATCGCGTAGGTGGCGCGCATGCCCGTGTGAGTCAATGGCTCCCCGAAGAAAAGGAGTGAGCGGGAGAAATTGGTATTGCCTGCAGGCGCGATGACCTCCGCGCCGGCCAGGGTGGTGAACTTGCCCGCCTGCACGGTCAGCGGTCCGGCCACGTACTGCGCAAATCCCTGCAGGATATCGAACGCGTGGTCACTGGCGCCGGCGCTCTCGGCGGCATCGACGATCTTCGCATCCTCGCCGGCGATGACGTCCAGCACGGCACCGAACCCCGATTTCGGCTGGTAGGCGAGCTGCAATGCCGCCTGATCGAGCTGGAAAGTGTCGTGCGAGGTATCGAACTGATGGTAAGTGTTATACCCACTGGAGTGGTAGTAGGAGGCAGCCACGTAGCCGGACTCGGTGATTCCGGAGCTGGCCAGCACCTGCGACAAGGTCGAGGCCGGCGAGTCTGCAGCCGGCGCGCCGGTGGACACGGCACCGGCGGCGGCGGCAAGCGCCACGACGTGGATTCGCTGCAACAAAGGCTTCTGCATTGGAGCCCCTCTGAGCTGACCGAGGGATTTCGGTGGGCGGGCTGCGCAAGCATCGCCTATGCCAAGTGAGTTTCCCGTGTAAATTCAGTTAGTTATATTGGCTCGGCGCGGCAGATCGGCGCCCGTTGCACCGGCACGGTGCGAGCCGCCCGCGCCTCATACCATTCGGGTGCGCCGCGGCGTCGGATTGGCGGGGCACCTCTCCGACGAGCGCCCAGGCCGGTGGGGATGTCATACTTTCCGTTCGACGTCAGTCCCGTCCGACACGCTTTTCAGATACGACAAATGAATTACGCTGCCAGAATCCCTCCGGATTTCATCAGAGCAGAGCTACCGGAATGTCGCTCGATGGCGACAACGGGCTCTGTTTGTGCTGCGAAAGCCGGGCGCGGCATGCCTGGATGTTTGGCCTGAAGTGCCCGGGGAGCTTTGGTGTTACCGTTTGACCGAACACAGCTGGCCGCCGCCACTCTGGCGCTTCTCCTGCTGACCTCTGCGATCGGCCAGACGGCGAGCACTCCGCAACAGCCGGCACCGCCCCCGGCATTCACCTTCGCCACGGTCCAACGGCTGGCACAGGAACGCGCTGCCCGTCCTTACCATATTCGCTCGACGCCACTGCCGCGGGCGCTGGCGACGCTCAACTACGACCAGTATCGCGAGATCAGCTTCCGGTCGAGCGCGGCGCTGTGGCACGGCCAGTCGATGTTCGAAGTGCAATTTTTCCATCGAGGGTTCAATTTTGACCGCCGCGTCAATATCAACGAGGTGCTGCCCTCCGGGGTACGACCGGTGGTGTACAACCCCTCGATGTTCCAGTTCGGGCCGGACGTGCCGCGCATCGCGCTGCCCAATGACCTCGGCTTCGCCGGCCTGCGCGTGCACTTTCCCCTGAATACTCCCGGCTATAAAGATGAGGTGATCGCCTTTCTCGGGGCCTCTTATTTCCGGGCGCTCGGCCGCAATCAGGGCTATGGCGTTTCCGCGCGCGGGCTCGCGATCGACACCGCGAGCACCGCGGGTGAGGAATTCCCTTATTTCACCGATTTCTGGCTGGTCCGGCCTGAGCCCAACCAGCGGACCATGACGATTTACGCGCTCCTGGACAGCCCCAGCGTCGCCGGCGCTTATGAGTTCGACATCCGACCCGGCACCGTCACTCAAGTGCAGGTGACGGCAGAGCTTTACCCGCGCCGGGCCGTCGACAAGCTGGGCATCGCGCCCCTGACTTCCATGTATCTCTACGGCGAGAGCTCGGAAGGGCGTCCCTTCGATGACTGGCGGCCGGAGGTGCACGACAGCGATGGCCTGATGATGCAGACGGGCACGGGTGAATGGCTGTGGCGGCCGCTCGATAACCCCGGGCAGCTGCAGGTCAATCGCTATATGGATCAGAACCCCAAGGGTTTTGGGCTCATTCAGCGCGACCGAAACTTCGCCGACTATCAGGACCCCGATTCCCAGTACGAGCGGCGGCCGAGCTACTGGATCCAGCCGCTGGGTAACTGGGGCAAGGGCGGCATAGAGCTCGTGGAGATTCCGAGCGACGAGGAAATCCACGACAATATCGATGCTTATTGGGTGCCGAGCGGTCGCGTGGTGCCGCGCACGCCGATCCGCTTCTCCTATCTCATGTCGGCCTATCAGAGCTCGGACGACCGCTGGCCGCCCGGCGGCAAGGTGATCGCCACGCGTTTTGGGCCGGTGAAGAACGGCGCGACCCCGGTTTCAGGCATGCGACTTGTTCTTATTGATTTCACCGGCGGCGACCTCGACTCTCTCTTGCCATCGCAGCCGGTACATGCGGACGTATCGGCGGACGGCGGTACGATCACTCGCGTCACCGTACAGCGACTCCCGGAGAACGGCGTCTGGCGCGTGGCCTTGCAGGTGAAACCGGGAAGCGATCAGCCGGTCGATTTAAGATGTTATCTCGATCTTTACGGCGAGGCCTTGACTGAGACGTGGACTTACCAGTGGACACCATCGGGAACCTAGCAGTCGACACCGAGCGTCGGCTACGACGCACGGCGCGCTGGCGTCGGGCGGTGTTCTTCGCCTTGACGCTGCTCACGGCTGCTGCGGCGACGGGGATGATGGGTGACATTCTCGCGGCGAACGGCCTGACCGGTTTGAAGTGGGCTGGCCTCGTGCTCTTCTACATCCTGTTCGTGTGGATCACGGGTGCCTTCTGGACCGCTTTCGCCGGGCTCATCGTGCGCTGGCGCGGGGGCGACCGGGTTGGGCTCAAGCTCGAGGAGCTCGCCGGCCGACCGCTGACCGGCCGCACCGCGGTCGTCATGCCGATCTATAACGAGGATACGCAGCGGGTCATCGCCGGCCTCGATGTCATCTGGTCCTCGCTCGTGCGGCTGCCGGAGCAGGCGGCTTTCGATCTCTTCATTCTTTCCGACACGCGCAAGCTCGAGATCGCCGCGGCGGAAGAGGCGGCCTGGCATCAGCTCACGGCGCGTCATCGCGCCCGCGGGCGCATCTTCTACCGGCGGCGGGCAGAGAACGCAGGCCGCAAGGCCGGCAACATCGCGGATTTCGTGCGCGCCTGGGGCGGCGCATACGACTACGCCATCGTTCTCGACGCAGACAGCATCATGTCGGGTGAGGCGCTGGTGATGCTGGCGAGACTCATGGACGCGCACCCCAAGGCCGGCATCATCCAGGCGCTGCCGTTGCCGGCAGGGCGCGAGACGCTGTTCGCGCGTCTCATTCAGTTCGCCGCGCGGCTCTCGAGCCCCATGCTCGCGAGCGGGCTCGCCTGGTGGCAGCTCGGCGAAGGCAACTACTGGGGGCACAACGCCATCCTTCGCCTCAAGGCGTTTGCCGAGTTCTGCGACCTGCCGCGCTTGCCCGGGGCGCCGCCCCTCGGCGGGGAGATCCTGAGCCACGACTTCGTCGAGGCCGCTTTCATGCGCCGAGCAGGGCTGCAGGTCTGGCTGGTGCCGCACGACACGGGCAGCTGGGAAGAGGTCCCCTCGAACATCATCGACTATGCCGCGCGCGATCGCCGCTGGGCGCAGGGCAATCTGCAGCACCTGGGTCTGCTTCCGATGCGCGGCTTGCACTGGCTGAGCCGGCTGCACCTCATCACCGGCGTATTGTCCTATGCGAGCTCGCCGCTGTGGCTGCTCGTGTTGCTGTTGAGCTCCACGGTCGTGATTCTGGATGCGATCCACGGCTATCAATACTTCAAGCCGGGCTCGTATGCGCTCTTTCCAACCTGGCCGCAGTATCGGGACGGCGAGATCATCGCGCTCCTGTCGATCACGGTGGCGGTGCTCTTCCTGCCCAAGTTCTTCGGCGCGCTGCTCGCCCTGAAGGACTCGCGGCTGCGGCGGGGGTTCGGTGGCGGCCCGCGGCTGCTCCTGAGTCTCGCGATCGAGCAGCTCTTCAGCATCGTGCTCGCGCCTGCGATGATGCTCTTTCACACGACCTTCGTCGTAACCACGCTCCTGGGCAAGCCGGTGGTGTGGCACGCGCAGGAGCGCGGCGATCGCGGTATCGGCGTTCTCGAGGCGCTCATGCGCCACAAGTGGCACGTGGTGATCGGTCTCGCCTGGGGCGCGGTGATTCTCGCGTTCGCGCCCCGATACATCTGGTGGCTGCTGCCGGTGCTCGCGGGGATGGTGCTTGCTGTGCCACTCACGGTCATCACCAGCCGCACCGGTGCGGGCCTCTGGCTGCGCAAGCACCGCCTGCTGCTCACGCCGGAAGAGAGCGAACCGCCGGCGGAGTTGGCTGCGCTGCAGGCGCGTCTGTCTCCCGGCGCCAGCCCCGTCGGTGTCGCCGATGTTGGCACTTCCGAGCCGCCGCTCACCGTGCCGGAGCGGGTGCCGTTGTCGATGCAGGCACAACCGCCGCGCTATCTGACCCCCCGCGATGCGCTGCGAATCAGGCGCTGGCGGAGTGTGAACTCCGCTCCCTGATCCCTGCGCCCCGCTCGTGTAAACTCGATCTCCTGCTGGCCAAGCCAAGCGGCAAGGAGATACACGTGCTCGAGCATCTCGACCGGCTGGTACCGGACCCCATTCTCGGCGTCATGGCGGCTTTCCGCGCCGACAGCGATCCGCGCAAGGTCGATCTGGGCGTCGGAGTCTTTCGCGACGATGCCGGCGAGACTCCGGTCCTGAGAGCAGTCCGGGAGGCGGAGCAGGAGCTGCTCGCGCGACAGACGACCAAGACCTATGTTTCGGCAGTCGGCAACGCTGGATTCAACGGGGCGATGGAACGGCTGCTGCTGGGACAGCAGCATGCCGCGTTGGCTTCGGGTCGCCTGCGCACGATCCAGGCTCCCGGCGGGTGCGGCGCGCTTCGCTTGGGCGCGGAGCTCATCCGCACGGCTGCGCCTGATGCCGTCGTTCACGTAAGCACGCCCACGTGGGCCAACCACGTGCCCTTGCTTTCCAACTGCGGGCTGAAGCTCGAGCGCTATCCTTACTTCAATCCTGCCACCGGCGGCGTCGACTTCGATGGCATGCTGGGGGCAATCGATCGCCTGCCGCAACGCGCCGTGGTGCTCCTGCATGCCTCATGTCATAACCCGACGGGCGCCGATCTCGAGGATGCGCAGTGGCGCGAGCTGTTGGGTGTGATACGGCGGCGCTCGCTGCTGCCGTTCATCGACATCGCCTATCAGGGCCTCGGCCGAGGCGCAGCGGAGGATGCCTACGGGCCACGCCTATTCTGCGCGGAGCTGCCGGAGGTCCTGATCGCCGCCTCCTGCTCGAAAAACTTCGGGCTTTATCGCGAGCGCACCGGAGCGCTGCATGTGCTGAGCACGACCCCGACAGCCGCGGATGCCGCCATCAGTCAGCTCGCGCGCATTGCACGCGGCCTCTACTCCATGCCGCCGGATCACGGCGCAGCCATCGTGCACGGCATTCTCACGAGCGATCGGTTGCGCAAGTCATGGGAGGACGAGGTCGAAGCCATGCGCCTCAGGGTCGTGCGGCTGCGCAACGCGGCCGTGGAGGCGCTGGCCGTTGCGTGTCCGGCGAAGGATTTCGGTTATATCGCGCGTCAGCGCGGGATGTTCTCTTATCTGGGTGTCAGCCCGCAGGCAGTGCATGAGCTGCGGGAGCGGCATCACGTCTACATGATGGACGACAGCCGGATCAACATCCTCGGGCTGCGGATGGACAACATCGGTTATTTCGCTGAGGCGGTGGGTAAGGTCGTGATGGCCTAGAGTTGGTAGCTCTGCTACCCGAAGCCTGAGCGAGGCAGCTCCCATTTTCAGTAAGTACCCGACTACAGCGATGTAGTTCAATGTTGCGCCGTTGCGGCGCCGTATTTTTCAAACTTCACGCTCAAGAATACGCCCCAGGTCGCGCAGCTGAGGCTGTGGGCGCACAATTCCGGCCGCCGGTGCGCGCGAATCAACAAGACGAGCGCAGCGGACGGGACGGTACGTCCTGCGGAACTCTCAACAACCACCACGCCCAGAGGGAGGTTCCGTTTATGCGAATCAAGACATGGTCACGCCGGGCTCTGCTCGGCGCGGGACTGCTGCTGCTGAGCAGCACTCTCCCGACCCACGCCTCGCCCCCTAACGCCAAACTCTTCGACTGCGACGAGCAGTCGGGAATCCTGTGTGCGGAGGCGCGCGAAAATCCCGGAGACGGCTATTACGTGGGCCACGACGAGCCCTCGCTGCTTTTCTATTCCAACGAGCCGGGGTCGGGCTCCAGTCAGGTCTACCGCTTGAGGCTGCCGAAGGACCCGCCGCAGATTCCCAAGCAGGATGGCGGCGGCGGGACCTGGAATTTCCAGCTGCACCCGGCCTTCTGGTTCGGAATGGCGGTGTGCGACGATCAGGGCGATCCCAATCCGGGCGGCTCTCCCAGCGCCGGTCCGAACATACCGTGCGCGGACGCCTCCGACAGCAACATCTACGACGACGCCAGCCCGACTTCGTCACATTACATCGGCCGGCATCCGGGCACGGCATTCATGGAGATGCAGTTCTACCCGCCGGGTTGGGTCAATACCAACGGTACCGCGACGCAATGGGACGCGGCGCTCAACATCGACACTTTTGACGACAATGCGAACACCGGGCAGAACAACAATCGAGCCTGCCAACGGGCTGTCGGCACAGAGTACGTCAACTTCGCCTTCATCCAGAAGGATGGCCAGCCGTTTCCGGCCGGCTCGCCGAGCCCGTTGGGGCCGCAGGTGTCGACGAACGCCAACACGCTCTTCATGAACCCGGGTGATCAGCTCGTCGTGACGATCACGGACACCCCGCATGGGCTCAAGATCACGGTGCAGGATCTCACCACCGGCGAGAGCGGCTTCATGGTGGCGAGCGCCGCGAACGGATTCGCCGAGGTGCTGTGGGACCCAAACGGGACCAACTGCAGCTTTGCCACTCACAACATCCCGCATGATTTTCATCCGACCTACGCGACGTCCAGCGAGCACACGCGGGTACCTGGGGCGGCGCACTCTTACAACATTGCGTTCTCGGATGAGATTGGGCACTTCGAGTATTGCAGCTCGGTTCCTGCCGGTGTCGGGCCGTGTGCCTCGGACTCCGCGGATGATCCGCCATCGGCCGCAGATGATGCCGTTTGCATAGACCCGTCGATCATTCCGGCCGGGCTCGTTCAGATCGGGGGTTGCGTCGATTCGGATACGGACTTCGATGGAGTCCCGTATCGCAATAACACCTGGCCGGGCTCGTTCCGAGATCCGGTCCTCGACGCGCAGTTCCATGCCCAGCCGCCGATCTTCTCCAGTCCGTTGTTCACCGACATGAGCGGTCACATGGAGAATTTCGCCCGCGTGGCGTTCGAGAGCGACATGCCGCGCGTCGAGTCCGGCACCAATCCGCCATGCCAGCGGCACCTGACGAACCCGTCGGACCCGAATCCGGGCGCCGGCTGCGTCAACCCGCCGGTGGGGGCGGATTTCTATCCGATCTACAGCCTGCGGCTCGACGGGCGCAATGGTTGCGTATGGCAGGAAAGCGGCCCATTCGTTCCCGGATCGCTGTACCTCTTCGGGCGAAATTCGCAGACGGAGTACGGGACCACGCCTTTGGCGCTCACCTATCCCGCAAGCAACGGTCAGCCGCGCCAGATCCTGGAGGACTTCCGCCGCATCGTGCCGTTCAATCCTTGTCCGACGTTCGATGTACGGCGGCAAGGAGATTAGAATCCGCGGTAGATCGATCGATCGGAAAAGTGAAAGGGCGGGGGTCAACCCCGCCCTTTTTTGTTAGAGCTCGATCAGACCGTCGGAGAGCTCGCTGACATCGTTCGTATCCGGCGGATAATGCTCGGCCATGGCTGCGCCGCAGGCGCCGATCGCGTCCACGAATCCGTCCACCACCTTACCGCGGCGCACGTGGCTCACGAAGAGGTCGATGATGCCCTGCCAGTGGGCTTCGCCGAGCTTCTCGTGGATTCCCTTGTCCGCCACGATCTCCACGTACCGCTCGGCAAGGGAGACGAAGAACAGCACGCCGGAATGCTGCGCAGTGAGTTGCACGCCTTGCTCATAGAACTGGGCGTGCGCGAGGCGGCTGGCGCGCGCATGCTTGATGCGCGTGGGTACGAGTGTGAAATGCAAGCCGGGCACGAAAAGGAGCAGCAGCGTCAAGGCAATGAAGGTGAGCAGCTGGATCTGGTAGAGGTGCACCCAGCGGAGGGAGATGCCGAGGAGCAGACAGACACCGGGAACGAGCAGCGCGAGGATCGCCGACCAGAGGAGGGGCAGGATGACGTAGTGGTCGCTCGCGTGCGCCACGACGGCCACGAACTCGCCGCTGGTATTCTTTTCTGCGTCGTGGATCGCCGCAGTGATCCGTGCCTTGTCCTCCAGGGAGAAGTGGATCATGGCGTTACCATCCCCCCGAGGCGCCGCCGCCTCCGAAGGAGCCACCGCCCCCGGAGAATCCACCGCCGCCACCAAAGCCGCCACCGCCGAAGCCCCCACCGCCCCAACCGCCGCCCCGACCGCGGCCACCGCCACCGCTCAGCATGCCGAGAAGGAGCCAGGCCAGCCAGCCGCTGCGCGAGCTCGGGGGCCCGCCCCAGCCGCGACTCATGGCGCGCAGCACCGGCAGCAAAACGAAGATGAGGATGAGGAACATCAGGAATCCGGTCCCACCCTGGTCCCGCACCTGCCGCCGTTGCGCCGCGAGCTGGTGGCCGCCCAGCACCGAGAGAATTGCGTCCGTACCGGCGGTAATGCCGCCTGCGTAGTCCCCGCTGCGGAAATGTGGGGCTATCACGTCGTGAATGATCAACACGCTCTGCGCGTCCGTGAGCGTGCCTTCGAGGCCGTAGCCGACCTCGATACGCATCCGCTTCTCACCGGCATCGACGATCAGCAGCACGCCGTTGTTCTTGCCCTTCTGGCCGATGCCCCAGTGACGGCCGAGCTGGTAGCCGTAATACTCGATGGGATAGCCATTGAGCGTTGGCAGCGTGACCACCACGAGCTGCGTGCCGTTGGCTTGCGAGTAGGCCGCGAGCTTCTGTGAGAGCTGGTTGAATGTGTCCTCGGGCAGCAGGTGCGCGTCGTCCACCACCGGGCCGGTCAGCGCGGGGAAGGGAGGCATGCCGGCATCGGCTGGGTTTTGCGCCGCGAAGGCGGGGCGGGGGGCGAGCGCGAATGCAAACAGGACTGCCAGACAGAGCATTGGGCTCAGCAACCGGTAGGGCCACTGCGGCCGACCTCGCCATCCGGCGGTGCAGCACTGTCTCGGCTTCGCGCTCACGGCGGGCATGATCGCTCCAGGGGACGCGGGCTCCGTGCGTCGCAGGGCACTCGATCCCTAGAACTTGACCGCCGGAGCCTGCTGCGCCTGCTCCGAGATCGTGAAGTTCTGCATGGGCTGGTAGCTGCCGTAAAAGAGCGAGTGGTACCAGCGGCCGGGGATGGTGGCGAGCTCGGTATCGTACTGCTGCACCGCTAGGATGTAGTCGCGGCGCGCCACGGCGATCCGATTCTCGGTCCCCTCGAGCTGCGCCTGCAGGGCGAGGAAATTCTGATCGGCCTTGAGGTTGGGATAGTTCTCGGTCACGACCATGAGGCGCGACAGGGCGCCGCTCAGGGTGGCCTGGTTCTGCTCGAAGCTCTGGAAGGCCTTCGGGTTGGTCAGGATGTCAGGCGGGATGCGGGTTTGCGTGACTTTGGCGCGGGCCTCGGTGACCGCTTCCAGGACGCTCGCCTCGTGGGCCGCGTAACCCTTGACGGTGGCCACCAGGTTCGGAATGAGGTCGGTGCGCCGCTGGTACTCGTTGAGCACCTGGCTCCAGGCGGCATCGGCCTGCTGCTTGTAGGTCGGGATGGTGTTGATGCCGCAGCCGCTGAGCAGCAGCAACGTGCCCATCAGGGCGGCCCACTCGGTGCGCTTGAGATAACGACGGGGTGCGGACATGTGATGCCTCTCGATGGGCCCCTAACGTAGCCAAAGCACATCATAGCACCGTCGCGGCAGGGGTTCCGCGACGCGGCAGTCTCATTTGGCAGCAATTACCGAACCACCATTCAGTCGTAGACTCGAATGGGCTGGCGGCGACCCGCAGCGCCATGTCGCGATGGGCGCCGGTTATGGCCTGGAGCGGTTCGCAATGCTCTGCTACGGCATAGATGACATCCGCAAGGTCGACGTTGCCCGGGTCGCGTGAGAATTGTCTGCCGGCTCAGTGGCCCGGCGGCGCGCCGAGCGGCGCCAGGGTGGATAGATAGCTCAGCGCCGCGAGTAGGGCGATGAAGTATGCGGTGAGTGCAAAGTTGGGTGGCGCTCCGGCGGGTGGGCTCTTGGTGTAGGCGCGATAGATGGCGGCGCCGGCCACCAACAGCAGGATGAGCTGAGAGAAGCAGGCGGCGAGGAGGAGTGAAGCCAATGCGATGGCGATGCACCCTGGGCGACCGATGGCTTCCATGGCCTGTGCGCCGTCGAGGCGCCAGACGGGAATCAGGTTCAGGAGGTTGATGAAGGCGGAGAAGCCTGCGAGGGCGACCCATAATCGCTCCTGGGTCTGCAGCCAGATGAGCGCACATAGCGCCGCGGCAATGGTGCCGGCGAGCGGGCCGGCGAGACTCACGAGTGAGCGCGTCTCGGCGGTGATGTCTGCCGCAGTCCAACGCACATAGGCACCGAGGCCGGGAATGAACATGGGAAGGTTTGCCGCGAGGCCGCGTCTTCTCAGCTCGATGTAATGTCCCAGCTCGTGCGCCAGGACGAGCACGGCGAATCCGATGCCGAAGCTCGCTCCGTAGAGACCCCAGTAAAGGGCGGCGAAACTCGCGAAGCTCAGGAGGAACGGCAGCTTCAACAACGAGAGGAAGAGCTTGCCTTTGATGAGGAGCAGCGCGAGCGGCGCCAGCGGGCCTAACTTGCGAGCCCAGGCGGGCGGGTCGTTGCTCGCGGCCTTGGCGCCGTCGCCGGCCAGCTCTGCCAGCCTGGAGCGCACCCACGCCGCCTGGGAGGAGTCGGCGGGGAGCAGCTCGAGGGCGGCCTGCCAGTCCGTCTGTGCGGCGGCGAGCTCGCGCCGTTGCTCATGGCCGCGTGCGCTGGCCGCGAGCTCCTCGAGTCTGCGGGCGTGCGCCAATGCCTGGCACTGAGCGCAGGCGAGACTGCCTGGCGCCAGAGTTGCGCCGCAACGACCGCACTTGTCGGGTGCGGCTAGGACGGGACAAGACCTATCCACTTCCCGTTGCCCCTGCGGCCGCCACGGTGTAGGGCCCTGATATCTTCGCCCATCGGCTCGCCGTGAACTGCCACGCGAAGCGCAGGCCCACGAACAGGGTGATGAGTCCGAGGAGGCCATTCACCGGATCCTGAAGCTCGAGGATCGGTGAAGCGATGCCGACCCACGCCAGTGCGGCAATGGCCTTGCCGTAGTTCATGCGCTCTCGAGGCGGCGCAGTGGCCGCCGCCGATTGTGCCTGGGCCTGATGCTGTCGGCTCTGCTCGATCGCAATGGGCACGGCCGACATCGAAACGGCGAAGTAGGTGAGCAGTACCGCCACGACCTGATAGCGGCGGCCACCGACGCCACGCGATCCGAGGTGCATCGCCTTGCCAACGATGTAACCCACCGCCACCGAGGCCCAGCCGATGACGAGACCGGTGCTGAGCGCGAAGATCACGTACAGCGCAAGTCCGACGAGGGCGCCCGCGATACCCAACACGAGTGCCCGAATGAACGCTGCATGCGTGTCCCGAGGAATCTGTGCGCGGATCGTCGCAGTACAGCCCGGACAGATCGGCGCTCCTTTGATCTGGAAATACGAGCCGCCGATCGGCTGCTTGCACGCGGCGCACGTCAGGCCGTTGGCCGCGTACTCGGCGGTGGCGAACTGCGGTGTATGAGACTCGCCGGATTTCAGCATCGTTCCCCCAGTAGGACCGAGGCGTTGTTGTCCCCTGTCACGGCGGGGAATGTATCGTAGTAACCGGTTGGCAGGGAGCCCAATGCCGAGGCGCAGGGCTCGGACACTTTGAGGGCCAGCAGGCCATCGGCACGCGTGCGGCCGAGATTGATTGCCGCGACCGGCTTGCCTGCCTGCGCGGCCGCCTGTACGAAGCGATAGCCGGAATACACCATGAGCGAGGAGCCGACCACGAGCACGGCGTCGGCCCGCCCGAGGCATTCCATCGCCGTGGCGACCCGGTCGCGGGGAACGCTCTCGCCAAAGAACACGACGTCGGGCTTCAACACGCCGTTGCAGCGGGAGCAGGATGGGACCGTGAATTCGTCGAAGGGAAGTCCCTCGATGTCGGCATCGCCATCGGGGGCTACCACTCCTTCCAGCCGACTCCACGCGAAGTTGCATCGCAGCAGCTCATCCTGCAGCTCCTGCCGCGGCAGGAGGGCATAACAGTCCATACATCGAACGCGGTCCAGGCGGCCATGCAGATCCACCACCCATGTGCTTCCGGCAGCCTGGTGCAGTCCGTCGATGTTCTGCGTCACCAGCACCTCGAGACGATTCTGCTGCTCGAGTCTCGCCAGAGCTGCGTGCGCGCCGTTGGGAGCTGCGCGGCGGAAGCGCTGCCAGCCGACGAGACTTCGTGCCCAGTAGCGTTGGCGCACCGCTTCACTGCCCATGAAAGCCTGAAAGCTGACCGGCGGCGAGCGCTTCCAGTGGCCACTCGCATCCCGATAGTCCGGGATGCCTGAATCCGTGCTGCAGCCGGCCCCGGTGAGAACGAAGAGCCTGCGGTGTCGGCTGATGAAATCGCAAAGGGAGTGCATCGGTGGATCCTACGCCGCGGTGTCCTTGGCGGCGGCGCCGGTCGCGAAGACGAATTCGTAGGCGGCGCTGCGGGGCGTGGCGGAGCGAACCCACGAGGCGCGCTGTCCGTCGACCGTGAGGAACCACGATTGTCGTTGGCGCACGCCGCCCGTGCCCGAGAAGGCACTGCAGTCGAGCACCGCACCGCAGCCGCCGTGCCTGGGATCGCGGACGGATGCATAGCGGATGATCTTCGTTTCTGCTTGGCGGGCCATCCGCGCCAGCGCCTGACAGGCGCCGTAGTCCACGGGGTCGCTCCACATCCCTGCATCGCGCACGAAGGGTGATTTCCGCAGATCCACGGCTGCGCCGCGTGCCACGGCTTGGAAGACCGTATGGGGTACGCCGTCCAACCGCGTGAGGCCATGGCTGTCACGCACGAAGCGCCAGCGCCAGTATCCCAGCTCTGCGCAACTCGTGCGCACGGCTTGCGCGCCGTACCAGACACCCGCATCGTCGTAATTGCGAAAACGCGAGCCGCGCCATGACGGCGGATAGCGGAACGGTGTGTAGAGGAGATAGTCGAGCCCGGCGCAGGGGGGCGGCAGGGGCGGCTTCGAGGCCTCGAGCACCGACTCCAGGATCTCCTGCTCCGCGATGCTGTCGACCAGCGCGCGCGTCGCAACGACGTGCTGCGCCTCGACAGCGCGCCAGAGCGTCAGCTCGCAGGCCTTCGACTCAGATGCGACCGCGGGAGGCGTCCAGGTACTGGACGACATGGAAGAGTCCTTCCGCCGTGAGAATCCGTTGCGCCGGCTGCGCGCCGAGCGCGTCATTGGCCGAGTGCAGCCAATCACGCATGGTCTGCGCCCTTCCGCCCGTGATCGCGGCGAGGGAGCGATACAGGCGCACGAACGCTGCCGCGAGCTCCCATGCCTTGCTGTCTTCGGACAGGAGCCATGTTCCTGCGGCGAGCCGTGAGGTGGTCGCCGCGCTCAGACCCAGCACCTTGGCGAGCTGCGCCTGGCGTACGTCCAATTGCTCGGCCGCCCGCACGGTCGCCTTGGACAGTACCGAGGGGGCGCTCTTGGACTTGGCAGCGGGCAGCGACATCGCCTCTCTCCTGTTTCAGGAGAAAGAATATGGCACTTTGCATTCAATAGCAAATCGAGCGCCGCGCTGCGTCCGGGCGCCCCTACTCCGGTATCACGAGCGTGTACGTGGACTTGACCTCCTCCATGACGAAGTAGGTATGGGTCTGCTGGACACCGCGAACAGAGGCGATGGTATCGCCGAGCAGCGTCCGGTAGGCCTCCATGTCCTCGACGCGTACCTTGAGCAGATAATCGAAGCCGCCGGCGACCATGTGGCATTCCATGATCTCGTCGTGCGCCCGTACGACCTCCTTGAAGTGCTCGAACGCCTCCGGTGTGGTGCGGTCGAGTGAGACCTCCACGTAGGCGAGCAGGCCGAGCCCCAGCTTCAGGGCATTGAGGCGCGCGAAATACCCGTCTATGAAGCCCGCCGCCTCGAGCCGCCGCACCCGCTCCAGGGTCGGCGTGACCGTCAGATTGACCTCGCGCGCGAGCTTCGATACGGGGATGCGCCCGTCCTGCTGCAGCCGCACCAAGAGCCGGCGATCTATGCGATCGAGCGGCCGGTCAAGCGACCTGTCCGCAATCGGCGTGTTGTGCTGTCCGGAGGCCTTTTTTGCTCGCATGGCAGCAAAGTTTACTACCATAACCGCCAAAACGGAAAAATATCATCTGCATATCCCGGTATCATGAGCACAATCGACTAGCACCCCGGTGGATGATGATGGTTGCCGCAGTATCCGAAGCCCGTTCCAGCTTCGCACGCGAGGCAAGCGACTCCGGCACTTTGCGGGAGCGCATTCGTGCCGCGACCCTGCGCCCCGAGGCGGCCGCCGTCGCGCAGATGCACGAGGCGCTGCTGCCTCTCGCGGATACGCTCACGGCGGCTCGTCTGAGCGCAATGCGCTGGATCGAGACGGCGCGCAGCGGTAACCGCTCGAGGCCGCTCGCCGAATCGCTCCTCGAGCAGTTCCCGCTCGACAGCCCGCAGGGCAAGGCGCTCATGAGCCTGGCCGAAGCGCTGTTGCGCACCTCCGATCCCCAGTCCGCAGACCGTTTGATTGCCGAGCGGCTGGCCGCGCTGAGAGATGGCGGCGCGCCGAGCTCCGAGCTCACCGTGCGCCTGGCCATGGCTTTGCTCGGCACCGCGAGCAGGCTGTTGCCTGATGCGGCGTCGATGCTCGACGGGCGTGCGCGCCGTCAGCTGCTAACGCCATTCGTGACCCCGGTGGTGCGGGGCGCGCTCAGGCGCGCCATGCGGATGTTGGGACGGGCCTTCATCGTCGGTGAGTCGATCGAATCGGCGCTGGCGCGCGGCCGTCGGGATCGCGATCTGTCGCTCTGCTCTTTCGATGTGCTGGGCGAGGGAGCGAGGTCCGATGCCGACGCGGATCGATATTTCCGCTCGTACCAGCGGGCGATCGAGGCCCTGGGCGCCCAGAGTGCGGACTCCGTCCACGCCCGCTCCGGCATCTCGGTGAAGCTCTCGGCGCTCGAGCCGCGCTACGCGCTGACTCAGCGCGGCAGAGTCATGGAGAAACTCGCGCCGCGGATGATCACCCTCGCGCGCCTCGCCTGCAGCGCTGGAATCGGCCTGACCGTCGATGCCGAGGAGGCGGACCGACTCGATCTCTCACTCGACCTCATGGAGGCCCTGGCGCGCGATCCGGCGACGCGGGGCTGGAGCGGGCTCGGTCTCGCGGTACAGGCCTACGGGCGGCGCGCACCGCTCGTGTTGGATTGGACTGCGGAGCTCGCCCACCAGACCGGCCGGCGGATGACCGTACGGTTGGTCAAGGGCGCCTACTGGGACGCGGAGATCAAACGTGCCCAGGAGCGGGGCCTCGAGAGCTTCCCCGTCTATACCTCGAAGGCTGCGACAGATGCGAATTACCTCGTCTGTGCGCAGCGTCTCTTCGGGTTCGGTGAGCTCATCTACCCGCAGTTCGCTACCCACAACGCCCTGACGGTAGCTGCGGTGATGGCGCTCGCGCCCCGGGGTGCCGTCTACGAGTTCCAGCGCCTGCACGGCATGGGACAGGCGCTTTACGACGCCGTCCGCGCCGACAAGCCGGACCTGCCGCCGGTGCGGGTCTACGCGCCCGTCGGCACGCACGAAGAGCTGCTGCCGTATCTCGTGCGGCGGTTGCTCGAGAACGGTGCCAACACCTCGTTCGTACATCATTTCCTCAACAAACAGATTCCCGTGGAGCAGGTCGTGGGCCACATCCTGGACAATGTCGATCCAAACCCCGCAGGTCCCGGAGGCAATGGCACTCCCGCGCGCATCCGCGAGCCGCGCGCGCTCTACCGCTCACGGCGCAATTCCCAGGGCGCCGATTTCGGCAATCCGGCGGAGCTTGCGACCCTGCAGCAGGAGCTCAAGGCAGCTGCGGCCGTGTCCTACCGGGGCGGCCCCGTCCTGAGCAACGGCGAGTCGATCGAGCCCAATGTCCCGGTACTCTCGCCGGCGGACGCGGGCGCGGCCGTGGGCCTGACCCGGGATGCGACGGAGGCGGAAATCATCGGTGCCATGGCAACCGGCGCGCGGGCCCAACGCGCATGGGATGCAACGCCTGCCGCAGAGCGTGCGGCCTGCCTGGACCGCGCCGCCGACCTGTTGGAGAAACGTCGCGGCTTCTTCCTCCACCTGCTGGTCCGCGAGGCCGGCAAGACACTCCCCGATGCGATCGCCGAGATCCGCGAGGCGGCGGATTTCTGCCGCTACTACGCGCTGCGCGGCCGCGAGCTCTTCTCGGCGCCCCAGGCGCTCGAGGGTCCGGTGGGCGAGAGCAACCTGCTGTCGCTACAGGGTCGTGGTGTCTTTGCGTGCATCAGCCCGTGGAACTTCCCGCTAGCCATCTTCGCGGGACAGATCACCGCAGCTTTGATGGCAGGCAATGCCGTCGTCGCCAAGCCCGCTCCAGCCACCACGCTCATCGCTCACGCGATGACCCGCCTCCTTCACGAGGCGGGTATCCCCAGCGACGTGCTGCAGCTTGCACCCGCAGATGGGCCTCTCTTCGGCGCAACCGCGCTCACTCATCCGGCGCTCGCGGGGGTCGCGTTCACCGGCTCGACGGCGACGGCCGCGACCATCAATCGTACGCTTGCCGGACGCGATGGGCCCATCGTGCCCCTCATCGCCGAGACCGGCGGTGTGAATGCGATGATCGTCGATGCGACCGCGCTGCCGGAGCAGGTCGTCGACGATGTCATCGGCTCGGCCTTCACCAGCGCCGGGCAGCGGTGCTCGGCGCTGCGCGTCCTGTACCTGCAGGAGGACATCGCGGACCGGGTGATCGAGATGCTGATCGGTGCGATGAAGTGTCTGACCATAGGTGACCCCGCAGATCCCGCGACGGATGTCGGCCCGGTGATCTCGGAGGAGGCGCGGCAGCGTCTTCGCAGGCACGCCGAGCGGATGGGCACCGAGGCAAAGCTCCTCTACGCCTGCCCGGTCGGGCACTGCGAGTCGAAGGGCCATTTCTTCGGCCCGCGGCTGTTCGAGCTCCACTCCCCCGACCAACAGCGGACCGAGGAGTTCGGGCCCATCCTCCACCTGTATCGTTATCGTGGCGATCAGCTCCCGCAGGTGTTGCAGGCCATCCGCTCGACGGGCTTCGGTCTGACGCTGGGCGTGCACAGCCGACTCGAGAGTCTGGCCGAGCACGTCTTCCGCGCGCTGCCCGTGGGCAACACCTACGTCAATCGCAACATGATCGGCGCCGTCGTCGGCGTGCAGCCGTTCGGAGGGCAGGGGCTCTCGGGAACCGGACCCAAGGCCGGCGGTCCGAATTACCTGCAGCGCTTCGCGACGGAGCGGACCCTGACCATCAACACCGCGGCCATCGGTGGCACGGTGGAGCTGCTTTCCTGATCTAGCCGCGCAGCGCTTCGGTCAGATCCGTAAAGGAAGCGATGGGCTCGCCGCAGACGTTGCCCCGGCAAAGGTAGGCGACGGCGGTCCCTCTCGGTGCCTTCTCTGCGAGCGCCGCAGGCAGGCCGGGCGTCTCTGCCGGGATCGCCAGCACGATCCGGCGCGGTGAATAGAGTCTGGCAAGCTCCCGCCGCCAGGGCTCGATGGCAGCCGCCTCGCCGCGCAGGACGACGATCTCCGGTGGATGCAACAGCTCCTCCAGGGCGATGAGCAGGCTCGTATGCGCCTGCGGGTACTTCTCCAGCATCGCCCAGGCGCCCTGAATGGTGCGCTCGGCAGCCTGGAGGTAGCGCGGCTCGCCCAGGAGATATCCCATGCGCATCAGCACGAAGGCCGCGATGCCGTTGCCCGCGGGCGTGGCGTCGTCTGCGAACGACTTCGGCCGATGGATCAGCTGCTCGTGGTCATCGGAAGTGAAGAAGAATCCGCCGGCGCGCTCATCGGCGAAGTGCTGCAACAGCACTTCGATGAGCTCGCGGGCGAACTGCAGCTCCTCGGCGCGGAAGCGGACCTGCTGCAGCTCCAGAATCGCATCAGCGAGGTACGCGTAGTCGTCGAGATACGCGTTGAGATGGGCGCGTCCTTCGTTGTAAGTTGCCAGGAGCCGCCCCTCACGCCAGAGCGTGCGACGCGCGAAATCGAGCGCACGCGCGGCGGACGCCGCGAGGTCATCACGCGCGAGCGCCCTGGCCGCGACGGCCATGCCGCGGATCATGAGGCCGTTCCACGACGCAAGGATCTTGTCATCGCGTCCGGGCCGCACCCGCGCCTCGCGAAGGCGGAGCAGCTTCTCGCGCGCCGACGCCAGCGCTGACTCAACACTCGCGGGCGACCGGGCGAGCGTGGAGGCGATCTCCTCCACCGGCCGGGACACGCGCAGGTGCCAGCGGCCCTCGAAGTTGGGCTCGCGATCGAGCCCATAACGGGGAGCGAACGCGGCATATTCCTCCGCCGTCAACGCGGCCAGTACCTCGTCGCGCTGCCAGACGTAGAACTTGCCCTCGTGTCCTTCGGAGTCCGCATCCAGGCTCGAGTAATACCCGCCTTCGGGAGACTGCATCTCCCGCCGTACCCAGTCGGCCGTCTCGCCGGCGACCCTGCCATAAAATGCATCGCCGGTCGCGACATGAGCATCGGCGTACACCGCGAGAAGGCTGCCGTTGTCGTAGAGCATCTTCTCGAAGTGCGGAATCATCCAGTACTCATCGACCGAGTAGCGGCAGAAGCCGCCCGCGAGCTGATCGTTGATGCCGCCGTCACCCATGCGCCGCAGAGTCAGGCCTGCCATGTAGAGCGCGTGCAGGTCGGGCGTGTCGCCCTCGGCACTGGCGCGCCACTCGCGCAACAGCAGCTCGAGCGAGCTCGGGTGCGGAAATTTCGGCGCACCGCCAAAGCCGCCGAAGCGGGTGTCGAACGTTCGCTCGAGCGCCTGGCGGCAGCGGCGCAGCGGCGCATCGGTCAGCTCGGCCGTCGCGGCCGGCGGCGGTGGCTCGAGCTCCGCGAAGGCCGTCATGAGCGCTTCGTTCTGCTGCCGCAGCTCCGCCTCGTGCTCGCGATAGTACTCAGACACGCGCAGCAGCAGATCTCTGAAAGCCGGGAGCCCGAATCGGGCCTCCCTCGGGAAATAAGTCCCCCCGAAAAACGGCCGCCGGTCATCCGCCGTCAAAAACATGGTGAGCGGCCAGCCGCCGGAGCGCTGCGTCAGCATCTGCTGGGCAATCTGGTAAATGCGGTCGATGTCCGGCCGCTCCTCCCGGTCCACCTTGATGTTGACGTAGAGTTCATTCAGCACCTGCGCGGTCGCCTCGTCCTCGAAGCTCTCGGCAGCGAGGACGTGGCACCAGTGACAGGCCGCGTATCCGACGCTGAGGTGAATGGGCTTGCGCTCGCTGCGCGCGCGGGTGAAGGCCTCCTCGCCCCACGGATACCAGTCGACGGGGTTGTGCGCGTGCTGGCGCAGGTACGGGCTGGTCGCGGAATTCAGCCGGTTGGTGTATCTCGGGCTGCCGTCCGGGTTGAGGTGTCGAGTCTCCATGCCGGCTCGAAGAATACCCCTGATCGGAATGTCCCGATCGTCGATTCGGTATACTGCCCGCCGCCGAACTGCCCATCGAACCTGCCTTGTCCTCTCCTTCATCCATTTCGTGTGCCGATATCGGCCGCGCTCGCGAGCTGCGTCTGAAGCGCGGCGAAGAGCGGCGCCTGGCCGCCGGACATCTGTGGGTCTTCAGCAATGAGGTCGATACCGACGCCACGCCGCTGACGACCTTCGCGCCCGGAGATCTTGCGCAGATCACCTCGCATCGCGGTCAGTTCCTGGGACATGCCTACGTCAATCCACATGCCCTCATCTGCGCGCGAATACTCAGCCACGAGGCCGCGCAGCCGATCGACCGCGAACTCATCGAAATGCGGTTGCGCGCTGCGCTCACGTTGCGTGAGCGGCTCTATCGCGAGCCTTACTACCGCCTGGTGTTCGGGGAGTCCGACGGTCTGCCAGGACTGGTGCTCGACCGCTATGGCGAGGTGCTGGTCGGACAGATCGCCACCGCCGGCATGGAAGCGCTCCAGGAAACCGTCGTCGAGGCGGTGCGCTCATTGCTGTCGCCCGCCGCGCTCTACTGGAAGAACGATTCCGCCGCACGGCAGCTCGAGCAGCTGCCGCAACTTGCGCAGGCCGCATTCGGCGAGATACCTGTCGACATCACCGCCCTCGAGGCGGGCTTGCGCTTCGCCGCGCCGCTCTCGCACGGACAGAAGACGGGCTGGTTCTACGATCAGACGCACAATCGGGCACGGCTCGCGCGCTACCTCTCGCCTGGCGCACGGGTTCTGGACGTATGCAGCTATGTGGGTGCGTGGGGCGTTACGGCCCTGAAGGCGGGCGCCGCCGCGGCGACCTGTATCGATTCGTCGCAGACGGCACTCGATTTCGCCCGGCGCAACGCGCAGGCGAACGGCCTCGCCCTCGAGGCCATCCGCTCGGATGCCTTCGAGGCGCTGAAGTCACTTCACGGACAGGGTGAGCGGTTCGATGTCGTGGTGCTCGATCCGCCGGCCTTCATCAAGCGCAAGAAGGACATCCCGCAGGGACAGGCCGCATACCGCAAGCTCAATCAGCTGGCGCTCGCGCTCATCGAGAGCGACGGTCTGCTCGTCTCCTGCTCCTGCTCCTATCACCTCGCCCCGGAAGAGCTCGTGACGGCCATCCAGACGGCGGCCCGCCATACCGGCCGCTTCGTGCAGATCCTCGAGGCCGGAGGCCAGTCGCCCGACCACCCGGTGCATCCCGCCATTCCGGAGACCCGATATCTCAAGGCTTTCTTCTGCCGCGTGGCCCGCTGAGGTCGGCTAAACTTCGCCGCCATGATCGTCTACCCGGACATCGACCCGATCGCCTTTCGGCTGGGTCCGATCAAGGTGCACTGGTACGGCATCATGTACCTGCTCGGGTTCGCCTCCGGGTGGCTGCTCGGCCGCCGGCGCGCCGCTCGACCGGGCTCGACATGGAAGGGCGTAGATGTCGATGATCTCGTCTTCTTCGCCATGGTGGGCGGCATCCTCGGCGGCCGGCTGGGTTACGTGCTCATCTATGGCCTCAGCTTCTGGACGGCGCAGAACCCGTGGTACCCGTTCGAGGTTTGGGACGGGGGCATGTCCATTCACGGCGGCTTCGTCGGCGGCATCATCGCGCTTGCGATATTCGCCTGGCGGCGCGGCCGCAGCGTCGGCGATGTTTTCGACTTCGCGGTACCCCTGACGCCGCCCGGCCTATTCTTCGGCCGCATCGGCAACTTCATCAATGGCGAGCTCTGGGGCAAGCCGACCACGCTCCCCTGGGGCTTCCTCGTCGACCCGGCGCACCTGCATCCCTCGCAGGCAAGCAATGCCTTCTCGGACTGCTCGCGCCTCGGGATTACGCCGTGCATTCTGCACGTGCACGCCTCGCAGCTTTACGAGGGCTTCCTCGAGGGAATCGTGCTCTTCACCGTCATGTGGTGGTTCACCGCAAAGCCGCGTGCGCGGCTCGCACCCTCAGGGGTCTTCCTGGTGCTCTACGGCACCTTCCGCTTCCTCATCGAGTTCGTGCGCATGCCGGACCTGCAGATCGGGTATCTCGCGTGGGGGTGGCTCACGATGGGCCAGATCCTGTCGCTGCCCATGATTGTCATCGGGGTCGTGTTGCTGACTTACGCCTACAACGCGCGCGCCAGCTCCGGCAACTTCGCCCCGGCGCAGTGAGCACCGCGCGATGAAGCCTTATCTCGACCTGATGCGTCGCATCCTCGAAAACGGCGCACGCAAAGGTGACCGGACCGGCACCGGGACCCTGTCGCTCTTCGCAGAGCAGCTGCGCTTCGACCTCTGCGGCGGATTCCCGCTGGTCACCACCAAACGGGTCCATCTGCGCTCGGTCATCTGCGAGCTCCTCTGGTTCCTGCGCGGTGACACCAACATCGCCTGGCTCAACGACCAGGGCGTCACCATCTGGGACGAGTGGGCCGATGAGCGCGGCGAGCTCGGACCGGTTTATGGCAAGCAGTGGCGCGCATGGCTGGCGCCGGACGGGCGCACCGTGGATCAGATCCGCCTCGCCATCGAGCAGCTGCGCGGCAACCCGGACTCCCGCCGCATCCTCATCAGTGCCTGGAACGTCGGCGAGCTCGAGCAGATGCACCTCATGCCCTGTCACGCCCTCTTTCAGTTCTACGTGGCCGCAGGCCGGCTCTCCTGTCAGCTCTACCAGCGCAGTGCCGACGTCTTTCTCGGCGTGCCGTTCAACATAGCGAGCTACGCGCTCCTCACTCACATGTTCGCCCAGCAGTGCGACCTCGAGCCTGGTGAGCTCGTCTGGACCGGTGGCGACTGCCATCTCTACCTCAATCACGTGGAGCAGGCGAGACTGCAGCTCTCGCGTGCCCCCTTCCCGCCGCCGCGACTCAACATCCGGCGCCGCCCGGCGACCCTTTTCGACTACACGCTGGAGGATTTCGAGTTCGTGGACTACCAGCATCATCCTGCCATTGCCGCCCCGGTGGCGGTCTGATATGGCGCGCGAGCCGCTGTTCGAAGTGCGCAGCTCCCCGGTCCATGGCATGGGCGCCTTCGCGCTGCGCCGCATTCCCAAGGGCACCCGCATCATCGAGTATCTCGGCGAGCGGGTGTCGCACCGGGAGGCGGACCGCCGCTACGAGGGCAAGGACGCCAATGACGCCCACACGTTTCTCTTCATCGTCGATTCCAGGACCGTCATCGACGCCGGTGTCAACGGCAACGACGCGCGGTTCCTCAATCATTCCTGCAATCCCAACTGCGAGTCGGTGATCGAGCGCCGGCGCGTCTTCATCGAGGCCATCCGCACCATCGAGCCCGGCGAGGAGATGACCTACGACTACCAGATCCAGCGCGAGGACGATGATCCGCCCGGCATAGAAGAGATATTCGCCTGCCATTGCGGCTTCCCGCAGTGCCGCGGCACCATGCTCTGGCCGGCCGATCCGCCGGCGAAGCGCCGCAAGCGGCAATCGGCACCCACGAAGCAAACAGGGCTGCGGCGGCAAGACAAACAGCGGCGGCAAGGCAAACAGCGGCGGAGGGATTCCGGGACTGCGCGCGGGACCGCCAGGAAAGCTGCTCGCCGCCGCTGAAGGCGCGCAGCGCTCAGCTCACCATGCAGTCGCGTCGCTGGACATTGTCGGCAGTCGTTGGTGCGCTCGGCATTGTGTACGGCGACATCGGCACGAGCCCGCTGTATGCGTTCGATGCGACGCTGACCGTGGCCGGCCGTTTCGACGGCGAGCTGGTACTGGGCGCCTTGTCGCTCATCCTGTGGGCGCTGACGATCTCCGTCACGATCAAATACGTCAGCGTCATCATGCGCGCGGACAACGATGGAGAAGGCGGCATCCTCGCGATGTTCGCTCTCGCGCAGCGCCAGATCATTGCCGGAAGCCGGTGGGCGCGTGTCACGGTATGGTTGGCACTCGCCGGTACGGCCTTCTTCTTCTGCGACTCGCTCATCACGCCGGCGGTTACGGTGCTCAGCGCAGTCGAGGGCCTGGAGGTCCTGAACCCCAGCCTCAAGAGCACCGTGGTGCCGATCACCGTCGGCGTGATCATTGGCCTCTTCGCCTACCAACACCGCGGCACGGCCCGCATCGGCAGCCTGTTCGGCCCGATCATGGTGCTATGGTTCGTGGTGATCGGCCTCTCCGGCGCGGCGGCGATCTGGCGCGATCCGGTCGTGCTCGCGGCAGTCAATCCGCTCTACGGGATAGAGCTGCTCGCGCACCGTCCGGGTGTTTCACTCGCGATCATCGGCGCGGTGTTCCTCGCCATCACCGGGGGCGAGGCGCTCTATGCCGACATGGGGCACTTCGGCAAGATGCCGGTGCGGCTCGGCTGGTTCGTGCTCGTGTGGCCGGCGCTGATCCTCAACTACTTCGGACAGGGCGCGCTGTTACTCGCGCAGGGGAAATACCTGCCGCAGGCGCTTTACCTGCTGGTGCCCGCGCCGGCGCTGCCCTGGATGGTGATCCTGGCGACGGCGGCGTCCGTCATCGCCTCGCAGGCGGTCATCTCCGGGGCGTTCTCGATGGCACGCCAGGCGGTGCAGCTCGATCTGCTGCCGCGCATCCGCGTCCTGCAGACATCCGCCACCGCGCAGGGCCAGATCTACGTGCCCGCCGTCAACTGGCTGGTGTTCATGGCGGTGATCGCCTTCGTGGTTGGCTTCGGCTCATCGGCCGCGCTGACGGGGGCCTATGGCGCGGCCGTGGTCGGCACCATGATCGTCACGACCGTTCTGGGCTCCTTCGTGGCCGCGACCCAGTGGAGCTGGTCGAAGTGGTCGGTAGGGAGCCTGTTTGGGCTGCTGATGGTCGTGGATGCGATCTTCTTCGTCGGCAACATGACGAAGGTGCCGAACGGCGGCTGGATTCCGCTCACACTGGCGGCGATGCTGTTCACGATATTCATGACGTGGCGCAGCGGGCGCCTGGACCTGCGTGCGGCGCTCGCGAAGATGGCCGTGCCGCGCACCGAGTTGCCGAAGCTGATCGACGGGGCGCATCGCGTCGCCGGCACCGGAGTATTTCTCGCCAGCGATCCGCAGCTCGTGCCCTCGGCGCTGATCCGCAACATCGAGCACAACCGGGTCGTGCACGAGCGACTCATCATCCTCAACGTGGAGGTCGTGCGCACCCCGCGCCAGGATCCGGTGCGTCGTGTCGAGATCGAGGAAGCCATGTCCGGTGTCTATCTCATCCATGCCCGCTTCGGGTTCATGGAAACACCGGATGTCGGTGAGGCGCTGAAATCCTGTCGGGCCCGGGGCCTGAGAGTGTTCAGCGAGGACAGCTCGTTCTTCGTCGGCCAGCACGTGGTGCGCGCCCGGCCGCTGCCGGGCTGGAAGGGGCTGCAGCGGCGGCTCTTTGCCTGGATGCAGCGGCACAGCACGCAGGCCGCGGAGTTCTTCCGCATGCCGTTCCGCGGCGTGGTCGTGCTCAACACCGTGGTCGAGATCTGACACCGCCCCGGGCGCCGCCGTGCCATGATCCTGCAGCAACCGCTCATCTCTCTCATCGTCGCGATGGCCGAGAACGGCGCGATCGGGCGCGACAATGCGCTTCCCTGGCGGCTTCCGGACGACCTCAAGCGCTTCAAGGCCCTCACCATGGGTAAGCCCCTGCTGATGGGCCGCAAGACGTGCGAGTCGATCGGCAGGGCCCTGCCGGGGCGGACGAGCCTCGTCCTCACGCGCGACCGGGATTGGCGGTTCGAGGGGGTCGTGGTGGTCCACTCGCTCGGGCAGGCGCTGGGCTGGGCGAAGGATGCCGAGGAGCTGGTCGCGATCGGCGGTGCCGAGATCTTCCGCCTGCTCATGCCCTTCGCGCGGCGCATCTACCTCACGTTGGTGCACGCGGAGATCGCGGGCGACACGTTCTTCCCCGACTTCGACCCCACTCAGTGGGCCGACGTCGAGTGTCACAGCTACCCGGCCGACGAGCACAATGGGTATCCCTTTACGTTCGTGACGCTGGACCGCAAGAGCGAGCCACAGGCGCCGGGTACCTACTAGGCTCGGCTCACGAGCCGGCTCGCAATCAGCTTGCGCGCGAGCTCGAAGTCCGGCCCGCCGCGCTCATCCAACTCCTGCAGGATCTCCTGCTGCACCGCCCCGCGGCGCAACGCCTCGGCGTAGGAGATCTCAGGGTGGAACATCACCATGGAGTAACGGGGAATGAAGGCCGGGAAGCGGCGCTCGAGCTCGAGCGCGAGCGCCTTGCGGCGGACGTAGGTGGGATCCCGCACCGTATCGCGCATCTCGATGTAGTTCTCGAGTGCCATTTGCGCGATGGCATCGGTGTCGGGCAGGCGCACGCGCTCGAGCTCCGCGAAGAGGCTCTCCCAGCTCTCGTGCCGATCGAGCAGTGTGTCGAGGAACGAGCAGTCCTCGAACGCTGCGTTCATGCCCTGGCCGTGGAAGGGGACGATGGCGTGGGCGGCATCGCCGAGGAGCAGTACCTTGCCGCCGATGTGCCACGAGCGGGTGTGGACGGTCCCGAGCTGACCCTGGGGATGGCGCGTGAGTTCCCCGATGAGGTCCGGAATCAGTCGCGCCGCATCGGCGAACTGACTCTCGAACAGCGCCCGGATCGCCTCGGGTTCGCTGAGGGTGGCGAAGCTGTCCGGACCCGTGCGCGCGAGGAAGAGGGTCGCCGTGAAGCTGCCGTCTGTGTTCGGCAGGGCGATGAGCATGAAGCCGCCGCGCGGCCAGACGTGAAGTGCCTGTGGATCCATGACATGACGCCCGTCGCTTGCGGGAGGGATGGTGAGCTCCTTGTAGTCATGATCGAGCCAGTCCTCGCGCACGCCGATGAGCCCGGCGCGCGCGAGACTCGAGCGAACGGCGGACCCGGCGCCGTCCGTGGCGATGGCCGGCGCAATCGGCACGGCGTACTCCTCGCCCGTATTCTCATCCCGCAAGCGCAGCGTGCCCGCCTCCGGCAGGGCTTCGAGGCAGGTCTGGCGGAATCGGAGGGCTACTCGAGGATGCTGTGCTGCCGCCTCGATCAACACGCGGTTGAGCTCGGCGCGGCTCACGGAATGGATGCTCTCACTCTCGCGCTGACCGTAGGGCTGAAGCCGTGTCTCGCCCGAGAGGGAGTGAACCATCCGCCCGCGCATCGGAATGAGCAGCGGCCGGACCCGCGCCATCACCCCGGCGCGCTCGAGCGCCACGATGCCGCGGGCGGCGAGCGCCAGGTTGATGGACCGGCCGCGCTCGCTCGCGGCGAGCCGGGGGTCGGGACGGCGGTCATACAGGTTGACCCCGAATCCGCGACGCGCGAGCAGCACGGCGAGGAGCGCCCCTGCGAGGCCCGCGCCGACGATGTTGATGGGGTTGTCGGCGCGCGGCGTCACGGCTGGCTGCGCAGGGCCTCGGCGAGCGCTTCGGCGCCGCGCAGGACCTCCGCGAAGGTGTTGTAAAGAGGAATGGGTGCGAGTCGAATGACATCGGGATCGCGCCAGTCGCCGATGACGCCCCGTGCGGTCAGGGCATCGAATACCCGCTGCCCGCGACCGGCAGGGCCCACGATCCGCACGGAGAGCTGGCAGCCGCGCGCCTCGGCGGCACGCGGCGTGATGAGCTCGACCTCGGGAGCGAGCCGGTCGAGGAGATATTCCAGATAGCCCGTGAGCGCCACGGACTTCTGCCGCAGCCGTCCGAGTCCCGCCTGCTCGAAGAGCTCGAGGGAGGCGATGAGCGGAGCAGCCGACAGAATGGGCGGGTTGCTGATCTGCCAACCTGCGGCGCCGGGCGCGGCACGAAATTGCGGCTCCATGCGGAACCGGGTGGCCGGCTCGTGGCCCCACCATCCGGCGAGGTGAGGCGGATCATGCCGCTCGTGCACGAAGCATCCGCCGATCGCTCCCGGGCCGGCATTGAGGTACTTGTAGCTGCACCAGACGGCGAAGTCCGCGCCGATGTCATGCAGGGCGAGCGGCATGTTGCCGATGGAATGGGCGAGATCGACTCCGGCGACACAGCCTGCGCGCTTCGCGGCGCGTACGATTCTACCGAGGTCGAATGCCTGGCCGGTTCTGAACTGCACCCCGGGCCACAACACGAGCGCCACATGAGCGCCGTGCTCCTCGAGGTAGGCTTCGATCGCCTCCTCGGCAATCGTGTCCGCGCCCGCGGCAGAAGTCAGCTCCACCAATGCCTCGGCCGGATCGAGGCCATGCCAGGCGATCTGAGAGGCCACGGCGTGCCGGTCGGAGGAGAATGCGCCGGCCTCGATGAGAATGCGCCGCCGCGCACCGTCCGGCCGGTAGAAGGCGGCGAGCAGCAGATGCAGGTTGACGGTGAGCGAGCTCATCGCCACGACTTCACCCGGTCGGGCGCCCGCGAGACTCGCGAGACCGCCGCGCAGGTTCTCGTGATAGGGAATCCACGGCCGCCGCGCGTGCTCATGACCGAGCACCCCGAGGTGCGCCCAATCCTCCAGCTCCTCCAGCACCAGCGCGCGCGCCGCGCGCGGCATGAGACCGAGCGAATGTCCACAGAGATACACCAGCGCCGCGCCGCGGCCATCATGCGGCAGCGCGAAACGCTCGCGAAAGGCGTGCAGCGGATCCGCCTCATCGAGGCGGCGGGCGAATGCCGGCGTTGGCTCGTAAGTCATTCAGTGAGACACGCGATAAAGGAGTGGCCGGCTGGGGACGGCGTCCCCGTCGATCGCTGGGGTCTGCAGCGAAAGAAGATACGGCCCATCGGCTGCCTCGTCGGGAACGTACACCAGCTCCGTGATCGTGGATCCCGATCGGCTGACGCGGGCCAGCGCCGTCTCTCCGGCGGGCAGGCCGAAGAACACGCGGTGAGCCGTCAGGCGGCCTTCATCGTGCGTTCGATCGATCGAGGGCAGGTCTACCACCAGATGCTCGATACCGCCCTCCACGAGATATCGCGCCGCTTCGCGTGTCAGGTAGGGCGAAGTCGCATCGGTGTAGTCGCGGGCGCGCTTGGCAGGCTCGTTGGGGAGCGTCCGGATCACCAGACCCCGGGGAGGAAACGGCAGCGTTGCCGGCCAACCGGCGCGCAGGGCGCCAGCCGTCACCAGGCGGTCCTGCCGCTGCGGCTCGGGATCGGTACTCTCGCGCGTTTCCCGGGAGGTAACCGGAGTCACCGAAAGGAGCAGCGCCGGCACGAAACTGCGCGGCACGATGCGATGGGCGTGCATCGCCTCGCGCGTGAGATGCCCGGCGCACTCGGTGTGAGTGCCGTTGCAATGGGGAACCAGCGTGATCGACTCACAATTGCAGCTCGCGCCGCGCGCGACCGAGCCGGCGAAGCCCGGCACCGAGAACGGCTGGGAGCTCGCCCGCGGCGCCCCGAAATGCCGCACCTGGGGCCCCTGGAAGCCGAGTCCGATGCTCAGATCGACCGGCCGGGCGAGATCGACGCTGATCTCACGCCCGGCTACTTCGAGGCGCGCCTTCATCCGCGGCCTTCCAGCACCGCGCCGCAGCGGGAGCAGGTGCGCCGCTCGCGGCTGGCATAGAAGCGCTCGAACACCGGCGGCAGCTGCTGCTCGATGTCGGTCAGCTCGATCAGCTCCTCGTGCAGCAGGTTGCCACAGCGCTCGCAGTACCACTGGAAACCGTCGCGCTCTCCCGGCCGGCGGCGCCTTTCGACGACCAGGCCCACCGTGTTGGCAGGTCGCTGCGGGGAATGCGGCATGTTGGGCGGCAGCAGCAGTACTTCTCCCCGGCGGATCGGCACATCCACCGGGCGGCCGTCCTGCATGGTCTTCAGTACGATGTCGCCCTCGAGCTGAAAGAAGAATTCCTGGCCCGGGTCGACATGATAGTCCTGCCGCGAGTTGGGGCCGCCGATCACCATGATGATGAAGTCGCCGTCCTCGAACACCCGCTTGTTGCCCACGGGGGGCTTGAGCACGTCCCGGTGTCGATCGATCCAGCGTTGCAGGTCGAGGGCTTGCAGGGACTGCATGTGTGCCTCCTCATTCGTCCGGTGATTGATGTCCGGCGCATCTCACCGAGATCGGCGCGCAGCCGCTGCTGCGGCCGCCGTCGAGATCGAGCGCCGTGAGCGAGCCGCCCCACACGCAGCCCGAGTCGAGGCCGATGACATCGTCGCGCAGGATGAGGCCCAGCGCCGACCAATGACCGAACACCACGCGGGTGCCGCGCGTGCGGCGGCTCTCGAGCTCGAACCACGGGCGCCACGGCGAGTCTCCTCGAGGGGGCTTGCCTTTGAGGCACAGGTTGATACGTCCGTCGTCGGTGCAAACGCGCATCCGCGTCAGGACGTTGATGGCAAAGCGCAGGCGGTCGGTGCCGGCGAGCTCGGTGCGCCAGTGATCCGGCTCATCGCCATACATGTGCTCGAAGAGGTTGCGCGGATCGGTGCGCAGCGCGAGCTCGACCTCACGCGCAACGCTGAGTGTCATCTCGACCGTCCATTGCGGCACGACCCCGGCATGGACGAGGAGGTCGCCTGCCTCGAAATGCGCCAGTGGGCGGGTCGCGAGCCACTCGAGCAGCGCGTCCCGATCGGGCGCCTGCAGGACCTCGTTCAGGGTATCCGACCGGCGCGGTGAGCGGCAGCCGCACGCGACGGCCAGCAGGTGCAGGTCGTGGTTCCCGAGCACGACGATCGCGTTGTCCCCGAGCGCACGCACGTACCGCAGGACCTCCAGCGACTGCGGGCCACGGTTCACGAGATCGCCGACGAACCACAGCCGGTCGCGGTCCGCCGAGAAGCCTATCCGGTCGAGCAGTGTCCGCAGCTCATCGCAGCAGCCCTGGATGTCGCCGATGGCATGTCGGCTCACTGCAGAATACCGGGAATCGCGAGCCGGAAGGGTGGGATGGGCGCATCGAAGTGCTGCCCTTCACCATCCACCATCTCGTAGCTGCCCTCCATCGTGCCAACGGGTGTCTCGAGAACGGCGCCGCTCGAGTAGCGGAAACCCTGACCGGGCTCGAGATGTGGCTGCTCGCCAACGACACCTTCGCCGCGGACTTCCTTCACCCGGCCGTTGGCATCCGTGATGATCCAATGCCGCGTCAGGAGCCTGGCCGAGCGCTGGCCCTCATTGCGGATGGTTATCGTGTACGAGAACACGTATCGCTGCTCGTTCGGGCTCGACTGCTCGTCGAGATAGCTCGTCGTGACCTCGACGCGGATCTTGTGCGGCTCCCGGCTCATGCGGTCGATTCTACCGTTTCCTGGCCCGCTTTCCGGTTTGACGCATCACGCGCCGTGCATCGCAGGTCCGCGCATCCGCGCGGCCGCTCACCCCTTGGCGGGGCTCGCCCCCACCCGAACCGCGAGCACGTCGCAGGGTGCGGCATGCAGCACCGTATCTTCGATGAAGTTCACCAGAATCGACGGGCCATGGCGCTCCCGGCTGCCGAGCACGATGAGATCGATCTGTCGCTCGCGCGCAACGCGCACGATTTCCGCCTTGACGTTGCCGGACTCCACACGGTGAGCCGCGCCCGTGAGGCCGAGCTCCTCGGTAAGTGCGGCCAGACGCTGCCGCGCCTGCGCGAGCAACTCGTCCTCGATGCGCACCGCTGGCATCAGCGTCTCACCCATCGGCTCGACCGGCATGAACTCCACCACATGCAGCAGCTCGACTTCGGCGCCGAGCGTCGCCGCAAGAGCGCATGCACGTCTGCCGATCTGCAGGCTGTACTCCGTCAGGTCGACTACGAGCAGGATACGGCGGTAAGGGTACGTTGACATGATGCAGCCCTTGCTTGAGCCATCGGAACGGCCAAATCCTAACTCAGCCGGAGTCGGACGGCAGCTTCACCGTGCCTGCGATGGCATTGAAAAGCGCGGGCGGGACCGTCTCCGGCCGTGATGCCGGATCGGCTCCGCAGCTCTCGATCTCGTCCGCCGTGATGAGACCGCGAAGCGCATTGCGCAGCGTCTTGCGACGGTGGGAGAAGGCTGCGGCCACGACGGCGGCGAATGCCGGATTGACCAAGAATGCGGGCGCCGGCCGTACGGAGAGGCGCGCGACTGCGGACCACACTTGCGGGGGCGGCTGGAAAGCGCCAGGACCGACGTCGAATAATCGCGTCACCTCCACCCAGGGTGACAGCATGACCGTAAGACGTCCGTACGCGGACTCGCCGGGCTGTGCTGCCATGCGAGCAATCACCTCACGCTGCAGCATTACGTGCATGTCGGTGATGTCGCGCACGCTCTGCAGCAGGTGAAAGAGCAATGGCGTGGAGATGTTGTAGGGAAGATTGCCGATCACCCTCAGCGGACGGTTGCGTTGCCGGGCGAGCGCGGCGAAATCGAAGCGGAGTGCATCCGCGGCGTGCAACGCGAATCGGCCATCACTGGCGAGCTCACCGCTCAGTGACGCGGCGAGATCACGGTCCACCTCGATCGCATCGAGCGAGCCGCAATCGGATGCCAGCAGCCGGCGGGTGAGCGCACCCCGGCCAGGGCCGATCTCCACCAGGGCCTCGCCTTTGCGCGGCGCGATCGCGGCGGCGATCCGCTCGATCACTGCCGGATCGTGCAGGAAATGCTGTCCGAATCGCTTTCGGGGCCTAGCCTGGAACCCCGCCGGCCGCATCAGGCGACTCGCGCTGCGAGCTGTACCGCGAGATCCAGAGCCGCCGCCATGCTCGCCGCGCTGGCGCGGCCGGAGCCGGCGAGATCGAGCGCCGTGCCATGGTCCACCGAGGTGCGCAGGATGGGCAGGCCGAGGGTCACGTTCACCGCGCTCTCGAAGGCCGCGTGCTTGATCACTGGCAGGCCCTGATCGTGATACATGGCCAGTACTACGTCGCAGGCGGCAAGCGCTTGCGGCACGAAGGCCGTATCGGCTGGCACGGGCCCGGCGACCCGCAGGCCGCGCTCGCGCAGGCGGGCGATGGCGGGTGCAATGACGCGAGTCTCCTCGTCTCCGAGGTGACCGCTCTCACCGGCATGGGGATTGAGCCCGCACACGGTGATCCGCGGCCGCTCGATGCCCCACCAGTGGGCAAGATCCCGGTCGATGATCTCGAGCACCTCGCAGAGCAACTCGTCGGTGATCGCCGCGCTGACGGCGGCGAGCGGCAGATGTGTCGTGGCAAGTGCCACGCGCAGCGACGAGGTTGTCAACATCATCACTGGCCGTCGCGCGCGCGTCAGCTCCGCGAAGAACTCGGTATGGCCGGTGAAGGGAATGCCGGCGTCGTTGATGATCCCTTTGTGGACCGGTGCCGTCACGATCGCGGCGAACTCACCGCTCAAGGCGCCGGCGCACGCGCGCTTCAGCAGCTCGAGGACGTAGGGGGCATTGCGCGGATCGAGTTTGCCCGCAGCCGCGGCCGCGGGAAGGGGATGGTGCTCCACCCTGAGCGTTCCCGGTACGTGACGGTGCGAGGTCAGGTCGTACGATCGCAACTCGACTTTCACGCCGAGCTGTCGCGCCCGCGCGGTGAGCATCTCACGGTCGCCGAGGCAGACGAGATCGCAGTCGAGCTCCCTTGCCGCGAGCTCGAGGCAGACATCGGGGCCGATGCCGGCCGGCTCCCCCGAGGTCAGCGCGATGCACGGCAGCACGGCGGGCGAGGGTGCGATCAGCCGGTCATGACCTTCACGTAGGCATCATCGCGCAGATGCTGCAGCCACAGCTCCGTGTCCTCGTCGGCCTTGCTGGCGCGGATCTGCTCCATCGCATTCAGCCGCCTGACTTCCTGCGTCTCGTCATGATCGCGGCGCCCGAGAAGCTGTGCGATGTGCCAGCCGAAGTGGCTCTGGAAGGGCTCGCTGATCTCGCCCACCTTCAGCTTGCCGATGGCGGCGGAGAACTGCGGATCGAAGACATCCGGGCTCTGCCACCCGAGATCACCGCCGTCGGAGGCGGATCCTGGATCCTGCGAGGCGGCGCTGGCGGCGACGGCGAAACTCTCGCCCTTGAGAATGCGCTGGCGGATCTGCTCGAGCCGCTGCCGCACGGTCGCATCGTCCTGCAGCGCGTTGGTCTTGAGGAGGATATGGCGCACGTGGATCTGCGCCACGATGGCTTTCTTCTCCTGACTGCGCACCTGGTTGAGCTTGACGATGTGAATGCCCGTCGGGGTGCGTAGCGGCGCGCCGACCTGGCCGGCCTTGAGGCCCATGATGAGGCTGGTGAGGAAGGTCGGCAGCTCCGAGCCCTGGCGCCAGCCGAGCGAGCCGCCTTCCAGAGCGTCCTCGCTGTTGGAATAGGCCACGGCCAGCTTGCCAAAGTCCTCACCCTTGCTGGCACGATGATAAATGTCGTCGGCGCGCTGCTGCGCCTGGGTGATCTGCTCCGGGGTCGCGTTCGGCGGCACCGCGATCAGGATGTGGGAGACGTTGTATTCCGCATTGCTCGCCGGCTGCTTGGTCTGCTTGGCGATGAACTGGTCGACCTCCCGGGGGGTGACCACGATGCGCTGCAGCACATCGCGCTGACGCAGCAGGCCAATGGTGAGCTGCTGACGCATCTGATCGCGGTAGTTCGCGTAGTCGATGCCCTGCTGGGCGAGCACCGTCGGCAGGTCGGCGAAGGCGATCTTGTTGCGTGCCGCCACGTCCTGGAGCGCGGAATTGAGCTGATCGTCGGAGATGGTGATGCCGTCGTGATTCGCCTGCTGCAGCTCGATGCGCTGCAGGATCAGGCGATCGAGCACCTGCTTGCGCAGGACGCTGTCGGCGGGGAGGGCCATGTTCTGTGCCTGGAGCCTGACCGTGACCTCGTGCATCTGGTCATCGACCTCGCTCTCGAGCACCACCCCGTCATTGACCACCGCGGCGATGCGATCGAGGAGCGTCCCCTGGGTCGAGAGATCTCGAGTCTGCGCCAGCGCCAGGCCCTGGAAGGCCATGGCACCCAGAATCACTACCAATAGCCGCCGCATGCGCTCGTCGTCCTCTTTGAACCGGCCCTCAGCGGGTCGGGAATGCTCGTGAATTCGCTTCCGTCGGAGTGTAGCCGGGAATGGCCTCGGCGAGAGAGGCATCCGACGCCGATCCGACACTGGCCAGCCCCGTGAGTTCCAGCTGTAACCAGATGCCAGTGTCCTGGGGCCCCGTCCGGGCCGTGCTGGTCGTGGGGCGAGCGCCGACGTACCGCCGAGCTCCGAGCCGCAGGCTCCAGCAGCACGAACGGTACTCGAAGCCGGCGAATCGCTCCAGCGCCTCGTGGTCTGCCAGCGAATACACCCCGCGGGCAAAGACGCTCCAGGAGCTGCCGATGGGCCAGGCGGCCGAGGTCTCGATCTGCTCCACATTGCAGCTCGGGGCCCCTGGCGCGCCGCAGAGGGGCGTCTCTCCCGGAAGTCCCGTCACGAGCGCGGCCTCCTCGAAGATGCCCCGCTCGAACCGATAGCCGAGATTCACGACCCGGTCGGGAGCGGGGTGGAATTGGACCTCGACGTGCGCCCGCTGGGTTCGGGAGGTCTGCGGATCCCACTGGACCTCGGCATCCGCGCTCCAGTGCTCGAAGGCGGTGAGGGCGAGTTGCGCGACCAGGTCCGAGCGCCGCACGGTGCGGGGAAGCTCACCAGGCAGGGTGACGCGGGGGGTCGTGAAATAGAGCTGCTGCCCGAAGGTGGCGGTAAGGTACTGCCTGCCGTCCAATGCGTTGAGGAGCCGCGTCGTGACGCCGGTGCTCAACTGATTCGCATCGCCCACCCGGTCGGCACCGACGTAACGATTGGTGCGGAAGAGCTCCACCGGATCGAGATCGGGGACGGCGGTGTCGAAGACGGGCAGCTGGCTCTGATTCCGATAGGGCACATAGAGATACATCAGGCGCGGCTCCAGCGTGACGGTACGCTGATCACGCGAGCCGGAAGCGCGTTCGAGCTGCACGCCGGTGTCGAGGCTGGCGATGGGGAGTGTCCGCGAGGGCGAGCTCGGTTGGCCCGAAACGGTATTCGAGAGCTCGTATTGCGTCGCCCGCCAAGCCACGGCCGGCCGCATGAACCAGCCGGGGCCGACGAAATTGAGGGACGTGGTCGGATCAAGATCGAGCCGCCAGCCGGTCACGCCGATCGAGCGGTGGAACTCCACGACCTCGGAATCGAACCCGTAGCGCAGCACGTCCGCCGGCCCCCAGCCGTAATCCGCACTCACGGTGAGATCGGGCGTACGGGCATACGGCCGCTGATCGAGCAGCAGTGTGCTGTCGATCGTCTGGAACTGCTGCGCCATGGCCTGCACGCTCCAATGCACGTCGCGATACGAAAGCACGGCGCTGCGGTTGAGAAACGGAGTGCTGGTGCCTTCGGGGCCGGTGGAAAAATCTTCGAAATACTGGGTATCGCTGACGTTCTCGCCATCGAGCGTCAGCCGGAAATTGTCCGGCAGCTCGGTCACGTTCACCAGCCGGATGCGGCTGCGGCTCGAGTGAAAAACGTTGTCGCTCGGCAGATAGTCCCAGTCGAGCTCGCCCCGCTGCTGATGCGTGAGATAGCGGAAGTCACCGCCGATGTCGGGCCCCCGACGGCTGTACTCCGTTGGCTCGAAGGTGAAATCGGCATTCGGAGCGATGTTCCAGTACCAGGGCACTGAGAGCTGCGCGCCCCCGCGCGAGGTGTTGCCGAGCGTCGGAAAGAGAAAGCCGCTCTTGCGCTGGTTGCCGAGAGGAAACGACACCCAGGGCAGATAGAGGATCGGTACTCCCTTGAAGTCGACCCGTGCGCCTCGTCCGGTGCCGATCCGATTGCGGGTATCGAGCGTGATGCGGGCGGCACGCAGCACCCAGGATTGGTCATTCACCGGGCAGGTCGTGAAGGTGACATGCTCCAGGCGGATGAGGCCCTGCGGCGTGAGTTGCATTTCTTTGGCGGCGCCCCGGGCCGAGCGCTGCACCAGGTTGAAGCGGGCCGACTCGAACTGCGCGCCCGTGACCGGGGAATAGCTGCCGCCTGCACCCGTGACGTGCGCCACGGGGTCGGTATAGTCGATGCCGCCGCGGGTGCTGAGCGAGTTGCTCTTCTTGTCGTAGTCGAGCTCGTTGGCCTTGATCTGTCGCTGTCCCTGGCGTACGACCACATGTCCTTTCAGCGTCAGAATGTCGCTCACGCCGACCACACTGTCGCTCTCGATGCTCACTTTGCCGCCACTGGCAAGGGCCTTCTCGCGCGCCGACTTCTGGGCTGCAGTGATGGACGGTGGACCGCTGGCAGGAGTCGGCGGCTCCTCGGCGCGCACAAGAGGAATGAGGCCGCCGAACGACAGCAGGGCGGTCCAGAATGGGTTCCAACGCGACATGAGGGGCGGCATTATAATGGGCCATGCCTGAGAACGATGCGCGACTCGCGCTCCTGCAAGGTTGGCTGGCGCGTGATCTGAGCCTGCGCCCCCTGCGGCTCGAGCCCGCCTCGAGCGATGCCAGCTTCCGGCGGTACTTTCGCGTGGTGTGCGATGACGGCACGCTGATCGTCATGGACGCGCCGCCGCAGACGGAGGATGTGCGGCCTTACTTGCGCGTAACGGCGCTGCTCGAGCCGCTCGGCATCCACGTCCCACATGTGTATGAGGCCGATGTGGCCCAGGGATTCGTGCTGCTCGAGGACCTGGGCAGCAGGCACTATCTGGCGCAGCTCGGCGCCGGCGGTGATCCGCAGCGCCTCTACGGCGATGCGCTGCAGGCGCTCGCGGAGATCCAGCTCCGGGGAGCGGCGGCGGCCGCAGAGCTGCCTCCCTACGATCGTGGGCCGCTCGCTCGCGAGCTCGCTCTCATGCCGGAATGGTTCCTCGACCGGCATCTCTCGCTCGAGCTGAGCGCCGCGGAGCGCGAGATGATCATCGCCAGCTTCGAGTTCCTGATCACCGAGGGGCTGTCGCAGCCTGAGGTGTTCGTGCACCGCGACTACCACTCGCGCAACCTGATGGTGGTCGGCGAGCGTAATCCCGGCGTGATCGACTTCCAAGACGCGTTGCGGGGTCCCATCGGCTACGATCTCGTTTCGCTGTTGAAGGATTGTTACATTTCCTGGCCGCGCGAGCGCGTGCTCGAATGGGTGAGCGGCTACCGCGCGCTGTTGCAATCGCGCGGCGGCCGCATCGGCGGCAGCCCGGCGCAGTTCCTGCGCTGGTTCGACCTCATCGGCGTGCAGCGGCACATCAAGGTCCTGGGTATCTTCGCACGCCTCTGGTACCGCGACGGCAAGCCGGGGTATCTGCGCGATCTGCCGCTGACATTCGATTACGTCCGGGAAGCCTGCCGGCTGTACCCCGAGCTCGCGGCGCTCTCGGAATTCCTCGAGCGCCGGGTCGCGCCCGAGCTGCCGCGAGCCAACGAGCGCGTAGCACGACAAACGGCCCGGCCGGCGTCATGACCCGCGGCGCAGTGCCCGTCAGAGCGATGCTGCTGGCTGCAGGGCGTGGCGAGCGGCTGCGGCCGATCACGGACACTCTGCCGAAGCCGCTGGTGGAGGTGGCCGGCAAGCCGCTGATCGCATATCACCTCGAGGCGCTTCACCGGGCGGGCGTTCGCGAGGTCGTGGTCAATCTCTCCTGGCTCGGGGAGAAGATCCGCGCGGCACTGGGTGATGGCGGGCGCTACGGCGTGCACATCGCCTATAGTGAAGAAGGACCGGTGCCGCTCGAGACCGGCGGCGGCATTCATCGCGCGCTGCCGCTGCTCGGCTCCGGACCCTTTCTGGTGGTCAACTCCGATGTCTGGACCAACATGGATTTCGCTCGTGTCCTGACCCTGGAGGAGGGTGCCGATGCACGCCTCATGCTGGCGCCGAATCCGCCGCATCATCCGCGTGGCGACTTCGGGCTCGAGGGCGACTTCGTCGTGGAGCGTGAGGCCGACTGCCTCACCTATACGGGCATCGGCATGTATCGGCCGGAGCTTTTCGAGGGATGCGCGCCGGGGAAGTTTCCGCTGCTGCCGCTGCTGAAGCGGGCGATCGCGGCGCGGCGCCTGCGCGGCGAGGTGTATCGGGGCGAATGGCTGGACATCGGCTCGCCGGATCGACTGGCGCGGCTCGATGCCAGGGAGCGAGGCACGCAACGAGGTTAAAGGGGTTCGCTCGACCGCGTGGCGTAAAATGAGCGCCATGGCCAGCCTGAAAGACATCCCGGTCATCACCGATGCGGCGCCCGCAGAGCGGGGGCCGCCGCGCAGCGGCGAGAAATACCTTACTCCTCAGGGGTTTACAGCAATCCGGGACGGGATCAAGGCGCCCGCGCCCGGACCAGGCCAAGCGCCGCGCGCCCCCCGGGCTCAGGCAGGTAAGCCCTCATGGCTACGCGCCAAGGCTCCCTCGGGGGTCGGCTTTCAGTCAGTCAAGGGCATCGTCAAGGAGCACCGCCTCGCTACCGTCTGCGAGGAGGCGAAGTGCCCGAATATCGGCGAGTGCTGGAATGCCGGCACCGCCACGATCATGCTCATGGGCGCGGTCTGCACGCGGGCCTGCCGTTTCTGCTCGGTCGATACCGGCAACCCGCATGGCTGGCTCGATGCGGATGAGCCCGAGAACGCCGCTCGCAGCGTCGAGCTGATGAAGCTCAAGTATGTCGTGCTTACCTCGGTGGATCGGGACGATCTGTCGGATGGTGGCGCCAGCCACTACGCCGCCTGCATTCGTGCGATCAAGCGCCGCAATCCGGCAACCGCGGTCGAAGCATTGACGCCGGACTTCCAGGGAGTGCTCGAGGACGTCGAGACGGTGGTCGACTCCGGACTCGATGTCTTCGCGCAGAACATCGAGACGGTACGGCGCCTCACCCATCCGGTAAGAGATCCACGCGCAGGGTACGAGCAGACGCTGCGCGTGCTCGCGCATGCGAAGCGACACAAGCCGTCAGTGTTGACCAAGAGCAGCCTGATGCTAGGTCTCGGTGAGACGGATGCGGAGATCGAGGAGACGCTCGCCGACCTGCGCGCGGCAGGTGTCGACATCGTAACTCTCGGCCAGTATCTGCGGCCTACGGTCAACCATCTGTCCGTCGAGCGCTACGTCACGCCCGCGGAGTTCGATCGCTATCGGGAGAGTGCTCTCTCGCGCGGCTTCCTCGAGTGCGTCTCGGGGCCGTTGGTGCGCTCGAGCTATCGCGCCGAGCAGGCTCTGAACCGGAACAACGCCGGACTCGACAATACCCGTCTCGCATCCGAGAAGAAGGTTGTTTGAGCGCAGAGCGTAGTAGCCTCGTGAATAGCACGACGGCGGTGTGCGTTGCCGGTGAGCCGCCCAGGGCACCGCGTCGCCCCGCGCCGCCGCCTCATGTCCTTCGCGACTTCGGCCTCGTCGATTACGAGCCGACCTGGCGTGCCATGCAGCGCTTCACCGATGAGCGCGGCCCGGATACTGCCGATGAGATCTGGCTCCTCGAGCACCCGCCGGTCTTCACGCTGGGCATGAACGCGAGTCGTGATCATGTACTGGCTCCTGGCGACATTCCGGTCGTGCAGATCGATCGTGGCGGCCAGGTTACCTATCACGGTCCCGGTCAGCTCGTCGTCTACCCGCTGGTCGACCTGCGGCGTGCCGGACTCGGTGTTCGCGACATCGTCACCGCTCTCGAGCGCAGCGTCATCGATTATGCTGCCGAGCTCGGCATAGTTGCCGAGTGCCGCAGAAATGCTCCCGGCGTATACGTCGAGGGCCGCAAGCTGGCGAGCGTCGGCATCCGCGTGCGCCGTGGTGCGACATATCACGGCATCGCCCTGAACGTGAGCGTCGATCTCGAGCCGTTCCGCCGCATCAACCCCTGCGGGTACGCCGGGCTCGAGATGACCCGGCTGGCGGATCTGAGCAATGTCGGGTCGGTGAGGGCCGCCGCCGAAGCACTCGAGCCTCACCTCTTGAGGCAGCTCTACGGGCATTCATAACCGCTCTGTCACCGTTGCGCGACTGACCGCGTAACTATGCCAGGCCCAGCATTGCCAGCTATCCCCAAGAGGAGTGGCAATGCAACTCATCCCTCGCAAGCTGCCCGGCACGCGGGCGCTCATCCTTGCAGCGCTCGCAACGCTCGCCGTGACTGCAATCGACGGCTGCGCCCGTCACGCTGCTTCCGGCGTGACTCTCCTCAACGCCTCGTATTCACCGACGCGTGAGCTCTATGGGGACTACAACGCGGCCTTCCAGAAATACTGGAAAGCGAAAACCGGTCAGACGGTGCGCGTGAGCATGTCCTACGGGGGCTCGGAGCTGCAGGCGCGCTCCGTCGTCGATGGGCTCGGAGCCGACGTAGTGACGCTGGCACTGGCGGCGGACATCGACGTCATCGCACAGCAGGGCAAGCTGCTGCCGCGCAACTGGCAGAGCCGCCTGGCGGCGGACAGCTCTCCCTATACCTCGACCATCGTCTTCCTCGTGCGCAAGGGAAATCCCAAGGGCATCCGCGACTGGGGCGACCTGATCAAACCCGGCGTCGCGGTCATCACGCCCAATCCCAAGACTTCCGGCGGGGCGCGCTGGAATTTCCTGGCGGCCTGGGCCTGGGCGCTGAAGCAACCTGGAGGCAACGAGGCCAGCGCCAAACAGTACCTCCACGACCTGTTCCGGCACGTCCCGGTGCTGGATACCAGCGCCCGCGCTGCAACGACGACGTTCGCGCAGCATGGGCTGGGGGACGTGCTCATCGGTTGGGAGAACGAGGCGCTGCTCGCCATTCGTGAGAAGTCGAGCGATGGCCTCACGATCGTCTATCCGTCGGCCAGTATCCTCGCGGAGCCGCCGGTCGCCGTCGTCGACCAGTACGCCTTGCAGCATGGCCGGCGGCCACTGGCCACGGCGTACCTGCAGTACCTCTACAGCAAGGAAGGGCAGGAGATCATCGCCCGCAACTTCTATCGCCCGCGTGATCCTGAAGTCGCGGCGCAATTCGCCGCGCAGTATCCGAAGATCGACCTCACCACCATCGGCGACCTCGGCGGCTGGCCGAGCGCGCAGCAGAAGTTCTTCGCGGCCGGTGGGGTGTTCGATCAGATCTATTCCCAGGGCCGGTGAGAGGCTAGGAAGCATTTCGAGACGGCCTGTCACTCTGTTCACGAATGGACGGATCGGACAGGCGGCGTTCTCGCAGGGCAACCGCCCAACCTACGAGCTCCATCGGCGAGGGAAGATCCATGGGCGCCTCATAGCGGATCGTGCGCTGGCAGCGAAGGTCGGAATCGACGATCATCGCGAACCGCGCGCCGCTGCGGGCGATTTCGGCCCGGAGGGATCCCGCGCGAAAGTCGAGCAGAGTGCCCGGCGCTGGCGGAGCTGTCGACAACAGGGCAGCGCAACCGTCACCGAGCTCGGCCAGCCAGCCAAGGGATGTCTCCTGCGAATCAAGCTCACTCTGCGCCAGCGGCCGCACCGCGTGCTGGGCGAAGCTGCGCTCGAGGACTCTGATCCAGCGATCTCGCTCGAGCTGTTCCCGATCGAAGTCATCGGGGCGGGAAAAAAGTATGGCCCAGGACTGATCCAGCCATTCGCGTAGTGGGATAACGGACGAAGCCACAGCGGCCGCGCCGAGGCGGCTTTCCGGGACAACCATTGTCGTCATAGAGCCTCCGCTCAGATCTGCGCCCGCCGGGGCGGGCTCCAGACGCATCCTGCAGGCGTGACGGTATAAAAGGCTGTAGAAAGCGGGTAACGAATGGGTGCCAGCCGGCGCATGCCGGTTTCGCTCAGAAGGCGATCTGAAACCTCGTGAAGAGCGCCTTCTCATCGGGCCGGTCGCCACCCAGCGCACCTCCGTTGAAGCGCGTCAGCTCGTAATCCAGTGCCCACTTGAGATTGCGGTTGAGGTACCAGTTGATGCCAATGCCTGCGCCACGCGCTCTTTGCGCACTGCTCACCGCATTGGCAAAGGAATTGCCGCTGTCTGCAAACGCCTGGCGGTCCACTGTCAGCTCCTGCACGCGCGCGACCAGCTCGAGCGCACCCCAACCTGGGCCGCCGACGCGAAACGGACGGTCGGGCGTAACGCCACCGAAACTTTCATGCTCACCCGTCGCCAGCCAGGAGAGTTGTGCCTGCCAGGCGGAGTTGGTGAGTAAGGTCGAGCGGGCTACCCCGCCGTTCACGCGCGCTACGCCCTGCCTCACCCGCGTGTACTCGGCAAGCAATCCGAGGGGCCCCGCATAGTAGTAAAGCTGCGGCGCGAGCCGTAGCCGCTCGCCGCTCGCATAGGTTCCATTGCTGAGCGCTGGCTGCGTCGAGGTTGCCGCCGAATTGCCGCGGTAACTGAAGAAGGTCTGCTGGCCGGAGGTCTTGTACGATGCCAGGACGGTATTGGCAGGGCTGCCGGTCATACGGACGTAGGTGCCGGCAACGCCGAATCCGAGCCCGCTCAACGCCGGACTGGCCGAAAGAAGGAAGGGGCGAAGGAAGATGCGCGCCGCAACATCGCCTTTGCCGGTACTGCCGAAGTCCGGCGTGGGATTGTTGTCGCTGCTCGTGCCGTCGGCGACTCCGTTGAACAGCCCGACCGAATAGTTGACGCGTCCACCGGCTAGGTCTCCGCCCAGCTGCACGCCGATGTCCCGATTGGGCACGAGGTCGGTCGGCATCGCCCGCTCGATGAAACGGTTGTCGGCGGCCGACTGCAGCCGCTCGAGGCCGACGGGAGGCTTGAATTTGCCGGCGGTCACCGTCAGCCAGGGCTTGAATCTCGCAGCGACGAAGGCGTCCTGGACTATCGTCTTCCCGCCGCCGAAGTCGGGCATCAGCTTGAAATCATAGATGTCGTCGAAGGTGCCCTGGAGGATGGGCCGTACCCGGCGCAACAGCCATGTGTTGGAGGTTGATGAGGTGGCGCTGTCGGTAAAGTAACGGCCATCGGCTTGAACGAGGGCGCCGAGCCTGAGGACGTTCGACCCGTCCGCGGACGCAAGGGCGAGGCCCCTGGGTCCCCAACGGACGCCGCCACTGTCGTTTGATAGCGAGCGCCCCGGCTCATGTTGCCTGCGCTCGAGCTCGCGCAGCCTCTGCTCATCGGCTTTGAGCCGCCGCTCGAGGCTCTGGATATCGTCGGCCGATGCCTGTGCAGAGGGTTGCGCCAAATCCTGCGCGGCGTTCTGCGCACGAGCGGCGGGGGCGGCGGCGAGCAGCGGTACCGTGACAGCTGCGAGGGTCAGGGGGGCGACGCGCAGAGCGCAGGCTCGAAGCAACATACGTTTTCGTTATCCTGTGCAAGGGTGAGAGAACGCGGCTGCGCCATGCGCGGCCACTCACCCCTTACGTTAGGGCAGCCAGGGTAACGAGTCAGTCGAGCTCGAGTGACGGAGCGGTTAGGACCGCTATTCGGTCACCAGTTTGTAACCCGCGCCCGCAGCAGTCTGCAGGATCTGCGGGGTTGCCGGATCACGCTCGATCTTCTGCCGCAGGCGGTGGACGAGCTGCTTCAGGAGCTGCCGGTCTCCCGAGCCTCTGTGGCCCCACACGTGGATCAGCAGACGGTCGGAGCTGACGGTACGTCCCGCGTTCGCGAGCAGAAGTTGCAGGAGCCGCAACTCGAGCTTGGTGAGCCGGATGGGCGGCGCATCCGCGATCCCGAGGCTGTGCTCATCGGCATCCAGGCTCAGTCTGCCATTCGAGAGTACCGAGGCACCCTCCGTACCCGCTCGACGCAACAGCGCCTTTGCCCGTGCGAGAAGGGTGCGCGGACTGAAGGGCTTCGTGAGGTAATCATCGGCCCCCAGCTCGAGTGCGCGCACGAGATCTTCTTCCTCGCCACGAACCGTCAGCATCATGATCGGCACGCGGGAGTTGCGGCGGACCGCCTCGCAAACCTGAAAGCCGCTCGCTCCCGGCATGTTGATGTCGAGAATGACGAGATCCGGTGCTTCCTCCGCCACCGACCGCAGCGCGCCGGTTCCATCCGCAGCCTTGATGACGAGATATCCAGCCTGCGTCAGGGTGAACCCGACGAGGTCGCGCAGATCACGATCGTCATCTGCGACCAGAACCTTCATGCGGTGACCTCCACGGGCAGACTGACGGTGAACCGCGTCCGGCCGTTGCCGGTCCGCTCCACCGCCACGGCACCCCCATGCCGCTCTACGATCGAGCGCACGATCCAGAGTCCGAGCCCGAGGCCGCCGGCCTCCGGCTCTTCACCGGCACCGCGGCGGAAGGGAGCGAAGATGTCATCTGCGGTAGCGGATTCGGGACCAGGTCCTTCGTCCTCCACCCAGGCATCGAGGCTGCCGTTCTGGAGCCCCACCCCAATGCGGACGGTGCTGCCCTCCGGAGCATATTTGTTCGCATTCGCAAGCAGGTTGACGAACACTTGGGTCAGGCGGTGCTTATCGCCTTCGATCGCCGGCAAATCCTCCGGCAGGCTGACCTCGAGCTGCTGATGGCGAAGGGGTAAGAGCGAGCCCATGAGCGCCCGGGCGTCCTCGATGACCTCGCCAAGGTCCACGCGCTGGTGGCGTATCGCGAGCTGGCCGGACTCGATGCGCACGCTCTCCAGCAGATTGTCGATCAGGCGGGTGAGACGGAGGGTACCGCGCTGCAGCGACTCGGTGAGCTCACGGCGCTGGTCGGACGACATCGTCTCGAGGTTATCGAGCAGCAGCTCGATGGAGGCGAGCTGGGCGGCGAGCGGCGTACGGAACTCGTGCGAGATGTTGGCGAGTACCGAATCGCGGGCGCGCCTCCCAGCCTGGGCCTCGGCTTCGCGCCGCCGCAGGGTCTCGATCAACTCCAGGAGGTTGCGCCGCATTTCCTCCATGGTCTGGGCGAGTGCGCCGACCTCCGCAGCGCCGCCCGGTGGAATCGATACGGAGAAATCCCCGCGGCCGATACGTACCGCGGCATCGGTGAGCGCCTTGACCGGCCGAATGACCCGCCTGCTGAGAATCGCGCCTGCAAGCACTGCGAATACGGCGAGGATGAAGGTCGTCAGCACGAGCTCGCGGATGAGCCGGGTCGTCGAGCTGTCCACGAGGCTGATGGGGACGTTGGTATCGATGAATCCGATCGCTTCGCCGGTCGATGCGAAGAGCGGTACGCTCGCCTCGTAGAGCCCGATTGAGTCGATGCGGCGGACGGCTGAGTGACCGTCGGCGAGTGCCGAAGAATAAAGCGGCGTGAGCGCGCTCACCGGGTCGGCACTGTACTCGCGGTAATTGACGAAGCGTACCTGCGTCCCTACGCGCTGTGTCAGCTCGCGTGCGAGGCGGGGGTCGAGGAGCCGCAACACGTAAATGCGCACGTCTCCCGGTCCCGGGACGGGGACGAATGCCCCGAATGCGGCGAGCTGCTCATTGTTGGGAAGAGCGAGGAACGTCGGTCCCTGCTCGGCGCTTTCCGATCTGATCCCCCGCCAGTCGAGCGCGGGCCCGCTCGCGGCGAGGAGCGTCGTGTCGGAGAAGACCGCGCAGGCATCGAGCTGGGAGGTATCGCAGAACCGCCGAAGAAAGGGAGTGATCGCATCGTTCTGGTGCTGATCCAGCAGACGTTGCAAGGTAGGTCGCTGTGCGAGGACCCGCGCCGAAGTCAGCGCATCCTCGGTCATACGCCGCACTTCCTCCCGCGCCGTGGCGCCGGCGAGGAGCACACGCGCTTTGCCCTGCTCGTTGGTGAGCACGCGCAACATGCTGATGGCCGTGGTTGACAATCCGACACCGACGAGCAGTACCAGCACCACATGCACGGCGATCATCCACCAGCCGAGGCTGGTATTGGCCGGGTCCGGCCAGAGCGAGGTCAGTCGGCGCCGAAGGGAGGCGAGCATGTCATCACCGCCGGCGGTACCCGGCCCGCTCCACGAACGACTTCAACACCAGGCTCGCGACTGCGAGCAGCGTGAGGAGAGAGGCAACTGCGAACGCGCCGGTGAAGTCGTAGTCGTTGTAGAGAGCCTCTATCGCGAGTGGCATGGTATTCGTCAATCCACGGATGTGGCCGGAGACGACCGAGACCGCGCCGAATTCTCCCATGGCGCGCGCATTGCAGAGAATGACTCCGTAGAGCAGCCCCCAGCGGATCTTGGGCAGGGTCACGCGAAAGAAGGTCATCCATGCCCCGGCGCCCAGAGTGATGGCCGCCTCCTCCTCGTCGTTGCCGAGCTGCTGCATGAGCGGGATCAGCTCGCGCGCAACGTAGGGGAAGGTCACGAAGAGCGTCGCGAGCATGATACCCGGTATGGCGAAGACGATGCTGATCCCGTTGGCGGCGAGCCAGGCGCCGAACCAGCCCCGCATGCCGAAGAGCAGCACGAACAGCAGCCCGGAAATGACCGGGGAGATGGCAATGGGCAGATCAATCAGGGTGATGAGGAGGCTCTTGCCCCGGAAATCGAACTTGGCGATCGCCCATGCTGCGGCAAGGCCAAAAGCCGTGTTCGCCGGCACGACCACCAGGGCCGTGAGGAGCGTGAGCCGGATGGCGGCCTGCGTGTCAGGGTCGGCAAACGCCCGGAGGTAGACCTGAACGCCGTGCCCGAATGCAGTGACAAACACGACCGCGAGCGGCGCCAGGAGGAGCGCGGCCAGGAACGCGACGGCGATGCCGATCAGGCTGCGGCGCGCCAGCGCACTCAGCAGGGTCTCCCGCCCCGGACGGGTGGCGAGCTCTTCCAGTGACCCAGGCTGAGCACCGGCGGCCGTCATTGTCCCCTCCGGACCATGCGATCCCGTCCCCAGGCCTGCAGCAGGTTGATCGCGAGAAGGATCACGAACGATGCGGCAAGCATGACGAAGCCGAGAGCAGCCGCGCCCCGGTAGTCGAACTCCTCCAGGTGGATGACGATGAGAAGCGGCGTGATCTCGGTCTTCATCGGGAGGTTGCCCGAGATGAAAATGATCGAGCCGTACTCCCCGAGCGCGCGTGCGAAGGCGAGCGTAAAGCCCGTGAGCATCGCGGGCAGCACCGCGGGTACGATCACTCTGCGGAACACGTACCAACGCCCGGCTCCGAGCGTCTCCGCCGCATCCTCCAGATCCCGTTGGACCTCGAGGAGTGCGGGCTGCACGGTGCGCACCGCGAAGGGCATCCCGATGAGTGTCATCGCCAGGATGACGCCGAGGCGGGTGTACGCAACATGGATACCGGCCATGTCCAGGTATCGGCCGAGCCAGCCGTTGTTCGCGAAGACCGCCGTGAGCGCAATGCCGGAGACGGCCGTCGGCAGGGCAAACGGCAGGTCGATCATCGCATCCATGAGCTTGCGCCCCGGGAATTCGTAGCGCGCGAGCGTCCACGCGATGATGAAGCCGAACACCAGATTGATGCAGGCGGCCAGCAGGGCTCCGCCGAATGAAAGCCGATAGGAGGCGAGTGCTCGCGGGCTCGCCACTGCATCGAGCAGTTGGTCGAGCGGCGTGGAGGCTGCGAGCAGCGCCAGTGCGGCAAGCGGCAGCAGCACCACGGCACTCAGGAAGAACGTGGTGAAGCCTAGCGTCAGCCCGAAGCCGGGCAGGACGGTGGGTTGCCCCTCTCTCATGATGGGTCAGGCCGCAGAGCGGCTGCGCGCCAGCGCCTCGTGCTCCCGATGGACCAGCAGCACCGGCCAGCGGGGATTCGTGAGCAGCGCCGCGAGCTCGCCGGCGAGTTGCGCGGCGTTCGTGATACCCAGGATGAGCATGTGCCCGGCCGACTCGTCGAGCAGTTGTGTGAGCGCCTGCGCCGCGACTCCGAACCTCAGCTCGGTCCTGATCTCCAGCCCGTGCGCGACACGCGCCTCCGATCGTGCATCGAGAAGATCCCGGAAACCGAACGATCGCTCTGCCGCGGCAGTTTTCTCGGGGAGCACGTCCACGTAGATCGCTTCGGCCGCGATATGGCGCAGGACGCTTGCAGAGGCGGCCAACGTTGCCCGGCGCGCGGACTCGTCGGTCCAATGGATGAGCACCCGCTGCAGTGAGGGCGCGTGCTCCGGCAGGATCAGTACTTCCTCCACTCCCTGCTCCAACAGCCACATCGCATCCGATGCCACATTACGATGGGCGGCGATCACGGTCGTTCCCGGCAGCGATGCTGCGGTTTCTCGGCTCGGCGCTGCCTCTCCCAATGTGGGCTCCAGATGCCGCCGGATCCGCGTTTTCATGCGCGAAGACAGATCCAGCAGCAACGGGTGCCCGGCGAGCCTCTCGGCAGCAGAGGCGTTCGATGCGCAGACCGTAAAGCTGGAGAGCGGGGTCGGCAGCACGTGCGCCCGCCGAACGCCGATGGTGACCTCCTGGCCCGGGCTGATCGCGAAAGCGCGTTGCTCGAACTGCGCTCGCGTTGCTTCGAGGAGAGCGGCACCCTCCGCGTTGGCGTGAGCGAGGATCGGAACCTCGGGTGCCTCCTCCAGGCGAATGCGGGTGCGCTCCAAGGCTCCGGTGAAGACCACCTCTTCGACTACACCACGTCCCAGGTAGTCCGAGGAGAAGAGCTCCTCGTGCGAGCGCGCGAGCTCGACCTCTTCCGGCCGCACTACCGCGACGACTTCCCGCTCGCGCGCTCCGATGACGGCACCCGGGCAATGGAGGCCAGGGGATCGCGCTCCCCAACGGGGGCCGTCCGTCCCCTGGCGCGCCAGAATGAGGTTGGCGGCGCCGAGGAATGTCGCCACGAAGCGGGTTGTCGGGCGGGTATAGAGATCCTGTGGTCTGCCGGTTTCGAGCAGGCGGCCGGTGTTCATGACCCCGATCTTGTCGGCCATGGCGAAGGCTTCTTCCTGATCGTGGGTCACCAGGACGGTAGTAATGCCGAGCTCCCGCTGCACCTCCCGGATCGTGCGCCGCAGCCCTTCGCGAATCTTGGCATCGAGCGCCCCGAACGGCTCATCCAGCAGCAGCACCTCCGGCTTGTGCGCCAGTGCTCGTGCCACGGCCACCCGCTGTTGCTGTCCGCCGGAAAGCTGCGCCGGCAGTCGCTCGTCCATACCCTCCAGTGCCACGAGCCGTAGTAGCTCCTGCCGTCGTTGCCGCCGCTCTGCGGCACGCATGCGCCGCACCCGCAGCGCAAACTCGATGTTCTCCGCCACTGTCATGTGGCAGAAAAGAGCGTAGTTCTGGAAAACCAGGCCCACCCCACGCCGGCGCGCCGCCACATGTGTGACATCGCGCCCATGCAGCGCGATGCGCCCATGATCCAAGCCGGAGAGCCCCGCTATTGCCCGCAACAGCGTGCTCTTGCCGCTGCCGCTCGGGCCGAGCAGAACGAAGAACTCGCCGTCGCCGATCTCGAGCGAGACGTCGTTGACGACGGGGACACCCTGGTAGCGCTTGGTCAGCTGATCGAGTGTGATGGACACACCGTGGGATGGTAGTGGGGTCGCGGCCGACAGTCAGTCGCGCCCCGGTTACCGCCCGGTGACAAAGCGGTGACGCGGATGGAACACTTTGCCCGAACGGCGCACACACCTGCCCCGCGATTGGACTTAAAGCGGCAGCGGCGGCAGACTCCTCCGTCCAGCTACCGGAGAGACCGCCATGATCAGGGTCGCAGTGCTCTATCCCAACGGCAACGGCATCAAATTCGACATGGCGTACTACACGGGCAAGCACATGCCCATGGTCCAGCGGTTGTGCGGCCCGGCCTGCAAGAGCATTGCCGCCGACCGTGGGCTGAATGCCGGGCAATCCGGCACCGCGCCGCCGTACGTCGCCATCGGCTATCTCACTTTCGATTCAGTCGAGGCATTCGAGCGTGCGTTTGGGCCGCACGTCGATGAGATCATGGGTGACATTCCGAATTACACGAATGCCAAGCCCGTGGTGCTGATCAGCGAAGTGTCGCTCTGACCTGCTGATTCGAGGCGACTTCCCAAAGGTTTCTATTGGGTGGGGACTCACTCCGCGCGGCGCACCGGCTCATTCCCTTCCCAAGTCACTCCGCTGCAACAGCATTCTGCGGCCGCCTTTGCTCATTTTGATTTTCTGTCCGGCGGACAAGACGACCCAGTTTTCCGCGACACTTTCATGGATGATCTCTTTGACACGGCAGAGGTTCACGATGGCAGAGCGGTGTATGCGGACGAACCGCTTCGGGTCGAGCTGCTGGGCGAGCTGTTTGATCGTTTGCCTGAGTGTGTAGATCTTGCTCCCCACGTGGAGAACGGCGTAGTAGTCCGCCGCCTCGATCCAATCGATCTCGTCCACCCTCACGAAGACCTGCTTGATGCCGTGCGGTACCAGCAGACGCTCGCCATAAGTCTTTTGCGGCGAGGTACGGCTCTCGAGCTTCTCCAGCAGCGTCCGCAGCTGAATTTCTGGTGCGCCGCCCGCCCTGGAGCGCAGTCGATCCTTCACGCGGCCCACCGCCTCCCGCAGCCGCTGCGGCTCGACGGGCTTCATCAGGTAGTCGAGCGCTTGAACCTCGAACGCCTTCACGGCGTAGCTGTCGTGCGCGGTGACAAAAATTACCGCCGGCATCTGCTCCGCGCCAATCTCCCGTATGACCGCGAAGCCATTGATGCCTGGCATCTCGATATCGAGTAGAACGAGATCGACGGATGTTTGCCTGAGCGTGGTGATTGCCTCACCACCGTTGCGACATTCTCTTACCACCTCGATCTCGGCGTCCGCGGCGAGCAGCCGACGCAACCTTTCACGCGCCAACGGCTCATCATCCACGATGATAGCTCTGAAGCTCATGCCAGCGCGCGCTCGTACGGAATCCTGATCGACACTTCGAAGCCTCCCGACTCGAGCTCCCCGGACGAAAACTCATAGCCGCCGGGATAGAAGTGCTCGAGCCGATCCGCCGTGCTACGCAGACCAACTCCATGACCTTTGGCACTCGACTTGTTACGGAGCCCTGGCCCGTTGTCTCGCACGCAGATGCGAAGCTGTCCATTCGCACGCTCGATCGCAGTGCGCACGGTGCCAGTGCCCTCGAGCTGTGAGATACCATGCCGAATGGCATTCTCGATTATGGGCTGCAAGAGAAAGCATGGCATCAGCCCGTCCAATGCGTCGGAATCGACGTGCATCTCCACCCGCAGGCGGTCTGAAAACCGGATCTGCTCGATGGCGAGGTAGTTCTCGATGACGGCGAGCTCCTGCGCCACCGGCACTTTCTCGGGGACCTGCTGCGTGAGGGTGGAGCGCAGAATCGCGTTGAGGTGCGAAAGAGTGCTGACGGCCTCGTCTTGCCTGCCGAGCTCCACCAGCGCCGTGATGGCATTGAGGGTGTTGAAGAGAAAATGCGGCTTGAGCTGCATCTGCAGTGCCCGCAAGTGCGCCGATGAGAGCTGCTGCTTCAGTTCGGCAAGCTGCAGCGCCTGCTGCTGCCGTGCGATCTGCAAGCGTACCGCTGCGCACGTCGCCCAGAGGATCACGTACAGGAGTCCTTCCAGGCTCATGCGCTGCGTACTGAACGTCACTGCCTGGTCGTAGCCGATCTCGCCGAGATAGGGCCAATACCCGACTATTTGGTGAACGGTCATTCGCATGGCGTACAGATGGGCGCCCGCGATGACCGCCGCGATCAGGATCTGCACGACGGTATTCTTGAGAGAGACGGTCCAAATAGCCGGCCGGCGCAGCGAGATCTTCCACAATCCCAACGCGACTCCCGCCCACCAGAACCACACAACGGCTCCATAGATGAGTGACGGCGTCCAACTTACGCCGGGACGGGCGGACGTGGCGTATTGGTGGCATTCGATGGCCGTCGCGATGGCGAGAGCGGTTGCGACGCCGCCGGCGATCGTCGCGAGGGTCGGCGCAAGGTCACTGGCTCGTTTTTTTACGTAAAACACAGAGCAGCTCCGCCACAGTATCCTGCC